>JAHEIL010000006.1:1420-38211 GCA_024639405.1 Crocinitomicaceae bacterium | reverse complement strand
GTCAACTGTCCATTGTAATTTTCTGTTGTATGCAAAGGCACGTGTGCATCTCCAATGTAATGACCTAAATCAGCAGAATACTTCAATATTAAATCTACATTCTTTGCTTCAAAAGCTTTTTGTAATTTTAATTTCATAATCGAAATGTGCCATGGAACAATCCCATAGGCCTGCAACGTATCTTCCGAAAATTTCTCAATGGCCTTGTACCAATTTCGAGGAATGATTTCAAACGGATTTTCACCTTGTTTGTAATAATGATCTAAATCAATGTAATGTCGTTGTGCTTCGCCTTCAACTGCATAGCGTCGTTTATCGGGATCAACAGCATGTTCTGTCAAGAACTCAATATGTTCTTTATAGAACCCAAACATTTCTGGAGGCAAGGTAAAAACTGCCACTCGATTGATGCGTTGATGTCCATAAAATCCCCATTTTGCTGAATGATCAGTAAAAGTGGTTTCGAAAGCAAATAAGAGTGATAACGTACTAATTGCAATCAGTTTATAAATTGACCAATTTGCCATTTTTTAAGATCGGTATAACATTTGTTTGATTGGGTGTTAAACAATATTTGATGTCTTCGTTTAAATTTAAATTTTTTAATCTTCTTCGGTGCGAACTCGATTTTAAGTATCCAAAATAATTATCTTTTGCAGATTGATACAAATATTTTGCTGCGATGGATGAATCTTCTACAGACGTGAAATTTCCTGTTGAAATCAAATAATCTGCAATTGCTCCCGCACAAATTGTATCCTCCAGATTAAATTTATCTTGCCATCCGGAACACAAACATAAAATGTTCTTATCCTGCTTTTCTAACCATTTCGATAAGAAATCTAAATTTAAAAAGGAACCTACTACTACAACTTCAGCATCTTTTGCCACGTCTAGTGATTTAGTTCCATTCGTTGTAGTTAACACAACATCTTTTCCTTTAAAATCAGGATTCATGTATGAAAATGGAGAATTCCCAAAATCAAATCCTTCTACAATTTGCCCCTTGCGCTCAGCACCTGCTAAAAATCCTTTTTTCTTGTATTTCCATGCCTCTTCAACAGTTGGGACAGGAATAATAGATGCAATGCCATTATCAAAAGCAGCACAAATGGCTGAAGTTGCTCTTAATACATCAATAACGACTACAATCTCATAACTTCCTTTGAAATATTCGTATTCACCAGGCGTGTAACAAACTTCGATTAATTTTCGTGTATCGTTCATGGTATTAATTCACATTTCTTAAAAGTTTCTTTTCAGACCAAAATGTACCAAAAGGCAAGAAAGAAACAAGCATTAATAATGTC
This sequence comes from Crocinitomicaceae bacterium, assembly GCA_024639405.1. Classification (GTDB taxonomy): domain Bacteria; phylum Bacteroidota; class Bacteroidia; order Flavobacteriales_D; family Crocinitomicaceae; genus M0103. The sequence continues at coordinate 36,901 of JAHEIL010000006.1, read as the reverse complement.
ATTTTAGAAAATGACCATTTGTATTGGAAGGTACAAATCAAGACCAAGCCTAAATAAATTACAAACAAAATTCCGTGTGTCATACCAATTGGATACAATAATTTACGGTATAACTCTAAATTGAAGGGCTTAACCAACAACATGTTTGAAAATAAAACAATATAAGACACGCCTTCTAAAACAGAAAATAAGCGTAATTGAGCAATAACATTTTTCATTTCTTTTTCTCTACTTGTAATCCTTTTGAATCAAGGTGTTGTTGTACTTTTTTTGGGGCATTTTTAGCTGAATATGTATACGTTAATTGTTCTTGCCAACCCGATAAATTCAATTTAATTTGACTACCATCTTCTTTTTTGTATGCAAATGCAGTGATGTCTATTTTTAATACTTCTGTAACTAATTCTTTGCATGAATCTTCTTTTCCATAATGAACCAATTGTATTGAACGAATTGGTGGAAACGATTTTGAAATCATAGTCGAACCTGTACAAATAAAATCATGCGCTTGACAAGATCCATAATAACTGACTTCAATTTCAAGAATATTTCCATTAACAACCGCATTATTTACGGTGAACTCTTTAGATTGAATTTTTGTTTCACCAAGTATTGCAACCAAATTTCGTGTATTCACTTTCTTTTCGTTCATGGTTACGTTTTCTGTTGGATTATTTTTACTAACCGAACAACTTGAGATAATTAACAACGCTGTAATAAATACTATTTTTTTCATTTTATAAGTCTAACATTATGATGGTTTCATTTTAATAATTGAAGTGATTTTTTTAAAAAAACAACTTTTCAAACCTATATTAAGTCCAAACAAATATACGATTTTATTCGCTAAAATTTGATACTGCTATTAGTTTACGTAAATTTGCACCATCTTGATTCATTCTATTTTAAGACGATATCAAGGGTAAACAGGTAGAAAAATTGATATGAAAACAAAAACACTGAAAAAAAACAAAGTTAATGTTGTAACCCTTGGTTGCTCTAAAAACATCTTTGATTCAGAAGTATTAATGGCGCAATTAAAAGCAAATAATTTTGACGTGGAGCATGAATCCATGGATGATGATGCAGAAATTGTGATCATCAACACATGTGGTTTCATAGACAATGCTAAACAAGAATCAATTGATACAATTATTCGCTATGCTGAAGCAAAAGCAGACGGAATGGTTGATAAAGTTTACGTTACAGGCTGTTTATCTGAGCGTTACAAAGACGACTTAGAAAAAGAAATTCCTGAAGTAGATGCATTTTTTGGCACACGTGATTTACCTCGTTTGTTAAAAACATTAAAAGCTGATTACAAACATGAGTTGGTTGGTGAACGTTTATTGACAACACCCAACCATTACGCCTATTTTAAAATAGCTGAAGGTTGCGATCGTCCGTGTTCATTTTGTGCGATTCCAATCATGCGAGGTAAAAATATTTCAACTCCTATTGAAGATTTAGTCGCACAAGCAAAAGGTTTAGCTGCTAAAGGTGTGCGTGAATTAATGTTAATCGCACAAGATTTAACATACTATGGATTAGATCTTTACAAAAAAAGAGCGCTTTCTGATTTGATCAATCGTTTGGCTGATATTGAAGGAATCGAATGGATTCGTTTGCATTATGCATTTCCAGCTGGATTTCCAATGGATGTATTGGATGTGATGCGCGAACGTTCAAATGTCTGCAATTATTTGGACATGCCTTTGCAACATGGATCAACAAAGATTTTACAAGCGATGCGTCGTGGAATTACCCGTGAAAAAACAGAAGAATTAATTGCTACGATTCGAGAAAAAGTTCCAGGAATTGCTTTGCGTACGACATTAATCGCAGGATATCCTGGAGAAACAGCAGCTGATTTTCAAGAAATGTATGATTGGGTTGAGCGCAGTCGTTTTGATCGTTTAGGAATCTTTACCTATTCTCACGAAGAAAATACACATGCTTATTCATTTGAAGATACTGTTTCAGCGAAAGTAAAAAAAGAACGTGCAGATCTAATTATGGAATTGCAATCAGGAATTAGTTACGATTTGAACCAATTAAAAGTTGGTAAGGATTTCAAAGTTTTGTTTGATCGTGCAGAAGGTGATTATTTCATTGGTCGTACAGAATTTGATTCACCTGAAGTTGACAATGAAGTATTGGTGAAAAAAGCAGATGGATTTTTAAGAATTGGTGACTTTTCAATGGTTAACATTACCTCTGCTGATCATTATGATTTGTACGGAAAATTAATCCTATAATTCTAAATTTCAACACATTGAATACTTCATGTTAAAGTTTGTGTTTTTAGTTTGTTTGATTGTTTTAAGTGTTCAACAATTAAATGCGCAACTTACTGGTTGTACAGATCCTTTAGCTATAAATTATAATGCTGCAGCTCAACTAAACGATGGAAGCTGTTCGTATCCAACTACTTCAGTTAACGTCATTAATTCGTTGGATTTACCTGCAAGTTTACAAGAAAGTTCAGGGTTGATTTATTACAACAATGCAATTTGGACACATAACGATAACAACGATCTCAATTTATATCAACTCAATCCAAATGATGCTTCCCTAATAACTACTCAATCCATTTTGAATTGCACCAATACGGATTGGGAAGAAATAACACAAGATGCAAACTATATTTACATTGGAGATTTTGGAAACAATTCAAGTGGCAATCGAACAGATTTACACATTCTTCGAATCGCCAAAAATAGCTTGTTTACTTCAGTTATTTCGGTTGACACGATATGGTTTACGTATTCAAATCAAACAGATTTTACTGCAACAAGTGGAAACAATACCAATTTTGATTGTGAAGCATTTATTGTATCATCTGATAGCATTTATCTTTTTACTAAACAATGGCTCAATCAACAGTCAACAATTTATGTATTACCAAAAATTCCAGGAACATATAGTGCGCAATTGAAAGCAACGATTCCTGTTAACGGATTAATTACAGGTGCTAATTATCAAGAAGAAAAACGTTTGATTACCTTAATTGGATACAGTAGTTTGCTTCAACCTTTTCTGTATCTTTTATATGATTTTCAAGGAACAAATTTTGAAAGTGGCAACAAACGAAAAGTAGGACTCAATTTACCTTTTCACCAGACAGAAGGTATTACTTCCGAAAATGGAATCGATTATTACGTATCAAATGAACATTTTTCTAATGCTTTGGCTACAATACCTCAAAAACTTCACACGTTGAATCTTTCAAATTTCCTTCAACCTTACATCAATTCTCTCACCAATCATATAGAAACATTGAATGAATCATACAATTTGACACTTACTCCCAATCCAACAAATCAAAGCATTTCGATTCATTCTGAAAATTTAACATTTAAAACATTTGTAATTTCTACAATTTTTGGTAAAATTGTTCTACAAACTTCTGTAAATGAAGCGAATGAAGCAACCTTAAACGTAGAGTCACTTTTACCTGGTACGTATTTTTTATCAGTGATTTCTAACAAAGGCATTCTTAATAGAAACTTTATTAAACTATGAAAAAAACGGCTACTTTTATCTTAATTTCAGCTTGGATACTGTTTTCGAGAGCATATGATGCTTATTGCACTCACAATTTAACACCTGATTTATCGAAAGAAAGTAATCCATTGGTTGCTGTTTTAGGAATGAATTGGACGCCTTTGTTAGTAACAATTGGACTGCTAACTTTTTATTCACTTTATTGTTATTTCTTAGTTATTTTCAAACCAATTTCACTTATCCCTTCTAAAAAAGAATATTCATTCAGTAATTTTGTGGCGTATTTATACTTAGGGAAAAAAGAAAGTTGGCCAGCTATTTTTTATAAATTCCCGAAAGATATTCACCGATTCAATCGATACTTTGGATTAATGATGTCGAAATTTTTAGTCTATGCTGGAATTGTTTCAACCGTAATGTGGCTTTTAATCAACTATACTGAATGGTATAAAAATGTGCATAGTGCTGCGGTAATTTATTCTGTTTTAATTATCGGCTGTGCATTTATCTTTTATTTTTGGAATAAAAAAATGTATCAAGACTATCTAAAGGTTTAGTTTTATTTATCAAGTAGCTCGTATCGTATAATATTAACTGGACAATGTATTTTTGCAGCCTCCAATGCCGGTAATTCATCATTATCAACTAAAACAGAAAACCAACCTTTTTTTTCTACACCTCCAATAAGTGTGCATTTCCCATCTTTTTTAGAAACACGCCAACGGAATTTGTCAGCCTCAACACAGGCATTGCATCCTATACATTTATGACGGTGTTGAATAACTCTAATCATATGACAGGAATTAATTTATACAATTTATCAGAAGGTCTTATTTTTTCATTTATGGGAAATGTAATTGTAGCTCCTCGTTTAACAGAATTAACGGAAAGATCTTCACAACGCATTTCTTGTAGGACAAGTTCAACAACACCAGTTGTAGGTCCTGTAACAATCAATTCGTCACCAACTTCTACACCTTGAGCCTCAATAAAAAACTCACCGACACCTGCTGTTTCATAAAATTTCATTCCTTTACCAATGTATACTTTACGTTTCGTAGCTTTTGAACCGGCATCATTACTCCATTCCCCCATTTTTCGTCCTAAGTAATATCCATCCCAAAAACCACGATTAAACACTGTACTTAATCGTTCTTTCCAACCTTCAACTTTTTCAAGATTAAATGTACTATTGGAAAAAGAATCGATTGCTTCACGATAACATTGTGTCGTTGTATATACATAATCTGCACTTCGACCCCTTCCTTCTATTTTTAAAACAGTTACACCTGCATCAATAATTTTATCTATGAAATCAATTGTACAAAGGTCTTTTGCAGACATAATAAATTCATTGTCAACTTCAAATTCAACTCCCTCATCTTTATCCATTACTACATAACTTTTTCTGCAATTTTGAATGCAAGCGCCTCGATTAGCAGATGAGTAATTTGTGTGTAAACTTAAATAACATTTACCAGATACAGCCATACATAAAGCTCCATGACCAAAAACCTCTGTTCTAACTAGGTTTCCAGAAGGCCCTGTGATTTCACGACGTTCTATTTCTTTATTAATTGCTTGTACTTGCAGTAAACTTAATTCTCTTGCTAAAACCATTACATCCGCAAAAACTGCATAAAACTCAACAGTTTCTATATTGGTAATATTAGCTTGAGTCGAAATATGCACTACCATGTTTATTTTACGACAATAATTCATCACAGCATGGTCAGAGGCAATTATTGCTGTTATACCACTTTCTTTAGCAGAATCAACTATTCGTTTCATTAATTGAATATCGTGATCATAAACAATTGTGTTTAGCGTTAAGTAACTTTTCATTCCATTTTCAGCACATAATGAAGCAATTTTAGGCAAATCTTCAAGTGTAAAATTATGTGTGGATTTGGTTCTCATATTTAATTGCTCAACTCCAAAGTACACTGAATTTGCTCCAGCTTTTATTGCTGCACTGAGTGATTCATAAGAACCTGCAGGTGCCATTAACTCTAATTTCTGCTTCATAAAATTTCGTTTAACCCTCAAAAACAGCTACAAAATTCAATAAAATAAAGTGAAGAATCAATTTAAATAAGTATCAAATTAACTATTTCTAGGATGAAAACGGATGATTGCATCACGAATGAATCGTTGATCTAAATGTGTGTATATTTCTGTCGTAGTAATACTTTCATGTCCCAACATGTCTTGAATGGCTCTCAGATTGGCTCCTCCTTCAATTAAATGTGTCGCGAAAGAATGGCGAAAAGTATGTGGTGAAATTGTTTTTTTCAAACCAATAGCAGCAGCCAACTGTCGAATTATCGTAAATATCATTACACGGGTTAATTTAGCTCCTCTTCGATTCAAAAAAACGATGTTTTCATTTCCTGGTTGAACAGTTTGATGATCGCGCACATCTGCTTTATAGCGATTTATCTCTTTTTCTACGGATTTACTAACTGGAACCAAGCGTTCTTTATTTCCTTTTCCAATTACACGAATGAAACCTTCTTCGAAGTACAAATCAGAAAAACGTAAACTAACTAATTCACTAACACGCAAGCCACAACTGTACAATGTTTCAAGAATTGCAATATTGCGTTGACTCTCTGCTTTTGTTCGATCAATGGCTTGAATTAATGCATCAATTTCTTCAATGGTTAAAACTTCAGGAAGCTTGCGTCCAACTTTTGGTAATTCCAATAATTCACTCGGATCGTCATTAATTTCATCTTCAACTAATAAAAAAACAAAAAATTGTTTGATGCCGCTAATAATTCTTGCTTGTGATCTAGCATGCAATCCCAAGTCAAAAAGGACGGAAATAAATTCTTGTAAATGCGCGTATTCAATGGCTTTCGCGTCTAAATTACGTGCCTCAGAAAACACTTGTAATTTACGCACATCATTCTGATAGGCAAAGATTGAATTCTCTGCTAATCCTTTTTCGATTTTCAAGAACGAAACAAAATCCTTAATATAGCGTTCCCAATGTAACATGCGTATGAAAATTTTAATCATTAATGGCCCGAATCTTAACTTACTAGGTTCGCGCGCACCACAAATATACGGCACAGAAAGCTTTGAAACCTTTTTTGAGGCCTTGAAATTAACTACAACTACTGAATTAATTTATATTCAATCGAATGTAGAAGGTGAAATCATCAATGAATTACAACAGGCTAACGTCGATGGAATTATATTAAATGCTGGTGGTTATACGCATACGAGTGTAGCAATCCGAGATTGTGTAGAAGCAATTCAAACACCCGTTATTGAAGTTCATATTTCGAACATTACTGCACGCGAAGAATTTCGTCACACTTCATTAATTTCACCTGTTGCAATTGGTTGTGTTTTTGGTTTTGGCTTAGATAGTTACCGATTAGCCTTACATCATTTTGAATCAAACAAACGTTGATTTAAGGATTTAAATTTGGTAACACCTTTAAAATAACGTGCCCAAATAATACTGCCTTGGTATAATCCTGCTTTATTGGTAATCCCTTTATTTTGTTGGATTTCTTTCCGTTGTTGAAGTAAAATCGGTAAATGTTTGTACAAAGCCATGTGCGCATTGAATACACTTGCTAAATGTTTCCATTCTCTCAATACAATGAAGCGAACAGCCGCAAGTCCATCTAATAGCATTCTGTAAACCAACTTCGGAAACAAAGCTCCTTCGTGGTTTTTTACCAACATAAACAAACTGTTTCTAAAGTTTAAATACGATTTTTTTGGCGACAAGTAAGGAAGTGTTCCTCCACCTACGTGATAAATAAAACTTTTAGGTTCTACCATAAATTTATAGCCTATTTTTTTTATTCTCCAACACAAATCGATTTCTTCCATGTGTGCAAAAAATGCTTCATCAAAACCATTAACATGGTGAAAAAGTTCAGCACGAATTAATAAGGCTGCACCTGTTGCCCAGAATACTTCAGCCTGTCCTTCGTATTGTCCTTCGTCTTTTTCAAATTTATTAAAAATGCGTCCACGACAAAATGGAAAATAATTATGGTCTAAATAACCACCTGAAGCACCAGCATGCTCAAAATAATTTTTATTTTGATAAGATAAAATTTTTGGCTGACATCCAGCTACTGTTGGATCTTTCATCACTTCCAACAGGGGTTTTAACCAATTTTCAGTCACTTCGATATCGCTGTTCAACAACAAATACAAATCAGATTTCACCTGTTTCAATGCATCGTTATATCCTTTTGCAAAACCACCGTTGGAATCATTTTTAATCAGTTCAATTGTTGGATAATACTTTTGAACAAAACTTATAGAATCATCCGTAGAAGCATTGTCTGCAACAATTATTTGAGAACCATTAGAGTACGCAACGACACTTGGCAGAAATTTCTCAAGAAATTCTTTTCCATTCCAATTTAAAATAACAATCGCTAATGAATCCAATGCAGTTTTTTTTAGTGCGCAATATTAGTAATTAATATTGACGAAACAAATCATTACTATTATCTCCAAACTGGCGTTGCACTTTCCCATTTGGATTATCGATGTTTTCAGCATCTGTATGACGTTTCACTAATACTTGTTGCCAACCTTGATTTTTAATCTCACCCAACATATCTGAGTGCAACAATCGGTGTGTATTATTGACTAAATCAGGATTGTAAAATATAAATCTTCTATTACTGTACATGCCAATTTTATTGTATTGCCAAATTTCATAGGGATACTCTGAAGCAGATGTTTCACGAACAATTAATGAACTAGGTGAACCGTATTGCAGGTAAACACGTCCGCGATCTGTTTCAAATCCATCTTGGAAATTATTAGAATACAATCGTTGTACTAATTGCACTTGACCTTTGTATTTCAACCATGCTTCGTATGTGTTTTTGGGAGCCGTCACCAACCAAAACGCTTGAATGTGGCGACGTTGTTTTTGAAGATCTTTTGTTTTTAATACATCAGAAATATTGCGTGATTCTTGATTTTTAGCAATTGGATATAAACTCGCCAAGTAAAAAGCAACACTGTCATTGGATATAGAAGCTTGAAATGCAGGATCTAACACTAAATTATCAAAATCTATTACCTGTTCAATGTCATTGCTTCGCTCAAAGTTATAGGTTTGCGTTGTTAATTCTTTCATACTTCTTGACAACAAAGTATAATTTATCGCATATTTTCCAGTGGGGATTTTAGCAATGTCAACGGTTTTTAATTGAGGAAGTACTGCTGCTGTTTTTAATTTTGAGAACACAGTATAATCACTCAATTCTGTGTTTGTTTCTAAATTTACAATTGACTGTTTCAAACCACAAACACTATCTTCTAACAAATTGGTGTTGTATAATTCGAAATATACAGGGATTTTAGAAAGTTCTTTGGGATAAAATGTTGTTAATCGCGGTATAATTGTATATCCAGATTTATAAAATGAAGACGTTTCATCTCCTTTATACGCGTATTCTATTGCTTCAATGTCAGAGGTAAAGATCGTTCCATCAGTAGCATCTACAACAAACTTTTGAGATGCTGTAACAGGACTTGCGCTCGAATTTAAATCCTCAAATTTTATGTCTAAAGTATAATTTCCAGGCTTTAAAAGAACACGTTTTAGTTCATAAAAATCCTCCACAATACTATCGCGCATCAATGGCGTTTGCAGACGATAAGCTGTCTGGTTGGCAATTTGACCTTTATCATCTTTAATAAGTAATGAAATTGCTAATTCTCCTTGTAAACCACCTTGTACACCTTTATAGCTGATTGTTGGACCTATAAACTGAAAGTAAAATTCCATGTAATCGCCCGATCCTGGCGCATAAAATTGTTTCATATCTAAATAGGCACGCAAAGTTGATTCCTGACTTTTAGCAAATGAACTGCTAGCAATAAACCAAAAAACAATTAAAAAGCGAAGAAAATTCATATCGTGTATTTAAAAAAAGTAAAGATAAGAAATCCAATAAAATAGAAGTTGAATTGTAGATCTTTTGATTAAACGGTTGAAAATAGATTTTTATCGAGTGCTAAATACTTGTTTTCAAAACAGATGCGACATTCAAAATAAAAAAAGTTATTTTTTTTTCAATTTTTACTTGCCAATACGCAAAGTATTACTACTTTTGCCGCGGAGAGTTGGCAGAGTGGTCGATTGCGGCAGTCTTGAAAACTGTTGTACCGAGAGGTACCGGGGGTTCGAATCCCTCACTCTCCGCCAGAAATTTAAATGCCCTTTCAAGGGCATTTTTTTTTATTCATATTTTCTCAAACTACATGCAAACAATAAATTCAAAATCCGCATTGATTTTTATTTTAATCACGATTTGTCTCGATTCAATTGGATTAGGAATTATCATCCCTTCATTTCCAACATTGATTTCAGAAACAGCACATGTTCCTTTTTCAGAAGGTTCAAAATACTTTGGTTGGGTAATGGGCGCCTATGCATTTATGCAATTTCTTTTTTCACCATTAATTGGAAATTTGAGCGATCGTTTTGGTAGAAGACCTATTCTATTGATTTCTGTTTTAGGAATGGGATTAGATTACATTGTTATGTATTTTGCTCCTGATTTGTTCTGGCTAGTTCTAGGAAGAGCAATTTCAGGGATTTTTGGCGCTAGTTTCACATCTGCAGCTGCCTATATTGCTGACATTTCAACTCCTGAAAAACGCGCTCAAAATTTTGGAATGATTGGTGCTGCTTTTGGTATTGGTTTCGTTATTGGACCAGCGATTGGTGGATTATTAGCTGATTTCGGAACACGAACTCCGTTTTTAGTTGCTGCATTTTTCTCGATAAGCAATTTTATATATGGTTTGATTGTTTTGAAAGAATCATTACCTGTTGAAAACAGAAGAGCTTTTGATTGGAAACGCGCAAATCCATTGGGAGCAATTCAACAAATTAAACGATTTAAAAAGTTAAAATACTTGTTTTTAGTAACGTTTTTAACGATAATTACAACGATGGCGGTTCATTCAACGTGGAACTTCTACTCCATTGAAAAATTCGGCTGGTCGATCAAAGAAGTTGGAATTTCCTTAGCTGTTGTTGGCGTTTGTTTTGGAATTGTACAAGGTGGTTTAACAGGTAAAATCGTTGAGAAATTTGGACAGAAAAAAAGTGCCAAAGCAGGTTTATTCATTTCAATACTTGTACTTATTGGAATGGGATTAATTAATCAAGGTTGGATGATGTATGCCATCATTATTCCTTACGCGTTTTCTGGAATTGTTGATCCTGCTATCCGTTCAATTATCTCCCAACAAGTTGAAAACAACGAACAAGGAGAACTTCAAGGAATTTTCACAAGTTTAATGAGCTTGGCTGAAATCATTGGTCCTCCCCTATTTATGTGGTTTTTCTATACATTTAAAAACAGTGTTCCCAATTCAAATATTGGTTTAGGAACTCCATTCTTTGTTGCTAGTTTTATAGGTTTAATTGCCTTTCTATTAATTTCTTGGACGTTAAAGGAGTTTAAGAAGTAATATTTTCTATCTTTATTCAAAATCACTTGAATAATGATCGAAGTAAATCAACTCACAAAAGTATTCGAACTTACTAAAAAGCAGCGCAAAGAACTTGCAACAAAAGATACAAAAGCAATTGCAGTAGATGGCATCTCTTTTGTATGTAAACCTGGTCGAATATTTTCTTTGTTAGGACCAAACGGTGCAGGAAAAACAACAACGCTAAGAATTCTAGCAACCATCTTTCAACCTTCGCAAGGAACAGTTTCCATTTGTGGTATCAACACCTTGGAACAACCACATTTAGCAAAAAGAAAAATTGGTTTTCTAACAGGCTCAACTGGCTTATACGCACGCCTTACCCCCAATGAATTAATTAAATATTTTGCTGATTTATACGGTGTTTCAGCTTCAGATTTTGAAAAAAGAAAAGCATATTTGTACACCTTGTTAAACATGCACGATTTTCAAGATAAAAGAATCGGAAAATTGAGTACGGGAATGAAACAAAAAGTTTCCATTTGTAGAACAATGATTCACGATCCCGAAGTTGTCATTTTTGATGAACCAACAAGCGGACTTGACGTAATTACAGCAAAAAATATTATTCAATTAATTCAAGATTGCAAAGACCAAGGCAAAACAGTTATTTTCTCAAGTCACATTATGAGTGAAGTAGATTTATTGTGTGATGATTTAGCGATTATTCACAAAGGTAAAATTGTCTATGCAGGAGAAATGAATGCTTTTAGAGCTGAAATGCAAGCGCAGAATTTAACAGCAGAATTTATTCGAATTATTGAATCTTCAACAAAATAAACGTATGATTTTTAACATTTTTAAAAAAGAACTAATTGATACCTTACGCGATAAGCGTTCGGTTCGAATGATGGTTATTATTCCGCTTTTGGTATTTCCAGTCATGCTCAATTTAATATTATTTTCAACAAAAAAAATTGAGGAAAATCAAGCTGAGAAAACAATGCACATTGGTTTAATCAAGGATAAATCAAACTTCTTGACTTCTAAACTAAAGCAATTAAGCAATAATAAAGAAAAACAACTTCTATTCTACAAAGATAGTTTACAATTGATAAATGCCTTAAATGCTAAGAAAATTCAAGTTGCTTTAGTTCTTGAATCAACATTTGAGAAGAAATTAAAAACATTTCAACCTGCTCGTATTCATCTTATCAGTAATGATACAGAATTGGGTTTTTCAGACCGAATGAATAACGATTTACTACAAATTGAAGAACAATTAAAAAAGGAACGCTTTCAACAATTAAAAATTAATGAAACTACATTACAACCATTAGACATCAAAGCAACTAACATTGCAAGTTCAAAAGAAATGATTGGGAAATTAGCGGGTGGATTTTTACCTTACATTTTCATAACATTTGGATTTATGGGATGCATGTACCCTGCAATCGATTTGTTTACGGGTGAAAAAGAACGTGGAACTCTTGAAACATTATTAACTGCCCCAGTAGCTCGTTGGAGACTTCTCGTAGGTAAATTATTAGTCATTGTTGTTGCTGGTTTAATTTCTGCATCGTGTGGATTCCTAGGATTGTTTTTTGAAATTGAAGTTTTTGGATTCACTGGAGAACCTGAAATCGCAACATTAATTCATAGTATTTTAAGTTTAAAATTCATTTTCTCGTTGTATTTATTATTAATCCCTTTGATTGTTTTTATTGCTGGATTATTGGTTCCAATTGCTATATATGCTAAAAGCTTTAAAGAAGCTCAAAGTATGATTGCACCGTTAAATTTTGTCATTATTATCCCTGTAATGATCGGTTTTTTACCTGGAATTGAATACAATTTTGCAACTGCATCTATTCCTATAATAAACATTGTTTTAGCAACAAAAGAACTCATCGCTGGAACATTAACGATTGGTTTAATGGCATGGAGCTTTTTTGTCATGCTTTCATTTGCAGCGCTAGCAGTGTTGTTTTCATACAAACGCTTCGATAAAGAAAATGCGATTTTGTAACTATTAAAATCTAGGGATTAATTGAATAGTAATTTGGATTTTCTCCTACACGAATTTTTATATTCATACTTATTATTTTCTTCCACGAATACACTAATTTTCACTAATCCCTTCGTGCTTATTCGTGTTTTAGAGCTGCTATATTATATTCTTCCAATAATCCCATCATGTGATTTAAAAACAATTATCCAAAAACATTTGGAATTAATCCAGTAAAAACCACAAAAAAAGGCTACCCAATGGGATAGCCTTTTTTTTACCTAAATTTTATTATTATTTGAACGAATTCAAATCTACCTTTCCATTCAATGTGATTGCGGTTGCTTTTCCTGAGAAAACTGCACCACCCATGTTCATTTCCATTGCGTGAGGGAACATAAATCCTTCAACTACTTTGTAATCGCTGTAATTAACACCAGATTCAGATGTTTGATCACCTTCTTTACGAATTGTTAATGATTTTATTTTTAAGAATGTTTTCGCATCGTAGTAATCAAATGATTCTGCTGTTCCATCGTTTGATTTCAACACATACGCATCAACACCTTTCACATTTTCAATTCCAACAATTTCGTAAGCAATTCCAGAAGTTGCAAAATTCATTTCAGGGAACAAACCAAAAGATTTTGTTTTTGCAGCTAATTCATCTGCTGTCATTTCAACTTTACCCGTTTGCATGCTTGAAGATGCACCTGCTTTTCCATCGAAATATGTTTTTTGCAACACCATTCCTTGACCTTCAATTTTTTGACCTTCCATGTTTGGCGTCATCCAAATTTTAGTTGCAGTTAAAGGGAAAGGAATTTGAGCCATTGTCAATTCAAATTTCTCTTCGTATGCTTTTACTTTTTTCATTTTCTTTCCAAACTCTTTCATTGAAGTTGAATTAGAAACTGCTAATAAGTAATTTTCGATTAATTTTTCTTTTGAGATATCTGCCTTTTTAACATCTTTCACCTCTTGTCCAAATGCATCCAATAATTCAATGCGACCATCCGCATCAAATTGTTTTAAACGAGCTAATACTTCTTCATTACCAACTACAACAATGTTGCAATTTTGAGCAGTGAAATATTGTTTAGCCATTGCCAACACATCTTCTTTTGTAATCGCATCTAAACGTTGTAAATATGTTTGGTAATAATCTTTATTCAAGTTGTTTTTAATGATGTTCAACGCAAATTGAGCAATTGTTTGTGGACGTTCTAATGAACGAGCAAATCCACCTGCCATTGAAGATTTCGTTAAATTCAATTCTTCGTCTTTCACCACTCCTTTGGTAATGTTATCCAATTCAAACAAAATTTGTGTAATTGCTGAATCTGTTACCGCATTTCTGAAGTTACCACCAATTGACAACCAAGAACCGTTTTCAGTAACGTTCAATGAAGAATAACATCCATAAGTATATGCTTTGTCCTCACGTAAATTTTGCATCAAACGTGTTCCAAAACCACCACCACCAAAAATTCCATTCAATACAGTTAATGGCAATTGGTTTTTATCTCCTGTTACAATATCCATTGGAAATGAAACTTGAATAACTGATTGAACTGCTCCTGGTTTTTTAACAAAAATCACACGATTACCTTGGTTAAATTGACCTTTACCCATTGGTAATTTAATCGCTGGATTTCCTTTCCATGCACCAAAATACTGCGCTACCATTTTCGTAACTTGTTCTTTTGTGATATCTCCAACAACCACTAAATAACTACCTTGTGGCGTAAAAATTGCTCTATAATATGCATTTACGTCATCTAGTGTAATATTTCCTAAGGTTGCTTCCGTCATGTTTTCTCCATAAGGATGATTCGGGAAATTAACCACTCTTTCAGCATTATCAGCCATTGTTCCTGGATCTGATTTTGCAGTCATCAAACTAGATTCAGTTTGTTTTTTAACACGGTCAAATTCTGTTTGAGGGAAATTTGCGTTCATCAATACATCTGACATGATGTTCAATCCTTTGTCTAAGTGCTTTGTTAAACACGATAAGTACAAATTATTTTTTGATGCATTCAATGTCGCTCCAATGTAATCAATTTCATTGTCTAATACATCTTTTGTTCGACTTGTAGTTCCTGACATAATCAAAGAACCTGTTAAATCCGACAAACCTGCTTTGTTTCCTTCAGGAATTGGGTTATTACCCATAACTAAATTGAACGCCACTTTTGGTAATTTATGGTTTTCAGACAATATCACCGTGATACCATTTTCAGTTGTAAAAACCTCTGAATCTTTGATATTGATTGTCGGCGCTTTCGCTGGTGTTGGTTGAATGGATCTATCCAACTGCCCAAAAAGAACAGCAGGCGCAATCAAACCGAATACTAAAAATATTTTTTTCATCTTTCTATGATTTATTTTTTAATGTTGGTGAATGACCATTTCATTCACGCTGCTGTTTTATTTTTCTTTTGGTAAATAATGTAAAATGACACGTGCATCTTGTGTAAAGTATTTTTGAGCAACACGTTGAATGTCTTCTCTTGTTACTTTTAAATATCCTGCCAATTGCGTGTTCACACGACTTGCAGAACCATAATACACGTGATTATCTGCCAAATTCTCAGCAATACCTGCAACAGATGCATTCGAAGAAACTAAGTTGTTTTCAAAACTATTGCGAACTTTTTCAAATTCTTCTTGAGAAATCAAGGTAGTTTTCATCAAATCAATTTGAGCATCAAACTCTTTTTGAATGCTGTCTAAATTAATGCCATTTGCTGCAATTGCTGCAATAATTCCAACACCTGCATCTTCTAAACCATAATTAAATGAGAATGCTTGAACAGCCATTTCTTTTTTCTCAACGATTGTTTTATTCATGCGTGAACTAGAACCACCAGATAACACTTCATTCAACATATCCAAGGCATAAATATCTGGATGTGTTTGTTCAGGGAATTTGTACCCTACAAAAATTGCTGGCAATTGAATGTTATCATAAACGATGTCTTTAACAACCCCTGTTAATTTTTCTGTATCCTTTTTAGGACGAGGAATGTCAATCGCTTTTGCAGCATATTGTGCAATGATTTTTTTCGCTTCAGGGTTTGAAGAAGCCATGAAATCTTTTGCATTGAATTTTGATTTAGCAATACCATATTTCTTTTCGAAATCAGCATCCGTATAGTTTTCAAAATCACGCATTAAATTGATTGCTTGACCTTTAGGAACACTTGCAAAGTATTTTTGAATCCATTTTTTAGTTTCTTCAATGTTTAAATCGCCAGCAATTGACAAGGTTGCATTGCTAGGAACATAAAACGTTTTGTAGAAATTTACATAATCTTCTTCTTGAGCTGCATTCAAATGCTCCATGCTTCCAATTGGAACCCAGTTGTATGGGTGAACTGTAAACATACGTTTGAACATTTCAGTGATAAAAGAAGCATACGGCTGGTTGTCAACACGTTGTCTTTTTTCTTCTTTTACGACACTACGTTGAGTTTCAATACCTGTGTTTTCAACTTTCGCATGCAATAAACGCTCACTTTCCAACCACAACCCTAATTCTAATTGGTTAGATGGAAGAATTTCATAGTAATACGTTCTATCTTGAGACGTGTTTGCATTCAATGCTCCACCATTTTTCTCTACCATTTCACTATATTTTCCACGTTCAATGTTTTTTGAACCTTCAAATAATAAATGTTCGAAGAAATGCGCAAATCCTGTTTTATCAGTTTTCTCATTTTTAGACCCAACATGGTACAAAATAGAAACGGCAACAATTGGAGTGGCGTGTTCTTCATGTAAAATTACGTGGATTCCATTTGGAAGATCATACTCTACATAGTCAATCTTCTTTTGTGCTTGGGTTCCAAATGCTACAGTAGCAAGGATTCCCGAAAAGAATAGTTTTTTCATTGATAATATTTAGTTTATATCAAACACAAAGAAAATCAGATTTTTTGAATGTACAAGATTTTCTTTGAAATGAAATTGGCTTTTAACATTTTTTGGTTAGATTATATTAAACCTTTTTCACTTACTTTTGTTTTAAAATAAACTCTCATCGTATGCGAAAATCAGGTTATGTATTTACTCCATTTGAAGCGCCCAATCAATCGCCATTTGAGCGATTATTTGACGTTTTCAGTGAACTTATTACGCATACTTCAGGAGATGTTGATGAAGCGTTGGATTGGTTGAATGTTCTTGACAAAGAATACAAATTGACTACCGACGATTACACCATGGAGGATTTCATTGAAGACCTTAAGAAAAAAGGCTACCTCCGAGAAGAACTTCAACCAGATGGAAATGGTCAATTAGCCATCACAGCGAAAACAGAACGCGTACTTCGTAAAAATGCCATGGAACAAATTTTTGGAAACATCCGAAAAAGTGGGGCTGGAAATCATAAATCGAAGAAAAGTGGCGTTGGAGATGAAGCAACAGGCGATTTTAGAGCTTTTCAATTTGGTGATTCTTTTGAAAATATTTCGGTGACAGAAAGCCTTAAAAATGCACAAATTAATAACGGCGTAGGTGAATTCCGTTTGACGGAACAAGATTTAGTTGTTGAGGACACGCACCACAAATCACAAATGAGCACCGTTTTAATGATTGACATCAGTCACAGCATGATTTTATACGGAGAAGACCGCATTACGCCAGCTAAAAAAGTAGCCATGGCACTTGCTGAATTGATTACCACCTCTTATCCAAAAGACACCTTAGATGTGATTGTTTTTGGAAACGACGCGTGGCCAATAAAAATAAAAGACCTTCCCTATTTAAATGTTGGTCCTTACCATACAAACACGGTTGCAGGATTGGAACTTGCAATGGATATTCTCCGCAGAAAACGCAATACCAACAAACAAATTTTTATGATTACTGACGGTAAACCAAGTTGCTTGCGCTTACCTGATGGACAATACTACAAAAATAGCAATGGCTTAGATCAACACATCGTTGAGAAATGTTACACCATGGCTGCTCAAGCCAGAAAAATGCACATTCCGATCACAACCTTTATGATTGCTCAAGATCCTTACCTACAATCTTTTGTGGAACAGTTTACGCAAGCCAACAAAGGGAAAGCATTTTATACAGGCTTAAAAGGATTGGGAGAAATGATATTTCATGATTACGAAACAAATAGAAAAAAACGAATTAACTAAACGATGGAACTTACAACAATTACGACATTTGGCGCTTTAAAAGCTGCTGGCTACCAATCAAAAAATATCAAAACAGAATTAAGAGCTAATCTAATTGCTGCTTTACAAGCTGGAAAAGAAACGTTTCCTGGAATGCTTGGTTATGAACATACGGTTGTACCGCAATTGGAACGCGCAATTTTATCAAAACACAATATCAATTTATTGGGACTCCGCGGACAAGGTAAAACCAGAATCGCACGCTTAATGGTCAACCTACTGGATGAATACATTCCCTATATTACAGGAAGTGAAATGAACGACGATCCTTTTCATCCAATTAGTCGTTTTGCAAGAGACATCATTGCTGAAAAAGGCGATGATACACCAATTTCTTGGTTGCACCGTTCGGATCGTTTCTTTGAAAAATTGGCTACACCAGATGTGACAATTGCTGATTTAATTGGTGACATTGATCCAATTAAAGCTTCGAATTTAAAATTGAGTTATGCTGACGAACGCGTGATTCATTTCGGAATGATTCCACGTGCTAACCGTTGTTTATTTGTAATCAATGAATTACCTGATTTACAAGCACGTATCCAAGTTGCGTTGTTCAATATTTTAGAAGAAGGCGATGTTCAAATACGCGGTTTCAAATTGCGCTTACCGCTCGATTTACAATTTGTTTTCACTGCAAATCCAGAAGATTACACCAATCGCGGAAGCATTGTTACACCATTAAAAGACAGAATTGGTTCTCAGATATTAACTCATTATGCTGCAGATATTCAAATTGCTAAGAAAATAACGCAACAAGAATCTGAGAAATTAGAAAGTAGAACTTGCACTGTTCATGTTCCAGAATTAGCAAGAGATATTTTGGAACAAATTGCTTTTGAAGCGCGTGAAAGTGAATACATCGACAATAAAAGTGGCGTTAGTGCGCGTATGAGTATTACAGCCTTTGAAAATTTAATCAGTACAGCCGAACGTCGCGCAATCCTCAACAACGAAAAGGAAACGACGGTTCGTTACAGTGATTTAATGGGAATTATTCCTTCAATTACTGGAAAAATGGAGTTGGTGTACGAAGGTGAACAAGAAGGAACTTCATTTGTAGCACAACATTTAATCAGCGAAGCAACAAAAACGCTTTTCCTTCAGTATTTCCCAAAAATTGAAAAACTAAAAAAACAAGAACAAACAACACCTTACGACGCTGTATTAAACTGGTTTTTTGAAGCAGATGCATTTGAATTGTCGGATGAAGCAACTGAAACAAGCTACAAAAAATCCTTGCTTTCGATACTACCGTTGAAAGACTTGATTCAACAATACCAACCAAAAGTGGCGGATATTGACGTTCCTTTTTTAATGGAATTTATATTGTGGGCGTTGGTGGAACTCAAACAACTTTCAAAGAAACGAACTGCAGATGGACTTTCCTTCAATGATATGTATGATAATTTGTTGAAGGGATTGTCTTAAATGAATTAAAAAGGAGCTTTAAATTGAAGCTCCTTTTTTTTTAGTAGTGTATTTAGTTGAGGCTGAACACTTTTTTTGTTGAATAAGGAATATGCCACACAACTCCAATCCCAGAAGGACTAACATCTAATGATTGCACAAATGCTTTTGAATTTTTAGTTGCATGTGATTTATGCAAACCATAAGCCATTAAATCAAAAATCAGTAAAAATCCTCCTTGAACAATTAGGCTTTTCCCATAACCATTAAAACGTTGAGAATTTGTTAAATTATCTGTTTTAATAGCCCCTAAAATGAAACCGCTAGAAATATATCCTACATCTAAAAAAGCATTAATTAAGTAAATCTTTTCAGTTTTTTCTTGTTTTAATTTGGTGTCTACTGAAGATAATTCTGTTGGCGCATTTCGAGCATTTAAGTACCCGGGAACTGCAAGTCCAATATTTACAAAATTCCACATGACATTCATCTGGTGAAAATAATGTGCTTCGCCACTTGGAATTGATCCCCATCCTATTCCACTAGCAAGAAAATTTGTTGTTGCCCATGATCCCAATCCAACCATTAATTTTTTATCTAATTGATTGCGTTCTGCATTGAAATTTTGAGAAAATGTAAAAAAAGAAAAAAATAGAAAAAAAAGGAATAGTGTTTTTGAACTACTATGCATGTGAAACGTTTAAAAATTTTTGTAGTATAAATATAGGTAAAAATTTGACGCTATGAAAAACTGGAGTAAATCTCCAGTCTGCGCGACGTGCAATGGATCTCCGCACCTATGCGCTGCGCGCTCGGTTGCGTTTTTAAGTTGTTCCTCGTTCAAACTGAAAGTTTGACTCGAATACTCGACTGGAGTAAATCTCCAGTCTGCGCGACGTGCAATGGATCTTCGCACCTATGCGCTGCGCGCTCGGTTGCGTTTTTAAGTTGTTCCTCGTTCAAACTGAAAGTTTGACTCGTTTCAAATTAAAAACGCACCTGTTCTTTCGAACAAGTGCGTTGATCAGAGTGCGCACGACTGGATTCGAACCAGCACACCTAATGGCACCACCCCCTCAAGATGGCATGTCTACCAATTTCACCACGTGCGCAGCATTTATGTTGCAAACATAACCATTTTTCTTTGCTTTATTTGCCATTTTGTGTTGAAAAATTAGTTCACATTTTTTGTTAAAGTCGTTCGCACTAATTGAAAATAAAATAACTTTACTTAAAATTTAAAAAAATGAAAAAGTCTTATATTATTTTTGGTGGAATTGCTTTGTTAGCAATCATTTTGTTCTTTAGCTACAGAGGAACTTACAACACAGCTGTAGATTTACAAGAAACAGTGGATCAATCGTGGGGTGATGTCGGTGCAGCTTACCAACGTCGTGCAGATTTGATTCCTCAATTAGTTGCAACGGTGAAAGGTGCTGCTAAAAATGAAAAAGAAATCTTAACGCGTGTTACTGAAGCGAGAGCTGGAATTGTGAATGCAAAAACTCCAGAAGACATGGAAGTAATGGGTAAAAAAATCAATACGGCTATCAATTTGGCGTTTGAAGCATACCCACAAATTCGTTCAACAGAAAACTTTGGTGCGTTACAAGCGCAATTGGAAGGAACTGAAAACCGCATCAACAAAGCACGTTCTGATTATAACGGCGCTGTGAAAGCATTCAATTCACACATTCGTGGATTCTTCAACAGCATGTTCTTGAACAAAGAAGTTTTCTCAAAACGCGAAGCATTCAAAGCTGCAGCTGGTTCTGAACTAGCACCAACAGTGAATTTTGACTAACACATTGAAAGGGCGTTTTTTTGAAACGCTCTTTTTTATTTGATACAATGGGCAAAAATAAATTAATCAACGAAGCGCAACAAAAAGCAATTCAAACTGCGATTGCTGAAGCAGAATTAAAAACTTCTGGAGAAATTCGTGTGCACATCGATGCAAAATGCGCGGGTGACCCAATGGAAAAAGCCATTCAAGTTTTTGAACACTTAAAGATGCATACGACTGCTCAACGCAATGGTGTCTTGTTTTATGTGGCGATGGCTGATAAAAAATTAGCTATTTTGGGCGACCAAGGAATCAATGCTGTTGTACCAGAAAATTTTTGGGATGCCATTCGCGATGCGATGATTTCAGCTTTTAAAAAAGGTGCGTTTGCTGAAGGTTTGATTGAAGGGATATTAACAGCTGGTCAACAGTTAAAAAGTGCATTTCCTTTGCTTGAAAACGACGAAAATGAATTAAGTAACGAAGTAACTTTTGGTGATGAATAATAAAAATATGCCCAATACAAACCGTTTTGCTCAAAAATGGATCGTACTGTTTTCAATCATTTTAGGTTTTTTCAATACACCAACATTTGCTCAAGATGATATTCCAAATGCGCCAATACCTGCTCGCTTGTATGTGAATTTATCGCAAGAATTTCCAAACTTTTTATCGGAACCAGAAGCAGCACAATTGGAACAAGAATTGGTGGAATTTGCAGAAGTAACTTCCAATCAAATTGTAGTGGTGGTTGTTGATGATTTAAATGGTTATGAACCATGGGAATACGCAACAAAATTAGGTGATAAATGGAAAGTTGGTCACGAAAAAGAAGACAATGGTATTGTTATTTTGATCAAACCAACAGGTGGCAAGGGTGAACGCAAAACGTTTATTGCGACGGGTCGTGGATTAGAAGGCGCTATTCCTGATTATACCTGCAATCAAATTGTGGATAACGAATTGCTGCCGAACTTTAAAAACGAAAACTATTACGAAGGTATTCAAGCTGCATTAAAAGTTTTAAAAGGCTTATCACAAGGCGAATTCAATTCAAAGCAATACCAAAAAAAAAACGAGAAAAAAGATAGCATTGGTCGCGCAATTTTAATCATTGTCGTTATAATCGTTGTTGTTATTATTTTCGCACGCAACAACCGTGGCGGTGGCAGAGGAGGATTCACAATGGGTTCTGGCGGAATTTTCTTCGGAGGCTTTGGCGGAGGTGGCTCAGGCTTTGGTGGCGGAAGTTCAGGCGGTGGATTCGGTGGTTTTGGCGGCGGCGGCTTTGGCGGTGGTGGCTCCGGCGGAAGTTGGTAGCTTTTTGGGCGCTTTAACGGGCTTTTCATTACAAGTCCTCCTCCGATACTCCGATAGCTATCGGAGTCGGAGTGCGGGCTTTTCTTTGCAATCCCTAGCGCAGATTCAACTTCGCATCAATTCACTTCTTCGAAAAATAAATCTACGTTTGGATCTAGTTTTACAGCTTTAACTTTCTTAGGAACTTTGATAATTATTCCTGATTTGTTGGTATCAAAACGATTGTGATACATTTTTGAAGTTCCATCTTCATACTCAATTAAAAGTGAAATAGGAAATTCAAACAACTGTGCTTGCACTTGTTGCAATTGAATTTCACTTTGCTCATTAAAAATCACTACTTTCAATGTAGGATGCTCAGCCACACGCAACCATTGGTGAAAGAATTGGTGTAAATCTTTTCCAGAAATCTGCATAGCAACGCGTTCAAAATCTTCTGAATTGGCATTGCTATTTTGGTACAAATTATAATACGTTTGAATTACTTTTTGAAAAGTACTATCCCCTATTTCTCGGCGCAATTGATGTAACACCCATCCCCCTTTTTGATACGAATGAGGATTCAATAAATCCATTAAATCTGTATAGGTTGAATCTACAACAGGATGTTGATACTTTTTGGAAAAATTCAAGGCTTTGGTGCGATCGCGTTTTAATTGTTCGTCAAAGACTTGTTCTCCTTTGCTTTGTTGAAGGTATAAATTCGTGAAATACGTTGCGAAACCTTCACTCAACCAAATATGTGGCCAATCTTTTTCAGTGACACAATTTCCAAACCATTGGTGTGCTATTTCATGCGCCATTAAGGCTTCACACGTTCGCTTACCATTGATGGCATTTTCATCGTAAAAAATACAACTTGCATTTTCCATGCCTCCAAAACGGGTAGTAGATTGAACATTTGCTAATTTCTCATACGGATATTTCCCAATGTAGTTCATATAAAACACTAAAATTTGTGGAGCCAATTGAAAATCGTAAAACCCTTCTTTTTTATTCTCAGGATATACCCAACTTGACAATTGCATCACTTCATTTTCAATGTTCTCCACTTCAAAAGCTGCAATTCCAACAACACAAACTTTTGTAGGTAAGGGTATTTTAGTCGCATATCGATAAATCATTCTTCCTTTATCAAATGGAGCTTCTACTTTACTTTCCAACAAACCATTTGCAATTACCAGATAATGAGATGGGACTTCTACTTCGTATTCAATCGTTGCTTTATCTGAAGGATGATCGTTGCAGGCAAACCAATTGTGCGCACGATTCGGCCAATTATCCCCAAAAAAAGTTCGTTGGTTGAACTTATTCTTTCCAATAACCAAACCATCTGTTGGAATTCCTTCCAGCTCAAAATAAAACTCATATTCCAAACCTTCTTCCAACCGAAGTCCTTCCAATATCAATTGTTCTGGAAATTGACGAAAACGAACCGACTTGTTTTGTTGAACCACCTTTTTAACGAACATTCCTTTGTGTTGCTCATTTGTTTGTGTCAGATCAAAACGCACTTCTGTTGCATTTTTCAAGGCTACAAATCGGATTTTCTCATTCAATTGAATGTTATTATTCGCATCATTTACAGCAAGTTGCAGTGAATAATGTTTCACATCAATAGAAGTGTTTTGAGCAAAAATCGAAAGAAATGCACAACAAAACAAAGCGTTTAAAACATGTTTCATCCTTGAAAAATTTAAATCAAATGTACGTTACTTATTATGAATTAATATAAATTATTGCTTATTTTTAACATTCAAATCAAAAGATCATGAAACAAGTTGTTACCATCTTACTAGCGTTGTTTACTTTAACAATTAGTCATTCACAATATTTAAAGAAACCATCTGCCATAGAAATTCAAAGTTTACCACTTTGGTCGCAAAAAATGTATGGAAATCAACCGAATGTTTTTGAAGTAGATGCTTTGTACAATGCTTATTACAAATCGAATGTATTTGTAAAATCATACCACACACAATACTACAAACGTTGGCGAAAAGCAATTGCAAGTAATATTGATGATCAAGGATTTATCCTAGAATTAACTCCTGCACAAAAAGCAAAAATTGAAGCGGAATATTTAGCCAAACAAAGCGGAGAAAAAGCGACGAATTGGTCGGTGATTGGACCGCTAACATCCATGCAAGCAAACGGGGACCAAACAAAAACGAGAACGAATGTTTACAGTTTTGATCAGTGCGCTGGACAGCCAAATTACTGTTATTTAGGAACCGAACCTGGAGAAGTTTATAAAAGTATAGATGGAGGAAATAATTGGTTCTCTGCATCAATGACTATTGATTTCGGAAGTGGCGTTTCAGCTGTTGAAGTTCACCCTAATAATGGAATGATCGTTTTTGCAGGTGGCAATAAAGGAATTTTTAAAAGTATTGACGGTGGTTCATCTTGGACAAACGTCTTACCTCAAAACAATTTTGGTGTCAATGAAATCCTAATCAATCCAGGAAATGATCAGTTAATCTATGCGGCTACTGACAAAGGGTTGTACGCTTCAACAAATGGAGGAACAACTTGGACACAACTGTATTTACAGGCTTGTTATGATATCAAAACAAATGCAAGTGATTACAGTAAATTATATTTGTTAAAAAACAATCCTACACAAAAAATATGTGAATTTTATTCCTCAACAGATTATGGTGCATCTTGGAACATTCAAACAACAGGTTGGTACACGTCAACAGATCCTGCTAAAAATGATGGTGGTGGCCGTTTAGCTGTTACACCAGCTGATCCAAATAGAATTTATGCTTATTTAATTGGAGAATCAAAAACAGATGATTTTGGATACATTGGTGTTTTTAGAAGTAACGATGGTGGAACTTCTTGGACATTGCCAAATACACCAGTTGGAGGACCATACACAACAACACATCCAAATCTTGCTTATGGAAATCCAGGTTGGACCTACCACCAAGGTTTTTACAATTGTGCCATTATTGCATCTCCTACAAATGCTGATTCAATAATTATCGGTGGTTTAAACACTTGGAGATCTAATGATGGCGGAGCAACTTTCACTTCAGTTTCTGGTTACATTGGCGGACCATTTAACATGCACGTTGATAACCAAGATTTCAGAGTCATCAACAATACTACTTGGTTAACAACAGATGGTGGAATTTATAAATCTACAGATTTTGTCAGTACGCAACCCGTTTCAAAAATGAATGGTGTACACGGTGGTGATTTTTGGGGATTTGGAAGTGGCTGGAATGAAGATGTATTAGTTGGAGGTCAATACCACAACGGAAATGTGGCGCATCACGAAAATTATGGTCCTGGAAATTTCTTAGAATTAGGTGGTGGTGAAGCTCCAACAGGATATGTCAATCCAGGAAATAACCGTAAAACGTACTATTCTGATATTAGTGGTAAGATAATCCCTTATAATTTTAATGATCCTGTCAGTAATTTCACAAGTGGCATGTCGCCCAATGAAAGTTATTACGCTGCAGAATCAAGTGAGATGGAATTTCATCCAAACTGTTATTCTGTAGCTTTTGTTGGAAATGAAAACAAACTTTGGAAATCAGTTGATGGTGGTGGATCTTACAATTTACTGAAAGAATTTGGCACGACAGCTGCAGACAAATTAGGTCAATTTGAAATAGCTTCTTCCAATCCAGACGTAATGTATGTTCATCAACGCAATAGCACAAACGTTGGTAAATTATGGAAAACAACAAATGGAGGCGTTCTTTGGAATCAATTAACCATTCCAGCAGGCAACAGTCGTTTGCTATTAATTGCTGTTAATCCAGAAAATGAAAACATAGTTTGGATTGCCTATCCAAATGGAAGCAATGGCAATAAAGTGTATGAATCTATTGATGGTGGTTTAACATGGACAAATATTTCGAGTCCAACATTGAACAATGAGTTTTTACAATCTCTAATTCACATTGCTGGAACCGACAAAGGCTTGTATTTAGGAACTTCTAAAGCAGTTTTTTACAGAAATGCTACAACACCTTGGACCATTGAAAACGGTGGATTGCCAACGTATATTAGTACGACCAGTTTGAAACCATTTTACAAAACAGGAAAGATAAGAATGGCTTCCTACGGAAAAGGAATGTGGCAAAGCAATTTGAAAGAAGCACCTAGCAAACCAATTTGTCGCATTACGGTTGATAAATTAGCTCAAACCGTTTTCTGTGCGCAAGACTCCTTTTATTTTGAAGACTATTCTTTTTTGAATCATACCAATACAACGTGGAGTTGGCAATTTCCAACTGGTTCACCACAAACTTCTAACTTGCGCAATCCATCCGTTATTTTTCCAAATTCTGGAAATCATTTAGCGATTTTAACGATTACAGATCAAACGGGGCAAACAGATTCAGACACACTCATCATTCAAACAAACAACTTTGTGGCGCCTTCATTTATCAGCGAAGGATTTGAGGGACAATTTGTACCAACTGGATGGTATTTATCAAACGAATCTGGCGGTGGACAATGGTCCTTAAGTTCTGCAACTGGCGGATTTGGAAACTCTTCAAAAAGTGCCCTTTTCCCCAATTATGATTACGATGCATCAGGAAATTCAAGTGATTTGAACATACAATTGAACACCTTAAACATGAGTCAATTAAATCTATCTTTTGATGTAGCACATAGTCAATACGGAGGACAATACACCGATTCGTTAGAAGTTTTGGTTTCAACAGATTGTGGCGCAAGTTATTCAAGTATTTACTTAAAAGGAGGTCCTACTTTAGCAACTGCTCCAAGTAGCCAAACAAATTTTGTTCCTTCAGCTGATCAATGGCGAACAGAAAATCTAAACTTGTCCGCTTTTGTAAATCATTCAAAAGTGCTCATTGCATTCAGAAATTGGGGACATTGGGGAAATAATATTTATGTAGACAATGTGAACATTCAATCTGATTTAGGTTCAGATGAACTTGCAACTTCAGAATTAGAAATCTATCCAAATCCATTGAAAAATGGAGAGCTATTAACTTTGAAAAATTGTGCTGTTGATTCCAAAATAAGTGTTTTAGATGCACAAGGAAAAGTGGTGTTTACTTCTATACTTACTGCTAGTTCAACACTTAAAATACCCAGATTAGCAGAAGGAAACTACCTACTTCACATTGAAAATTCGAGTAAAATCTATAATCGAAAATTAGTGATATTAGATTAATTACAATTTAATAGGATCTTTAAAGTATTTCTTTTTCAATTGCTTGAACAACAAATGCGCTCCATAACTAGACGCTGTTCCAATTACTGCTCCAATCAACACATCCGAAGGATAATGAACACCTAAATACATGCGCGAATAGCCAACACTCGCTGCAAATAAATAAGACGGCGCAATGACATACCATTTTGGGTAAAGCAAACTAACTGAGGTTGCGGCAGCAAAAACTGTAGAAGTATGTCCTGATGGCATTGAATATGATCCACCAGAACTGTATTTTGTCACTTCATTTGGATAAGTTACAAAAGGTCGTTCACGTTGTATTGATGTTTTTAAAACTGTTGTTACAATCCCGTTTAAAAGTGCTGCAGATGCCATTTCATAACTATTGACAACCATTTTATGGTCTTTATGTACTTTTCCTGCTACAAAAAAACCAATTGGCATTGCATATGAAAGAGGTCCTCCAGTTTCTGTTACAGCTACCATAATAGAGCCACCAGTTTTTGTGTATGTTTTATTGATGTCTTTCAATAAATTGACATCCCAATTTTGAGCATTAAAGGATTGAATGACAAAAAATGAAAACAAAAAGCTAAAGAAAAATTTCATGGTTTACTTTTGAAGTTTAAAATTAGTTAAAAAATTGAAATTGCTAAAAATAAAGAACATTCAAAATAAAAAGTAAATTGCTGATATTTATATTATTTTTGTGACATAACTTAAAATTTTAACATGAGAAAAATTAATTTAATTGCAATTTTATTGCTGTTTTGTTTGAATTCATTTGCACAGGATATTAAGACCTCTGATGAATTCACTGTGAAAGCTGGTGCACCTTACAAAGTAATAGATGGATACAAACGTTATTTCTCGAAAGATGGTAATGTAATTGCTGTAAAATCTAGAAGAGGAAAATTGTATATTCAAAAATTCGATGCAGACAAAGCAACCCAAGAATCTGTAAATGAATACGATGATTATCCAGACAATTATTATGTAATTGGAGAAGTGAAAACTGCCAATAAATTATTCCATGTTTATGTTGAAGAAGCAAGAAGATCAGACACAAAAGATGTTTATGCACGTGAGATTTCTTATGAAAATGGTGAATTTGTTGGAAAAGGGACTAAAATCTTCACGATAGAAGAAAAATTCAATGGCTACATTTCAATGGAAACATCTTTTGATGAGAAAAACATATTATTCCAATACCGATTAGCTCCTGAAAAAAGAAACGACAAAATCAACAAAGATAAAATCGGAATTCATGTTGTAACAGAAGAACTAGAAGAATTGTGGTCATCAACTGTTGAAATGCCTTATACTGAAGCAATGATGAATAACATTTCATATGCTGTTGACAAAGAAGGAACAGTTCATATTTTGACTGAAGTTTTCTCTGAGAAATCAAGAACTAAATATGATAAAAACGGAAATGCAAAATTTAAGTACAAAATTATTTCTATTAAATCTGATGATGTTGAAGAAAATAGCGCTGAAATTGAATTAAAAAAGAAAAAAATCACACAAATAGGATTCTTTGAAGGTGCAAAAGGCGAATTATTGTTAGCTGGATTTTATAGCAATAAATATGAATTTAACTGTGACGGATTATTTGTGATCAAATTAGAAAAAGATGGTGCATTAATCGACTCAAAAACATTTGAAATTAGTTTAGACATTATTAAGTTGAATTCATCTGAGCGTGCTCAGAAAAAAATGGAAAAAGCTGAAGACAAAGGAAAAGATTTGAGCTTGTCTAATATGGTGTTACGAGAAATTCGTCACCAAGCAGATGGAAGTACCATTTTTGTTGCTGAAAAATATTACACGATCACAACTTATGACTCAAAAGGTAATTCAAGAACAACCTATTATTACCAAGAAATATTGGCTTCAAAAGTTGACAAAGATGGTGAATTAGCTTGGATGAAAAAGATCGCTAAAAATCAAGTTGGTGGTGCTGGACGAGGTGGAATGGGTTACAAATACATTTCAAACGATGAAAGTCACTATTTCATTTATTTAGATAATGTAAAGAATTTAAATCTTCCTAAAAACGAATACCCTAAAGTTCATCAAGATGGACGTGGTGGTTATTTAACAGCAGTCAAAATCGATAACGAAAGTGGTGCAATTGAAAAATTATCATTGTTTGACTTGAAAAAAGCAGACGGGATAAAATTATATCAATTCCAAGTAGACCGTATAATTGATGTAGCTAAAAACCAAATGTTGGTTGAATGTTACAAGAAAAAGAAAGAAGATGTGTTGATTAAAATAGAAATCAACGAATAATATTTTACACAAAAAAAACCGTGAATTATGTTCACGGTTTTTTTTTGCTTTATTCTAAATAAAATTAGTTTTCATCTTCCTCATCAAAATCTGAAGAAGTTAATTCTAATGCGCGAACTGCTTGTACTGCATTTCCAGCAATACCTTTGATTGAACCATACATATCAATGGTATTTGTTATCACTTTATCAAGTTGTTTTTCACGTTGTTTCCAAATGCGTTGCATCGAACGTTTTTCGGTTTCTAAATCATTTTTTAGTTGAGAAAAACCTTCAACAATAGCTTCTACTTGCATTCTAAATTGATTACTTGTTAAAAAGTCATATAACAAGTGCATTTTGTCTCCTCTATTTTCCTGAGAAACAATCGCATTAGATAATTGAATAATGGATTCTCTTAAAACATTTGCCAACCCTTTAAATTCTTCAAAAGTACAAATCCAAATACCATCTTTTAATCCCATTCGCTGCATATCAGCAGGCATAACATCTGTTACTAAAACGCCAATATTTGCTCCTTTTTCACGAATATCAGCTTTAAATTTTTGAATCCAACTTGGCTGAAAATCTTTTGTACGCTTACTTTCATAATAGATAGTTCCGCAATTTTGAAGTTCACGCGTATTGATAATTTGAATACAATCACCTCCCCTTGCACCTTTTTTAATTTCATCAATCGTATCGAGCGGAAAAGAAGTTGATAACCAATCTTCAATTGCTAATTCTTGAACTTCACCTTGCAATTGCATAGATCCTTGTTCTTGCTTGCGTTTCATTTCTTCTGTTAAACGCTTTTGATCTTCCAATTGTTTCTTTAATTCAAGAATTATCAATTCAGTCTTCTCTTCCTCCGATTTTTTTATTTTATCTCGTTCAGATTGAATCGCAACTGTTAATTGTTTTTGAGCTTCCGCCTCAACCTGAGATTTTACTTCATCTTTCTCACGCTTTAAACGTTCAATCTCTGCTTTAGAGGCATTTAACTCTTTTACTTGTTCTGATTTTAGATTCAATTCATCTTGTAAAGATTTGAATTGATCAGCCTGATCAGCTTGAAGTTTTATTTTTAATTTTTCTTCTATTAACTTTCGTTCTTCCTTCAACTTTGAATCTACACGTTCTTGAAACAATTCATTTTCACGCTGTTTTTTTTCTTCAAATTGAGCTTTTTCAGTTGCTAATTGTAATTCTTTTGATTTAATTTCTTTTTGAGAATCTGCTAATTGAGCGTGGTATTTTTTTTGTATTTGTTCTTCTAATTGATGGGTCAATATGTCATTAACATCAATCGAAGTGCCGCAATTAGGACAAGAAATCTGACTCTTATTTTGCATAAAAATTTTTATTTTATTTTAAGAAATAAATACAATTCAAATTTAATTGAAATAATTGATTTATGGATACTGAATTATTTTTAACTTTAGACAACCTTTTTTTACAATTAAACGTTTAATACCAAGTAGAAATATAAACAGACCAGTTGTGCGATACATCATACTATTATTACTTTTTTTAGTTGTAAATTTTTTAGGTTTTTCTCAAACGTTAGATCCATTCACAATCAGGTATCAAAACCTTCAAAAAGGTGGGATCAGAATAATTTCTAATGTTTCTTTAGGCGCAACTAACAGTGCCTTAAATTCTCAACTTCCTCCAGGAGGAACAGCTTATAACAATCAAGCAACGATGGGATATGTAGACATTGATGGTAATCCATCAACATTTATGTCTTCAAGT
Organism: Crocinitomicaceae bacterium; assembly: GCA_024639405.1. Taxonomy (GTDB): domain Bacteria; phylum Bacteroidota; class Bacteroidia; order Flavobacteriales_D; family Crocinitomicaceae; genus M0103. The sequence goes on along the minus strand of JAHEIL010000006.1, from coordinate 5,007 downwards.
GATAGTCTAAACCTTAATAACTGTAGCGAAATTTTATGGGCTGGATTGTATTGGGGTGCTTTGGTTGGAAATAGTGCCATTCAAACTACTTTGACTAATTATGCAAATAGAGACAAAGTAAAAGTTAAAATTAACAATGGAGCTTATACTACTTTAACTGCAGATGAGATCTACAATCAATCAACAAATACAAGTTATAAAACCTATCATTGTTTTAAAAATGTAACATCCTTAGTAATATCTGCTGGAATAAAGGCTCGTTTTACGATTGCAGATTTAGTTTCATTAAACCATACACAGTTTCCAGGTGTTGCTACTAATGGCCCATATGGTGGTTGGTCAATAGTAGTCGTATATAAAAATGTTTATGAATCACAACGTTTGTTAACAGTTTATGATGGTTTAACATCTGTTAATGGGACAAATCAAGTGAATATCCCAATCTCTGGATTTGTAACTCCACAAGTTGGACCGGTTAGTTTTGAATTAGGAATTATAACCTTAGATGGAGACAGAGGGGTTAGTGGTGATCAACTAAAATTCAACAATTTAAACATCAGCGATGCTATTCATAATGTAAATGATGTTTGCAACAGTACAATTTCTTACAACGGTGTTTTAACTCCATTTAGAAATCCTTCATTCGCTAATACTCTTGGCTATGATGCTAACATTTTCATACCTAATAATGCTACTCAACAATATATCGGCAATAATGCAACAACAGCATCGATATCACAAACAAGTACTGGAGATCAATATTTTTCACAAGTTGTAACATTTGCTATCGATGTATATGAACCTGATTTGAGAGCATCTGTTTCTATCAACGATTTAAATGGAGGTAATGTTGCGCCAGGTGATATTTTAGAATATACCATTGTAGGGAAAAACATCGGTTCTGATATTGCAAATGGTGTTTACATTCGAGACACACTCGATCCAAGAACAGTATATTTACCCAATTCTTTGCAAATATTTTCAGGGCCAAATTCTGGTCTTAAAACAGACGTATCTTTAGACGACCAAGCTGAATATTTTTCAGCTAGCAAAGTTGTTCAATTCAGGGTTGGAACCGGTGCAAATGCAACTACAGGTGGACAAATGTTAAGTGCTAATAGTGGTGCAGACAGTACTGTTGTAAAGTTCAAAGTAACAGTAATTAATGATTGTTTAATGTTTCAATGTGATAGTACATTAGATCATAAAGCGTATATTTTTGGAACGAGTGTCGTCTCTGGTAATTTCTTTAACAACAATGGATTGGCTGATTTTTATGGACCAAATGGTTGTCCTTCAATAGCTAGTAACGTACTTTCTATAAATGTATCTGGTTGTCCCCCTGATGTAATCACTGCTAATACACCAATTTGTGCAGGTACAAATTTATCTCTTTCAATTCCAAATTCAAGTGCTGCACAATATTCTTGGACTGGGCCAAACAGCTTCACTTCAACTGGATTTAACAATGCAAGTATTTCCAATACTACTGTTGCTAATAGTGGGATCTATGCCGTTCATATAACATTTCCTGGTTTGAATTGTGCTATTGATAAAACAAAATTAGTTACTGTTAATCCGTTGCCAAGTATCAACCTTACCAACCAAACAAATGTTTTATGTAATAGTTTTAATACTGGTTCTTTATCAGTAAATGCTACTAATGGAACTGCTCCCTATTCCTATTTATGGCAAAACAACACTACAAATGATACACTAACAGCTTTAACTGCAGGCACATACACGGTTCAAGTAACAGATTCTAATTCCTGTGTAAAAACTGCAAACTATACAATAACTGAACCTACAATACTTGATGCAACTGTTTCAAATTCAACTAATTTCAATGGTGTAAACATTAGTTGTTTTAATGGTAACAATGGAGGAGCAATTGTTTTACCTTCAGGAGGAGTAGCCCCTTACACATTGTTATGGAACAATGGATCAACAAGCTCAAATCCTACAAATCTGATTGCAGGAAACAATACAGTTACAGTCACAGATAACAATTTATGTACAAAAACTGTAAGTATAAACATAACTCAACCTTTAGAGTTACAACTTACAGAAACACATCAAAACATTTCTTGTCACAATGGTAGTGATGGTGCAATTAACTTATCTGTTAATGGCGGAACTGGACCTTTTACTTATTCTTGGTCAAATACTGCCACGACTCAAAATATAAGTAATTTAACTATTGGAACATACAGTGTTACTGCAACAGATGCGAATGGTTGCACAGATACATTATCTATTACATTAACACAGCCAAGTGCACCAATTAGTTCTTCTGAAACGCATATAAATGTTTTATGTAAAGGATTTTCTACAGGTGCTATTGATTTAAGTGTTATTGGAGGAACAGCACCATATACTTATTTGTGGTCAAATGGTCAGACAAATCAAGACATCGATACATTAATTAGCGGACAATATGTTGTTGTAATTACAGATTCAAAATTATGTACATTTAATGATACAGTTTTTATTTCTGAACCACAAAATGCATTGAGTTTAACATCTGTTGTAACTCCTGTTAATTGTTTTGGGGACTCAACTGGTGCTATCAACATTACTGCTAGTGGCGGAACATCTCCATATACCTTTGCTTGGTCGTCGACTGCAACTTCTGAAGATATTTCTAATTTATTGACTGGAAATTATAGCGTAACTATAACTGATACTAATCAATGTGTACTTATTAGTAGCCAGATAAATGTTCCACAACCACTTGCTCCTTTGTCAATTTCACACATAGTTGATGACGTCAATTGTTTTGGTGGAAATGATGGTGCAATAGATTTAACAGTTAATGGTGGTACAGCACCTTATACATATGCTTGGTCAAATGGACAAATAACTCAAGATATTGTTAATTTGATTACAGATACCTTTAATGTAATTGTAACCGATACAAATAATTGTATAATTCATGATTCAGTAATTTTTGTGCCACAACCAGCTGCTAGCTATGTTCTATCTACTAACAATACAGATGTTTTGTGCTATGGATTTTCAACAGGTGCCATTGATTTTAGTGTAACAGGAGGTACTTTACCTTATACATATTCTTGGTCGAATGGACAAACAACACAAGATATCGATTCATTAACAGTTGGAAGTTATGAAGTGATTGTCACAGATTTTAAAGGTTGTAAGGACAGTATTACAACTACACTTATTCAACCATTAACTCCGCTTACACTCTCAATTTCTCATACAGATGCATTATGTGTTGGAGGTGTTCAAGGAACAATTGATTTAACAGCTACTGGAGGTACAGGTCCCTACACTTATTTCTGGAATAACAATAAAACTATTCCTGATATTGATAGTTTAAATCAAGGGTTTTACTACTGTTTGGTTACAGATATGCATGGTTGTTTTGATACAATATCTGCAACAATTTTAGACCCTAATAACAATATGGTATTATCGATAACTAATACTGATGTTCAATGTTTTGCAGGAAGTGATGGAACTGTAAATTTAACCGTTCAATTTGGAACACCCGGGTATTCGTATTTATGGAACACGGGCGATACAACTCAAGATTTAAGCAATGTTCCAATTGGAACCTATTC
>JAHEIL010000006.1:0-1320 GCA_024639405.1 Crocinitomicaceae bacterium | reverse complement strand
CTTCAATAACAAATGTTTCTTGTTTTGGTGGTAGTAATGGAATTATTAATCTAACACCAACAGGAGGAACAGCTCCGTACACATATTTTTGGTCGGATTCTACTACCAATCAAGATTTAACAAATGCTCCAATTGGAACATATTCCGTAATTGTAATAGATACGAATAATTGTGTTGATTCTATTGTTGGCACAATCACTCAACCGACATTATTAGTGATAAATGGTTCAACAACGCCTGTTATTTGTCATGGTGATGCAACTGGAACAGCAACTGTGGTTGCAAATGGAGGAACACCAGGTTATACTTATTTATGGAGTAATGGTGATCAAAATGCCGTGAACGATACAATTGTAACAGGAACATATTCTGTTGTGGTAACTGATAGTTTAGGTTGTCAAGATTCATTAAGTGTATTTGTCAATGAACCAAGCTTGTTAACGAGTTCAACAACACACATTGACAATCCATGTTATGGCAATTCTGTCGGATCAGTTAGTGTTGTTCCTGCTGGAGGTATTGCACCATACACGTATTTATGGAGTAATTCAGCACCAACTGCTACTACTTCCAATTTAATTGCTGGAGTTTACACAGTTGTTGTTAAAGATTCAAACAACTGTATCGTTAACGACACTTCTGAAGTTCTACAACCATTGGCTCCTCTTGCGATTGATTTTGCAATTACAGACAATATCTGTTTTAATGGAACATCTGGAGCAATAGATGCAACAATTACAGGAGGAACAGCTCCTTATTCTTATTTGTGGAATACAACAGCTATTACCCAAGATATAAACAATTTACCGATCGGTATTTATACGCTTTCAATTATAGATACTCAAAACTGTGTTTTATCAAAAACAGATACGATTATTCAACCTACTCAAATTGACACATCGAATGTATTATTAGATGACATTAGTTGTAATGGTTTCAGTGACGGATCAGTTAATTTAACAACGGTTGGTGGAACAGCACCTTACACCTATTTATGGTCGAATAACTCTACAAACGAAGATTTAACCAATGTAATTATTGGAACATATACAGTTACAATTACTGATAATAATTTATGTACGCGTCAATTCACTTATACTTTGAACCAACCTTTGCCATTGATTTCTACGTATACAACGATTGAACCATTGTGTTATGGATATTCTGATGGAAGTATTACCTTGAATACAACAGGAGGAACAACACCTTATTCGTATAGTTGGACCAACGGAAGCACGAGTGCAGTAAATAGTGGTATCGTAACTGGTAACTATACTGCAACGATTACAGATGCGCAAAACTGTGTTTTTGTTTTACCTT
>JAHEIL010000018.1 GCA_024639405.1 Crocinitomicaceae bacterium | reverse complement strand
ATAAAAAATAGTACTAATACGAATTTCTACAAATAAGTATGGAAATTAGAAATATTGCAATTATTGCACACGTTGACCACGGTAAGACTACCTTGGTAGATAAAATGATTGAAGCTGGAGCAGTTCTAAATGAACGTGATCGTCCAACAGGAGAATTAATCATGGATAATAATGATTTGGAGCGTGAACGAGGAATTACCATCGTTTCTAAAAACGTTTCAGTTTATTACAAAGGAACAAAAATCAACATCATTGACACACCTGGTCACGCCGATTTCGGTGGTGAAGTGGAGCGTGTATTGAACATGGCTGATGGTGTTTGTTTGTTAGTAGATGCTTTTGAAGGTCCGATGCCACAAACGCGTTTTGTACTTGGTAAAGCACTTTCGATGGGTTTAAAACCATTGTTGGTGATTAACAAAGTTGACAAAGATAATTGTACACCAGACGAAGTTCATGAAAAAGTATTTGATTTAATGTTTGAATTGGATGCCAACGAACAACAATTAGATTTTGCTACCATTTATGGATCAGCTAAAAACAATTGGATGTCAACAGATTGGAGAAACCAAACAGATTCAATTACTCCTTTATTGGATGAGATCTTAAATTATTTCCCACCAAAGAAAATTGAAGATGGAAACACACAAATGTTGATTACATCATTGGATTTTTCTACATACGTTGGTCGTATTGCGATTGGTTGTTTGAGAAGAGGAGAAATCAAAGAAAATCAACAAGTTGTGATTGTTAAACGAGATGGAACACATGAAAAACACCGTATTAAAGAAGTCTTTGTATTCTCAGGATTGGCACGTGAAAAAGTAACATCAGTTCAGGCTGGAGATATTTGTGCAATTACGGGAATTGAAGGTTTTGAAATTGGTGATTGTGTGTGTGATTTTGAAACGCCTGAACCATTAGATACGATTCAATTGGACGAACCAACAATGAACATGTTGTTTTCGATCAATGATTCACCATTCTTTGGTAAAGAAGGTAAAAAAGTTACTTCTCGTCACATTCAAGAGCGTTTAACAAAAGAGTTAGAGAAAAACTTAGCAATGCGTGTTGCTGATACAGACAAAGCTGACAAATGGATCGTTTCTGGTCGTGGTGTCTTGCATTTATCTGTTTTAATTGAAACAATGCGTCGTGAAGGATATGAATTGCAAGTTGGTCAGCCACAAGTTATTATCAAAGAAATTGATGGTAAAAAATGTGAGCCAATTGAAGAGTTGACAATCGATTTACCAGAAGAGTTTTCAGGTACGGCTGTAGAAGCTGTAACAAAACGTAAAGGTGAAATGACGAATATGGAACCAAAAGGAACGCGTATGGTGATTCAATTCCAAATTCCATCTCGTGGTATCATCGGTTTACGTAACTATTTGTTGACACAAACAGCTGGTGAAGCTATTATGACGCACCGTTACTTAGAATACCAACCTTACAAAGGGGATATTCCTGGACGTCAAAATGGTTCAATGATTTCATTGGAGCAAGGAGTTTCAATTCCTTTCTCATTGAATAACTTACAAGATCGTGGTAAATTCTTCATCAATCCAAATGAGAATATTTACGAAGGTCAAGTAATTGGTGAGAACTCAAGAGCTGGAGATTTATGTGTAAACGTTACGAAAACCAAAAAAATGTCGAACATGCGTTCTTCAGGAGCAGATGAGAAAGTGCGTTTAGCACCAGCAAAAATCTTTAGCTTAGAAGAATGTTTGGAGTACATTCAAGGTGATGAGTACGTTGAAGTAACACCAGAAAACTTAAGAATTCGTAAAATATTATTGAAAGAATCTGAAAGAAAACGTTCTGGAAAATAAGTAAAAATTAATAAATTTTTAAAACCTGTATTCTGAAAATGAGTACAGGTTTTTTTATTGTTTATATTTTTTTATAAAATTAACACTCTTTTTTATGCAGTGATGAAGAAAGTTTGTACCTTACTTTTTTTTTAAAACAAGCGCTATGTTTGACGACGAAGAAGAGTATTATGAAGGCAATTTAAGTGAAGATTTGGAGCGATTCGAAGCGCATTTAAATGGTGCTTCTTTGGGATTCTTAGACAGTGATCGCTTGGAAACATTGATTGATCACTATTTAATAAATAGTCAATATTCAAAAGCAAAATTGTGCGCTGAACATGCAATTCAGCAATTTTCTTACAATCCATTGTTTCACTTACGAAAAGCCCAAGCTATTTCAGCTATGGGGAACTTAAAAGAAGCTTTACATATTTTATCGACCATTGAAAAATGGGAACAACCATCGTGTGAATTTTTATTGACAAAAGCATCAATATTTAGTCAATTACGCGATAGTAAAAACGCGATAAAATATTTTAAAGATGCATTAGCTTTATCTGAACCTGAAGATCGAGATGAAATTTTCTTGGATTTAGCAATGGAATACGAAAACGCAAATGATTATAAAAATGCGGTTCTTGTTTTGAAAGAAGCAATTCTTTACAACATTCACAATGAAGGAGCTTTGTATGAAATAGCTTTTTGTTACGACCAATTAGGTGAATATGAAAATGCCATTCAATGTTATTCAAATTTCATTGATGAAAATCCATATTCTTTTACAGCTTGGTATAATTTAGGAAATGCATTCACTAAACTAGAAAAATACGACAAAGCGATTTGGGCATATGAGTACTGCATTATTATCAATGAAGAATTTGGGCCTGTATATTTCAATATAGGTAGCGCTTATATTTCTCAAGAAAAATATACGTTAGCCATTGAGAGTTTTCAAGCTTGTATGGATTTAGATGGCGAAGATGCAATGGCCTTATGTTACATGGGTGAAGCATATGAGCAATTAAATGATTTGAAAAATGCCAAAAAATATTACTCTAAAAGTTTATCCCTCGATCCGTTATTGCCAGATGCTTGGTTAGGAATGGGTATTGTTGTAGATTTAGAAGGAAACACCATAGAAGCCTTAACAATGATTCATAAAGCAGCAGAATTGGATCCTGAAAACGCAGGTATTTATCATGTTCTAGCGGGAGCTTATGAAAAAATAAACAACCTTGAATTAGCGAATGAGTATTACTTACTTTCACTAGAATTAGATGATTTGGACGAAGAATGTTTAACGAATTATGTGCAACTCAAGTTGGAACATTCTCTAATAGAAGCTTTCCAGTTTTTGTCAGATTTCACTGAACAGCATTCTGAAAACAAGATAATCCCTTTGTTAAAAATTAATTTACTTTGGTTGATAGGAAAAAAAGAAGAAGCACTTTTTTCGTTTGCTGTTTTCGCAGGAATGAATAAAGAAAAAGCGAAAGAAATATTTGAAATTAATCCATCATTAAAAGACGTGCAAGAATTTGTAACTTTGTGCGAAGAATAAAGAATATTATGAATTTTGATTTACCATTTATACCAGAAAGAAGTGCCAAACCTCGTCAAAAAGGAATCACTATGATGATGGATAAAGGCTTGAGCTTAAATGAATCTGCTGATTTTATTCAGGCTTCCGCGCATTTAACTGATATTGTAAAATTTGGTTTTGGTACTGCATATGTCACAAATGATCTTCAGAAAAAAATAGATTTATACAAAGAAGCTGGTATTCGTCCTTATTTTGGAGGAACCTTGTTCGAAGCTTTCTATGCAAGAAATAAAGTAGATGATTATTTACGGGTGTTGGATAAATTTAAGCTTGATTTAGTTGAGATTTCAGATGGTTCGATTATTATTAATCACGATGAAAAATGTGAGCTAATTCAACGCATGGCAAAAGATCGCACAGTACTTTCAGAAGTTGGTTCTAAAGATGCTGGAATTTTAATTTCTCCAAATAAGTGGATTAAAATGATGAGCAAAGAGTTGCAAGCAGGAAGCTGGAAAGTGATTGCTGAAGGACGTGAAGCTGGTAATGTTGGTGTTTTTAGACCCAATGGTTCTGCTCATACCATGCTAATAAATCGAATTATCGCAAAAGTAGCTCCAGAAAGTATTTTATGGGAAGCGCCTCAAAAAAATCAACAAGTTTGGTTTATTAAATTATTTGGAGCGGAAGTAAACCTTGGAAACATAGGTCCAAATGAAATGATTCCATTGGAATGTTTGCGTTTAGGTTTACGCGGTGATACATTCTTCGATTTTTTGCCTGGAGATTATGCTGAACGTTTAAAGCAAGTTAACGTTGATGATAGTTCTTCGGATGATGAAGCAGAATGAAATTTGAAAAAGTACAATCATTTTTAGGTCATTCATCAAGTGTGTACACGCTTGATAGCGATGCTAACTATATTTATTCAGGAAGTGCAGATTGTTTCGTTACACGATGGGAAATAGCTAGTGGTAAACAAGATAAATTTGCTATTAAGTTTGAATTTGCTGTTTATTCACTTCGATTAATTAACCAACAGCAACAGTTACTTGTAGGATTAGCATCTGGAGATCTTCATATTTTTGATTTGATAACTCGTAAAGAACTCAAATTTTACCAACAACACAAAGAAGCTATTTTCTGCATTCAATACAACGAAAAATTAAACCAATTTTATGCAGCCGATGCAGTAGGAAATGTGTCCGTTTGGGATGCAGTTTCATTCGATTTGTTGGGTTATTTCCCATTAGATTGTGGGAAAATTCGTCGAATTGCTGTCGATTCATCGGGTGAAAAATTAGCTTTAGCTTGCCAAGATGGAACCATTCGTGTAATTGATGCACTTACGTTTAGTGAACTTCATAAAATAGATGCACATAATGATGGGGTAGGATCAGTTGTTTTCTCTCCAACGGATGCAACAATTTTGTATTCCGGTGGAAAAGATGCCCTGCTCAAAAAATGGAATATTCAATCCAAACAACTTTTAATCACAATTCCTGCACATAATTACATGATTTATGAATTGCAATTTATTGGAGAACTTTTGCTTTCTGCTAGTCGAGATAAAACTATAAAATGTTGGGATGCCAATAATTTGTCAATTCAACAGCGACTTGATTTTAAATCAAAAGGACATAAACATTCCGTTAATGCTTTAGTGTCACTTTCAACAGATTGGTTTGTGTCGTGTAGCGATGATCGCCAAGTAATTTCTTGGAAAATAAAGGTTTAATCACATTGTTTTTTAGTACTTTAGTCATCAAATTATTGATATGATTAAGTTTTTGTTAACAAGTGTAATCGTTTTATTTGTCGCTACTTTTAATGCTCAAATCACTATAAATGAGGCGAGTAATGCAAATTCAACTTCTCTCATACGTCCTGATGGTTCTAATCCTGATTGGATTGAATTGCACAATGCATCTGCTACGAGTGTTAATTTACAAGGGTACCAATTGACTGATGATTCTTCAAAAGTAGATAAATGGACGTTTCCTTCTGTAACAATTGCTCCAAATGGTTTTTTAACAGTTTTTGCAACGGGAACAACTAATGCTGTTTCGATTAATCATTATGAAACTGTAGTTTCACCGAATCAAACCTGGAAATATTACATACCAGTAGCTACATATAATCCTGGATGGAAAGGCTTAGGTTTTAATGATGTTGCTTGGAACTCAGGTAATTTAGGAATTGGATATGGAGATGGGGACGATGCTACAACCATTGCAACTGGAACAACTACCGTATATGTTCGAAAAACTTTCAATGTAACAGATGTTCTTGCAATTAAACAATTGGTATTGGATATCGATTATGACGATGGTTTTGTTGCATATTTAAATGGTGTGGAAATTGCACGCGCAGGATTAACATCTAATCCAGTTGCTTGGGATGATTTGTCAACAGATCATGAAGCACAAGTCTATCAAGGGCAAGGATTTTCTACTTTTATGGTAAATGAAACAGCTTTGCAAAATGTTATTCAGTTGGGAACAAATGTTTTAGCAATTGAAGTGCATAACAGTTCAACAACTTCTTCAGATTTGAGTTTAATTCCTTATTTGACACTTGGATTTGATAATTCAACTGTTTATTACAACGGTACAACACATCCTGCGTTTAATTTAGGTTCAAATGGTACTAATATTGAAACTAATTTTAGTATTAAAACAAGTGGTGAACAACTTTTTTTATTCAATCCAGCTGGACTTTTAATTGATACATTGTATGTCTCTGATCTCAATCCTGACATGTCTGTAGGGAAACAAAATGATGGTGTTGCAAGTTGGAAACTTTTTCAAACCGCAACACCCAATGCATCTAACAATACTTCACCTTCATTTGCAGGTTTTGAACAAACACCAACGATCAAAATAGATGGTGGATTTATTACCACAGCTACTTCTGTAACGATACAAAATAATTCCACTTCAGGAGGTCAATTGCGTTATACGTTGAATGGCTCAACTCCAACAATTGCTTCACCCTTAGTAACAGGGCCAATCAATATAAGTAGTAGTAAAGTACTCAAAGTGATTTGTTTTCCAATAATTGCTAATCTATTGCCTAGTGAAATTGCCACAGAAACATATTTATTCAATGAAAATTTCACGCTTCCTGTTATTTCAATTTCAACAGATCCTGCAAATTTATATGGTGCGAATGGAATTTTTGATAATTACAATACAGATTGGAAAAAAGCATGTGTGATTGAATACTTTGATAAAAACAAAGTCAAACAATTTGAAACGAAAGCATCCATTAAACCAGATGGTGGAGCTGGAGGAAGTCGCTCAAATCCTCAACACAGTGTAACCATTGAACCGGCAAATAAATTGTTTGGGACAGGCGATCCTATTCACTATCCGTTGATTGAAGAAAAAAGTTATATCCAGAAATTTGATGCTTTTTATTTACGTAACGGAAGTAATTTTTGGAATACATACCCGCAAAAAGATGCTACCTTCATGCGAATCATGCGACAAACGAATGCGAATTCACAAGCCTATACGCCAGTTATTGCTTTTGTAAATGGGCAGTATTTTGGTGTGTATGAATTGCGCGAGAAAGCGAATGAAGGTTATTTTGAAACTAATTATGGCAACAATCCAGACAGCTTGGATTTGTTATCAGTGAGTTATTTTTATGGGGCAGGTGTATTGAGAACTGTTGAAGGTTCTGATACAGGCTTTTACAACATGAAAGATTTTGTAACACAATACAATCCAACAAATTCAGATTATTACAAGAAATGTGATCAAAAATTAGATTTAAAGAATTTTACAGATTACCTGTCTGCAGAGAATTGGTTTGCGAATGTCGATTGGATCTATAACAATATGAAAATTGCTCGAACGCGAACAACAGATAATAAATGGCGTTTTTTCTTGCAAGATATGGAACTTGGTTTGGGCGGTTGGACAGATTACAATTCCAATATATTCGATTATTTCAGGTACAACAATCAACCAAATCCTTATTGGCAATTGTACGATGGTTTGATTCAAAACACCACATTTAAAAATAATTTTGTCAATCGTTATGCTGATTTGATGAATACTGTATTTAAGCCTTCGTATTTCATGCCAATTTTGGATACAATGTATCAGCAATTAATTCCAGAAATGCCTCGTCACTTTCAAAAATGGACGAATGATGTGACAGGTGGAATGGCGACGTATACCAATTACAGAACGACCCTGATTAATAATTTATATCCTAGAAACAATGTTGTTCGTTCTCAAATTGTGAGCGAATTTAATTTAGTAAAACAAGTAAATGTTACGTTAAATGTGCAACCAGCTAATGCTGGATACATCAAAATTTCAACGATAGTTCCTGAAACATTACCTTGGACAGGTGTTTATTTTGATGGAGTACCTGTTCAAATAACAGCTGTAGCAAATCCAGGTTTTACATTTAGCAATTGGCAAAATAATAACATAATTCCTGCTGGAGATTTAGATAGTAACAGCATTGAATTAAATATTCCTTCAAATAGTACTTATGTTGCTATTTTTGAGGGGGAAACTGAGCCTTTGAAATTAGCCATTTCTGAAATTCATTACAATCCAGACCCAACGATAAATGGCGGAAATTGGATTGAATTACATAACTATGGTTCAACGCCATTGAATTTGACCAATTGGTCGGTTAAATCCAACAATCATTACGATAAATTTCAATTTCCTAATCAAACAATTATTCCTGTAAATGGTTATTTAGTCGTTTGTGAAGATACATCACTGTTCAAACTTCAGTATCCTACAGTAATGAATTATGTTGGTGGAACAGGCTTTACATGGAACAACAAAGAAGATTCGATTTTCATATTCAATGGTAAAGAAAAGTTAGCGCTAACCTATTATTATGCGGATGATTATCCATTTCCAAAGTGTGCAGATGGATTTGGAAGAACGTTAGAAAACAGTAAAAGTGCAACAAATCAAACAGATGCATCGATTTGGTTCTGTGGTTGCATCGGTGGATCACCAGGAAAAGCCTATTCGCCATGTAATGAAAAATTAGTGTTTAATGAAATTAATTACAACAGTGTCTTTGCATTGAACAATGCAGGTGATTGGTTTGAAGTAAAAAACACTTCTTCGCTCCCGGTTTCATTGAATGGTTTTACCTTTAAAGATCAAAAAGATAACCATGTATTTAACCTTCCAGCGATCACGTTGGGGCCCTCTGAAATTTGGGTGTTTACAAACGATAGCATTCGATTTAATTCGCGTTATGGCATTACTAATATTTCTGGAAACTTTAATTTTGGATTGAGTAACAATGAAGCATTGCGGTTATTTGACGCAAGCGGTAAATTGGTTGCAAGTGTAGTGTATAATTCAATGAATCCATGGCCATCTTCGCCAATGAATGACGATTATACATTGGAATATAATAAGTCATTAAATAATCAAGCTTTACCAGAAGCTTGGTTTGCTGGCTGTCAAGGTGGGTCTCCAGGAGTTGATTTTTCACCTTGTCCAGTTTTACCTGAAGGACAAAATCTTTACTTATATCCAAATCCAACATCGAATTCATTAACCGTGGTTTTTAACAATGCTACGAATTCTTCGAATATAACAACCATTCAATTTATCGACTTACAAGGAAAATTGGTACAAACGTATGAAATTGACACATATTATTCTAAAGTAGGTACTAAATTCGATGTTTCATCGTTTGCTAATGGTTATTACTTTGTGCGGATCTTACAAGATGGATTGATGGATCAGAAGCCTTTTGTAAAATATTAAGTATGAAACATCTTTTCTTAGTTGCTTGTGTTTTTTGGTTCTTGCCTAACAAAAGTGTGGCACAAACAGTGATGCCTTTTGTTGATTTTAACAATTACTTTAAAACATTTGACAATGGAAATTTCAAGCAATTAGAATTTCAATTGATTAAAGAATTTAAAGCAGGTGATGAATTGGTTGCCTATTTAGATACGCGTGGAAATTTACGAGTTTACGATGGAAAAGAACGAAAAGATATTACGAATTTGAACGTGAAATACGAAGTATCTGATCATTTGTTAGCTTACAGCATTGGTGCAACGTTGAACATGTGGGACGCAGGAAAATTACAAACTTTAACCTATTTTGCAGGGGATTATGTTGTGAAGGACAGTGTAATAGTCTACGAAGATACACGTTACAATACTGTGAGTGCATATTGGAATGGAGAAATTTATCCATTGTATACGGTTACAGGAGAACAATACATGCCGGTTTGTATTGGCGACAACATCATTGCGTTTAAAGACAATGGCGATTTTTACAAAGTATTTTGGCGTGGTAAAATTTACGACATTGGCGTTTGGACAGCTGGCATCGAATTTGAAGCAGGAACAGATATTCTTTGTTACAATGATCCCACAACGCGAACATTTACCGTATTTGAAAATGGAGTTTTTACAGATGTTGAGCAGTTTTATTTGAAAAAATATAAAGCGGGTAGAGGGTTTGTTGTGTACGAAGATTTGAATGGTAATTTGATGCACTATAAAAACGGTATGAAAAATGAATTATCTAATTTTTCTGCTACATTTTGGGAAGTAAAAGACGATTTAGCCATTTGGGGAGAGAATTCATTTGTATATGCTTATCAGAATGATGCCAAAATTCGTGTCAGTAATTTTATGCCAAAAGATTATATCTTGAAAAACAATGTGTTTGCCTTTAGAAATGTAATTGGAGGTGTTAGCGCTTTAATGAATCAACGGGTACATGAATTAACGATGCAGCAAGATGCAGAATACCAAATATACAGCAATGCCGTATTAGTAAAACTCTTTAATAATTCGTTCTTTGTATTTACTAATGGACGAAAATTCGAAAGTTTTTAAATAATAATCAAACATTTATTTACAAATATGCTACAGATTAACCCTCATATTAATTTCAATGGAAATGCAGAAGAAGCATTTACTTTTTATCAATCTATTTTTGGAGGTAATTTCTCTAAAATAATTCGTTTCAAAGATTTAGCAAGTGAAGAGATGCCAATTCCTGAACATGAAGCTGAAAAAATAATGCACATATCTTTACCAATAGGTAACAGTGTTTTAATGGCGAATGATGTGCCTGAATTTATGGGCAGAACCAATGAGAATGAAAATAGAAGTAAAATTGTTTTGAATACAGTAAGTAAAGAGGAAGCGACTGTTTTTTTTAACGGATTATCTAAAGATGGGCAAATCGAAATGCCAATTTCAGAAAGTCCATGGAATACTTATTTTGGAATGTTACGGGATAAATACGGTATTGAATGGATGATTGAATTTGATGAAAAACTGTAAGTTTATTTATTGACAATTTTCTTTCCTTCTTTCCACGAAATTAATTGACTTCCCTTTATTCTTTTACTTGAGATTTTTGAAGAAAACAAGTGCGCTTGTTGCATGGCTTCTAAATGCATACCACTTCTATAAAATGCATCAATTGCGACATCATCTTCCCACAAGGTCATGGTGTACCATGTTTTTAAATTCCAACTTCCTGTGATTTTATAGTTTTTACAAGGAGAATTTTTTAATTCATTAATGATTTGCCCGTTAAATCTAAAAAATGCAAAAAATCTTCTATAATTGTGCAACGTTATTTTTGTAATACTGATTACCATAATTTCTATTAAAGTTATAATCTCGCGATGAAGATAGCAATGGAAAGCATTCTCAAGTGCCTAAAAGATTTGATCAATCCATTTCTTCGCTGCTGTCTTCCACTGTTTTGGAAGAATTTGCAATTAACTCATTGAGTTGGTTCAATTCATCAGGTGTTAAATGGCGCCATTTTCCTAATGGAACATCTAACTGAACATTCATAATACGAATGCGTTTCAACTTGATAACTTCATATTCAAGGTATTCACACATGCGACGAATTTGGCGGTTCAGTCCTTGTGTTAATACAATTCTAAACGTAAATCGACTCAATTGTTCCACTTCGCAGTTGCGCGTAACCGTATCTAATATTGGAATACCATTGGCCATTTGGTGAATGAATTGGGCTGTTATTGGGCGGTCAACCGAAACAATGTATTCTTTTTCGTGGTTATTTCGTGCCCGTAATATTTTGTTTACAATGTCGCCGTCGTTGGTTAAAAAAATCAAGCCTTCACTTGGTTTGTCTAAGCGCCCAATCGGAAAAATACGGGTTGGAAACTTGATATAATCAATGATATTGTTCCGTTCAACCCGTGTGTCAGTTGTGCAAACAATGCCAACTGGCTTGTTAAATGCAATGTAAACTGGCGCTTCTTTAGCTTGTTCAATGGTTTTACCATCAACACAGATTTCATCACCAGGCACCACTTTTGTTCCCATTTCTGGTACTTTACCATTGATTGTAACACGACCTTCATCAATCAATTTATCGGCCGCTCTTCGCGAGCAAAATCCAATTTCACTTAAGTATTTATTGATTCGAATCGAGGGTTGCTCTGACATCTGTTTTTCTTACAAAGGTAATTTTGAAACATGAATTCGTCAACTTTTTAAACCATTTGTTTCAAAATGATTTCCAGATGAGGTGCTTCTTAACGTTTCGAAATTTTATTGTTACTGATTGTTCGCTGTAAATTACACTTAAAACGATCAATATCAGAAGAGCGTTTTTTTAGGTGTTTTGTCTGACAATTTTCAACACGTTCGCGCCACAAAACATAGCTTTTGAACTTTAATTCACGCTTCATTAACTGCTTCACGTCTGCTTCCGCTAAACCAAACTGCGCCTGAATAGCATCAAACGGTGTGCGGTCTTCCCACGCCATTTCTATGATGCGGTCTGTATCAGCAGGTGAGAAACTTGTATTTTTCACGCTCAATTTATTTTTAAATTAGACATTCCACCATCAACGTGCATGATTTGTCCAGTTATCCAACTGGATTTATCGCTCATTAAAAACGCAGCCATTTCTGCTAAATCACTTGCTTCTCCAACGCGTTTAATCGGGTGACGCTCACCATTCGCAACTTTTTTCTCTGGTGAACTCAATAAGCGTCCTGCCAAAGGTGTATCTGTCAACGAAGGAGCAATGCAATTAAAACGAATTTTGGAAGCGTATTCAGCAGCTAAACTTCGTGTTAATCCTTCGATAGCGCCTTTACTTACTGCAATGGATGCATGATAAGGCATACCAACTTGTACCGCAACAGTGCTGAACAAAACTACAGAAGCTGCTGGTGAAGCCAATAAATTCGGTAAAAAATGCTGAATAACTTGAATTGCTCCTAGAACATTTATGTTTAAATCTTGCTGAAAATCTTCTTGTTTCAACGAGCGAAATGGTTTCAAATTAATCGTTCCTGGGCAATAAATCAATTGATCAATTGTTCCATCTACTATTGGAAAAGAGTGCGGATCCATTAAATCATAAATATAGGAAGTTGTACCAGCGATTTCAGGCGAAGTTCGCGACATAGTAATTACGTTATTTCCTTCGTTAATTGCAATTTGTGCTAACGCTTTCCCAACTGCTGAAGTTGCTCCAATAATTAAAGTTGTTTTCATTAATCGTTCTTTTACATTCAAACAACTGCAGACGAAAAAAGTTTTTGAAATCATTAAATTCAACTCGTTTCATTGATTATCTTTGTACCTTATACAACATTTCAAAAAAAGTAACTATGAACAATTGGTTTACCGTTAAAGTAAAATATACAAAACAATTAGACAACGGAACATTGAAACGTGTTTCTGAACCGTATTTATTGGCAGCAATGACTTTTACAGATGCGGAAGCACGCATTTATGAAGAACTTGGAACAGTAATCCGTGGAGAATTTAATGTAGTTGGTATTTCAAGAACTGAAATTCACGATATTTTTGCTTATGACGATGCCGATGTTTGGTACAAAGTGAAAATTACGTACGAAAGTGAAGGGGCTGACGAAGAAAAATCAAAGAAAATTGCTCAAAACTTTTTAGTTTCTGCACACTCAGTGAAAGATGCTTACGATCGAATCAAAGAAAGTTTAGCAACCTTAATGGTTGATTTTCAAATTCCTTCGATTACAGTTTCTCCGATAGTTGAAATTTTCCCATATACTGAAGATTTGGATCGCGAAATTGAACGCAAACCAATGGTTGCAGCTATCGAAGAAGAACCAGCACCAAAAGGGAAAGTTTTTTCAGCACCAGGATCTGATTTTGATGATGAAGATATCGAAGAAGGGTTAGATGATGAAGACGCAGATGAAAGTGAATTAGAAGATTCATTTACTGAGGAATAATGGAAGATTTTTTAGAACAAATGCGCAATGATCACAAAGATTTTGATCATGGAAGCTTAGAAGGTAACTTTGGTTCTCAACCCTTTGAATTGTTTTCAACGTGGTTTTCTGAAGCCATCGAAACGAAACAAGTTGAGCCGAACGCATTTGTTTTATCTACCGTAAATACAGCATTACAAGCAAGTTCACGCATTTTGTATTTAAAAGAAGTGTTGGACAATCAATTTGTGTTTTACACCAATTATAATAGTCACAAAGGAACAGATTTAATGCACAACAATACCGCTTCGATGTTGTTCTTTTGGCCTAATTTACAACGTCAAGTTCGAATTGAAGGAACCTGTAGCAAAGTACCAAGTGCAGTTAGCGATGCTTATTTTGCATCTCGACCTCGAGCAAGTCAAATTGGAGCGTGGGCTTCTCATCAATCAGAGAAATTAGAGGACCGAACAATGTTAGAAGCACGCGTTGAAGCATTGGCACAACAATTTCCTGATAGTGTTCCGCGTCCTCCGCATTGGGGAGGTTATGCTTTAACGCCAACATTGGTTGAGTTTTGGCAAGGAAGGCCATCTCGTTTACACGATCGTATTGTTTACGAACAAGTGGAAGGTCAATGGGAAATTTACCGCAAGAATCCATAATTCTTTATGTACGAAATACAACCAAAAATTTTCACTTTATCCAACGGAATACGTGTTGTTTATCTGCATGCACCATCTCAAGTTGCGCATTTAGGAATCACGGTTTTAGGAGGTTCTCGTTTTGAAAAAGAAGGAGAAGAAGGTTTAGCCCATTTTTTAGAACATTGTATTTTCAAAGGAACTAAAAAACGCAAAACATATCATGTGCTATCACGCTTAGATTCTGTTGGTGGTGAATTAAACGCATTTACAACAAAAGAGGAAATTTGTGTGTATGCATCTTTTACAAAAGAACATATTCGACGTGCCTCAGAATTGTTAGCAGACATTACTTTAAACTCCAATTTTCCTTTGAAAGAAATCAATAAGGAAAAAGAAATTATTTTGGACGAAATTAATTCTTACTTGGACAGTACAAGTGATAAAATATTTGATGATTTCGAAGCGCATCTTTTTAAAGGTCACGCATTAGGGAATAATATACTTGGAACAAAAGAACGCGTACAGAATTTTACACAAGCAAATTTAGTAGATTATTTAGGTCGTTTTTTTACGGCAGAAAACATGGTGATTTCATTTGTTGGAGATATTTCTGCTAACCGTTTATTGAAAATGCTTGAAGAAGATTTTAAAACCTGTAAGACTGGCGTTTTAATCCAAGCTATTGATTCCTTTGAATCGTTGAAGCCTTTTAAAATCAGATCGAAAGAAGCTACATATCAAGTTCATGGAATCGTTGGTGGAATTGCACCTAGTTACAAAGATGAAGCGCGCAGAGGCATGACTTTATTGACCAATATTTTAGGTGGACCAGCGTTGAATTCACGTTTAACACTTTCCATTCGAGAGAAATATGGCTATTCTTATAATGTGGAGGCGAATTATACATCGTATGCAGATACAGGTTTTTGGAGTGTTTATTTAGGAACGGATCAAAAATACATCGATAAATCGATCGCATTAATTTACAAAGAACTGAAATTACTACGCACGAAGAAAATGGGTTCTTTGCAATTAAACAGAGCGAAAGAACAATTAAAAGGACATTTAGCTTTAGGATTAGATAGCAATGCAGGTTTAATGCTGGGTCTTGGAAAAAGTTTATTATTATTCAATCAAATTGACACAATAGAAGAAATATACAACGGCATCGATAACTTAACAGCGTCAGAATTACTCGAAATAGCCAATACTTATTTCAGTGAAGAGCATTGTTCAGAATTGATTTTTGACTTGATTTAGATAGTTTTGGTTGATGAGATTTTAATGTCATAAAATATGTCTATATGTCTTTCAATCCAAAAATCTTAATATCCGAATTTAAAAAACAAAAAAAAGCCTGTAAAAACAGGCTTTTAAAAAGATATCAGCTAATTAATCAATGATTTCGATTGAATCGATTGAATCATCTTGACGAATCGCATCAATTACATCTAAGCCTTCGATTACTTTTCCAAAACACGTGTGGTTGCCATCTAAATGTGCAGTGTTGTTGCGTGAGTGACAAACGAAAAATTGAGATCCTCCAGTATTTCTTCCTGCATGTGCCATTGATAAAACACCACGATCGTGGTATTGGTTTCCACCAGTTACTTCACAATCGATTTTGTATCCAGGTCCACCTGTTCCTGGCATTCCATTTGCTCCATCACGTGAGTTTGGACATCCACCTTGAATTACGAAATCAGGCAAAACACGGTGAAATTTCAAGCCATTGTAAAAACCATCTTTTGCTAATTTTACAAAATTAGCAACTGTTTTAGGTGTGTCTTCTGTATACAATGAAACTTTCATTGTTCCTTTGTTTGTTGTAATAATTGCTTCCATTTATTTTATTTTTTCACAAAGATAGTTTTTTCATTTTGTTACTTTCTATAAATAACTAAAAAACCCTTGTCCATTCACAATTGTTGGCAACATCATATAATTTTACAATACCTTGGCCATAAATTATTTGTGCAAAACTGAAACGGCCAAATGTGCAATTCAAATTTAATGTATCGCCAAAAATGTTACTTGTACCAAGTGAAGATGGAGTATTTGATGTTTCAACATCAAATGTACTGGTTGAAACTAATGGTTCTTGAAGGTTTAAACGCAAAGTTGCTCCATAACTACTTAATGAAATATTGAAATAAAACACTAATTCTTGTGTATTATTATAACTATCATTGTTATAAGTAAGTTCCTCAATACAAACAGGATCTGCTCCTGTTCCTCCTTCACTAAGTGGGTTGTTAGATACAGTTCTCGGAAGAGTAATGAATTTACTGTTAATAGCAATTTCGAGTGTATCATTGGAAGTATTCGTAAACTTTAAAAGTGAAGTCTCCGGAAGATAGTTTTTTAATCCTTCAGGAAAACCTGGGCAATTGATTGTTTTCTTACAACTAACTAATAATAAGTTTGAAACAATCAAAAGGATGTATTTGAATTTTAAAATAGAATCAATCATCTTGTTAAGTTTTTGTTATACAAATATTTGACATTTTTCTTAAAATTCAAAATTTAGCTTTTAAATGAAATGAAATCAAACTATTTCAACCATTTTTCCTTAAATTTGTCCATGCAAAAATTCACTTTTAAGCGTCAAGATACGGGCTTGTTTACAGATCAACAATTGAACTTAGCGTGTCAGCAAGAGCGATTACTTCCCTTTATCAATCGCGTGTTTTCAAAAGCTAATTTTGAACAACAAATTGCTTCAAAAAAACAACACTTCAGTGATGATAAACGAGCGGTATTGGCAGCTACTTTATCTGATAATTATGCTAAAATCACTACAACGGATAAGGTGAAAGCGAACATTGAAGCGCTGAAAGAGTCAACTACCTTTACAATCACTACTGGACATCAATTGTCTTTGTTTACAGGGCCAATTTATTTTATTTATAAAATTCTACATGTTATTCGTTTAGCAGAAGAGTTAGCCCTTGAATTCCCTGAAAATAAATTTGTTCCCGTTTTTTGGATGGCTTCGGAAGACCACGATTTTGAGGAAATTCAATCCATTCAATTATTCAATCAGACAATCACTTGGGATTCAACTCAAAAAGGTCCGGTTGGACGTTTTGAATTAACTGATTTTGAAGCGGTTAAAAATACTGTTAAAGAATTGTTTTCATCACATACAGAAAATGAGATTAATGTTTTGATGGATGCTTATACTGGAGAAAATTTGGCAGAAGCAACTTTTTCATTTGTTAATGCTTTATTTCAGAAATACGGATTAGTAATTGTAGATGGCGATCAAAGCGCGTTGAAATCTGAATTTGTTGCGACAATGCATAAAGAGTTGGAACATCAATTTTCTTTTCACGCTGTTCAAAAGACCAATGCATTACTGCAGAAAGAAGGGTATAAATTGCAAGTGAATGCACGCGAAATCAACTTATTTTATTTACAAGAACAATCCAGAGAGCGTATTTTACACGTTGAAGATGGCTTTTTTGTGGAAGGAAAAGGTACGCTTTCATTGGAAACAATACTTGCTGAATTATCAGATTTTCCAGAACGTTTTTCACCCAATGTGATACTTCGACCTTTGTACCAAGAAACTATTTTACCGAATTTGTGTTATGTTGGAGGAGTGGGGGAAATGGCGTATTGGTTGCAATTGAAAGGTGTTTTTGATGCAGCTAATGAACTGTATCCATTGATTCAAGTGCGTTCTTCTTTGCTATATATCGATCCGATAACAGCAAAAAAAATGGATAAAGTATCGATGAACTTGACTCAATTATTTGAAGATGTTGCCACCGTTAAAAAAGCATATTTGAAAGAATTTGCTTCGGAAGAGGTTGATTTTTTAAGTATTGAGGAACAATTGAATGTACTCAAAACAACAATAGTTGATAAAGTAGTAACTGCAGATTTTAACTTGGAAAAATATGCCCAAGCTGAACTTGTGAAATTGGAGAAACAAATAGTATCAATTCAAGAGAAAGTTGTTAAAACCGTGAAGCAACGCCATGAGACAGCCTTAAAAACAATTGAACAAGTCAATGAAAAATTGTTTCCATCTAATGGAATGCAAGAACGTTCTTTGAATTTATTTCAATTGTGTAATACCGGAAAAGTAGCAGAAATTATAAATGGTTTTTACAAAGCAATCGATCCATTCGATCCAGATTTTGTAGTTCTAAGAGCAATTGAGAAATAAGCAACTTTTTCAATCCTAAAATATAATGTAAGTTTGTACACTATTTTACTAAAAATGCCGTTTGTAGGCTAGATTTTTATTTATGCGTTTACTAGTTGTTTTGTTTTTATTGTCTTCGTTTCAGCTGCTTGCGCAACAAGTGCGTGTTTCAGGTCGTTGTGTTGACAAAAAAGGTACAGCACTTGACTTAGTAAAAATACAACCAGATAATTCAATAAACCAAGCAATTTTTAGCAATGAAAAAGGTGAATTTGAATTCAATGCTCGTGCGAATGATAGTTTGAACGTGAGTTTTCAATCCGGAGACATCGTTGAAGTAAGAGTATTTTACATACCCAATCAAACCACTTTTTCTGTTGGAACAATCAAATTCCCGTTTATAATTCAACAAGAAGTAAATGTTAAGGCTGCACTTTCTGATCCTTTTGAAATTCCAAAATTGCCGTATTACGATTTGCAAAAATTACCCAATGCAAGTGTAGAACGATCGTTGGTGTATACAACGGCTGCATCTTCCAACAATGAATTAACGAGTAATTACAATGTGAGAGGTGGAAGCTACGATGAGAATTTAGTTTATGTCAATGGGTTTTCGATTTACCGACCCTTTCTAACCCGAAGTGGGCAGCAAGAAGGAATGAGTTTCATCAATTCTGCGTTGGTAAAATCCATTCGCTTCTCTGCAGGAGGTTTTGATGCACAATACGGCGATAAATTAAGTTCTGTTTTGGACATAGAATACAAAACACCTTCGGTTTTTAGAGGTTCCGCTATGGCTTCGATGTTGGGAATTGAAGCGCATGCTGAACAAAAAGTATCTTCTCGGTTCAATTATTTAGTAGGAGCAAGGTACCGTTCAAATGGTTATTTTTTAAATTCTTTGCCCGCACAAGGTGGTTACAATCCTGTCTTTTGGGATGCGCAATTTTTGACAAATTATGAATTAACTGAAAATTTATCATGGTCTGTAATTGGACATTTCTCCAGTAACACCTATCAATTTTCTCCTCAAACACAAGAAACCGATTTCGGAACAGCGAATGAGGCATACCGCTTTAAAATTTATTTCGATGGACAAGAATTGACCCGTTTTCAAACCATGATGGGAGGAACTGCCTTCAAATGGCGCGTCAACAAACGCACGAAATTAGACCTTTACACAACTTTGTTCAATACCAATGAAAGAGAAGCGTTTGACATACAAGGTCAATATTATATCAACCAATTAGAAACTGATCCTTCCAAAGAAAATTATGGCGATTCAATTGCTGTTTTAGGGATTGGAACTTTTTTGAACCATGCGCGTAACCAATTAACTGCTACAATTGTGAACGTTTATCACAATGGACAATTTGTGATTAAAAACAAATACATTGACAGCGATCGAATCAATTACCGCAACCACGCATTGAATTGGGGTGTTAATTACCAACACGATGTCTTTAATGATAAATTGAGTGAATGGAAAATGATTGATTCTGCTGGATATTCATTGCCACAAGCTTCTCCGAACCAAGTTGAATTATTGGAAACAATTAAAGGAAAATTAGCGTTAGAATCGAATCGTTTGACTGGTTTTTTACAAGGTAATTTTGCATGGTCCAAAACGAAACGTGATTTTGTTGCTTTTGCTTCCAAAAAATTTAAAATTGACGGGAAACGCGTTGTGAAAAATTTCTCTGATACCATTCGCGAATCCAATTCGAAATGGGCATTAAACATTGGGTCGCGTGTTGGGTATACATCAGCGAACCAAGAACTTTTTGTCACTCCAAGAATTTCTGTAACGTTTATGCCACGTTTGTATATGGTGCGAAATGGGCAAGTGCGAAGAAGAGACGTTGCTTTTCGTTTGGCAACAGGATTGTATTACCAGCCACCATTTTACAGAGAATTTAGAACTTTTGACGGACAATTAAACTTAAATGTAAAAGCGCAAAAATCGTTTCATATTGTTGCTGGTTCTGATTTGTTTTTTAACATGTGGAACAGAGAAGTACCGTTTAAATTTACCGCTGAAGCCTATTACAAATACCTGTGGGATGTGAATCCGTACGAAATCGAAAATGTTAGAACGCGCTATTATGCAGATAACAATGCAGTTGCATACGCGTATGGAGTAGATTTGAATGTGCACGGACAATTTATAGAAGGAATCGAATCATTTTTCAAAGTTGGAATTATGTCTACGAAAGAAGATATTTTGAATGATTCCTACAAAGAATATTACAATGCTGCAGGAGAAAAAATAATTTTCGGTTACTCAGAAGATCAAACTGTTGTTGATAGCGCAACTATTTTTCCAGGTTACATTCCTCGACCAACCGATCAATTCTTGAATTTTGGTGCTTTGGTGCAAGACCGCATGCCAGGCTTTGAAAGTTTTTCTGTTCAAATGGGCTTGCAATATGGAACACCTTTGCCGTATGGTCCACCAGATGCAAGTCGCTACAAAGACACCTTGCGCATGAGTTCTTATTTTAGAGTAGACATTGGTTTTTCCTACGATTTCTTATATGAGAAAAAATCGAAGAAGAATTTCTTTTCTAAAAACTTTACCGATGCTATTTTGTCATTTGAAGTCTTGAATTTAATGGGCATCAACAACATCCTTTCCAAACAATGGATTCAAGATGTGGAAGGAAAATACTATTCGATCCCGAACTACTTAACCCAACGTCGCTTCAATTTGAAGATGATTGTGAGGTTTTAAATGCAGTAAATTTTCCTCACCAACTTTCTTCCCAAAAGCTTTCTTTAACGGCTATTTTTTGTATTTTTACCCCGCAAATAAATGAACAAAAAAGTTTATGGAAATAGTAGCGCCTTACAAGCCAATCAATAAAATTAGAATTGTCACAGCAGCTTCGTTATTCGATGGTCACGATGCAGCAATCAATATCATGCGACGCATCATTCAAGCAACGGGTTGTGAAGTAATTCACTTAGGTCACGATCGTTCCGTTGAAGAAGTAGTGAATTGTGCCATTCAAGAGGATGCACAAGCAATTGCAATGACTTCTTACCAAGGAGGTCATACAGAGTATTTTAAATTCATGTATGATTTATTGAAAGAAAAAGGCGCGCCGCACATCAAAATTTTTGGTGGAGGTGGTGGAACTATTTTACCCTCAGAAATTGAAGAATTACAAGCATATGGAATAACACGTATTTATCATCCAGATGATGGTCGTGCCATGGGATTGCAAGGAATGATCAATGATTTGGTTCAAAAATCAGATTTTCCTGTTGGACAAAATGTGGAGCAAGATGTCCTAAAAATAAAAGAGAAATTTGTTCCTGCAATTGCCCATATTATTTCTGCTGCAGAGAATTATCCAGAAGAATCGAAAGCTGTTTTAGCGCAAGTTGCTGATTTGGCTAAAAATGTCAATGTTCCAGTTTTAGGAATCACTGGTACAGGTGGTGCTGGAAAATCTTCTCTGGTCGATGAGTTAGTGCGTCGTTTTTTAATTGATTTCCCGACAAAACAAATTGCTGTTGTTTCTGTTGATCCATCTAAACGTAAAACAGGTGGCGCTTTACTGGGTGACCGAATTCGTATGAACTCCATCAAGAGTGACCGTGTTTACATGCGTTCGTTGGCTACACGTCAATCAAATTTAGCCTTGTCAAAACATGTGGCGGAAGCAATTACGGTTTTGAAAGCTGCTGAATACGATTTGATTATTTTGGAAACATCTGGAATTGGTCAATCGGATACCGAGATTTTAGAGCATTCTGACATGTCGTTGTACGTGATGACTCCAGAATATGGCGCAGCAACGCAATTGGAAAAAATTGACATGTTGGATTTTGCAGATGTCATTGCATTGAATAAATTCGATAAACGTGGTGCTTTAGATGCATTGAGAGATGTGCGCAAACAATACCAACGCAACCACAATTTATGGGAAGCAGATGTGGATGCTATGCCTGTTTATGGAACAATTGCTTCTCAGTTCAACGATCCAGGAATGAACTCGTTGTACAAAGTAATCATGGACAAAGTCGTAGAAATTTCTGGTGCAGATTTGAAGTCAACGTTTGAAATCACCAAAGAAATGTCGGAGAAAATTTTTGTAATTCCTCCAGATAGAACACGATATTTATCTGAGATTTCTGAAAATAACCGATCGTATGATAAATGGGTGAATGATCAAGTGTTGGTTGCAGATAAATTACAAGGTTTACATTCTTCTATGGAAACGATTCGTCAATCTTCGATGGAGGATAAAGATCGTTTGGTTAAAGCATTAGCAGAAGCATTTGAAACCGAAAAATTGAATTTTGACCCTAAAAATTGGGACATTTTACAGAAATGGTCGGACAAAAAAGCAACGTATAAAAATCCTACGTTTGAATTTAAAGTACGCGATAAAATATTAAAATTAGATACACACACAGAATCACTTTCTCATTTACAAATTCCAAAAATATCCATGCCAAAATACAACGGTTGGGGTGATATTTTACGATGGTCTTTGCAGGAAAATGTTCCTGGAGAATTTCCTTACACAGCTGGATTATTCCCATTCAAACGAGAAGGCGAAGATCCAACACGTATGTTTGCAGGTGAAGGTGGTCCTGAAAGAACCAACAAGCGTTTTCATTACGTATCATTAGGAATGCCTGCAAAACGTTTGTCAACAGCGTTTGATTCAGTGACTTTATACGGAAATGATCCTGCCATTCGCCCTGATATTTATGGTAAAATCGGAAACTCAGGTGTTTCAATTTGTTGTTTAGACGATGCTAAGAAATTGTATTCTGGTTTCGATTTATCGCATCCAATGACTTCAGTTTCAATGACGATTAATGGTCCAGCACCGATGTTGTTGGGATTCTTCATGAATGCTGCCATTGATCAAAATTGTGAGAAATACATTGTTGCTAATGGTTTGGAGGCGGAAGTTGAAGCAAAAATCGCTGCGATTTACAAAGAAAAAGGAACCGTTCGACCAAGTTATCAAGGCGAATTACCAGAAGGGAATAATGGCTTAGGCTTGATGTTGTTGGGAGTTACAGGTGACCAAGTGTTACCTGCTGAAATTTATTCAACCATCAAAGCTGAAACGTTAACGCAAGTTCGTGGAACAGTACAAGCAGATATTTTAAAAGAAGATCAAGCACAGAATACGTGTATTTTCTCAACTGAATTTGCATTACGTTTAATGGGGGATGTGCAACAGTATTTCATTCAGAATGGAGTGCGCAACTTCTATTCAGTATCGATTTCAGGTTATCACATAGCAGAAGCAGGTGCGAATCCAATTACTCAATTGGCATTTACATTAGCAAATGGCTTTACGTATGTAGAATATTACATGAGTCGTGGTATGAGTATCAATGATTTTGGTCCAAATTTATCTTTCTTCTTCTCCAATGGAATTGATCCTGAATATGCTGTAATTGGTCGTGTTTCAAGAAGAATTTGGGCGAAAGCACTTGCACGTAAATACGGAGCAAATGCGCGTGCGCAAATGTTGAAATACCACATTCAAACATCTGGACGTTCGTTACATGCCCAAGAAATTGATTTCAACGATATACGTACAACTTTACAAGCATTGTATGCGATTTATGACAATTGTAATTCATTACATACCAACGCTTATGACGAAGCGATTACTACACCAACAGAAGAATCTGTTCGTCGTGCAATGGCCATTCAATTAATCATTAACCGTGAATTGGGATTGGCTAAAAATGAAAATCCATTGCAAGGGTCTTTTATTATTGAAGAATTAACTGATTTAGTAGAAGAAGCTGTTTTGTTGGAGTTTGATCGCATTACGGAACGTGGTGGAGTTTTAGGTGCAATGGAAACTATGTACCAACGTTCTAAAATTCAAGAAGAATCGTTGTATTATGAAATGTTGAAGCACACAGGTGAATTCCCAATTATTGGTGTGAATACATTCTTGAGTTCGAAAGGTTCTCCAACTGTACTACCGAAAGAAGTAATTCGAGCTACAGAAGAAGAAAAAGCATACCAAATTACCATGTTGGAAAACTTGCAAAAAGGAAATGCTGAAATTGCTAAAAATGGCATTGAAAAAGTTCAAAATGCAGCGATTAGCAATCAAAATATGTTTGAACAATTGATGGAAACATGTAAGTATTCATCATTAGGTCAAATTACAGAAGCCTTGTTTGAAGTGGGTGGTCAATACCGAAGAAATATGTAATTTTTGATGAGTTTCTTAAAAAATAAGTTAATAAAACCCCAAAGGTCAATAGTGATCTTCGGGGTTTTTATGCTATTATTTGTAACACTTTTAATCTTTGTTGAAAAGTTAAATGGTAAATTTTACACCAACGATTTCGAGGTGTATTATTTGGCTGCTAAAGATTATTTTGAAGGAAAAAACCCATATCTATTGGCATATGGTGAAGAGACAGGTTTTTTTAAATACCCTCCATCTACCCTTTATTTTTTCTATTTTACAACAAAAGTTTCTTTTTTTACAGCTCAAATTATTCATTCAATTCTATTGTTAGTCGCATTTGTGTTTGGGGTTTATTATTTGCGAAAAATTTTATTTGTAGAGCGATTAAATCAGGATAAAAAATACAATTGGATGCTCTATACAGCGTTCTTTTTCACCGTTATTCAACTTGTTAGAGAGTTTCATATAGGCAACATCAATTTATTCTTATTTTTCTTTTTTACGCTTGGGTTATATGGCGTTTTAAGAAATAAACAGTGGACGACAATTTTTGCATGGGGATTAATGGTAATCTTAAAGCCAATTGTTGTCATCGTTTTTATTCCTTTATTATTCTATAAAAAGTGGAAGATTATTGGAGGATTAGCTTTGTTGGGTACTTTCTTTTTTATACTTCCAATTTTGAATAATTCTTTTAATGGGATTATAGAAATTTGGCGCTTTTGGTTTTTAGCAGTTTCCAAACATGGTAATTACATTATAAGTCAGTATTCCTTAACGTATCTAGCCAACTATTATTTAGGGATTAATTCAACCTGGTTACCATCAATTTTTGTACTGTTGATTATTCTGACATTGGGATATTTTTATTCGAAAAGACAAACTTTTTCAACTTATAGTTTCATTGAGTTCTCCATCGTTTTAATGGCGTTTACACCCAATTTTTTCGTAACAGATACCGAACATTTTTTATTGTCAATGCCTTTATTAATTTTAATAGTTTACTATTTATTGAAATTGAAAAATTGGAAGCTGTGGCTATTCTTTTCGATTATTTTAATGCCTTTTACACTGCGATCAAACGATCTTATGTCTGCAAGTCTATCTGATTCTATTGCTGAAATTGGTTTGTTAGGAATTGTAAATTTAACTGCAATTTTCTTTTTTTATTTCCTATCTTTTAAGGTAAGAAACCTGGAGAATTTGCCTGAAACATCTAAATTATGAAACATCCTTTTTTATTAGCTTTATTGCTTTTGTTGACGAAAGTTGGGCTTTCACAAAGTGTCATTTTACCAGCTCCTGGAGTTTATAAAGCGATGGTTGGTGAAATCAATTTAGGAAATGAATTGTCCTTCGATTCAACTCTTTTGGTTAAGCCTTTGCGAAATTACATGCAAACGCAATTAAAAGAAATGTATGGTATTAATTGTGTTTTTGGAGGTAAAAACGCACTTGTTCAATTTCAAAAATTAAACAACGCTCCAACTGATTTTTATTCGATAAATATTGGTGACAATGTGAAAATTCGATTTACTTCTGAAGCGAGTTGTTTTTACGCTTTCAATTCTTTGTTTCAATTGATAAATGGAGAAAAAGAACACTATTCAATTCAACGGGCGTTTGTTCAAGATGCACCTAAATTTCAATGGCGTGGTTTGCATTTAGATGTGAGTCGACATTTTTTCACGGTTGAACAAGTCAAAAAATACATTGATTTAATGGCTTTTTACAAGTTCAATACCTTTCATTGGCATTTAACGGACGACCAAGGTTGGCGAATTGAGATTAAAAAGTACCCAAAATTAACTGAAATAGGTGCTTGGCGAGATAGTACTGTTGAAAATCATTATACAACTTCTCCTCGTACCTATTCTAAAAACAAATATGGTGGATTTTACACGCAAGAGCAAATCAAAGATGTAGTGAAATATGCTCAAGATCGCTATGTTACAATTGTTCCTGAAATTGAAATGCCAGGACATTCGCGTGCTGCATTAGCTGCTTATCCTCAGTTTTCGTGTACGATTGAGGAACAAGGCGTGCCTGGTTTATGGGGTGTTTTTGATGATATTTTTTGCTCCAAAGAAGAAAGTATCCATTTTTTACAAGATATTTTAGATGAGGTTTTGGTTTTGTTTCCTTCTCAATACATTCACGTTGGTGGTGACGAAGCACCAAAAGCACGTTGGACAAAATGTAAAAAATGTCAAGCTGTTATGCGTGAAAATGGAATTCCGGACGAACACCATTTGCAAAGCTATTTTATCCAACAAATGGATAAATATTTAACGAAAAAAGGTAGGAAATTAATTGGATGGGATGAAATTTTAGAAGGAGGATTATCTGATAATGCTGCAGTTATGTCTTGGCGAGGATTTGAAGGAGGAATTGATGCAGCAAAACAACAACATTTTGTTGTTATGTCTCCAGGATCTCATTGCTATTTCGATCATTATCAAAGTACGAATCCGGCCGAGCCAATAGCGATTGGCGGATATACACCGATAGAAAAAGTATATGATTTCAACCCAATCCCTGAGAAATTACCAGCAAGTTACCATGCCTATATTTTGGGTGGACAAGCCAATTTATGGACAGAGTACATTCCTACGATGGAAAAATTAGAATACATGGCTTATCCACGCGCTATAGCTCTTTCTCAAGCATTGTGGTGTCAAGAAAAACCAAAATTCGAAGAATTTAAACAGGCTTTTCAAGCTTTTCATGTGGGATATTTAAAACAAAGAAATGTCAATTTTTCAAGAGCATTGTTTTATCCAAGTTCTAAATTAGTTCCAACAAAGACTGGAATGAAATTATATGTTAAAGATGAAGATCAAACACAAGATTTTCAATTGAATTATAAAATTGGCGACAATACTAGCTTTATTTCAAAAACAATTGGTGATTTAGATTCAATGGATTTTGATCGTACAGTAGGTTCAACCGTTGAGAAAATCACGGTAGTATTGACATCACCATTGTTAAAAGATCCTGCGAAACAAGTTATTTATCGACACCCAGCTTTGGGTTTACCAATTACGTTTATTACCAAACCGAGTCCTCAATATAGTTCAAATGGCAGTTTGACCTTAGTGGATGGTGTTTATGGGAAATTACCTTGGAAAGGCTATGAATGGCTAGGATTTGACACGTCAACTATTGAATTTATTGTTGATTTAACTCAAAAATCTACCATTGAAGGTGCTTCCATTCACTTTCTAGACGATACTAATTCTTGGATTTACGCACCTGAAAATTGTGAAATATTTGTTTCGAAAAATGGAAAAAAATGGTCGAAACCAACAGGGCTAAGATTGGATAAATCAGCTGTAAAATTTCAATTAAATCAAAAAATGAATGGTAGATTCGTTAAATTCCAAATCAAAAACAGAACCAAAATTCCTGTAGGTTCGAATGGTGAAGGAAATACACCTTGGACATTTATTGATGAAATAAACATCTATTTTAAGTAATGAAGTTAGAATTGTGCGCAGCCTCTTTAGCTGCAATACGTTTAGCCAAAAGATTAAATTTTGATCGAATAGAATTGTGTCAAAATCTTGAACAAGGAGGAATTACACCCTCATATGGAATGATTGAATACGCGATTGCTTATGGGATTGAAACTCATGTTTTAATTCGTCCGCGTCCAGGAGGTTTCTTTTATTCGGAAGATGAACAAGAAATCATGTTGCGAGAAATCATTAATTGTAAAGCAATGGGGGCAAGTGGAATTGTTATTGGAGCTTTAACAGAAAAAGGTGCAATTGACGAAGATTTTTTAAAGAAAGTCATGCTGAAATCTGCTGGAATGGAAGTCACGTTTCACCGTGCATTTGATGATAGCTATGATTGGAAAAAATCTCTCAACATTTTGATTCAAAACAATGTTAATCGTGTTTTGACTTCAGGTTTAGCGCGCAACGTTGAGTTAGGATTACCGGTATTAAAAGAAATGAAAAAATACAGTGCAGAAAATATTCAAATAATGATTGGTGGGGGAGTGAGCGCTGCCAATGCAGCTAGATTAGTTAAAGAAATAAATCCTGATGCACTGCATTTTTCGGGTACAATTAAAATGCAATTGGACGAAGAGTCGTTGTTTTCTGAAACAATTTTAAAAGTTGATGAAGCTAGAGTGAATCGAATTTTAGCAACCTTAAATACGTTCTAAGACATAATGTATTAACTCATTCATTTCTAATTCAAAACCTTTTGAAAACACTTGATTTGGTCGGTTTGCAACACCTAAGCAGATGGTTGTAGCAGAATGACCTAATGCTTTGCTAAGAGCGAAAATAGCAGAACTTTCCATTTCAAAATTAACAATCTTTTTGCCAGCGATAATTGTGTTTTCTATGTGTTCGTTCATGTTTTGAACACTTTTTTTTGCCCTTAACTCTCTTCCTTGAGGCCCGTAAAACCCACTACTTGTAATCGTAATTCCAGAAACTGTTTTTTCTGAAGATAATTTGCCAATCAATTGTGGATTCGCATCAATAAAATATGGTATTACGTTTTCAGGCAAGCCAAGTTTTTGGTTCAGAAAAACGGAATTTTGCTGTTCGCTTTCAGAATAAGGAATTTGATAAAAATGCGCAATATTGTCTAAACCAATTGCATGTTCTGAAAGAATATATGCGTGGAGCGGTATGTTGCGTTGAAGAATCCCACAGGTTCCAATCCGAATAAATTCGACCTTTTTCTTGTACGTTTTTTCTTCTCTTGAGAGTAAATCAATGTTGAATAAAGCATCTATTTCATTGATAACAATATCAATATTATCTGTACCGATTCCAGTTGAAATAACTGTAATTTCTTTTCCATTGAAAGTGCCAGTATGCACAACAAATTCTCGGTGTTGGGATGTGTGTCTAATGGTGTCAAAAAAGTTGGAGACCAAATGAACACGGTCTTGATCTCCAACTAAAATAATTTTTTCAGCTATATTTTCAGGTGAAATCCCTAAATGATAAACTTGATTATTAGCATTTAATACTAATTCAGAAGCAGGGTAGAACATATTAATTCAATTTAATGCTTCCAAAAACTTTTTGAAGTAGATCATTCACACGTGCAGCTGGATCTTTTCTGATTTTATTTTCTTCTTGTTCAACTAATTTGAAAAGCCCATCAATTGCTTTTTGTGTCACATAAGCATTCAAATCTGGGTTTACTTTTTGTCCACCTGTAAAGGTCATTGCCGTATTGTATTTTGTCATGATCGGATTCCAAACTTCTGTCAATTTAACTTGTGCTATCGCTTCTTTTACTTTTGGCGCAAAAGCAGTTGTTAATTCAGTTGTAGTTTGTTTTTTAAGAAAAGCTGTTGCGGCTCCATTTCCACCATTTAATATTGAAAATCCATCACTAACACTCATCGAAGTTATTGCTTTTGTGAAAATTGGTAACGCTTCTTTTGTAGCTGTTTCAGCGGCACGATTCAACGTTGTTTCGAAATTCTCAACTTGTGTTTTCATGCCTAAATCCAATGCTTTTTGTTTTACTTTTGCGGCATCTTCTGGAAAAGGCAAACGAATCATTGGGTTTTTGAGAAAACCGTCAGTGACTGAACTTAATTTTACTGAATTTTGAATTCCAACAGATAAGGCTTCTTTTAATCCACTTATTACATCTGCATTAGATAATTTTGGCTGGGTCTCTGAAGTATTTGTATTCATAGTCGTTGAAAGATTTGTAGCAATAGAACTAACTTCGTTCGCTACATCGCAAGAAATGAAAAAGACACTTCCAATTGTTACGGCAAAAAGGGTTTTCATAATTATTTTTTTTAAGTGATTAAAGTTCATAAAAAAAGGGAAGCTAAAACTTCCCTTTAGAAAAATTTATTAAAAATTAACGTAATACGTTAATTGAACCTGAGAATTCATGTTTACCATCATTCATTATATCTTTTGCACTCGCTCGCCAAAAATAAGATCCTGCCTGTACAATTTTTCCATTATAAGTTCCATCCCATGAAGAATTTACGTCATTTGTCTCCCAAATAATTTCACCCCATTTGTTAAATAACATCAAATTGAAGGAATAAACATCAATTCCTTGAACAGCAAATTTCCAATTTTGGTTGTGTTCATCTCCATCAGGAGTAAATGAGTTTGGAGCATACATAATAATGTCTTGTATCACATTCATGTTATAGGTTACAGTATCCACACAACCATAATTTGAAGTTACAATCAAAGTCGTAGGATAAATACCAACTTCACCAATTGGATAATTGAAAACTGGGTTTTGTAGTTGGCTATATGTTGGAGATGAATATGGACTCAACCAGTTCCATGTTACAACATCTGAAGAAGAACGATCTTGCATTGCAATGGTTGTTTCAAAGAAAGTTGCTGGATTAGATGAGAATGTAAAATCTGCTTTAGGAACGTCTCTAACATTTACGATGTTTTCAAATGTATCGGTATAAATACAACCATAAATCGAAGATACAGTCATGATTACTGTATATTGATTTGGTATTTCAAATGTATTTGATGTTGAATCTATTCCAGTTTCTAACACATTGTATCCATCTGAAAATTCGAAATAGGTAGAAGCAATTTCAGTTGGATTTGAAGAGTTGTTTGTGAAATCAAATTTTGCAGGTATACATCTTTCTGGAGCATCAGGACTTAAAGCTGGTAAAATTTCTAATGGGAAAGTTAATACCGTACAAGAATCATCGAAAGGTGAACCACATACTTCTTCCATCTTCACACAATAATTTGTGTTAGAATTCAACGGATTCACTGTAATTGTATTTCCTGTTCCAATTATAGAACCATTTTCTGTCCAAGTAAAAATATAAGCAGAAGACCCGCCAGTTCCATTAACTGATAAAGTTATTGATGCTTCTGGACAGATTTGAGTTGGTGGAGTTAAAGCTGTTATTTTTAAAGATAATGGCTCGTCTAATGTATCTGAGATAGTAATAATACAACCATTTGCATCTGTAATCGTTACAGCTTGGTAACCAACATATAAATCACTTGCAGTATCATTTACTGAAGTTGAATTTAACCAATCATAGGTGTATGGCGCAGTACCTTGAGTGACCGAAACAGCCATTAAGCCATTGTTTGCTGAATTACATGTTACATCATTTATCGCAGAAAAAACACCAATCATTCCGGGAATAGTTCCTACTGTAACTGTTTTTGTTCCTACACATCCTATATCTGAAGTAATTGTGCAAGTATGAGTTCCAGCTGGTAAACCAGTAGCAGTTTGAGTTGTTTGTTGCAATGCATCATTCCACAAGTAAGAAAGGTTTCCAATTACTGGACTCATAGATACAGTTGCAGTTCCATTTGAACCTCCAGGACAAGAAACTAATGTGGATGTTCCAGAATAACTAACTGAACTAGCACCAACAGTCACAGTAGCTGTTCCTACACATCCATTTGATAAAGTTACAGTACAAGTATATGTTCCAGGTAATAAACCAGTTGCAATTTTAGTTGTTTGACCATTGTTCCATAAATAAGTTGCTGTAATACCAGCATTACCGCCAGCCATCGCAAAATTAGCAGTAGCAGTACCATTTGCTCCTCCAATACAAGATGCTTGTGTAGATGTGGCGCTAAAAGTTGCAACCTTGTTTAGTACTGTAACCGTTCCAATTGTTGGGTTTACTGACTGACCTGTAGTTGGATTAGCAGAGGATGTTACTGTAACTGTGTATGTTCCAGGAGCTAAATTTGTTACAGTTTGTGTTGTAGGGTTTCCAGGTAAATTCCACGTATAAGTATAAGGAGGATAACCACCTACAGCAGTTACAGTTGCTGAACCTGTTGCTTGTCCGCAAGTTGCTGCAATTTGAGTAGTTGTTGCAGTAAAATTTGTATTACAATTGATTGAACCTGTTGATGGTAGTGAAGAGTTTGGAGCCAAACTTATAGTTCCAGCACCACCATTAAAATTTGTTACCAATAATATATATACTTGTCCTGCAATTGCACCAATAATATCTACATACTCTGTAGCTGATCCTGAATAGGAACAATCAACTGTTGGAGTTGTTGGCCCAATAGGACAACCTGCAGAAACACTTGTATAGGGTCCATATAGTGCAAAATCAACGTCAATAGGAGTTCCAGCATTAGAAACTTGCGTCAATGTTAAATGCACATCACCATTATTAGCAATACCTAATGCAAGCCAATTAGCATTGGGAGTAGAGCCTAAGCATGAGTAAGAACCCATACTTGCTGAACCTGTAAGGTTGGTATATGAACCTCCTAAAGAACAACCTGCTTGATCACAACTTGCCCCAGGATTTACTTGTGCATTGAGTATTGATGTAAATAACAAAATACCTATTGAAAATATTTTTTTAAGCATGTTTTCTAATTTAATTTTTTTCAATAAATAACTCATAACTTACTGTATGTCCTGTTATTATAATATTGAATTGATCTAAAACTTCTTTCAATATTTCTTTTGTGAATTTTGGTGAAGATACAATATTCATCAAATTATTCTCATCATTTATTTTGATTATTTGAATTTCATTGTACTTTGAAAGATATGCTTTGAAAGCATCTTTTTGGGAAGAGTTTAAACCAGATATACCAACGTTTTGATGACTATATATACCTTTCAAAATATCAATACCAGCATACTTGTTTTGATCTATCTTATCACGAATCTCCTGGTTTGCAATTTGGTATATTTCTTCGTATGTTTGAGAGTATGCGTTTAAACTAACAAAAGCAATTACACAAAAACTTAATATTAAAGTAGTTTTCATTTTTTATAGTTTTATTATTCGGTAATCTTAATACGGCCAAATGTATTAATAGTTGCCTTCATAAACAAATATTTATTGAATCAAACTTTACTTTTTAATAACAATTTTTTAATTAATCAACATTTTAAGGCGCCATTGTTATTTTTTCAATTTTAGTAATTAATTTTTTTTACATTTGCTTCGTTAATTTAAAACACATTTACAATGTCAAATAAATACCAAGCACAGATCGATGCTTTCATGGAAAAAGTGAAAGCTACAAATGGTCATGAAAAAGAATTTATTCAAGCAGTTCATGAAGTAGCTGAAGCAGTTATTCCTGTTATTGAAGAGACTCCTAAATACAAAGCGTCTAAAATTTTAGATCGTATTGTTGAGCCAGAACGTACAATTATTTTCAGAGTTCCTTGGTTGGATGACAAAGGTGAAATTCAAGTAAATAGAGGTTACCGTGTTGAGTTTAACTCTGCTATCGGACCATACAAAGGTGGTTTACGTTTCCACCCTTCTGTAAATCTTTCGATTTTGAAATTTTTAGGTTTTGAACAAATTTTCAAAAATTCATTAACTACATTGCCAATGGGTGGTGGAAAAGGTGGTTCTGATTTCGATCCAAAAGGAAAATCAGACAACGAAGTGATGAAATTTTGTCAATCTTTTATGACTGAATTATGTCGCCACATTGGTGCTGATACTGATGTACCTGCTGGTGATATCGGTGTTGGTGGACGTGAAATTGGTTACATGTTTGGTCAATACAAAAGAATTCGTAACGAGTTTACAGGTGTTTTAACTGGTAAAGCGCGCAACTGGGGTGGATCTTTAATTCGTCCAGAAGCAACAGGTTACGGAACAGTATATTTCGCTAAAGAAATGTTAGCAACTAAAAATGATTCTTTCAACGGTAAAATTGTTGCTGTTTCTGGTTCTGGAAATGTTGCACAATATGCATGTGAAAAAGCTACTCAATTAGGCGCAAAAGTTGTTACGTTATCTGATTCTTCAGGTTATATTTACGATGCTGATGGAATCAATGCTGAGAAATTGGCTTTCGTAATGGAATTGAAAAATGTGAAAAGAGGTCGCATCGAAGAATACGTTGCAAAATATCCTTCAGCTAAATTTGTTGCTGGAAAACGTCCTTGGGAAGTGAAAGTTGACATCGCGTTACCTTGTGCTACTCAAAACGAATTAAACGGTGAAGAAGCTGCTGTTTTGATTTCAAATGGTGTTATGTGTGTTGCTGAAGGAGCTAACATGCCTTCAACTCCTGAAGCAATTGCTGCATTTGATGCTGCAAGAATTTTATTCTCTCCAGGAAAAGCGTCTAACGCTGGTGGTGTTGCAACTTCAGGATTAGAAATGTCACAAAATTCATTGCGTTTATCATGGTCAGCTGAAGAAGTAGATCAACGTTTACACGGTATCATGGTTTCTATTCACGAAGCATGTGTGAAATACGGAAAAAGAGAAGATGGAACAATTGACTACGTGAAAGGAGCAAACATTGCTGGTTTCGTGAAAGTTGCTGATTCTATGATTGACCAAGGTTTGGTTTAATCAAATTTAACATACTTAAAAGGCTGGTTCAATCGAATCAGCCTTTTTTATTTCCAACCTTTTTCACTTTCTAGGCTTGTTCTCCGACAATTTGCATTAATTTTGTAAATTATTCGATCGATTTCAACGTATGGAAAAATTAGATAAATTATATACCACTTTCAACCGTGATGGTTTTGATGATCAAGAATTAATAACAATCTATAAAACGCTGTTAAAACCGCGTATGATTGAAGAAAAAATGTTGATTTTATTGCGTCAAGGGAAAATTACGAAATGGTTTTCTGGCTGGGGACAAGAAGGGATCTCTGTTGGTTGTGCCTATGCAATGAACCAAGATGAGTACATTTTGCCGATGCACCGTAATTTAGGTGTTTTTACAACACGTGATATTCCACTAAAACGCTTGTTTGCTCAATTTCAAGGGAAGGAAGCAGGTTTTACAAAAGGACGTGATCGTTCGTTTCATTTTGGAACGCAAGACTATAAAATTGTTGGAATGATTTCACATTTGGGTCCTCAATTAGGAATCGCAGATGGAATCGCATTAGCAGCAAAATTAAAAAATGAACAAAAATCTACCATCGTTTTTACAGGTGATGGTGGTGCTTCTGAAGGTGATTTTCACGAATCAATGAACGTGGCAAGTGTGTGGGATTTACCCGTGATTTTTGCGGTTGAAAATAATCGTTGGGGATTATCAACACCTTCTGAAGAACAATTTAGATGCAAACAATTCATCGATAAAGGCATTGGTTACGGAATGGAAGCTGTTCAAGTGGATGGAAACAACATTTTGGAAGTCATTCGTACGGTTCGTAAAATCAACGAAGAAATTCGTGTGGAACCGAAACCATTTTTATTGGAGTTAATGACTTTCAGAATGCGCGGTCACGAAGAAGCATCTGGAACAAAATATTACCCTGAAGGTTTACAAGACCATTGGGAAAAATTCGATCCAGTTGCAAATTTCGAATTGTACTTGAAAGAAATTGGTGTACTGACAGAATCGATGGAAAGTGAAATTAAAAATGTGTTTAAAACAGAAATTCAAGTTGGATTTGATGAAGCAAATGCTGAACCAGCAATTGTTGCTTCGTTGGCAACTGAAATGACAGATCTATATGCACCGTTTGATCAAGCTGTTCAAGGTGCAAACGGTCTTAAAGAAGAAAAGCGTTTTATCGATGCGATTCAAGATGCCTTGCGTCAGTCCATGGAAAAATACCCAGAATTAGTAATAATGGGACAAGACATTGC
Source organism: Crocinitomicaceae bacterium (assembly GCA_024639405.1). GTDB lineage: Bacteria > Bacteroidota > Bacteroidia > Flavobacteriales_D > Crocinitomicaceae > M0103. The sequence continues at coordinate 3,904 of JAHEIL010000018.1, read as the reverse complement.
TGAATATGGTGGTGCATTTAAAGTAACAGAAGGGTTTGTTGAGCAGTTTGGAAAAGGACGTGTTCGCAATACGCCAATTTGTGAATCAGCAATAGTTGGAGCAGGTTTAGGATTGTCTATTGCAGGAATGAAAGCGATTGTAGAAATGCAATTTGCTGATTTTGTAACTTGTGGATTTAATCAAATTGTCAATAACTTAGCAAAAATGCACTGGAGATGGGGACAAAATGCAGACGTCGTTGTGCGTATGCCAACGGGTGCAGGAACTGCAGCAGGACCTTTTCACTCGCAAAGTAACGAAGCTTGGTTTTTTCATACGCCAGGCTTGAAAATAGTCTATGCTTCAACTCCGTATGATGCGAAAGGATTATTGAATGCTGCTATTGAAGATCCAAATCCAGTGATGGTTTTTGAACACAAATATTTGTATAGAAGTTTAAAGGAAGAAATTCCTACAGATTATTATACGGTTGAAATTGGAAAAGCTAGAACGGTACAAACGGGTAATGATTTAACGATTATTACATACGGTTTAGGCGTACATTGGGCGACCGAAATTTTAGCTGAAATGCCAGAAGTAACAGCTGAAATTGTAGATTTAAGAACATTATTACCGTTGGACACAGAAGCAATCTATGCTGCTGCAAGAAAGACTGGTAAAGTTTTGGTATTGCACGAAGATTGTATGACAGGAGGAATTGGTGGGGAATTGGTTGCATTGATTACAGAAAACTGCTTCCAAGATTTAGATGCTCCGGTAAAACGAGTTGCTTCGTTGGATACACCAGTACCTTTTGCAGTATCATTGGAAAATCAATTTTTACCAAAAGACAGACTAAGAGAAGCGATTAGTGCTCTTTTAGCTTATTAAAAAGTGTGGACACACACGTAAAAAATTATAATGGAAAATACTACATTTCGTGATTTAAACTTAAACAAACCATTGCTAAACGCCTTGGATGATTTAGGATTTGAAACACCAACAACCATCCAGCAAAAAGCTTTTTCTGTTGTCATGTCGGGTAAAGATATGTTGGGTATTGCTCAAACAGGAACGGGAAAAACTTTGGCGTTTTTATTGCCTACATTGCGCCAATGGAATTTTACAAAAGATCGTTTGCCACAAATATTAATCATCGTTCCAACACGTGAATTGGTGATGCAAGTGGTAGAGGAAATCGAAAAGTTGACCAAGTACATGACTTTTACAGTTGTGGGAGTATATGGTGGTGCAAACATCCGAACGCAAGCAGAAGAAGTTTCGCTTGGATTAGATGCATTGGTAGCAACACCAGGTCGTTTGTTGGATTTAGTTTTGCGTGGCGATTTAGCCTTGAAAAACATCAAACGTTTAATTGTGGATGAGGTGGATGAAATGTTCGACCTTGGATTTAGAACACAATTGACAAATATCTTAGATATTTTACCAGAACGTAAGCAAAGTTTGTTCTTCTCAGCAACGATGAACGAAGATGTGGAAGCATTGATTGAAAACTATTTTATCGCTCCGGTGAAAGTAGAGGCAGCTCCAGCTGGAACACCTTTAGAAAGCATCAAATTAGAAGGATATAAAGTCGCTAACTTCAATACTAAATTAAATTTATTGCAACACTTATTGGAGAACAATGAAGACATGAAAAAAGTCTTGGTTTTTACCAGTAGTAAAGCGTTTGCGACGATTGTACATGAACGCTTAGAATTAAATTTCGAGGATCGTTTAGGAATTATCCATTCTAATAAATCTCAAAATAACCGTTTTGAAACCGTACGTCAATTTCAATCAGGAGAAATTGATTTGTTGGTAGCAACAGATGTCATTTCGCGTGGAGTTGACATAACAGGTGTAACCCATGTGATCAATTTCGATGCACCAGAAGATTTTGAGAATTTCATTCACCGTGTAGGTAGAACGGGTAGGGCAGATCAACAAGGAACTGCGATTTGTTTCTTTTCACCTTTTGAGGAAAAACAGCAAAAAGCGATTGAAGAAGAATTGGGTGACTTAACGATTGAATACTTGTCGTTCCCTGAGGATGTCACTATTTCTAATGTGTTGATTCCAGATGAGGAGCCTAAAACGACCATGCCTGAACCGCAAATCAAAATCACGAAACGCGAAGTAGGACCTGCCTTCCACGAGAAGTCTTTGAAGAATCAAAAAGTTAATGTGCGCAAAGACTGGAAGAAGATGAAACAAGAAAAATACGGTCGCCCTAAAACAAAAGGTCAGAAGAAGAAAAAGAAGAAGTAAGGAATGATCAATCCTTAATCACACTATAACCCGGGAATTTTTTCAAGTCGAAGACAAATTTTGAATCGTCGATTGCTGGGTTTTCTTGGAATTTTGTCAATAAGTAAACCATTGTAGAACCATCTTTAGAACGCATTACTGCTTTTTTAAGTTCGTTGGAAACTTTAGAGATATATAAAGTAATGGTGTGGTAATCAACTTTTGAAGGGTTTTTTGGAAATAAGTTGATGATGTGAACGGCTTCATTATTGATTTTATCTTCTTTGTCGTATTTGTTTTTGAAACCTGTTTCCCAAATGGTCATTAATTTTTTTGGATTCAACGATTGTTCGTCTTTATCGGATGCATCACTTTCGTAAACTGATTTTTCGTCTCTAACAACTGACCATGTTTTTATTCCGTTTGAAATGATGGTGTTATCGCCATAAGCCGCGTAAAACTTGTTGTTTTTCACCCAACCTTTGCCAGTCTCATTTTCGTTGGTGCCTGATGAACTGTTTTTAATTGTCGCTGAAAATTCGATGTAAAAAGTTTTCATTCCTTTCATTTTTGTAGAAAGTTTGTCTAAAACAGCTTGTGATTTAGCATCTTGACCAAATCCAGTGAATGCAACGAAGGTAAAAAGTACAACTAAAAGTTTCATCTATTGAATGTATTAAATTTCAGTGCAAATATCAGAAATTGTGCCAAATAACGCTTAATAAAAGTCATTTATTTGATGGCATCGCGTATTTTTTTTAATGCTGTTTCTTCAATGGTGTGATTTCCTTCAAATGTGATGGTTTGAAAGCCTTTTAATTTATAGGAATTTAAGAGTTTTTCTTGTTCATCTGGCGTTACAAATTCATCGTTGGTTCCAATGACAAAAAAGTTGGTATTTGTAGAATATGGTGTTTTAGTTAATTCCTGTTCTAAATCAGGAGGAAAAACACTTGCCCAACTAATGAAATGATCGAATTGGTTCGAAGCATGAAACCAGCGAGCTGCTGTTGCTCCACCTTGAGAAAATCCTAATAAACTAATTTTTTGATAGGTATTATCGGATGTCAATTTTGCTAATAATGCATTGAGCCAATTCATATTTGTTTGAATGTCTAATTCGCGTTCTTCTTTCGTCATCCAAGAAGCACCAACACGACCGCTACTACCTTTCAAGTAAAAACGATGCATGCCTTCTGGTGCAACGATGAAAAAATCGTCCTCCAAAAACTGAAATTTCCGAATGAAATATTCTGCCAGTTGACCATAACCATGTAAAACAATTAATAAATGGGGAGCTTTTTCAGATCCATGTGTATAATATCGGTAGCTTGCTGGAGCTGTTAAAAAGTGCTTCATGGTATTTTTTATGCTATAATTTCTTCAATCAAAATCAAATATATACATTTGTTTTGTGAGACGAATTTTATCTTTTATTCTTTTTTGTATCATTAGCTGGCAACTGATCGGGTTTGTTGGCTATTTTGAATTTTCAAAATTCAAGATAAAAAAGGAACTGAAAAGTTTAATCAAGCGGGGAGTGCCTCAAAAACAATTGATTGCATTCCAATTCAATCAGAAAGAAATCAAGGATTTAGTTTGGCATAAAAAACACGAGTTTGAATTAGATGGCCACTTGTATGATATTGTTTACAAAGGAATTTCAAAAAAAGG
>JAHEIL010000028.1 GCA_024639405.1 Crocinitomicaceae bacterium | reverse complement strand
TATTAAAACCCTAACCTCCACTGTCAATCTTATTTACTTACCGTTGTAAGCGGGTGCAAAGATAGACACTCTTTTTATATTGACAAGGGTTTTTAACAATCTTTTTTTGAAAAAGTTTTATCGCTTTACTTAACTCATTGAAAAATATAGGTTTGGATTCAAAAAAAAATGATGGGAAAACAATTTTCAGGCTAAGTTAAGCGTTGTTTTCCTGTTTGAATGAATGAATTAATACCAATTGAAGTTCATCTAATTGACTTGATTGATCACTTTCCATTGGACTCAACACTGAATTACTTATAGCTTTACTTATAGAACTAAAAGAACATTCTATACTTGTATCGTTTAAAAAAGTTTGTAAGTCATTATTAATAAAAGTACTGATCCTACCTAAATCCCAAAAGGGCTGATTCCAAAAAGTTATTGTGCAATATGCCATAATTGCTAAAAACGTATCTGCTTTAACCTCTTTATGAGTATCAACGACACCAACTTTAGATAATAACAAACCTATTCTATCTTCAAAAATAATTTTGTCAGTTGAATTCAATGTCTGATAAAAAAAACAGTGTTCCTTCAACCAATAACGATGATTTAAATTTAAAGGCGTTTTCTTTAACTTTAGATTTTTAATTTTTGAGTTGGTTGTCCAAATTTTTAATGCAATAATAAAAGTTAATACAATAATAACACCAGTCAGTTTTGCAGCTAATATATATTCAAATGATAATAGACTATAAATCCCTATTAATAAGGCTAAAAAAAAGAATGTCCAATAAAGTAATGTTTTTGTTGAATTTTTCATGTTTGTACATAAAAAAAAGGTCCTACTAAAGAGACCTTTTATTTTTAATTTAACTTTCTACCCATTTATCGTTTCGCATTTCACCGCGAATGGTAACATTTTTTGTTCTAGCATAATCCTCTGCAGCCATTAACATTTGCTCTTTGGTATCTCTTCTTACTAGAATTGCGCTACTACCTTGTGTTTTGACCTCTATGTAAAATCCATTTCGCAATCTTGCTGGTCGTGTTGGTGGTCTTCCCATTTCTATTGTAAATAATTAATTTGTTTTTAAATATAACACATTAAAATGGAAAAAGTTGTTTTTTATGAAATTTTGTGAATCTAAAATTCACTCTGAGAAACACTTATGAACATTTTTGAATACTATCAATCCTTTATTTTATAATAGATTTGATCATTTTCAAAAAACATTTCAACTTTTTTAGAATATACCAAAAAAGCCATCGTATTATCGACTACTTTGAGGGCTAAATTTGATGATCGGTAGATCATACTCAAAGTCATCTTTTGATTTTCTTGAAGAAGTTTTATTATTAAAAGTGCATCAGAATTAAAATGAATAGTATTTTCTGATTGTTCCAACTTCCTGATTAACGTGATGATTTTATTAACTGGCAGTGTTTTTCTGTTTAACCTGAAATAATATGCTTTTGTTTTATTTAAGCCAATAACTGCAACCTTACTGTTGCTCCTTTGAACCTGAATACCTACAATAATTTTATTCTTTATTATGTATGTATTAAAAATGCAACTTAAACCTGAATGTAACGTTTCTAATTGCTCTTTCATAAATATAATTTCCTTCTCTGGAAAACAACCTATTACTTTTTGATTTTCATTTACACCAATAAATACTTCGCCTCCTCTTGAATTTGCTAATGCTGTAATTGATTCCAAGACACCTGAATCTGCTGAACTATTGAAACATGAATAATCAATACACTTTAAATGCATCAGTAGTTCATTAAAATCTTTCTTAGTTATTGGTTCCAAATATCCCACGCTTTTAATGCTTGTTCCTTCAACATTGATTCGCCATTTAGAATTGTTGCACCATTTAATTCTGCAGCTTTTAAAAAAGCTGTTTTTGGTGGATTGTATATTAAATCTACTACTAAATGCTCATTGGTTAAAAACTCAAATGGAATATCAATTTTTTCATCATGCGATGGAAATGTACCTACTGGTGTACAATTCACAATCACTTTGCATGCATTTATCATGTGGTTATTGATTGCCTCATAGGAAAATTGATTCGGCCCTTTTGGATTTCTACTGATCGATACTACATTAATTCCCAATGAATTAAAAACATGCGTAACAGCTTTTGCCGCTCCACCAGTTCCCAACACCATTGCTCTTTCATGTTTATTTGTCAAAAAAGGTTTAATCGATTGTTGAAATCCATACGCATCGGTATTGTGACCGATTTTTTTTCCCTCTATAAATTGAATCACATTTACCGCGCCTATTGCTCTAGCTTCATGTGAAAGTTCATCTAAGTATGGAATAATTTGTTCCTTAAAAGGAATCGTAACTGTTAAACCACTTAAATTACTGTTAAAAACATTGGTAACATCTTCAATTAAAGGAATCTCAATGTTTTCAAATGTAGCAGGGATTTCATGTTTTGAAAAATATGCTTCGAAAAATGTTTTTGAAAATGAATAATTTAAGGTTTTACCCAACAATCCGTATCTAGGCATTTTTAGATGAAATTTTAGATTTCAAAAAGCTAATTAACATTGGTAAAACAGAAAGAAAAACAATTCCCAACACTACTTTTTCATTGTTTTCTTTGACCCATGTAATTTGACCTAAAAAATAACCTGCTAGTGTCATTGAAGTAATCCACAACACACCACCAATGATATCAAACAGTAAAAATTTACGGTAATCCATTTTTCCGACTCCTGCAGCAAAAGGTGTAAAGGTTCTAACAATTGGAACAAAACGCGCCATAATTATGGCAAAAACTCCTCTTTTTTGGAAAAAGTCTTCCGTTTTCTTTAAATAACTTTCTTTAACCAGTTGACGGCCTCCAATTTTCCATTCAAATACACCTAAGCCGATGCGTCTTCCAATCCAATAATTTACATTGTCTCCTAAAACAGCTGCAATACTCAATAAAAAGATAATTGTCATCACATCTAAATCGCCAATTTTCGCATACATCCCTGCCATGAATAATAATGAATCTCCAGGCAAAAAGGGCATGATCACTAAACCTGTTTCAACAAAAATAACTAGAAACAAAACGGCATAAATTGAATCGCTGTAATTACTTACAATCCATTCAAAATCTAAGTGAAACAAATGTTTAAATAATTCTACCATTAGTCGATTGATAAGGTTGGTTCAACGTTTTCTTTCCAAGCCAATATTCCACCTTCTAAAATTACAACATTCGAACGGTTAAAATCTGTTCTTAAAATATTTGCAACTGCTTCTGCTCTTTTTCCAGATCGACACATAATTACTGTGATTTTATCAGCAGGTAATTCACTTATTCGGTTGCAAATTTCACCCATCGGAATATGCTTGCTTCCAATGTTTGCAATTTCATACTCATAAGGTTCACGAATATCTACAATGAAATAGTCGTTTGACTGCTTCATTTGCTCACTTAAATCTTTTGCTGTAATCAAATTCATTGTGTAAAATTTTGACAAATATAAGGCTTGATTTCTATTTTTTAAGCTTTTTTAAAGCGGACATACTTATATTTGTATCATGACAAAAAAACAAGCCTGGCTAGAAGCCTTTCGATTAAGAACGTTGCCGCTTTCTCTTGCTGGAATAATTGTTGGTTCTGGATATGCATATTACACGAATCATTGGAACAATTCTATTTTTGTTTTTGCAATGATAACAACTGTATTATTTCAAATACTATCGAATCTAGCGAATGATTTAGGAGATAGTTTGAAAGGGACAGACAATGAACAACGTGTTGGGCCAATGCGTGCTGTTCAATCGGGTCAAATCACAAAAAAACAAATGAAAATTGCAATCACTATTACTTCCATTTTAAGTTTTAGTTCAGCTGCCATCTTAATTAAATTAGGATCAAAAAATCTTTCAACTGAATTCATTTTATTCTATTTCGTTCTTGCCTTGCTTTGTATTTTAGCTGCAATCACATACACCATCGGTAAAAAAGCATATGGTTATCTTGGTTTAGGTGATTTGATGGTCTTGTTTTTCTTTGGATTTGTAAGCGTGCTAGGTGTTTATCCACTTTATGCAAAATCAATTGATTTAATATTAATTCTGCCAGCGTTTTCTATTGGATTATTAAGTACAGCTGTTTTGAATCTCAATAACATGCGCGACATAGAAAATGATCGTACTTCCAATAAAAATACGCTCGTAGTTAAAATTGGTTCAAAAAATGCTAAAACATACCATAGTTTATTAATTATAGTGGCTTTTTGGTCTCAATTTTCATTTGTACTTCTCACGGAAAAATTAATCCTATTAATAAGCTTGATTCCATTTATACTTCTTTTTATTCATTTAAAGACCGTTCGAAACAATCAAGAGCCCAGGTTATTGGATCCAGAATTAAAAAAAGTGGCACTTTCGACGTTTTTCATGGCCATACTAACGTTTATTAGTTGTAGCATTTGATGAATTATTCAATTCAACATAACATCTTCCATTTTAAAAATCCAAGTGGAACAAGTCGCGGGGTATTAACCGAAAAGCAGGCCTGGTTCATCACCATTTGGAATGAAGAGAACCCTTCAGTGAAAGGAATTGGTGAATGCAGTATCATCGAAGGATTGTCTCCGGATTACGTTTCAAACGAACGATATGAAGCAGCTATTCATTTATTTTGCGAAACGTATTGCAAAACAGCAGAATTTCTTGAAACAATAGAAGACTTTCCTTCTATCAAATTTGGACTTGAAACAGCACTTTTGGATTTAAAAAATGGCGGTAATGGCTTAATCTTTGAAAATGATTTTTCAATCAATTCCAAAAAAATTCCAATTAATGGTTTGATTTGGATGGGAGATCAAGCATTTATGGAAGATCAAATCGAACAAAAAATTTCAGAAGGCTTTAAAACGATCAAAATGAAAGTTGGTGCAATTGATTTTGAGAAAGAAATCAGCATATTATCTTCCATTCGTTCTCGTTTTTCAAAAGATGAATTAACTCTTCGGGTAGATGCTAATGGCGCTTTTACAAAAGAAAATGCTTTAGAGAAATTAACGCATTTGGCAGCATTAGATATTCATTCCATTGAACAACCTATTCAAGCTGGAGACTGGGAAACAATGAGAAAACTTTGCAAAGATTCGCCTTTAAATATTGCGTTGGACGAAGAATTAATTGGTGTCAATCAAATCGAAGATAAAAACAAATTATTGGATACCATTCAGCCGCCATTTATCATCTTAAAACCAAGTTTACACGGTGGTATTTATGGAACAAAAGAATGGATTGAATTAGCGGAAGCAAAAGGAATTGAATGGTGGATGACTTCTGCATTAGAATCGAATATTGGATTGAATGCCATTTGTCAATTAGCCGCTGAATACACAACGAATTTACCGCAAGGATTGGGTACCGGATCTCTTTACACCAATAACATTGAAAGCGATTTGTGCGTTGAAAATGGTTTTATTTTCAAAAAAAAAAACGAACCAGCTAACTGATTCGTTTTAAATATTCATTGAGATTTAGAAGTTAGTTTTCAATAACGATCTCCTTTTCCAAACCACGTTTTTTTACCTTTGTTTTTCGCAGAAGCTTGTTTTTGTTCTACTGTAGGTTTTGGTTTCTTTTGTCCGCCAGCTCTGTTTTCTCTTGGAGGACGTTGACGCTGTTCTTTTTTTACAATCTCAAAATTTTCCATCGGATATGGATGACCTTCCACCACTGGAATAGTCTGATGAATCAATTTTTCGATGTCTTTTAAATATGCTTTTTCTTCAAAATCGCAAAAAGAAATTGCTGTTCCTTTGTTTCCTGCACGACCTGTTCTTCCAATTCGGTGAACATATGTTTCAGAGATGTTTGGCAATTCAAAATTAATAACCATTTCCATTTCTTCCACATCAATTCCGCGCGCTGCAATGTCTGTAGCTACTAATACACGAATTGTTTTGTCTTTAAAGTTGGACAAAGCACGTTGGCGGTTGTTCTGACTTTTATTACCGTGAATGGCATCTGACTTAATTCCATTTTTAGAAAGATGACGAACAACTTTATCAGCTCCGTGTTTTGTACGGGTGAAAACCAACACAGACGAAGCATCGACGTCGTTTAAAATATCTGTCAATAACGCATTTTTATTGTTTTTATCGACGAAATATAAGGATTGCTTGATGATTTCTGCAGTTGATGAAACAGGTGTTACTTCAACACGTTCAGGATCTTTCAATATTGTACCCGCTAATTTTAAAATCTCTGGAGCCATTGTCGCAGAAAAGAATAAATTTTGACGTTCATCAGGTAATGCACGAATAATTTTGTGTACATCGTGGATGAATCCCATGTCCAACATTCGATCTGCTTCATCTAATACAAAAATCTCCACATCTCTTAAAGAGACAAATCCTTGCATCATTAAATCTAACAGACGTCCTGGTGTAGCCACTAAAATATCTACTCCATTTTGTAATGCGCCCGTTTGTTTGTTTTGGTTAACTCCACCAAAAATAACGGTGCTGTTTAATCCTGCATGACGACCATACGCTTTTAAACTATCTTGAATTTGGATTGCAAGTTCTCTTGTTGGCGTTACGATTAGTGTACGTATTTTACGTTTTCCTTTAAATTCTTTGTTTTTGGATAATAATTGAATAATTGGAATAGAAAAAGCTGCTGTTTTTCCAGTTCCTGTTTGTGCACAACCCATTAAGTCATTTCCAGCTAACACGAGTGGAATGGCTTGTTCTTGAATGGGTGTTGGTGATGTGTATCCTTCCTCTTCTATTGCTTTCAGAATCGGATCGATAATGTTTAATTCGCTAAATTGCATGTATTTTTATTTGTCAGAAAATGACTTTGTTTTTAAAAGGAAATTCTGTAATTGAGTGCAAAGATAGGCATTATTTAATTAACCTATTTTTACTGGTATAAACAAAAAAAAGAGGTTGAATTGCTCCAACCTCTTTTCGCGATGAATTTTATGCTTATTTGATCAACTTGCGAACGATTGATTGTCCATCAACATTGATTGTAACAAAATAAGTCCCTTTTGTTAAGTTTTCTGTATCAATAGTTACAAGAGCTGAATTTGTAAATTCTTTCGTCGCAACACATGCACCTTGAAGGTTGACTAATTGAATAGATCCAGATTTAGCAGCAACAAATTGTAAAGCCACTTGAGCATCAAAAGGATTTGAAATTACAACATTCATTGCGTTTTCTTCTAACCCTAAGGTGAAACCAGGTAATTGCACTTGATCTGAAATCACGATTGTTTTAATATCCTGAGATTTTTGGTAGCATGTAATTGTTAATGTTGCAGCAAATACTCCAGGATTTGAATTGCTAACAGCATATGGTACTGTAAATGTTGTTGATACACCATTTGAATCAACTAAAATCCATGTAATCAAAATATTCCCACTTGTTCCATTTGTTGCTCCGCCAATTGTAGCAGATGATAATGCTGCAAAATTGATCGTACAATTTGTCATGTTAACATTTCCAAGATTTCCAATTACGGATGAATTTGGGAAGGTTGTATTATTAATGTTTACTAATGTATCAAAAGCAATAAACGTTGAATCATACGAAACACAATTGTTTGCATCTGTTATCATGCATCCGTAATACCCAGCGCATAAATTTGAAACACTTGCTGTTGTTGCGCCATTGTTCCAAACATAAGAATAAGGAGTTGAACCACCTACTGTTGTAACAGAAGCAGAACCATTACAAGGTGCTAATGAGTTAGCATTTTGAGATGAAATCGAAGTTGCAAAGTTTGCACAAGGATTTAAGTTTGAACCTTGTACTACTCCTGAAACAGAATAAGTACAACCATTTGATGAAGTAACAATACAGTCAATTGGTCCAGAACTTAAAAAGTCAAGAAATACACTTGAATCAGATGTTATATTAAAATTTCCATTATACCAAGTAAATGTATAGGGAGCTAAACCTCCTGAAGGAATAACAGTTGCAGTTCCAGAATTTGGAGTTACTGATGCTGTTGTTGTCATTGTTGCTGAAAAACCAGCACAAGGGTTAATTACTGAAGAAGTACCTACTACAAATGTGAAATTAATTGGTCCAAACATTCCAGAATAAGATACGATATAGGTACCTGGACATAAATTCTGAATAGAATAACCACCATTTTGTAATATTGCTCCACCATACATCCAAACAATTGTAGATGGGTTTGCAGTTGAATCAACTAATGAAGCTGAACCATTGCAACTATTCGGTCCTGTTGTATTTGTAATATTTACCAATGATTGTGCAGATGCTGTAATCGAAAAAGCAAGCGCAACAAAGAAAAGTAACAAAGATTTAGTAATTGTCTTTTTCATATTTTTTTAGTTAAGTTATGCATTTCAAAAGCTCTAAAGCTTTCAGAATCAATACAAATTTAGAAATTATTTTGTTTATATCAAATGATTTTTTTTAATCCAACTCTTTTTCTTTCAGGATCAACTTCCAATACTTGAACGTCAATATGCTCATGTAATTGAATGAAATCTGCTGGGTTTTCAACATATACATCAGCTAATTGAGATTTATGAATCAAGCCGTTTTCTTTGATTCCAATGTTTACAAATGCACCAAATGCCGTTACATTCGTTACAATTCCGGGTAAAATCATCCCCACTCTTAAGTCGTTAATTGTCCGAATCGATGCGTCAAATTCTAAAACTTTTGCTGTTTTACGGGGATCTCTTCCTGGTTTTTTTAATTCTTTTATTAAATCTTCAAACGTAAATGAATCAATTTCAGGGTAATCAGCTGCTTTAATTTCTTTGATAACTGCTTCATTGCCAATTAAATCGGATAATTCGATTTTTAAACGCTTCGCCATTAATTGAACAAACTTGTAGGTTTCTGGGTGTAGAGCTGAATTATCTAATGGGTTTTCTCCATCTCTAATTCTTAAAAAACCTGCTGCTTGCTCAAATGCTTTATCCCCCATTCTTTTGACATTTTTCAAATCGTTTCGACTTTCAATGCGCCCTTTATCAGTTCGGTAAGCAATAATGTTTTCTGCCAATGTTGGACCCAAACCTGAAACGTAACTCAATAAATAAGGTGACGCCGTATTTACATCTACACCAACGGCATTTACACTAGAAACAATCACATCGTCTAATGCGTTTTTCAAGAATGTTTGATTTACTTCGTGTTGGTATTGCCCTACTCCAACTGATTTCGGGTCAATTTTAACCAATTCAGCCAACGGATCCATTAAGCGACGACCGATAGAAACCGCTCCACGCACCGTAACGTCATAATCTGGGAATTCTTTACGCGCAATTGCACTTGCCGAATAAATGGATGCACCATCTTCTCTTACTGAAAAAACAGTTAAATCACGGTCGAAATGCGTTTTCTTAACAATGTATTCTGTTTCTCTACCGGCGGTTCCATCCCCAATTGCGATTGCCTCAATTTTATATGCTTGAACTAATTGTGC
>JAHEIL010000024.1 GCA_024639405.1 Crocinitomicaceae bacterium | reverse complement strand
TTAATTTGTTTAACCCGCTAAAAATCAATGATAAAACTATTTTCAAACGAATAACGTTCGGATAAGAGAGAATTAACTGCGTTGGTTTCATGCGTTTTTATTTGTAATACAACCCAAATATAGTGATTTAATTTATATTTCCAAATTGCACCAATACTTTTACGTTTTCAATATCATATTTTGAAAACTTATTAAAAAAATCAATCAATTAGCCGTCAAACGTTCAATAATTGCACATTCCTCTGGAAAATTTTCTAATAAGGTTGCTCTTGAAAATAATTCAAAGTCATTGAAATCAAAACCAGGTGCAACCACACACGATACAAACGAATAGCTGTTTTGATCGGTAACGGAAGAACCAAAGATGGTGTTTTTCGGAACTACTAATTGTGGCGTTTGTCCTTTTTGAATATCATTGCCTACAGCATGTTGAAGATGGCCATTTTGTGGGTCTAAGGTATGAACGGTTAAAGAACTGCCTTCGTGAAAAAACCACATTTCATCACTTTTAATGCGGTGAAAATTGGATACATTTTCAGACGTTAACAAAAAATAGATACACGTTACTAGATTTCGATCTTGGGAAACAGTAAGCTGATCTGAACGGTATGTTTCTGAATAAAAACCTCCTTCTGGATGTGCTTGCAAGTTAAATTTGGTAATTAACTCTTGAATTCGTAGCTGACTCATTCTATTGGTCCGGGTTTAAATTGTTCGCCTTTGTTACGCGTATTGTGGAAAAAGTACTTTAATTCAATCGCCAAAAACGAACCATCCACCACGCCGTAATAGGTTGTTTTGTTTCCTTGGTATTTATAGGTTGCAATTAAATCAAACAAAGGCGAAAATGGAATCTTAGCAGCACCTCCTAAATAGAAAAAACCTTTTTTTTCTGTTCTGTATTCAACGCCAAAATGCGCATCAAAATCAAGTACAAATTTACGTTGTGCGAAGCCTGTGTGTGAAAAGGTATTGGAGCCACCTGGCAAAGTTAAAATCCCAACATCTGTTGGCTTAAAGGTCATGGCAACACCCAATGCAGTTGAAGCATAGACTTTTTTACTCATTTGAATGTACACCAATAAATTTATGGGGATTTCAAATGTGATAAAGGTTAAGTCATTTTTTGCATACAAAGCAGAATCAGGAATGGACATATCGACATCAAATTTCCGAATATTGTAATGAATTCCTGTTTCTACCGCCAATCGTTTTGTAAAACCTGCCCGAACGATTCCACCGATGGAATACCCAAAAGTTTGAGTTAATGAAGTAGTAAAAACGGGCTGTTGAATTGTAGTAATTGGGTTTCCAATGAATTGTGTTGGCAAAAGCGGTCGCACTTGAAACCCAAAATAAGAGGGGAATTTGTCTTTTTTCTCGTAAGCATCATCGTCCTCTTCTTGTCCGAAAAGAACAAAAAGCTGCAAGGAGCAACATAAAAAGAGTAAAATTCGAATTTTATTCATCGTTACAAAAAACGCATTTTTTAGTAATCTATTTTATTGAATTGATTAAAATGTATCAACCATTGATCCATTCAGTCGTATATTCAAGTGGTTTTCTGTGCGCTTCTGGCCAATCAATTGCTGGATAACCAATGTAGAACAAGCCCAAGCATTTATCTTTTGCACCAATCTTCAAAAATTCATTCATCTCTTGCGAATAGATTAATTTTGGTGTCGCCCAAAAACCTCCTAATCCATAAGCTGTACAGGTCAAATGCATGTTTTGAATGGCGCATGCAACAGCTTCAATTTCTTCGATTTCTAAAATCTTTTCTGTTGGCTGACGTTCCATACAAACAGCAATAACTGCAGATGCTTGCATCGGACGTTTCATCATTTTAGCCAATTTCAGGTCGTTTTGTGCTTCCGGAGGCGTTAATTTCAAATACGTTTCAGCTAGGAAATCACTTAACACTTGGCGACCTTCCTCGATAAACACTTTAAAGCGCCAAGGCTGTGTATTGCCATGCGTAGGTGCCCATTGAGCATTGTTCAGAATCAAATCTAGTTGTTCTTTGTGAACTTTTCGATCACTGAATTGCTCAGGATAAATCGTTCTCCTACTTTTAATTAATTCTGTTATTTCCGATAAATTAAAACGCATCCTTTTACTATTTAACAATTACATATCAAAACCACCATCGCCACCAGCTCCACCTTTGGAACCTTTAGACATTTCTAATTTCCCAAATTTATACGAGAACGTGATGTAAAATCTTCGTGTCAACCATTTAAACTCTGTATCTTGTTGAATGGAAGGTTGATCAATCACTAAATAAAACCCTTGACGGTCTAAAATATCTGTACATCTTGCACCTAACGACCATTTTCCATCTTTGAATGTTTTTTCAAATGAAATGTCAATCGGACCTCTACGTTGCACAATACCAAGTACGGAAACTCTCGGACCATTGTAATTGACATTCAACTGTAGTGTTGCCGTTCTTTTCCAAAATTCAATGGAAGAAGACCATTTAAAATTCCAGTTAAAACCGCCGTTGTTGAATACTTGAACAGAACCATCCGATAAATATTCGGTGTAGTTGGCATTCGAAGAAAATGTATTTCTCCACCATTTATAAGGCTTAAATACAAAAACAATTTCCGCTCCATACGCATTGCTTCCAGAAAGATTGACCATTGTCATAGTAGAAACGTTGTTTTCATCAATTGTACGGTAACGAGTAATCATATCGGATGTTTGACGGTAAAACACACTTCCTGTTAATGAGAATTTTTGTTTTTCAATGCTATAACCTAAATCGTAAGAATTGATAAATTCTGGTTGTAAATATGGATTTCCTGCACGTAAATTAAACGGATCGGCATAACTTGTGAATGGATTTAAATCTCCTGAATTGGCACGTGTGATTCTTCTTGAATAACTCAAACTCACTTCAGATTTGTCAGTTATAGCATATCGTATGTGTGCAGATGGGAAAAAGTTGAAATAATCATTTACGATGCGAATGGTGTCAGAAATAAGATTCGGAATTTGGTAAGCTTTTTCTAGTCGAACACCTGCTTGGTATTTAAATTTTTTACGTTGCTGACCAACAATTCCATACGCACTGAAAATATTTTCATCGTACGCGTAATCAAAATTAGCCATGTTACTTTCAACAAATTGACCTATCAAGGTATCGTACGCTTCAGAATAAGTATTGACTTGTTGTCTGCGGGCAATCATTTTTGCACCCGTTTCAATTCGAGCGTTTTGCTTTGGTAACAAATACGTGAAATCAAGCTGAGCGGAAGTAACGTTGTTTTTTTCTTTGTTGTTTAGTTGTTGTCTTAATGCCTGTGCTGACTGAGGAGAATAATCAAAATTGTATAATGCTTGGTCGTAAAAGCCTTGAATGTTGTCTTGACCAAATGATTGGTTGACATCTACGATTAAATTTCCACGATCGTTTTTCAAATCGTACTTGTAATTCAAATTGAAATCAGCATTTTTTTGTTGAGAAGGATCTGAAGAATAACGTTTCCACAAAGCAGTTTGTGTTTGTTCACCTGAAAACGATGAATTCCATTGGTCACCAGAACGATTTCTTTCACCAAAACTACCTGTCGATGAAAAACTCAACACGTTTCTTGGTTTCAAGTAATATTCAGCACCTAAACGAAACGTGTGACTTGTATTTAAATCGGTTCCAGCACGATCTTGGATCAATTTATTGGTGTCATTTGTTGCACTGATTTTTTGAGAATACGAATAATTGTCGCGGTAACCTTCCGTATATCTTTCCGTGTAAGATCCAAACACATTGAATTTAGAATTTCGGTAACTTAATGAAATTGAACCATCAAAAGCATTTCCTGTTTTGATATTTCCGGAACCGATACTTCCGTTAATTAAGCCATTGAATCCTTTCAGTTTGTTTTTCTTCAACACAATGTTTATGATACCAGAAGTACCGTCAGGATCATATTTTGCAGATGGATTGGTCACAATTTCTATGCGATCGATCGAACCTGCAGGCAATGCATCGAGCAATGATTTTCCATTTCCTCCAGACAACGAACTTGGTCTGCCATCAATTAATATTGTTACACCACCATCTCCGCGTAAGGTAACTCCGCCATCTTGATCAACTTGAACTGATGGAATGTTATTCAATACATCATTTGCAGAACCACCTTTAACCGATAAATCTTGTCCAACATTGTAGATCTTTTTATCAATTCCCGCTTTCAACACATCTAATTTCCCAACAACTTTTACTTCGCCGATATCTTTAAAATTGACAGATTTTAATTGAATCGTTCCGATGTTGGCAATTTTAATTGAGGCAGAAACAGCAACATCTGAAACTTGTTTCGTTTCGTAACCCGTGTAAGTAATTTTTAAATAATAATTTCCATAAGTAACTTGTTCAAGGTTGAATTTCCCATCAGCATTGGTGAAAATTCCCATTTTCAAAGTAGAATCTTTAACAGAAAACAATTTTACAGAAGCATAATCAATTGGCTTGTTGGTACTGTCATCAATAATTTTACCGATAATTACACCGTCAGCTTGAGATGGTTTTCCTTGAGAAAACCCTATAAAAAGTAGAAATAAAAAATTGATTGTAAGTACTGTCTTGAACATGGAATTGTCTATTTTATAAAATCGTAATTGTGCGTGTAAAAATACGGATAATAAGTTATTTCTTATGGTAATGGATACGAACTTTGTCCAATAAATCACTTAATTGTTGCGATTCTTGATCACTTAAACCCACTTGAATCATGTTCAAAATATCTGAATTGTCATCTATTGCTTTTAATAATGCTAAACCTCCTTTTGAAATTTCAACATAAACAACACGGCGATCTTTTGTACATCTTGTTCGTTCGATTAATTCTTTTTCAATTAATTTATCCATTAAACGCGTTGTATTGGGTGATTTCTCAATCATTCGTTCTTTCACCGTTTGAACATTGATTGCACTTTTGGCGCCACGAAGAATACGTAAAATATTGAATTGCGCCATGCTCAAACCGTATTGATCCATCAACGAATTTTGAATATTTCCTAAAAAGTTGGAAGTATAACGAATGTTGATTATTGCTTTTTGTTGCGGCGTTTTAAAACGAGTTTGAATTTCATCTTCAATTTTCATAGTACAAAAGTAGTTACCATGGTACTATTTTCAAAGGGAAATATCTAAAAATTAGGTGGTAAACTAAAAATATAGCGCTTATTGATACGTAAAATGAAAATCTTCTAGCTTAGGTAAATCTTCAAACGTTATTTGAATGGTATGTTTTCCTGGTAAAAAATGACAGAAATTTGTATCAAAGCGAACGCCTTTTTTGGAAGACTGCAACCAAAAATCAGCGACGAATTCTTTGTTTTCAATTACTATTTCAGCTGTTTTATTCGTTTCATTGATTGACAAAAGTGTGATTTTAACTTTCGATTCTTCACATTTCGATAGTTTTTTCGGGATTTGTGTATAATTTCGAATTAGCTGTTGACCTTTTAATGAAATCCATTCAAATTGCACCAAACAATTTTTATCAGCGAACTTTTCTAAATCACATGCTTCAATGAGTTGATGTTGTTCAAAGGTTTTTAATTCAATCTTTTTATCTTGCTGAAAAAGAATTTTTCCAGTTAAATCGAAAACAGTTGAATGAACCGTTGTTTCAAAAGGTAAATAGTAATCTGAATACAGGTAATAAATCGTCTTACCAACAGCATTGTTTTTACTCAACACAGCGATGTCTTCGTAATCTTTTTTGATTTCGTAATGTAAGGCTTTCCAATTTCCAAAATAATCGATGCTCGACCAAGTTGGGGCTTGCCAACAATCGTTGATTTGCCAATAAAGCGTTCCCATGCAACGTGGCGCATCCAATCGGTGACCATTTACCGCTAAACCAACTGCTTTGGCTTGTGTTAATTGAGATAAATAAACGAAATCGTCAAAGTTTTTAGGTTCTCCGTATAAGATTTTAGCATGTTTTAAAATCATGCCATTTCCAACATAACTTTTTTGATGGTGCTGCATGACATCCGAATTCAAATCCCAATCTGGTTCATTGGAAAACGAAGCAATGGTAGATTTTTCAGGAAAACTTTGGAATCCATATTCAGCATTGAAGCGTCCAATTTTTTTAGCAAAATTTTCTAACGGATCTTTTCCATGCCAAACTCCCCAATAATGTTGTGTTCCATGGTTGTAAAATTCATCTTTCCCCCAATTACTCAATGGAGAAGTATGAATGTATGGCACATTCGAATACGATGCAAGTGTGTTCGGTATCAATTTCTTAAACAAATCATCGTAGGCTTTTTCAATTTCAACAACTGATTTTCCAATTAACTGGTATTTTAATTGAAAACCCCAATTTTTCCATGCGACATCGACCTCGTTGTTGCCATTAAATAACACCAAACTTGGATGAGACGAAATACGTGGAATTTGAAAATCTAATTCTTGTTTAACATTCGCTAAAAACAATGAATCTCCAGGATACATCGCACACGCAAACATAAAATCTTGCCACACCATGATTCCCTTTTCATCACACGCATTAAAAAAAGCTTCTTCAGGATAATAACCACCTCCCCAAACACGCACCATGTTGAAATTAGCAGCGACCATTTGTTCCACCATTTCTTGTACCATTTGATCGGTTACACGAGCAGGAAACATGTCTTGAGGAATGTAATCGCCACCTTTGCAAAAAATTGGTCGATCGTTAACTTTCAATACATAGCTCGTACCCCATTGGTCTTTTTCTTGTACTAGTTGAGTTGTTCGCACACCAAATCGTTTTTGTACGCTCCAAATTTCTTGATCGTTGGCTGTTAATTTCCAGGAATCGTTATACAAAAATGCTTTTCCTTGACCTCTTGGCCACCACAACTCAGGATTTTCAATGATTTCCGTTCTTTTGAAAGACAAAACCCCTTTTGGGATTTTTAGTGTTTCAAATAGATTACTTGTCCAAGTTAACTCTTCCGTAGTTTTTGATTGAAAAAACAATGTAAAAGACACAACAGCTCTATCATTTGAAAGTTTATCGGTTGTTATTTGAACATTTGCAACTTGAGGATGACTCAACGCTATGACTTTTACAGGTTTTAAAAAACCTATGGTATTCATTCGCAAGGCCCAATCCCAACCAAATTGATACTGAGGTTTTCGGGTCAACGGTGCAATGGCAATTTTATGTACATCATTGGGCGCAGGATAATGAAAACGTTCTGTTTCATATCTTTTTTGATGCATTAAAACAGGCGGTGTAAAAATTACTTCTAGTTCATTTTTTCCAGCATGAACATATTTTTTAATGTCGAACTGAAATGGATGAAACGCATTATCTGTGAAGCCAATTAATGAATCATTTACATAAATTGCAGCGTAGGTATCAATTCCAGGAAATTGCAGTTCTATTGATTTTTCAGTCAATTGTTCGTTCGTCAATACAAGGGTCGAACGAAAAATCCATTTATGGTCTTCAATCCAAGCAAATAAATTTTCATTCTTTCCGAAATAAGGGTCTGGTAATTCACCTGTTGCGATTAATTTTTCTTGCACAGAACCATGCGTTCCAGCTGGTAACCATTCCTTTTTTATAGGATGATATAATTCCCATTTTAGCTGTTCTTGTGCATTGATTACTTGCATGCAACCAATTATTAACGTCAAACTATAAATTAGTTTTTTTACCATTTTCGATTGAAACTTGCGTCCACTAATTTTTCTTCAGTAGGTGTTTTTAATGCATAATTGAATCCATTAAAAATGGAATATGCACCTACGTTTCCGTGTTTATCCAAGGCAATGAATCCACATTGCAAACCTGTTAAATCGGAGTGTTTTGAGATGATGCGTTCCACTGCCAATTGACACGCTTCTTGAGGTGTATGACCTTGTCGCATTAATTCAACAACCGTATGACTTCCAGCAACACGAATAATAGCTTCGCCTAAACCAGTTGCACAAGCTGCGCCAATTTCATTGTCAACAAATAATCCTGCACCAATAATCGGTGAATCTCCTAAACGTCCTGGCAATTTAAACGCCCAACCACTTGTTGTACATGAACCACTCAAATTGCCTTCGCTATCTAAAGCTAACATTCCAATCGTATCGTGATTTTCATGATTGATAACAGGCTTTTTAAAGGCGTCTTTATTTTCTTTTTTCCATTTCAAATAAGCTTCTTTTACTGCTGGAATCGGTGTTTTAATTGTAGAAAAACCATGATCCAACGCAAATTTCTTTGCACCTTCTCCAACCAACATCACGTGCTGTGTTTTTTCCATAATGGCACGTGCAACAGAAATTGGATGCGCAATTCCTTCCAAACAACCAACTGCTCCGCAGCGTGATTGTTCGTCCATAATACAAGCATCCAACGTAACATGTCCATCACGATCAGGCATCCCTCCTATTCCGACACTTCGATTGCTTGCATCTGCTTCAGTAACCATCACACCTTTTTCAACGGCATCAATTGATTTTCCACCTTTTGACAATACTTCCCAAGCACCTAAATTTGCTGCTAAACCATGATTCCACGTAGAAATTACAATTGGTTTTTGACCAATTAATTTTGGAGTTTTTAAAGAAACAGATTGCTCATTAGTTGAATTGGCTAGTACAGGTTTTACAATTCCAGCAACCAATCCTAACAAACCAATTTTTAAAAATTTTCTACGTTTTTGTTCCATCGTTTTAATTGTTTCTTAGTTCATTTGCCAACCAACGTTGGTATTTTTCCGCATACATTTTATGCTTCGAATAATCCACTGAAAAATCATGTAGGCCAGAGTAATCTGCTTTTGCCATCATAAAAATATAGTTGTTTTTGTCGCGATTTAAAACGGCATCAACCACTTCTGTTGGTGGAATACAAATTGGTCCCGGAGGTAAACCCATAATTTTATAAGTGTTGTACAAACAATCAATGTCTCTGTGAACATTCAACAATCGTTGCACACCCTTCAATTGATCACCCCAACAAAATTTAAACGTTGGATCAGATTGTAATTTAATTCCTTGTTGAATGCGGTTCAAATACAAACCTGCAATGATTGGCCATTCACTTTTATTTCTTCCTTGTTCAGAATAAACGATACTTGCTAATGTTACCGCTTCAGATGGATATTTTAATCCAACTTCTTTCAATTTACCCAATCGTTCATCGTTCCAAAAGCGTTTGAATTCGTCTGCCATGCGTTGAACAAACGTTTTTTCATCGGTATCAAAATACATTTTATAGGTATTCGGCAAAAACAACACAGGAATTTCACCGCTGCTCATTTGATATTTTTCCAATGTAGCTTCATCCTCAATAAATTGAACCAATTTCGTACTGTCAATCATTAATGAATGAGCAACTTTTCCAGCCATTTGATAAATGTCTCGGCAATTATTAAACGTTACATCCACTTCAACTTCGTTGTTACCGTTTCCTGCATTGTTTAATTTAAAACCATTTAAAACATTGCGAAATTCAGTTGCTGGCTCAATGATGTATTTCCCAATGGCAATGTTTTCAGCAGTCATTCCTTTGTAATCTCCAACAGCAATGAATGCATCTTTATTGTCAATAATTCCAGCAGCTAGTAATTTTTCAGCTAATTGAACCAAATTCATTTTTGAATCGATCAAAAATTCTGTTGAGATTGTGTTTTCGGTTGTTTTACGACTGTTCCAAAACAACATGAATTTAGGAAATACTAAAATTCCAGCGATTAATGCAACCGCAATTCCAATGTAAATTATTTTTTTAGACATAATTGATACAATATTTCGTCAACGCGTTGACCTTTCATTAAAAACCATTCTTTTCGTGTGCCAATTTT
>JAHEIL010000022.1 GCA_024639405.1 Crocinitomicaceae bacterium | reverse complement strand
TGGGGTGGCAGAGAGCAGCGCCTGACGACGAGGGATGAACAGGCAAAGTCTTTTTAGTGAACAGCAAAGGAGAGAATTCTGAGCGACTGGCTAAGTGAACGGTGTTTGCAAGGGTGTAGCGAAGCGAAACTTTGTATTACCCTTGCAAACAAAAAAGCTGAAGCTGTGAAGATGAGGAGGAAGACCGCTTTTCCTAGTTTACCTTAATTAGTAATTTGGAAGAAAAAATGAATGGGTTCGAGAAAAATCTTTGAATTACTCTTGCAAAAAAAAGCTAAAGCTTTGAAGATGAGGAGGAAGATCGCTTTTTCTCTTCGTATTTTTTCACAAAATTCACTGGAGGTAAAATTAGATTACCAATACCAGCTTTTAATGACAAATTAGACAATTGTTCTCTTATGTATGGGAAGATTATTGCTGCGCCATTAATGTGACCAAATTCTTCCAATGTAATAGCTGTGTTACCATTGGATTCAAAAACTCCTATAAATTTGATAATAGCACTAACTTCATTAACGTCATTTAAGGTTTGTTGAAAAACTAATAACTCAGTAACTACAACCTGATTTTCGTTTACTTGTGCCTCAACGTTTATTTCAACAATTGTCTCAATATTTTCGTGATTAAACGAAACTTTGGGAGTTCTTTTAAATTCGCACTCTAACATCAATAAATTGACGATTTTAAAACCTGTATCTAAATTATTTTGTTCTTCTGTCATCATGCTGCTAATGCGTAACTGGTATTATCCGCTTTTGTAATTAATCCACTATTTATCAATTGTGCCATTAAATCAGTAGATAAACTTGAATTCTCAATTTGATATAAACAATCAACTTGCTGAACGTTTATGTTTGAATAAATATTATTTAAACTATCAATTGATTTTAAATGAGGAATAGGAACTTGTTGAATAGTGTTTATTTGTTGACTATTAAATAATTTATCATTAAAATAAGCTGCACCTGTCTTTATGTAAATAGGATTCAATACTGGAAATAAAGAATTATCATCTATAAAATATAAGCCTTCAAATGGATACAATCTAAAAAACTCTAAATAAATTTCTTTTTCTAAATCTTTGAACGTTTCGTTTGATTCAAAGAAAGAGATTGGAGAAACTTGAATAGTATGTGTGTCCTCATTTTCTTCAAATTCATATCTACATTGAATAGAAGGAAAACTCTTTACAAGCATGTCAATTTTTGAAATAACAAAATCTTTAGATTTCATAGCTTATACATTTTTTTTATTTCATTGTTCAATTTTAAGGAGAAATGACGAGCACTAGAGCTGTTACTTTTTGTTATAACTTTTTGTGTGTAATCTGCTTCTCTTCTTAACTGTTTCAAATCTCTCAAATCATTACCAATAACTCTAATATCTTGACCACCCATTATTAAATCATTTCTAAAATGATTAATTAAATAATTGTGTGAATTTTTACCTTTAATTTTTTTTCTAAACTGATTCTCATCAACGTTGAAAAGATTAAAAATAATGTGTGACATTAATTGAAAAGTACTATAATAGTAACAATGAATACTCGATGAGTAAAACTCATTAGCAACCATTAAATCAGCGGCTAAAATGTTATTATTTGATTTCTCGAGCAATACCATAAACTGTTTTAAGTTTAACTTATTGTATGTAACAACAAATGTAAGAAATAAATAGTACAAATATTGTTAAAAAAGGGCAAAACACTATTTACAACTGTTAAACAATTCTTTTATTAATTTTAAAAAGAAAAACCCACAAGTTTCCTTGTGGGTCTTCAATTCTTTTTTTAGAGTGCACCTACATATCATGTACATAAAGGCACTTTTACAGAACAAAGATAAAGAAGTTTTCTAAACGACCAAATTTTCTTGGAGAATATTTAAACCAGACTTTTTTGAATAAATGAGATATGCCTCTGGACATTTTTCTTGAAAGTCTGATAAACACTTGTTAATTTCATTTATAAAGTCTTGTTTCCTATTACATGAAATATGATGAAGAATATATTCAATTACTTGTATCAAAACTCTCAAATTATGTCGCTTATCATCGATGTATTCAATTTTAGGTATAGTTGGTAGACTTTTAGGAAGGTAATAATTATATAAAATTGCACCATGAGCACATCGATTTCTTAAGTGAACTAAACCTCTGAAAATTCTCTCAAATTTATCAATTGGTTTTATACCTAGTTTTTCTGAAATACGTTCCTTTATTTCAGTTTCCTGAACGCTTTCATAAATTTTAAATAAAGACCCGAATGGAAAGTTTTCCAGAGTTTTCCAAGCTGGGGCATAGGTGCAATCAGGATGGTTTAGATGATGGTTTTTAATCACAAAATGTTTTTGTTTAAAATCTTCAGAATAGTGTTTTGGAAAATCATCGACAAATGCTTGAGACATTACTGAAGTATTACTAAACCAAATTGGATCTTCTTTAAATTTTATTGAAACAAAGTAAACAACACTTGTTCTAAAATTAACTTCAATACGGTTTAGGTATTTTGTTAAGATGTAGCGAATGTCATTGTCCAAGTAATACAAATCAACTATTGTTTTGAACTTAGTGCCTTCAATAAATTCGTGTGATCCATCCTTTCTACGAAGGTCGTACCAATAAAAACCTAATCTATAGTAGCCTATATCTAAAAGAATTTCTTTGATTTTTTGTTCGGAATAATCTTCAAAATCAATTCCTCTTGATATTAATTTTTCAATTTGTTTGTCTATTGAAATAGCTATGTTTCCCATAAAAAGTAATTACTTTATCTTTAAAAACTTATTCCACACTACTTGATCACCTTTATTTTGGTCATGAATTGAGCGGTGGCGGTTCTTACGACGACATGATATATGCCGTTGGATAAGTTGTCGACGGTTATTTTTTGTGGTTGATTTAGGTCTATTTCTGATTTGATAAAGATTAGTTTGCCGATGTTATCGTAGATGGCTATTTCTGCATTGCCATCGTGTTTGAGCATCAATGAAAATTCTCCGTTGTTTGGGTTTGGAAAAACATTTAGCAAATCATTGTCTAAGCCAGAGCTAAGCAACTCAATTGGTATTTGATGAGTAAGTGTGTCATTGCAGGCAATGGTTTTGACTGTTACGTCATAGTTACCCTGTGATGAATAGGTGTGATTAAAAATTACGTGCTCAATACTGTCTGAATAATTTGATTCTTGAATTTCTGTAGGGCTTCCATCTCCCCAATCTACTGTGGCATGTGAAAAATGATTGGCGAAATTGTTTAATTGTACCGATTGAAATTGACCACTAATACTTATACTATCTACCGGGTGTTCGTTTAGACCTATGCAATTGACACGAACCAACCAACCATCTTCTACAGTACCATTTTGAAACTCTGCAAAAGCATAACCGGTAACAACAAAATCTCCGTTGGACATTTTTTTTAAGCTCGTTATATAATTATCATTTGTGCGGATGGATATTTTACGCTCCCATTTTGGACCCCCATCTGTCGTTAATCCTTGCAAAATGTACCTAATATTAGAAGTAATGGAATCTTTGTAGCGCATTAATCCTACAATTGAATTATTATTTCCTAAGACACCTGTTTCATAACCATTATCTTCTTGTGCGTTTATGCCATTGTATTCAGGGTAACGGTAAGACCAAAGGGTATCTCCTGCTGCATTTAATTTCAATATTCTAGGTCTTCTCATTTGTCCTGCGTAGGCATAATTGCCAAAATAATAAATTGAAGAATCATTTGGAGATAGAAAACTCATTCCATAATTATAGCCGTTTCCACCTACATTAGTGTTCCAAATTATGTCGCCATTGGGTTTCAATCTAGTGAATGTTCTAAATTTAGTATTTCCATCAGCACCAGAAAGTAGAATGTCTCCGTTCAAGAATTTATCAATTGACCATGCATATTGGATAAACGGTTTGGGATAAATGCGTTCGTTGATAATTGTACCATTAGTATCAATCCATAGCAAACGTACGTCTAAATTACCGTAACTACTCTCTATTTCACCAGCTAATAGAAGTACTGAATCATTGATGATATCAATTTCATGAAATGATGCAAAGTAATTACCAATGTTGTATTGTTTGTTCCACAACTCATTTCCAAAAGCATCTAGTTTTTGTAGTTTTGCAATTATAGTATCACTATATTGTCTTCTACAGTTCAATAAATAGATTGCATTGTTGTGAAAAATGCAATCAAAACCTGGTTGACCAACTGTATATCCACTCGTATCGGATAAATTCACATCTCTGTAAATACCACCTGTTGACGGATTACAAAATCTCAGGTATCGTTGTTTAAAAGCATTTCCTTTAAACTTAATACCAGATACAACTAGGGTGTCATCCTTCTCTATGACTGATAAATGGATAGAAACACTTGGATCGAACGTATGCGTTAGGTTAAAGCCAATTTGCGTGTGTGCTGAGGCACACACGCATAGAAAGGCTATAACTATTTTAAGGTTACGCATTATTTTTGAATCACTAATTTTTTGAGTTGTGTGTCTCGGTTTTCTTCTTTGAAAGTAACCTTGACTAAATACACTCCGTTTGTTATCGTTTTGGTGTCTAACTCGACTAAATCCTCTACTGTATTAAAATTGACAACTTCTTGTCCTGTTACACTGAACAATTGAATGTTTTTCATTGTTTGATAACCTAAATTAAAATCAAAATTTAACCTGTATGTTGCAGGATTTGGATATAGGTTGAAGTCATACATTGGAACTGGTAAAACATCATACGTTATCGCCTGTTCTGCAAATGAACTTCTTTTTCCATCTAATTCATACCCGTCAACAAAAGGATAAACACCTGAAACAAAGTTAATTCTATTTCGAATAAGTGGCGCTAATTCTTCGTGATTATTTGCAATGCTTACTAATTGTTCTTTTTCTGTTTGATTCATGCTGTAAATACTTCCTTCTTTTTCGTCAATTTCAGCAAAAAGTAAAAACATTTGACAATAGTCAGCAATTAATTGCGCTTCTTCTGGTTTTGTAGTTGATACATCTTGTGCGAGGTTCAATAAATTATTGATGTTTAAAAGTGCATAGTCATTGTTCATCCCCAATGTGAGTGGAATAATGGAGGCAAAGGCTTCTTTGCTCGGATTGTTGTTGAAATAGTTTATTGCAGCATCGCTGTTGTTCTCTGAAATGTAACGCCCAATTAAATCGTTTTCTAACATTCTATTTTCTGACACATAAAAATTAACGAGGTTCGTTACTGTTGTCAGTGGCGATTCACCTGTAATTGCAAGTAACTGATTTTTGTCTGAATTTACAAGATCAGAATTAAAAATATCGTTGCGGGTTTTCTCTGTAAACGGAGCATTTTCTCTTAGAATTTGTGCCTTTTGACCAGATGCAATGCTTTTGTTTAATACTGCTAACAAGGATGCTTCACTTAAATAAGGATTATATACAACTAGCGCATTGCGCAAATTCGTTCCATCTGTTTCTGATGCTATGGTATTGGCAATGCCATTTGAATCTCCACCATCGATTAATTTTAATGTATTTGTTATTTCCGATTTGTTTTCAGCCATTTTTTGGAGTACGCCATTGATCGAAGGAAATGCACTCGGACACGAATTTTCACGATTGTATTGATCGGGTGGGTTACAATTATTATACAAGCTAGTTCCAAGAATACACGACTGAGTAATGCCAACATCTGCTGTGCTAAACGAATTGTATTGCCATAAATTGCTTGTAGCACTATTTATTTGAACACGGTTAGCACCGTTGCAGTTGCCGTAAAACTCGTTTGCTTGCGGCAATGTTGGGTCATTATTATTTCCACCACCACAACTTCCTTGATTTGCCAACACTCCATTAACTGCACTTATGTCTGCGTAAAGGGCATTGTTTGTGTGGTAGAAGCGGTTGCAATCAATTTGAAGTGAGTTGTTTAACCCAACTGCCTGCGTAGAAACATCCATGTTTGTAAAATCATTTCTATAATGTTTCACACCACCATTAGCTAGGTCAGCATTGGCAATGTAAACCCCCATGTTTGCAGCACCTGCTTGCGAATTATTCAAAATTCCATTGTTGTCGGTAAACACATTTTCTTGTATGTCACAGCCATACGAACCAGCCATGTAAACACCGAATGCGTATTTTGTTTGATTCGCAATTTTTGCATTTGGAATACTAAAATTGTTTTTATAGACTTTGCCATAATGAGCACCTTCAATGCGAATTCCATATAAGTTGTTTGCAAATAAGGCATTCTGAACAGTAAATGCAGTATTATTAGCACCATTAGACACAATAACACCACTGTATAGATTTGTGAATTTAGATTTTACATTAGGACCTGGACAAGGATTTGTTACTGAACTAAATCCTGTGCAAGACATATCAACAACAAAAGCTGCATCAATGGTTGCAATACCAATTCCTTTTTTATCAACGGCAACATTTAAACGTAAATTTTCAAAATTATTACCTGTTAATTCAACGTTTCTTGTTTTCCACATTGTAATATGGGGAGCTGGGTCAATCATCGTACCACCATCACCATAACTATCCGTTGTAATGAAGGTACATAACCTTAATGAACTAGCATTATTCATTAATGCTCCAGAAGTACTGTAACCTTGGTAAGCCATGAACTCAACATCTCTTCGGTTATCAATGAATTGAGTGTTCGTAGCTGTTACTATACCACCACCCGTTTTACTCCAATCAGTTGAAGCATTATCACTTGCAACCAAAGCTCTCGTTGTTACTGCTTCGCGCGCATTTTTTACAAAGCTATTGGAAAATTGCACCCACCCTTGATTACTTGTTGGTGATTGGCGCAACGATGGATTACCTTGTACTTCAATTCCATCCCACATTGCTTTTTCACATGCTTGAATGGAAGTTAGGGTTGCATTCGTAACAATTAATTTGCCACCTGGTTCCACTACAATCCTAGTGTTTACACCAACTCTTTTTGAATCAGCAAATTCAATCGTTGTATTTGAAATTGTTAATGTACGACCTGCTTTAATCAATACTTTTCCTACAACTCTTTTAGGTGAAGACCAAACTTCAGAAGAAGATGTTTCATATACATTATCAGCAACATCTTTGATGTCGTATGCTAATTTATTTTGGCAATCAGAAAATATTTTAGCTGCGAAATAATCATCCGTATTATGAGATGAATTACCGACAACAACAAAAGCTCCATCTTGATCTGTGGCAATTCTATACATGCATTCTTGTTTTTTGAAATCACCTGGGTAATTTTCAGGAAGTTTATCATCCGAATCAAATTGTTTATCCCATTGTACAACTAGATTTGCATCTAATTTCGCTACGTATGTATCGGTATTCCAGTACCCTACATTTATATCACAAGGATTATAATCTATGTAATTTGGCAATTTTACTTGTTCTACGAAATTTTGAACAGGACCCACCCAAGGTTGAGCGTTTATATCCGGAACAATTTCAACGCCATTTGCATCTTTAGATCTTTTTGACGTTACAATTGCATAGCCTCCATCATTGGAGGCAGTAATACCCATTCTCATATCATAAGCTCTGATATTACCAATTGATGTGTTATTCACTAAAATACCATTTGAATTATATTTCACTACAGAACCTTCACCGAAATTTGTGCCACTTCCACCAGCGAAACCTTCTAACTCCATTAATGTAACGATTGCATTACCTGCATTATCAAGTATACAATCTTGAAAAATAGAAAAGCGGTTATCACCAGAATTGGATTGAATTGGATTATCGACCCACCCAGAGGCATTTTGTAACGTCAATTGATTTATTTTGTATAACTCAGCTGATTTATAATTTAAATTTACAGGTGGAGCTTGACGCGATGCAACTATACATTCGTTACTGTTGCATGATAGGGAATAAGATACAATACCTTTTGGACTAGTAATTTCTCTAATATCGGTTTGTGGATTTACAATAAATCCTTGTGCATTGATATTAATTACTAACATTGAAGCTAAGCTATTTGAACCTGCTTTTAGATTACCTAAAATGGTGTACCCTCCCGTTGCTGGATTATAGGCTATGTCTTGACCATTAGAACCACAACGGGTTGAATAAATTACCTGGTTTGTATCAAGGTTTGAGCCAAAACTTTCTGGACCATATAAATAACTCCATTGTTCGTTTCCATTCGCATCGTATTTTGATACAACTACATGGTCAATTCTAGCATCAGATTGAAAATTTGCGGGCAATTGTGCAATCATACTTGGTGAGTTTGCTGATGTCGGGTTGTATTTATAAGCAATCCCATTTTGACGGTATGAAGCACCGAAATCATCACCAATAGCAATGAAACCGCCGTCTGCAGTTTGCATAATTGAATTTAATCCTACACAGTGATTTCCTCCTTTGCACCATGCAAGGTTTCCATTCAAATCATACATTCCCACCATTGATCTGTATTGCGATAACCACTCGTCATGAGCAAGTCTTCTGACACAATCTCCAAATGTGTTCAGTCTATCATCAAAAGAGGTACTAGGAACGTCAATTGGGTCTTCATAATATAACCCAGGTGGTGATATATGACTTTCAGAATATGACATGTTTTTTGCAGTTGTAAAACCACATACAATATATCCCGTTTGAACACCATTTATAATATAAGGTTTGATATCATATACCCAATCTTCACCTGTTTCATTTTGTTTTGTTAATACTCCTTGTCCAATAAAACCGGGAAATGCATATACAAATTGGTTTGCAGGAGTTTTTAGTGGCCAAGCAATGTTTCTATTTGCAAGACCAGGTGTTGTTGATTGACCTACTAAGGAATGGGTCCAAATTGAAATACAAAGTATTGCTGCAATTTTGTTCATTAAATGTGTTGTTTTCATGTTGTACGGGTTTAATTGATTAGTATTTAGTTATTAATTTTTCATTTTGTTGCTATTGTTTTGTTTCAACTTATCTATTCGCCGATCCGTTTGTATTTTCATGTCTTGGATGAGTTCTTGCTCAATTTCTGAATTGGTTCTTGGTTTGTAAAAGCCATTCAATATTGCTACGCGAATTAACTCATTAGCAGAAGAAACATTGAACTTTGTCAATAACTTGGATCGAATTAAATCAATATTTTTCTTTGACGTAGACGCATATTCACTGATATATTGACTCGTTTTTCCGTCACAAATCAGTTTTAAGATTTTTATATCTCGTTCACTTAATTTCAGTAATTCCATTTTGAAGGAATTCTTCCTATTTTCAGCAAGATTGTGTATTAACGTATCTTTCATGAACGTGTTTGAATATTCAACATTCTCATGTACTTTTTGAATTGCATCCAGCATTTCATCCAATGTACATTCTTTTAATAAATAGGCATCAACACCATCATTTAAGACGTCAAATGCGATTTCATAATCATCATGCATTGTCAACATGACAATTTTAATGGACGATCCCATTTCTTTTAGTTCTTTGACGGTTTGAATGCCATTCATAATTGGCATTTCAAGGTCTAACAAAACCACATCAATTTCTTTTTCTTTGATTTGATCTAAGAATTCTTGACCGTTTGCAGCATCAAAAACTAGGTCAAGTTCTGGAATCATGCTAAGCATCGCACATAGCCCTTTTCGCACTACAAAGTGATCTTCAACTAAGGCAATTTTGATTTTTTGATTTGGTGTAGTCTTATTCATCACGTATTTAGTTTTGTGTGTATTTCTATGAACCCCAACGTTTTTGAGCGATAAAAAGTAATTTTACCTTTTATAACTTCTAAACGATATCGAATGTTTTCAAGTCCTAAGCTATCTGAATCTTTTGACAAATTATTAAAATCACGTTGCGCTAAAGCTATCCCATTGTGTTGAATTTTTAGTATGAGAACTCCCGCTTCTAAGTTGAGGTTCATTTCAATGTTTGATGGGTAACTGTGTTTTATTAAATTTGTTATTAGCTCACTCGTTATGTAGAAATATTGTGTCATAATCTGATCTGAAAGTATCAGTTTATCCGGTAAGTGAGTGTTAAAGATAAAAGACTCGACTAA
>JAHEIL010000052.1 GCA_024639405.1 Crocinitomicaceae bacterium | reverse complement strand
AAGTTAAGCCTGCTTGCGCTGATGGTACTGCCCTTTTGAGGGTGGGAGAGTAAGTCGACGCCGTTTTTTAAGCCCCTTCAGTATTGTTGGGGCTTTTTTTATGCTTTAACTTTTTGGAAATAGTGTTTTAATAGAAGAAAATACTAGGTATTATAAAATCATATAAATGAATAAACTCGATTTGGTGTTATACAATAATCTAATCTAATATCGAATTTTTCTATCGGAAGTAATGATTCAAAGGCATCGAAGTGACTTAAACCAATTTTTAAACAATCTTCTGAAAGTGTTGATAGAAAACGATCATAGAATCCTTTCCCATAACCTAATCGATTCCCTATAAAATCAAAACAAAGAAGAGGGATAAATACAATTTCTAGATCATTTATTGAAGTTTCAATTCCATTAATTGGTTCAGGTATTCCATATTCAGTTATTTTAATTTCTGTATCTGAAGTGTATTCAAAATGGTTTAATGTGCTATTTTTAAAATCACTTTTTGGAATAATAATTTTACATTTTTTAGTTCTTAAAAAATCAATTATTTTATAAGTATTAATCTCTTTTTTTTTTGTAATGGGTAAGAAAATATGTGTTTTTTTATTTTCTAAATTTAATTGTTCAGATAAACAAATAATTATTTTATCAGTTAAATGATCAATATCATCATCTTTTAACAGATTCCTTTTGTTTTGAAACATTTGTCTTAATTCTATTTTTGTCATTTTTATTGTTAAATTTTGCATTAAAGATATTTTTTTTATTAAGTTTACACTATAAATAATTATTTTCTATGAAATATTTTTTTTCATTTTTGATTTCTTCGTTACCACTCTTTACATTTTCACAAGAAGATTCACTTACATTTATTGAAGAATATCCTCAAGTTGAAGATTCACTTATTGTGAAAGAAACTTTTCAATCAACAAGAATAATCAATGGGCATTCTATAGAGACACTAAGAAAAGGTGTTTTAGAATTTAGAGTTGAACATAGATTTGGAGATATTGCTGGTAATGATGGTGGAGTTCAAACAATGTATGGTTTTGATAATTCATCGGATATTAGAATTGCTTTTGAATATGGTATAACTGATAAGTTAATGGTAGGTCTTGGACGTTCAAAAGGAACAGGTGAACCTTATCGTTCATTGATTGACGGTTTTGCGAAATACAGAGTTTTTAATCAAGTTAAAAAAGGTTTACCTTTTTCTATGGCTATTCTTGGAACATCTAGTTTTACATACATGAAAGCTTCAACAGATTTAACACAAGTAAGTAGTTTTCCAAAATGGGAACATCGCTTAGCTTATTCTTTACAGTTGAATTTAGCTAAGAAATTTGGTGATAAATTTAGTTTTGCATTGATGCCGACATTGGTTCACCGAAATCTAGTTGCATCTGACGATGATAATACAATTTTTTCTTTAGGAAGTGGTTTGCGTTTAGCATTAAATTCTAAAATGGCAATATTAGTTGAATACTACCATTGTTTTACAAATAGTGCAATTAGAACTACTAATTACAATAGTTTAGGTATCGCCTTTGAATGGATAACATTTGGTCATAACTTTACGGTTAATCTTACAAATTCTTCTGGCTTCGGTGAAACACAGTTTATAACAAATACTTTTGATAGCTGGAATAAAGGTCAATTTAGACTTGGTTTTTGCATAGGAAGAAAGTGGGAAAAAGAATAATAAATAAATCACAATAACTTAAATAAATTCACAATTTATGAAAAAAATATTTTATCCATTAGTAGCTGCTCTATTTTTATTTACGTCTGCCAAAATAGCATTTACACCTCAAGATTACAAAGTTAAAGATGGTTATTCCATAGCATTTAAAAGTAAAGATCCAAGTGGGGTTTTTAAAGATGCTAAAGGTATCGTTAAATTTGACGAAAATGATATAGAAAATTCATCAATTGATTTAACTTTCAAAGTAAATTCAATCTCTACAGGAAACGGAATGATGAATAAAAAAGCGCAAACTGAAGAGTGGTTTGATGCAGATAAACATCCTGAAATTAAATTTGAATCAACTAAAATTTCTAAATCTGGAGATTCTTTTAACGTTATAGGAAATTTAACAATTAAAGGAATTACTAAAGCAAAAAAAATACCTATGAAAGTTGCTAAATCAGGTAATGATTTAGTATTGACAGGTACTTTTGGCGTTAATCGCATAGAACATAAAGTAGGTAAGAAAAGCGATGCCGTTCCTGATATTATGAATATCACATATTCGATTCCAGTAACTAAAAAATAAGAAAATGTTTAAAAATCATTTATTTCACGGTATAACTGCTGGTCTTGTTTCAGGTATAGCATGTTATTTATTTTATTCCATATTAAAAGATGAATTTATGTATGATTTTTCAAAAATCATTACTTCAATGAATCTATTTGGTGCGTGTATGTTTGGATCTGTTTTAGCATCCATTGGATATTTTATAGCTAAAAAAGTAACACCAAAATACAGTGACATACTATTTAATAGTGTCTTTACTATTTTAGTTTTTGCAAGTTTAATTTCACCGATGTTATTTAAATTACCTTTAGATTTTGATGAGTATTTAACTGTGATTTTTCCAACTTACGCAATGACAATGCACTTTTTTCCTGCATTAATTTGGTTTGCTTTGAAACCTATATTTATACGATCATAATGAAAAATCTGACTTTAATTTTTATAGCTTTTGTCATTTTAACAGCTTGTAAAAAAGATAAAGCACCTGTAACTGTTGTTGATAGTACTTGTACTCAAACAATATCCTTTGCCGATCAAATTCTTCCTATGATACAAACATATTGTATTAGCTGTCATGATTATGGGAATTCAACAGGATACATTTTAACAAATCATTCTAATATTTCAGCTAATGCTTCGTTAATTCAAAATTCACTTTTAGGAACATCTGTTCAATTAATGCCTCAAGGTGGCCCTGCTTTGAATGATACATTAATTAAACAATTTTCATGTTGGATTAATCAAGGAAAACAAAATAATTAAATTTTTATGAAAAAGAATATTTTTACTATCGTTGCAATCGTTGGATTATCAGCACTTTTTTCCTTTCGTAATCAACATATTACTATAGAAAAATTTGATTACGCATTTGCACATTTAAAAAATGGTGCTGGTTCTCCTGTAGGTAAAACAGGTGCGCCTGGTGAAACATCTTGCACAAGTTGCCATAGTGGATCGGCACAATCAGGAGCTTCAGAAAACGCTTTTGTATTGATTGAAGCAACTGGAAACCCCGTTACTAGTTATGTGCCAGGTCAAATTTATGCAGTTTCTGTTTCTATGAATTCAAATCCAAGTAAAAAGGGCTTTCAAGCTACTGCATTGGATGGAAATGGAAATATGGCCGGATCATTTACCGCAGGTTTAAATACTGCTATAAATGGTTCAACACGCAAATATGCGAATCATAAATCAACGAGTAATAATGCCACTACAACAATATGGTTATGGTCTTGGACAGCTCCTTCAACAAATGTTGGAGATGTAACATTTTATTTAGCGACTAATAAAGCAAATGGAAATAACAATGATAACGGAGACGTAATATACTTATCTCAACATATAATTGGTTCTACTGCTAGCGTACAAGAAGCGCAGAATAATTCTAATCTAGTAGTTGGTGTAAATACAGAATCTAATCAAATTCAAGTTAATTTTGATGCGCTATCTGTTGATAATTTGTTTCTAAATATTGTAGATGCAAGCGGGAAATCTGTATTTACTAAAGATTTAGGATTAACATCTGTAGGAAAAAATAAGCACTCTGTTCAGATTCCATCAAACATTAAACACGGTGTGTATTTCGTACATTTATTTATTGGAAATAAAGGAATTGATAAAAAGATCATGCTATAATTTGATACTAATTAAAGGAAAGCTCATTATTAAAATGAGCTTTTTTTATGTCAATCTTTTTGTAACTAAATCTTCTACTTTTTTATAAAATTGAGCAGGTTGGTATGTTCGCCATTCAATGTCTTCTAATTCTCCACCCATCACGAAGTAATGATCTATATGAATCCGCTCAAATTCATTGATGACATGATCATGAAAATTAATCAATGCAATCCATCCATCTTCAACATCGTCAAACCATTCTTCGTAATAACAATCATCTGAATAGTGAAAATTTAAAACATTTTCTCCAATCAGTATAAATTTGTTAATCCCTTCGTTCATTAATGTTTCAATTATATCTCTTTTGAGCGTCATGATATCATTTTCAATGGCATCGTTCCATTCCCCCATCAATTCTATGATAGCATAGTTTTCATCGTATTCAATATATAGAATTTTAATAAATAAAGTTGGGGAACCTATTTCATCCCATTGAGGGTGAATGTAAAAATTATACACACTATTTTGAAATTCAAACTCGCTATAAATTCGATTGTAAAAAGGCGAAGATGGATCTTCAGAAGCGATGTAATGGTTTCTCCATCCGTAAAATGGTTCTATTAAATGCATTTATTTCAAGCGGTTTATTTCAGTACAAGTAGTATATACTAATTCGTCTAAAATAAATTGTGAAGCCAAGGCTAATTGCGTATAATTTTGAGAATTATTACCAAAAGAAGCAGCTTTAGTTTGCCACATTTCCATGATTAATTCTCTATTGCCAATTTGAGGCGCAATTTTTGAAACTACAGCTCTAACATTGGATGCACCAGCATGATAGACATGTAATACAAATAGTCTAAACCATAAGTCTGATTCGTTATACGTGATATTGTGATCAGAAAGTATACTTTTTGCGGAAGGTATACAAACGCGTTCAATCAATTTTGATGCAGCATATGCTGAACGCTCAAAACTTTTTCGTTCATCAAAATCTGTATTAACAACTAATCCATATGATCGAGCTACACTTGGCATTAATTGAAATGCACCATATGCGCCAACACTTGATTTTTTTAATTGGCCAGGACTTTCAATCAATAATATTGCTTGCGCGTACCATGGATCTACACCGTTACGTTCGAATTCTTTAATTCCTTTTGAAAGGGATGGGTACACATCTTTGAATCTGTAAAAATCATTTTTTCCAGTTGTGACATTGATTTGCTCTGTCGTTGAAAGACCATGAGCCAAACGAACACTGTCGCGGTACAAATCTTTTTGAAATTCAGTTTGAGCTGACCATTTTTTTAAAGCTATTTTATCAATGATTTTCCGATTACTAGCAACATTTATAATACATGAGTCAGGAGAAAGCTGCATGATTTTTTTCCAAAATTGCGTTTGAGGTAGTGTGTCCCATCTGTGTTCATACAATTTGTCTGCATGTAATAACGTACTTGTGGCTGATTCATTTTGCACAATTATTTTTTCATTGTCCCATTTTGATTGAGAAAAAGAAAGAATTGGAAGAAAACAAAGGCTGAAAAAAATGGTTTTAATTTGCATAGATTTAAAAATAGACTCTTCTCAAAATTACAAATTTAGTTTGTTGTGTATGCGAACGATAATTATAATAACAAACGAGTAATTGTTTAAAAGATTACACTTAAAATAGACGATTCAAAGAACTTTGTTAAATTTGAACATGCAAGTTGTTTTTAAAATTCTATCGTTTCCCATTTTATTGTTAGTTAAAATCTACCAATGGATTATTTCACCGATTTTCCCAGCATCGTGTCGATTTACACCAACGTGTTCGAATTATATGTTGGAGGCAGTTCGTGTATGGGGACCTTTTAAAGGAACTTATTTAGGGGTAAAACGAATTTTATCTTGTCATCCATGGGGTAGACATGGTCATGATCCAGTACCTCAAAAAAAAAGGTGAATTAATCATCCACCTTTTAAATTCATTTTAAAAATTTTCTTATTTTCCGCTTTGACGATTTTCTTTCAATGTTGAAAAGAAGATTACTCCGTATCCAATTGATAACATTAAATGGAAAGGCATCATTCCTA
The DNA here is from genome assembly GCA_024639405.1 of Crocinitomicaceae bacterium. Taxonomy (GTDB): domain Bacteria; phylum Bacteroidota; class Bacteroidia; order Flavobacteriales_D; family Crocinitomicaceae; genus M0103. The sequence goes on along the minus strand of JAHEIL010000052.1, from coordinate 38,203 downwards.
AATCGCCATAAATAGATCTGATTACAGCAGTATATCCAAATACAACCATTAAAATCCCTTCAGCAATATTAATGATGGATAAACTCTTTTTGTCGTATTTATTTCCTTTGAATTCACTTTTTACTGAAACATTGAATTTAGGTGTACGAACAAATGAACTTTTGATACCCAAATAACCTTCTAAAACAGCTACTGTATTGCTTAATGATAGTCCCATTGAAACGACTAAGAATTGGAAAAATCTTCCAACAAATCGGATGAAAGATTTGAATGTATTTTCAGTTTTGTCTCTGTACGCATTCCAATAATAATACATTAAGAAAACAGTACTAATAATGAAGAATCCCATAAATTGAAGCACATTGTTTAAATCAGAGAAACTATCTTTTACATGTAATACTGCTAATGAAAGTAATGAAATCACAAAAATAAAGACAAATACAGTTGAATTGAATAAGTGAGATAAACCGTGAATACGATCCGCTAATTTTACATTTTTAGCAGTTAAAATGGTTTTCCACATTTTTACAAAACACTCCGCTCCACCTTTCATCCAACGGTGTTGTTGGCTTTTTAGTGCAGACATTGTAATTGGCAATTCAGCAGGTGCGATAACATCTTCTAAGTATTGGAATTTCCATCCTTTAATTTGCGCACGATAGCTTAAGTCTAAATCTTCTGTCAATGTATCGTGTTCCCAACCTCCTGCATCTTCAATGCATTTTTTACGCCATATTCCACCAGTTCCATTAAAGTTGATGTAATGACCTGCAGCGTTTCTTCCACCTTGTTCAATCGCGAAGTGACCGTTTAATCCAAACGCTTGTAATTCTGTTAAGATAGAATAGGATTTATTGATGTGTCCCCAACGTGTTTGAACAACACCAATGTTTTCATTTTCAAAGTAAGGCATCGTTTTTTGTAACCAATCTGAATCTGGAATAAAATCTGCATCAAAAATCGCAATGAATTCACTTTCAACACGATCCATTGCAGCATCTAAAGCACCAGCTTTGTATCCTGTTCTGTCCACACGGTGAATGTGTTGGATATTGATTCCTCGTGCAGCAACTTCTGCTACCTTTTTTGCGATAACATCTTTTGTTTCATCTGTTGAATCATCCAAAACTTGGATTTGTATTTTATCAGAAGGATAATCAAATTTTGCAATTGTTTCAATGATTCGATCAGCAACATACAATTCGTTGAACATTGGTAATTGAATCGTTACTTTAGGTGTAGTAGCTGGATCGTAAACAGGTGCTTTTTTTGTTTCTTTTTTCTTTTTGTTACGTACATAAGCAATAGCCAATGATAATTGTAATACGCTGTAAAAGAAGACCAATAACAAACAAAGTCCATAAATTGTTAAAATAATCTTTGCAACAAGATGTGACCAATAATGTTCTTTTTTACCGCGATCACCCCAATTAAATAACCAGGAAACTTTTAATTTACCTGTGATTGGTGAACCAAAGACATAATTTTTAGCAACATGTTCTTCAGCATTTGTTTCAAAATTGAATTTTGTATCTGTGTAATCTTTATCTGTAATGTGGAAGGTGTATTTTCCGATAGGTACATTTTTAAATGAAAAATAACCATTGTCATCCGTTTCAGCTACAAATTTTTTCTTTGTAGCTTGATTTTGAATCATGATTTCACATTTTTCGATTGTTTCTTCTGTGCGTTGGTCAATCATTTGACCTTTAATCTGTTTTGTAACTTGTCCAAAAGAAGTTAAGCTAATGAAAACAGTAAAAAGAAAAATTAATTTTTTAGTCATAGTATAGTACCTTAAGATAAAGTAGATAAAGATATAGTTTTCTGATAAAAAATGATTCGATTCATCAGAAAACTTATCTCGTTCAATTTTTTAGTTGATTGAATTATTTCCAAACACCCATTTTGCTGAATTTCTCAATGCGATCATTGATTCTTTTATCAGCTTTTTGAGGGCTTAATTCTTTTAAGTATTCTTTGATTGAATTTTTAACAGTTTCGAATATTTCTTCTTGACTTCTGTGAGCACCGTTAATTGGTTCTTTAATTACTTCATCAACCAATCCATTTTTCTTCATGTCTGTTGATGTTAATTTCAAGGCATCTGCAGCAATTTCTTTGAAGTCCCAAGAACGCCATAAAATAGATGAACAAGATTCAGGTGAAATAACTGAATACCAAGTGTTTTCTAACATTACAACTTTGTCACCAACCCCAATTCCTAAAGCTCCACCTGAAGCACCTTCACCGATAATGATACAAATTACAGGAACTTTCAAACGCATCATTTCGTAGATGTTGCGCGCAATAGCTTCTCCTTGACCACGTTCTTCTGCTTCCAAACCTGGAAAAGCTCCTGGTGTGTCGATAAACGTAACAATAGGCTTTTCAAATTTTTCAGCTAATTTCATTAATCGCAATGCTTTACGGTAACCTTCAGGATTTGGCATCCCAAAGTTTCTGTATTGGCGCATTTTTGTATTGATTCCTTTTTGTTGACCAATAAACATAACTGTTTGCCCATCAATTGAACCGAATCCACCAATCATTGCTTTGTCATCTTTTACACTTCTGTCACCATGGTATTCTTGGAAATCACCATTAGTTATTGCATTAATGTATGCCAATGAATAAGGTCGATCTGGATGACGTGATAATTGTACGCGTTGCCAAGGTGTTAACCCTGTAAATATTTCTTTCGTTTTTTCAGAAAGCAAATTTTGCAATTCGTTGATTTTATCTGTCATATCAACTTCTGTGCTTGCACCAATTTCTTTGGTTTGCTCAATTTGCTCTTCTAATGCTTTTAACGGTTCTTCAAAATCTAAATAAACAGACATAATTTGATTATTTTAAGGTTACAAATCTACAAAAATTGTTTAGTTCTTTTACTTTTGTAGTATGATATTATTTCCTCCAGCGAAGATTAATTTAGGATTGAACGTTTTACACAAACGTGAAGATGGCTATCACGAAATAGAATCGTGCATGATAGCAATTCCATTTTACGATGTTCTTGAAATTATTCCTGCTGAAACTTTTGAATTTAAACAATCTGGAATTACGATTGCTGGAGATTTGGAAGATAACTTATGTGTAAAAGCTTTTCGCTTGTTGGAGCAAAATTACGCAATCCCACCTGTCTCAATTTATTTGCGCAAAATCATTCCAATGGGTGCAGGTTTAGGCGGTGGATCAGCTGACGCAAGTTATGTTGTGAAAGCAATAGTTGCTCTATATAATTTAGGGATTTCTGAAGATGAACAACGAGAATTAGTTGCACAATTGGGAAGTGATTGTCCTTTTTTCATTTCTTCACAAGCTCAATTGGCAATTGGAAGAGGGGAGATTTTGCAACCAATAACACTTGATTTAAAGAATTATTACCTTAAATTAATCAATCCGGGGATTCATATTGGAACAAAAGAAGCGTATGATGGTATTCAATTTTCAGATGATTCGACTTCGATCGCTGCAATTTTGGCTGAACCTATTGAACAGTGGAATGCACATTTAAAGAACGATTTTGAGCGAACAGCATTTAAAAATCATCCAACATTAGCTCAAATTAAAGCTTCTTTGTATCAAGAAGGAGCAATCTATGCGGCTATGTCTGGAAGTGGTTCAACATTATTTGGAATATTCAAAGAAGAACCCAAACTAACTTTTACAAAAGAAAACTATTTGGAATTGATTAGGCCTTTCGCTTAATTGTTTTTTATTATTTTCTGATAGATAATTTGATGATTAGTAAATTCAATTTTCAAACAATATATTCCTGTTTTTAATTGATCTGTTTGCACCAAATAAGTTGAATTCTTTGGTGAAAGACTCCTTATTTTATTTCCTAACACATCAACTATTTCGACTGAATTTATCAAGTTGTTTTCGCTAGAAATTGTAAGTGAAGTTGAAAAAGGATTTGGATAGATTACAACATTCGGTATGATTTCAACTTCAGAAATACTCAAATTGCTCAATGAATCATTTTCAAAATGAAACAATCCGCCTAAATCTTGGCCAACAAACACATTCAATTCGCCATCATTGTCAAGATCATTTGCCCAATAAGAACTAAATGCATTTTTAGTAATTGGAAAATAATCGTTTGTCACTAGATTAAAAGAGTCTTGAAAGTTTAAATTGTTTTCAATAATATTAAAATGATAAAATTCACCGAAACTATTTCCCACAAAGAGGTGTAAGCTATCTTTAAATTCAAAGAAATGTGGTATTGCGAAACAATCTTGGTTGTTTGTTGAAACATTAACCATTCCTAAAAAATTGTTTTTTAGTTCAAAAGTCGGATTTGTTGTTGTGCCAGTATTTTCATAATATGAAATCGTTCCATTTTTTTTACCGATGATTAAATCCAATAAGCCATCTTTTGTTAAATCAATTAACTGGGGTGCAGCGAATTGAATTGTTGTGATGGTATTTCCTAATTGGTCTGGGTAGTTGTGTTGAGCTGTAGTAAATTGAAAATTACTCGCAGTTCCTATGTTTTGAAAATAACTAAGCGTTCCATTTTCTAAACCTAAAAATAGATCTTGATCACCATCGCTATCAATGTCACCAAAAGTAGGAACGATGCGTTGACCATAATTAAGAGTAGATAGGTTTAAGAAATCTGCTGTGATAAACGTGAAAATTGGTTGAGTAGGAGTGCCTGTATTTTTGTAAAAAGCGATAGTGCTTTCCTTTGCCAAATTAGGTTTGTAGCGGTAAAAATTACTCACAAACAAATCTTCTAATCCATCGTTGTTGATATCTGTAAATATAGGAATGGCTCCTGAACCATGTTCGATCATTTGGTTTTGTAAAAATCCATTTTCTTGGAAAGTGAAAACTGGAAGAGTTGTTGTTCCTGTGTTTTTATACCAACTGATCCCGTTTTCGTTTTGAAAAGTACTTTTTGAGTTTGGTGCCACCAATAAATCTTTTCGGTTGTCAAAATCAACATCTACGTAAAAAGAAGCCGGAAATTGTTGGATTGCTACGGGTAATGAATTACTTGGGAAATTACTATCATCGCTAATCATAGCAGAATTTGAATTAGGAGTATTCCCCCCATTTATTAATAAATTTAGGTTTGGAAATGAGACATCACCTAAGATTAAATCCATCGTTGAAGAATTGTCAATATCCAACGCTAAAATACTTGAACCTGCATGTTTTGGTTGGTATTCTTCTGGTTTTACAATTGTATTTGGTGAATTGTTTAAACCTAATTCTGCATTTGGAATATTTCCATTGGTACAAATGGATGATGTGTCATTCAACGTTACGGCACTCGAATTGATGTCTTCTTTGAATTTCCCCCAACATTGATTTTTTAAAACGTAAACCAAAGAATCTGCATTTCCATATAATTCCATGCTCATGTTTTTATGATACTGCATGTGTTCACCACCCATTTCAAAGGTTAAAATATCTACATCGCCATCGTGATCAACGTCAGTTATAGCAGGAATATCACTTGAGCTGACGTATAAATTGTAATTATTTCCAAAGTAATTGGAGTAGATCAAATTCTTGGCTACTTCCCAATGTAAGCCGCTTGAAGTATTACCGACATTTTTGTAGACTTTAATTCCACCGATTCCATAGGTGAAAAGGTCTTTTTTTCCATCGTTGTTGTAATCGATCATGGTAGCACGATATCGCACATCAGTTGGTAAATATGCAGCCGCGTTATAAATAAATTGATACGTTCGTTGATTATTGATAATCACGTTTTCAAACAAAAGGATTTGATCATTGCTTCTGTCGAGCACAAATAAATCTAAATCACCGTCAAAGTCGAAATCAATATCTGAAAATTGAGCATTGTTTAATCCTCCTGCCCAAGGAAATTTTAATGGAGCACCATTTTTTATGACTTCAATTGAATCGTTATAAATGAATTTATATTGCGCATTTAAAGCAATGGAAGTAAAAAAACACAAAAGAATTAGTACAAAATATTTCATTGCGTTTGAAAATCAATTAATGCTAAATTTAAATCTATTTTAGTCATAAAAGTAAAAGTGGCAAAAAAAAACGCTTGCAATTGCAAACGTTTTAAATAACCTAAAGTTAATAATTGAAAGTTATGTTTTAATTTTTCTCAAAAGTCAAATAATCAGTACCGCCATTTCCACCACTTACATCTATTAATTCTATTTTTGTAGAAGAATTCGATATGAAATCCCAATCATCATTTAAATCTTCAAAATCATTTGTTAAATTAAAATTTAAAACAAAGTCTAAGTCACTTTGTGAGTCATCATTACTATTGCTATCATATATACTCCATGATCCATTGTATGAAGTAGAGTTGTTTACAACGCTAATTATACCTGACGAACTAAAAGTAAAATTGTATCCTGTAAAATGAACAGTTTCATCAACGCCTGAATCAATAAACTTAGTTATTCTCCAAGTTCCAGTTTGAACAGCATTTTGTATTTGTGTTTGCGTTTGATTTGTTTTTGAAGTATCCTCTTTTTTACATGCTATTACAAAAAATAAAACGACACATAGAACGATTAATTTTTTAAAGATTGATAAATTTTTCATGATAATTCATTTAATTTTATTAACACAAATATATAATAATTAAATAAATTCAACAATATCAGACGTTGCTTTTCTTACTTTTTTCAAATGTTGGTAATGATCGTCTTCAGCTCTGTATCCAATTGGACAAACTAAAACAGCATGTAAGTTTTTTGCTTTTAATCCAAGAACTTCATCGTATCCTTCAGGTTGGAAACCTTCCATTGGCGTTGCGTCAATTTTTAAATCGGCACATGCATGAAGAAATTGACCCAATGCAATGTATGCTTGTTTGCTCGCCCAAATATGTTTTTGAGTTGCATCCATATTGCCAATGTTTTGCTTCATGTATTGACCGAAACCAGCTAATTGTTCTGCAGGCATTTCACGAACTGCAGCCGTATTGTTCACATGATCATCAACATGTGAATCGTTCACATCGTTGAAAGCACACATAACAACAATTTGAGAAGCATCAACAATTTGAGTTTGACCGTATGATTTTGTCAATAATTCAGCACGAATAGCAGGATTTTCTATGATAAAAAATTTCAAAGGTTGTAATCCGTATGAAGTTGGTGTTAAACGCAAAACTTCTGTTAATGTTGCTAAATCTTCTGTACTAATTTTTTTAGTTGAATCGAATTTTTTAGTGGCGTAACGCCAGTTTAAGTTTGCTAAAATTGTACTCATTTTTCTTGTTTTTTTGTTAATAATCAAATTCCATTGGCACTTCAATTGCGACAATTTTACTCTTTGTTTTTGTTGTAATCGAAACGGCTGTTGTATTCCAAACACCTAAAGCATCTCTTTGGTTTAATTGTTGGTTATTTATTTCAATTTCTCCATCTACTACCATGAAATAAACACCATTTGAAGGATCTTTTAATGTGTAATTAAGAGATGTCTTTTCATCTATTTCAGCCATGTGAATCCATGCATTTTGATGAATCCAAGTTCCTTCATCGTCTTGGTTCGGGCTAATTAATTGTAAAAAGTTATTTTTCATTTTCGCTACATTCATTTCAAATTGATCGTAGCGAGGTGTTACATTTTTTTTATTAGGGAAAATCCAAATTTGAAATAGGTTCAATTCTTCGTTAATTGGATTGAATTCAGAATGTTGAATACCAGTTCCAGCGCTCATTACTTGAATTTCTCCTGCATTGATAGTAGATGCATTTCCCATACTGTCTTTGTGTGCTATCGCTCCACTTAATGGAATGGTAATGATTTCCATGTTGTCATGTGGGTGAGTACCAAACCCCATTCCTGCAGCCACAATATCGTCGTTTAAAACACGTAATGCGCCAAAATGAACGCGTTCAGGATTGTACCAACTTCCAAAACTAAAAGAATGTTTTGCATGAAGCCAACCATGGTTGACATCGCCTCTTGAATTTGCTGGATGGAAAATACTTTTCATATTCAATTTTTTTACAAATGTACGACTTTATTTCCATTTAATTACCATGGTAACTATTTTTTTTTTCTTAGAATAGAGATATAAAACATAATATTGTTTGAATTAATACCCTAATTTTGAAGGGTTAATTAAGTATAAATGAAAATAGTTAGTACAATTTTTAAAGACCTTTCAACGATTGATGATTTATCTTTATTGATCGTAACGCATGATGAAGATTTCGCTAATAAAACGGATCGAATTATTACAATGGGCGATGGTGCCATCATTTTATAATGCTATTTACAAGCTGAAAAATATGTAAATCTTAGTTAAAAAAATTATATTTGTTTTTGATTAATATTTATTTCCCATTAAGTGTTTGATTTATAGTTTTTTATGGTTTTCAGTTCAATTATTTTTTTGTTTTTCTTTTTAGTAGCTGTATTAGCTGTTTATTTTTTATCACCAGGAATTCGAATTAAGAATTTCGTCTTAATGGTTTTTAGTTTGCTATTTTATGCATGGGGAGAAGGTGAATTGGTATTGTTAATGGTACTTTCTTCCTTGTTTAATTATGGAATTGCATTTTGGATAGATCTAAAAAGGACTACAAAAATTCCATTAATTATTGGTATTGCTGTCAATTTAATCGTATTAATTTATTACAAATACATTGGGTTATTAGTTGGAAGTTTTGACAACCTATTTGGCACCCATTTTAACAATGGCATCAATATTCATTTACCGATTGGTATTTCTTTTTTTACCTTCCATTCGATGTCCTACATCATAGATATTTACAAGAAAAAAACGGGTATTCAAAAAAATCCGTTGAATATGATTTTATATATTTCATTGTTTCCTCAATTAGTTGCAGGTCCAATTGTTCGATATTCAGAGATTGAACATGAAATTATGCATCGGAAGCATACATTATTGAATTTTGTCAATGGAACAAAGCGTTTTTGTCTTGGATTAGCGAAAAAAGTCTTAATTGCAAATGTGTTAGGAGAAATTGCAGATGAGTTATTTTCAATGCAAACGAATGAGATGTATTTTGCAACAAGTTGGTTTGCGATCATTGCATATTCACTACAAATATATTTCGATTTTTCAGGGTATTCAGATATGGGTATTGGATTGGGGCAAGTATTTGGTTTTAATTTTCCAGAGAATTTCAATTTCCCATACATTGCGAAGAGTATAAAAGAGTTTTGGAGAAGATGGCATATGACTTTGTCGCGTTGGTTTAGAGATTATTTATACATTCCTTTAGGAGGCAGCCACAAAGGTAATTTCAGAACCTACTTTAATTTATTTATTGTCTTTTTTGCAACAGGTTTATGGCATGGTGCCACATGGAATTTTGTTTTGTGGGGTTTATTTCATGGGTTGTTTTTAATTATTGAACGTTTAGGTTTTGAAAAAACCTTGAATAGAGCTCCATTTTTAGGGCATATTTATACGCTATTAGTGGTGGTTTTTGCATGGGTATTGTTTAGGATACCATCATTTGAAGAAGCAGTTAATTTTTATCGTTCATTGTTTTTGTTTGAGCCATTAGATTCAAAAATGAGCTTTATGAGATGGGTTGGTTCTGAGCAAATCTTTATTTTTATTATTGCAATATTCTTAAGTATGCCAATTAGAGGTAAAATCGAGCAAATTAAAATGAAGATTAGTAATACAGTAATTATAGAAATTTGGGATTATTCTGCAATGGTATTTTACTTCATTTTACTTTTATTAAGTATTATGTCAATTTCGTCAACTACTTATAATCCATTTATTTATTTCAGATTTTAATTTAAATAGTAAAAATTTACTAAATACTTATGAACTCAAAGAACAACATTTATAGAATTATTTCAATTATTTTTATTGTATTGGGTACCTATTTTTTAATTTCAAAAAATGGAACAACAAAACAAAAATCAAGAACGGGTTCTACATTAGTGAATATTGGCTTAAATGTTTCTACTAAAAATATACCTATACAAATTTCTTTTCTGGATGAAAACAATAAATTAAACAAACAAAAATTATTGAGTTCTGACATAAAAAATCAAGTTGTTGTAGTTGCATTTCCTCAAGTTAAAGTTCTAAAAAACCTTGAGGTTAAATTGAAGGGCGTACCTGATTTTGAAGTAAAAACTATTAATGTTTCTTCAGGAGATTTTACTAAAAATATCACATCAAATGATTTGAAAAATCAAGTTGAATTATTAAATGCTATCAAAAAAGTAACGAATCACGATTTAATAATAAAAGCGAATGATTCTTCCCATTTTTTTGGTTTAAAGTTAAATGAGAATATTAATACGAAATCAGAAAATAATACTTGGATTTTTGGATTCATTATTGGTTTTATTTTTCTAATAATTACAACTTCATTGTTATATTATTATAGAAATAATGCTAAACAGGTTTTTGTTGGTTTGTTAATTGCAAGTTTCTTAGCTGGTGTAATAAAATTTTACATGAAATACATGCAAGAGGAAGTTCTAAATTACACAATGGATATTCAAATTGAAAAATCTAAGAAAAAAGTTTTGTATTCAAGACTTTATTATTCAGATATTAATTCCTTTGATTTGAATAGTGTTATTTTGGATACATTGAATAAAAAAGTTTCATCTAACATACATTTTAGGATTCCTTCAAAATTGACTCGTTATGTTCGATTTGATTTACCTAAAAATGACACTTTAGTTATTAAATCGATTAATTTTTCAAATTTTTTAGGGAATAACTTTATTTCTAACAATGAAATAAATAAATACTTTACTTTACAAAACAATGTTCAATCCTTTAGAGATAAGGATGGGAAAATGACATTTATTACAGGGAAATTTGATCCTTACATTATTTTGACCAAGTCAGATTTCCAAGATAAAATGACAGCATTTCAATATAAAATTATTGATTATCCTTCATGGGCGACCGCTTTGTTGTTATTTATCTTTTTACCATTTTTATGTTCACCAAAAAACAGGAAAAATAAAATTTACACCATATTGTTTTGTACAATTATTAGTATTCCTTCATTTGCAATGTTATTAAAATTAAATACGATTGTTTTAGAAAGTGAAAAAAGATATGCAAATCAATTCCCTAAAAGTAGTGTATTGAATTTCAAAGTGTTTAAAAACGAATTAAATGATTACGTAAATGATCAATTTGGAGGTCGATCAGTTGTGATTTCAAAATGGAATACATTAAGAATTTTGTTTTACAATCAAACAAGTCGATTTAGTCCAGTTGTTATTGGTAAAAATGGTTGGTTGTACTACGTTTCTAATGGCGTTAAAGAGCAATATGAAAATAAATACCCTCTTTCATTAAAAACGCTTAAAAAAATGAAAAAAGTTTTAGAGGAAAGGCATTATTGGTTAAAGAATCAAGGAATAGATTATTATTTAGTTATTCCAGCAATGTCATTAACTATTTATGAGGAATATTTACCTAAAAATATAATGCGCTCCGATAATAAACCAAAGTTAGATCAAATTTATGATTACTTGAAAGCTACAAATTCACCGGTGAAGTTTATTGATTTAAGAAAACCCATTTTTGATGCTAAAGAAAAAGAGAAAGATGTACTCTACTACAAAGCTGATAGTCATTGGAATCATTTAGGAGCATATTATGGATATAGAGCTATGTATGAAAGAATTCGATTAGATCATCCTGAATTTGAAAAACCAAAAACCAAAAGCGATTTTAATTGGAATAAATTCAACACAAATGAAGGTGACTTAGCATTTTTACTTTCATTAAAAAATAAATATTTGAGAGAAGAAATAATGCCAACACCAAAAAAAGGGCAAAAGTATCATGAAGTAAAATCATTGTTTTATCCAACTTATAGTGGAATTCAATCTATTAGAACCTATGTTGTTAAAAACCCAAAACTCCCTAAATTAGTAATTAGTAGAGATTCCTACTCTAATTTTTTCGTTCCGTTTTTAAGCGATCATTTTCAGAGAAGTGTATATTTATGGACGACTAAATTTGATGCTCAAATAATTAAAGATGAAAAACCAACGATCGTAATTTCTGAAATTTTAGATCGATTTATTTTGGATTTACAAAAACCTAATCCTTCTATAGTAAGTAAAGAATTAAAAACAATGAAAAAATAGTTTTTACTTTAATTGTATTTCTTGGTCGATAAATTCAAGTTCTGCATCTTTTTCCCAGATTTCCATTTCGCATGGTTTGCAATTGAACTTTAATTTGTATTCGTTGTCACCATGTTTTAAGGATAATGGTTCAACTACTTTTTCGCCCATTGTATCGCGTTGGAATCGCGCACATTTACCTAATTCATATTTAACACAGTATTTTGTTACCATCACACGTGATTTACCAGGATCCCACTGGATTTCAAATGCTTTTTCTATTTCTGTAACGCCATGACGGTGGTAGAAAGCACGTGCCATTTTATTGGAAACATTGTATGTGAAATCTAATTCTTTAACGGGATAAGGATGATCTGTTTTGGTTAATTGGAATTCTTCGCGAACATATTCTTTTACACGTATTTCTATTAATTGTTCCAAAACAGCTCTTCTCAATTCATTTACTTTCGAAGTTGGAAGGAACCAATGTTGAGAAAAGTCGATGTTAATAGAATCTACAATAAAAGGCGTATTACCAGTTTTTGAAAGGTTTTTCTTCAATTCTTCAAGGATGATTTCTCCTTTTGTTGAAGGTGTTTTTTCGCTTTCAAGTGTCATTGAAGTTGCGTGTCCGTCTTCGTCGATTACACTTAGTTCAAAACCATTGATGCTTTCTTTTAAGGTCAAATGGACGCCAATTTTTCGAATGGTTGCATCTTCACGTTCAACCAATTTATTGAAAGCAGCATCTGAATTACGGTAGATTTCTGTTCCAACAGGAATTTCTTTGTAATTATTAGGAATGACAAAACTGTTCAATACAACATTTACTTGAATCCCATCTGATTCATTCGCTGAATTGATAAAATAGAGTCCGTCACCATTGTTTAAATCATCAGCATTTTCAATGAAATAACCTTTTGGTGTAACTTCTGTAATTTTCCCAATGTATTGGCCTTTCGATTTTGGACTTTCCCACGAACCAATTTTTTCTTTTCGTTGATTCACAAAGTAATCTGTATAGCCTCTATTAAAACTTCGATCCATTTGTGGTTCGAAATTAAAAATGGTTCTTCCTGAAGATGCTTTCACAAATTGATCATTGTTTTCTAAAAAGGAATCTAGTTTTTGGCGTAAATAGGAAACATTATTTTTCACGTAGACCAAATCTTTTAAGCGACCTTCAATTTTAAACGAAGTGATACCTGCTTCAATTAAATTAGGCAATTGATCTGATAAATCTAAGTCTTTGATGGAGAGTAAATGGCTGCTTTCAATTAATGTCGTTCCTGTTCCATCTTTTAATTCATAAGGTAGGCGACAGTTTTGAGCGCACGAACCTCTGTTGGCACTTCGTTCTCCGCCAGCGATACTCATGTAGCAATTACCACTGAATGCTACACACAATGCGCCAGAAACGAAGAATTCCAATTCTACATCAGTTGCTTCGTGTATTTCTTTAATTTGATCTAAATTTAATTCTCTGGCCAAAACAACGCGTTGCATTCCTGCGTCTTTCAAAAATTTAACGTGTTTAGGATCTCTGTTGTTGGCTTGTGTGCTTGCATGAATAACGATAGGAGGGAGGTCCATTTCAAAAATCGCCATATCTTGAACAATTAATGCGTCTACACCAATTGCATATAATTCATGGATCATTTTTTGGCAATCTTCCAATTCATGGTCGTATAAGATTGTATTCACAACCACAAAAACTTGCGCTTTAAATAAATGAGCATAGTTGACTAATTCTGCGATGTCTTCAATTGGATTTGTTGCATTTGAACGCGCACCATAACTTGGGGCACCAATGTAAACGGCATCTGCTCCTGCATTAATAGCAAACATACCTTGGTATAAATTTTTTGCAGGGGCTAGAATTTCAACTTTCTTTTTCATTTAGTTAATTTGATGACAAAAATCATCATTTATTTTAATGAAACCAAACTTGAGCTTCAATTTATAAAGCTATTTTTAGCCTTTTGCGCCATATTCTCTTGCTGTAGCAATCCATAATTCAGCTAATTCTTCTGGGTTTGCTCCAACAGATTTTGCAACTAACAATGCCATCGCCATAAATTGAATAGCACCTGTTCTGAATTGTTGTAAATCATGCATGCTATCAATGTGAATTTGAGCTTCATGTTGCAACAATTCAAGGTGTTTTTTAATAAATTCAGTCGGATTATTCTTTTCAAAAATTATTTCTGGTATGGTAAGAAGATCAAGCCATTCGATACCAATTTTTTCTGCAAGTTTTTGAGGCGATGCATTGCCCAGTTTCAACCATTCTTGAAGCGTTTCTGTATCATTCGATTCGGCTAAACCAGTTTCGAGTAAAAGCATAAAGGCGATATCAGCAATGGATTGAGCGACTTCTAAATAAGCATCTTGTGCCGTTTCAAAATGGGCTGTTTTTTGTTCTTTTAAATACGATTCTACACTAAGTTTAGGCAAGAAATTGACTTCAGAACATCCATTATTGCATGGGAAATCGTTACCCTCGAAAATGTAAGTTATGTTCTCTTGTTGTATTTGTCGGCCTAATGGAAATAGTCGACAAGCCAAAGGTCGACCTTCATGAACCGTGCATCCCATTTCAGATTGATACAATAAACATGCTTTTTTACCAAGAGAATTTTCTGTACCTTCAAACCGTAAACGAAAGCCAAAGAAATCACAATAGCGTTTTCTAAATTCAACCGTGTCAATTTGAAGTTGATGTGCTAAACTAGCTAATTCCCATGGGTTTAAAAAAACTTGATTTCCATGGCAACAAATTCCTTTTCTAGAACAAGTTAATGGAAGTTGGTCAGTTAAAATTAAACGAGTAAACATGAAATAGATTATATTCGAATTCCAAAATCTTTATCATTTCTGGTAAGATTAGGGTTGTAACAAGGGTCGTGTTTGATATATTTCATCCACTTACTTTTTACTAAATCCATCTCTTTAACATGACGATTATACGATTCTTTGGTCATATATGGATGCCCTCTGGATATAGATTCATAATGATACAATTCTACATGCGGAACATAAACATTGTTGTAGCCTTTTTCTTTTACTTTCAAACAAAAATCGACGTCATTGTATTCAATCGTAAATAATTCTTCAAAACCGTTTACTTCATTGAAAACAGAAGTTTTTACCATCACACAAGCTGCTGTTAAGGCAGAATAATTTGTAGTATTGTTAATGTAGTTTAAGTAACCAGGCCCAAAGCGATCGTCGCCTACAAAAACATGGTCAACAACACCGCCGATACCCATAATTACACCTGCATGTTGAATTGTGTTGTTTGGATACAGTAATTTAACACCTACTACACCAATAGATTTACGCTGTGCTTGTTCAAGCATTCCTTCAAGCCAATCTGGAGTAATGACTTCTGTATCATTGTTAAGTAAGACTAAATAGGAACCATTCGCATTTTCTGCACCAATGTTCATTAATTTAGAAAAATTAAAAGGAATTTCTGCTTTTACATAGTTAAATTGATTATTGTATTTTGATTCACAATGCTTTACAAAATCGAAAAATTCTTTTTGTTCACTATTGTTATCAATAAGAATAATTTCAAAATTTCTGTATGTAGAGCGCTCAAAAATTGATTCAATACATTTTTTCAAAAGTACAGTTTGATCTTTTGTTGGTATTATAATGCTTATTAAGGCATCTTTTTGAACTAAGTCATAACGAATAGTATATCCGCTAAAGTTTTGATTTACATCAACTTTACCTGTTTCCCCTCTTCTTATTAGGGCATCGTTTATAGTTTTTTTACCACTTGTAAAAATAGATGGATTTATATTTGATACTTTATTTGTTGAGCTTATTCTATTGTGATAGGTTACAGTTGGAACATGAAAAATTGAATCGGTTTGTTCAGTAAATCGAAGTGCCAAATCGAATTCTTCATTATCGTCATAACCTTCTCTCCAGCCATCAATTGATTTCAATAAAGAAGTTTTGTAACAAATTACATTTCCTAAATAGAATCGAGACAACAAATTGTCAGGAGACCAATCTGGTTTGAAAATAGGTAAGGACAAGTGATTGTTTTCATCAATTGTATCTTCATCAGAATATATTAAATCTGTATTTTCTTTCAAATTGATAGATTTAGCAAACTGAAAGAGCGCATCTTTTGTTAATTCATCTCCATTTTTTAATAACAATGTAAATTCTCCGGATGCATGTTTTAATCCTTCATTTAAACTAACGACTTTATTTAAAGTGTCTTCGTTAAACAGGCATAAAAACTGAGGGTTATTTTCTTGAAACGAATCAATTATTGCAATGACACTAGATTTATTATTCAATGTTGAAACAATAATTAGTTCCCAGTTGGGGTATAATTGATTTACGACTGAAGAAATTGTATTGTGTAAAAATTCATTATTATTTTCGATATTTAGGAGAATACTAAACTTAGGGTGATGATTGAATTTCCAGATTTCTTTTGTGAATTGCATTAATTTGTCATTATCAAGTTGATGATAATTTAACCAATGTTGATAGGTGTCAGCAAATAGACTGATCTTATCATCTTCGTTTAGAATTTCTTTTATATAAACATTTTTAGTCTCAAGCTGAAGATAAATGTTTTTCAGAATTTTAACAATCGCTTTACGTATTAATTTTCTACCACTTTTTTTAAAAACAAATAATAGTTTATCTGAATTGGAATTATTTGAGTTTTGAGCAGCGTTGGAACGAATTTTATTTAAAAACAGTTTCATTTTTTTAGAAATAATAAAAACACTTGTCGTTTCATATTTCTTTATTCTTGTTTCTAAATTTTGAATAGATGTTAATGCTTTTACATATTGATTGTTTAGTTCATCAAAAGAAGAATTCAATTTATTTGCACTTGAATCTTCATTTGCTGATAATAAGAATTTTGTAAAATTAGTATTCAGCTCAAAATTAAAAGTGACAGGGTTGTCAATTAAGAAAACTGTTTCGCCAGAAGCAATTTTAAAAGCTTCGTTTTTTAGCGTCATTATATCGTTTGATTGGACTGCTAAACTTCTTGTTTCTTTAAAAATTGTTGTATCAATTAGTGACTGAAATTGTAAAGCATCATTATAAACAAAAATTAGTTCAACTTCATTCAAGTTGAAAGAGGTTATTTTTGATATAAAATCACTTGTTAAATCTGTTTCATTAATTACACAAATAATAATAGAGTGAGTAACTTTTTTAAGCATTAAATAATTTTTGGTGAGATACTAGAACATATTTAATTGATCCATTTGCAAGAACTTTAAAAAGCAAATACCATGAAAATGACAAGCCAAAAAAATACATCAATGTTAAAAATACTTGAGTGTAAACGAAGTTAAAAAACAATAAAAAGACTAAAGCTGTTAACAAACTCAATTGAAAACCTAGAATTGATTGCTTAAATTTAAGTTTCAGCTGTTTTGTAACTAAGTTTCTCAAAAGTGAGCTGTTTTGTTTCATATTATTCTAGCATTTCAAGCAAAAGTACATTTTTCTCTGTTTAATTTACCGACAAACGATTTATTTCTTTCTATATTTGTTTAAGAAAGAAAGTGAATGTCTACGAATATCTATGTTAATGGAAAATTTTTAACTCAAGCTACGACTGGGGTTCAACGTTATGCAATCGAAATGACCCGTGCATTATTAGTTTGTTTTCCATTCATTAAAATCGTTGTTCCCAAAAAAGCATCACTTGTTTGTAACGATTTCAATCAAAATATACTTTCTACAGGTTTGTTAAAAGGAACTGCTTGGGAACAAATTTCCTTGCCTATTTTCGCGAAAAAAAACAAAGCTATCTTATTGAATTTTTGTAATGTTGCGCCAATTTTTTACACTAATTCAATTGTTACCATTCATGATTTAGGAGTTTTTCGTCAAAAAAAATGGTATGATTGGAAGTTCGCCTTTTGGTACCGTATCATAACGCCAATAATCAGTAAAAAATCAAAACAAATACTTACGGTTAGTGAAACTGTGAAAAGTGAATTGATTACAATGTTTAATTTACCTGCTTCAAAAGTTTTAGTTACGTACAATAGTGTTTCAAAGAACATACAACAAGTTGAATCAGAAAAAGAACGTTTTATTTTACATGTTGGAACACTATCTGAACGCAAAAATATCCCATTTATCATTGATAGTTTTTTAGCAGCGGAGCTCTCTAATTATACATTAGTCTTCATCGGAAAAGAAGATGCACATTTAAGTAAAACATGGAAACAATCTTCTACCAATTCGATCAAGTTTTACAAGGATGTATCAGATAATTTGCTAGCTGAATGGTATGCGAAAGCAGCATATGTTATTTCCGCTTCTAATTACGAAGGCTTCGGACTTCCAGTTTTAGAAGGTCTAATCAATCATTCTACAGCTATTATAACTAATACGACTGTATACAAGGAATTGTTTGATCAAGGTTGTTTATTTTTTGAGCATAATTCTTCAACAGAATTAATTAATATCTTTAAAAAAATTGATACATTAACTCCTATTGAATCATTTTCAACTTATTACGGTAAGAAATATAAAGCTGAAAATGAAGCTGAAAAAATTGTACAATTAATTCAATCTTTGACATGAAAAAAATAGCTATTGTTCACGATTGGATGATCACAGTAGGAGGTGCGGAAAAGGTGCTAAAACAATTTATGATATTGTATCCAAGTGCAACAGTATTTTGTATGATTAATAAATTGACACCTCAAGAAGAAAAAAGTTTATTATTAGATGATAAAACAAAAAATCTTTCGTTATTGAATCGTTTTCCATTGATTAAAAAAAATTACCGTTTTTATATTCCAATTTTTTACAAGCAAATTGAACGGTTTGATTTCAGTGAATTTGATGTCATTTTATCATCTTCACATTCAATTGCAAAAAACATTAAAACCACACCGAATCAATTGCATATTTGTTATTGTCACACTCCAATTAGATACGTGTGGAATATGAAAAAAACGTATTTACAGCAATTGCCATTAATTGTAAGAGGCATAGCCATGCGACAAATCTCTAAAATAAAAAAATGGGATTATGAAGGTGCACAAAAGGTTTCTCATTTTATAGCGAATTCACATTTTATTGCAGATCGAATCACACAAAATTATGGTCGAACTTCAACGGTTATTCATCCGCCTGTAAATGCTGATTTTTATCAGTTACCAGATAATTTAGTTCGTACCAAGAAATCTTTTTTAGTTGTTTCCCGTTTGGTACACTATAAAAAAATAGATTTAATCATCGAAGCATTTAATGCGATGCCTGATTTAGAATTAGTTGTAATTGGTACTGGCCCACAAGAGTATGACCTTCATGAACGTGCAGGTGATAACATTCAATTTTTAGGCTTTCAACCTGCTGCTGTCGTTCGTGAATATATGCAAGAATCAACAGCGGTATTAATGGCAGCAATTGAAGATTTTGGCATTACATCTTTAGAAACACAAGCGTGTGGTACACCCGTAATTGCTTTTAATTATGGAGGCTATAAAGAATCTGTGGTGAATAAAGTAACAGGTTTATTGTTTCAAGATCAAACCACTTCATCCATTATTCAAGCGGTAAGATCTTTTAAAGAAAATGAACTTATCTTTGATCGAAAAGTTATTCGTGCACATGCTGAGAAATTTTCAAATGAACGATTTCAACAGGAATTGAAACAATTTGTCAGCGAAAAAACTGCTCAATTAGGATGAATTGGATTGCGCAACTAAAAGAAAAATCTCTTGTAGAAATAAGTCTGTTTTTAGCCTTGTTGTTTCCTTTTGTACCCTCTAAATTCGCTAGTTTATTATTTTTTTTATTTACAATAAGTTCTGTCATAGCTTTTGTAAAAGCTAAAAACACTGTTTTTAAATGGAATGAAATCTTAGTTTTTGGTATTTTCATTTTCATTCCACTAATGTACTTTTTTCAATTGATTTTTGCAGATGATATTGGATTCGTCTGGAAAATTGTTGAGCGTAAATTGGCTTTGTTCATCGCGCCTTTGGCATTTTTATTAGTGAGTACGTCTAAAATTAACTTAAATCCTTTAACATATGTTCGATTTTTCTTTCGTGTTATGGTGATTTTTGTAGTGTATTGCATCCTTCAGATTTCCTTGCAGGGTTTCCATAGTAATTACTTACAATCTGGAGGTTTTGCTTTTGCTTTTCGAACTACAATTGAAGAAATTAGTAAGTTACATCCATCATATTTTGGACTGTTTATAGCATTTAGTATTCTTATTGGAATGGACGAATTGTTTCAAGATTGGAGAAAACTGAATAAATTAACAAAGGTGTGGATGTCATTCTCGTTGATCGTGTTACTTGTTTTTTTATTGTTTTTGGCAGCTCGCATGGCATTAATAGGACTGATTTTATCAAGTGTAATTATTTTACATCAACGAATTCAATCGTGGAAAATAAAAGTGGGAGTATTTTTTATTGCGATTACTTGTTTCGTTGTTGCGATGGTATTGATTCCTTCTATTTCAAGTCGATTAAATGAAATCAATTCAACTGAAAACAATGGAACGTCTATTCGTACAACAATTTGGTCGTGTGCTACTCAACTCATTCAAGAAAATCCTATTATGGGAGTTGGTCTTGAGAATGTTCAGCATAAACTGAATGTTTGTTATGAGACTAAAAACGAGTATTTAGCAACACTTGATCACGATTACAACACGCATAATGAATTTTTGAACCAATGGGCTAGTTTTGGAATAATAGGATGTTTAGCATTGCTAATTTTATTAGGTGCATTTTTTTATTATTCAAAAAAGCAATTCATCTTTTTAGTGTTTTCACTTTTAATAAGCACATCAATGTTAACTGAAAATCTCCTTGAACGTCAAATGGGAATTTTCTTTGTAGCTATTTTTGGAGGATTGTTTGTATTTAATCTTCCAAATAATTACACAATTAAAAAATAGTAGCACGTAAACCAATTTGTATCGCTCTTGGCATTCCAGGTCGAACACCAGAAGGACGAGCAGCAACAATGTACGTTTCATTTGTTATGTTGGTAACACTTGTGAACAAGTTAATTGATGTTGAAACTTGATAACTGATACTTGCGTCTAAAACAAGTATTTCAGGTATGCGATCAATTCCTGTTGCTGATCCAGTTCCAGCTGTTGCGCGCATTTCACTTGTGTATTTCATCCCAGTATTTATTTGCCATTTTTTGTATTCAAATGCCAATCCAATGTTGAGTTGATGTTGTGCTAGATAAGGCAATTGGTCACCACTTTTAACCGTACCCCAATCTTCAAATGTACTACTGAAATCACTTAAGAAACGTGCGTCTGTAAAAGTGTAGGCTACAGTGATAGGTAATTTGAACGGTAAACGAAGAGGTTGTGCAATGTTCAATGAGCTATACCATTCAATTCCGCTAGAATATGATTTTCCGCCATTGAATAAATCTCCCGTTCCAAGTCCACCGCTTGCAGCTAAATCAGAGCCTAACAAATTGCTGTATGCATTGTAAAAACCTACTAATTGACATTGAAAATACGTTTGATTGAATTTAATTCCAGCTTCGTAGTTGATGCTTTCTTCTGCTTTAGAAGATGTTTTAGCTGATGGAGGTGAAAATCCTTTGTGAACTCCTGCAAATGCTGTAAATCTTGTTGAGTAAACATAGTCAATAGAAATTCCAGGAATCCATACAGCAACTTCGTTTTTTGATTGAACTAAATTGGTGCCAAGTCGAGTAGGGTCATTTTTACCATAATCTTTTTCTTCCATTGCGATTAATTCGTTTCTTAAACCAGCTGTTAAATTGAATTTTTTATAACTCGTTTTGTATTGTAAATAGCTCGCTAAAGCTTGTGCGAAACCAGTGCGGTTGCTTTCTCTACCAAGTTCACCTGCAGTTGTTTGTAGCATTGTACCATTTAACATTTTGAAGATGTCTTCATTTTGAAAACGGTCAAAACCATCTTGGTGAAAACGAATGCCTAAGTCTAAATCGTGTTTGATTCTTCCTGTTTTGAAATTCATACTAATTGTAGTTTGAACACCTTGGCCAAAATAGCTTCGGTTATTGCCTTTTACATACAATGCATCTGAATTGGGACTTGATTGACCTTTTATTATCGCTAATTGATTGGCATATTGTGTTGGGTTTTTCAAGATATCTGCAATGCCTTTTTTAACACCACTACTGTCTTTTACAGCATCTAATTTGTACCAATTTCTTTTAAAATCATTGCGGTATACAACAGTTGTAATGTTTATCCATTTTGCAGGAATAATTGTATGAGTTGCATTGATTTGAGATTGTTCCACTTTCATCACATCTTTTTGAGAACCTGCATAACGTAAGAATGGATCCACGTTAAAATCATTGAGTGTTAAACCTAAGTATGTATCGTTTGAAATTTCATTGTTGATACCAGCTTTGAATGTTAGGGCTTGCTGAATACGTGCAGTTCTTTTGGTTGAAAAACGAATTTTAGCAATATAGTCAGATTTGTCAAAACCTGTTTTTGTTCCATTTTCTAAGTGTTTAAAACCATCAGACCCATAATGTAATGCTTCAATCGAATAAGCAATTTGACCGTGATTATTTCCTAAATAAGCATGTAAGTTTCTTCCTGCAAAGCTTCCGCCAATTGCTGAAATTTTAGTATTAAATTTTAATGGAAGTTGCGTAGAAATTAAATTGATGGCTCCACCTGTAGTGTAAGGGCCATATTTTATTTGCGCACTTCCTTTCATAATTTCAACTGCTTGCATACGTCCAACTGACGGAAAATAATATGCTGCAGAGGCAGAATATGGAGCAGGAGCAACTAAAATACCATCTTCCATTAACGTGATTTTAGAAGAGCGTTCAACACCAGCACCTCTTAACCCAATATTAGGACGAAGACCAAAACCATCTTCTTCTTGAATATTAACACCTGGAATACTTTTTAAAACGCGATTAATATCAGTGTAATTGTGTTTTTGTAATTCTTTCGTAGATAAATAATACGCTGAACCAGGCATCGCATTTAATCCTTGTTCGTTTCCAATTAGTGTCGTGTGCTTTATGGTGATTTCAGGCAGTTCTTTCGAAATTTCAGCTAATGAATCTTGTTGCTTTTTTTGATTGTTGTCAGTTGTTTGACTAATTGTTATTCCGTTGAAGCAAATTAAAACTGCTAGTGTTACGATTAATTTCATCTCTTATAATTTTTCGACAAAATTACGGCAGCAGTATACTTTTAACAATACCGCAAAAAAGGTATTTTAGAATCATTCTAAATAAAAAACGAATGAATTGTTTTAAATTTGAAGGAACTAAATTAGATATGAAAAAAAGTCGATTGCTTATTGTTTTGATGTTTTTTGTTTCGGCTTCTTTTGGTCAAACGTTTAAACACATTGTAGAAGGTGAAGCCCAAGGAACAACTTATCACATAACTTATTACGATTCACTTAATCGTAATTATTCTGAAGAAATAGAAGCTATTTTAGAAGCCTTTGATCAATCAGTTTCTACCTATGTTTCAACCTCGATTATTTCAAAAGTAAATGCGAATGATACAACAGTTTTACTTGACGAAACATTTCTTACGTGTTTTAATCGCGCAAAAGATATTTGGAAATTAACCAATGGCGCATTCGATCCAACTGTTTTTCCGTTGGTAAATGCATGGGGTTTTGGTCCTCAAAAAAAAGCAGTAATTGAACAACAAAAACTAGATAGTATTTTACAATTTGTTGGTTTTGAGAAAATTCAACTATTAAATGGAAAGATTGTAAAGGATGATCCTCGCGTGAGTTTGGATTTTAATGCTTTTGCACAAGGATATTCAGTAGATGTTATTGCTCAATTTCTACAAACTAAAAAGTGCATCCATTTCATTGTTGAAATAGGTGGAGAGGTGCGTGCAAATGGAAGGATGGATGCGAATCGAGAATGGTTGGTAGGAATTGAAAAACCGACTTATAATGCAACAGCAAACAATCCCATTTTTCAAGTAATCGCTGTTCAGAATGAAGCAGTTGCAACATCTGGAAATTACCGCAAATACATTGAAAAATCGGGTGAAAAATTGGCGCATCACATCGATCCTAAAACGGGTGCTCCAACTAAAAACAACTTGTTAAGCATTACTTTAATAACAACTGATTGTATTACAGCAGATGCAACTGCAACAGGTTTATTAGTGCTCGGTTTGAAAAAGGCCAAACGATTTTTAAAAAATCATGATAATTATCAAGCAATGTTAATTTATTCAACACGAAAAGGTGGTTTTAAAACTTTTGTAACAAAAGGATTTAAGTCAAAACTTAGAAAAATGGCATAAAAAAAGGCTGTCAAACGAACAACCTTTCTAATACTATCAAAAATGAATTATTTGATTACTTCAATTTTATGTTTGCTAGTACGTTTGCCATCTGTTACATATACAAAGTATGTTCCAATTGGTTGAGCGCTCAAGTCGATCGTTTTTGAACCTGAAAATTGATCAAATGTATCAATTAATACCTGTTCACCTTTCAAGTTGTAAACTTCTAATTGTGTCGCATTTTCACTATTAATGGTGAAGATACCTGAAGTACTAGGATTTGGGAAAATTTTCGCTTGTAAAATTGTTGGATCTTCTTCCACTCCAGCTCCTGAAGGATTCCATGCTAATGCTACATTTGTAAAGTTTGCATCATTTGCTGGCGTTTGGATATCTTGATTAGGACCTTTTGTAAAGGTATAAGAAACTGTAGTAGTGTAAGCTGAACCATGGTTCCAACATTCTTGAATGGTTACTTTGTAAACTCCATCTGCAACTAAAACACCATTTTTATCCGTTCCATCCCAAGAAATAGTTTTGGTAGTAAAACTTGCTAATGTTGCACCAGTTGTAGCGCCTACAGTATTACATGAAGTAGAAAGACAATTGTTTGCTGAACCACCTGCATTTACAGCCCATGTAGGTAAATGGTCTTTAGTTGAATTTCCAGCATAACGTAATTTAGTTTTCACAAATGCACCTGTACTTGATTGTATCCATACAGCTAAAACATTTTTTGTTCCTTGATAGCCTGTATGAGATGTTGGAGTAAATGTAAAGCTTAAATTACCAGCAGTTTGAGCAACAACACTGCTTGAAACGAATACTAAAGCAATAAATGAAGTAAATAGTAATTTCATAGTTTTAATTTTGTTACACAAATGTAAAAAAACAATTTGAAAATCAAGAAACTAAACAATCAATAACGTGCTAATTTATACTTAATCTAATTTAAATTTTATTGGTATTCGCATCAATGTTGAAACTTGAATTCCTTCCATCGATCCTGGATTCCACTTCGGCATTTTTTTTACTAATCGAATTGCTTCTTTCTCGTAATTTGGGCCATTTTTGATTCCTCTCAATAGTTTAATGTTATCAATATCTCCCGTTTTGCGAACAATAAATTCAAGATAAACCGTTCCTTCAATGCCATTTTCCTTCTCGTAATCAGGGTAAACAATGTTATTTTGAATAAATTTAAACATCTCATCCATACCTCCTGGAAATTCAGGTGATTTTGTTGGAAATTGATAAATACTATCTGTTGGTTGTTTGGTTTCAATAATTGGAAGATCAATTGGTGGTGCTTCAAGATATTGCATAGGGTCAATGGGTTCTGGAACTGGTAATACAGCGATTTCGCCCATTATTTCAGGAACAATACTTATTATTTGTTGTTTTTGCTTTTTTGTTGAATCAGTCTTTTTCTGAGATGGTTTTATATTGGATGTTGAAGATGTTTCATACTTTGTTATTTCTTGTTTGTGTTGATTAGGATGAGGTGAGTTGGTCTCTTGACAGGCCACTAAACTCAAACACAAAGCAGCTAAAATCCCAAAAGAAGCGTTGTTAGATTTTTTTCTAAGTGATTCAACGATAAATGGTAAATCGCTCATACGCACATCAACAAATTGCGGGTTAATTCGACCACAAACGCTTTTATCAGAATGTTCAATTAAATAGGAAATGATTGCCAATCGATCCATGTTAGTAAAATCAATAACTTTTTTGTGACATTTATCACAATATCTTGAATTGACTACAATTTTCATGGTTTCCCAATTAGCTGAGCAGGGTTGTTTGATATCAATTTGCATTGCTTATAATTTATAATTTGCTTTATTAAAAGTAGTAAAAGTTGTTATTAATCGAAAACGCAAATTTAGATCTAAAAAAAAATGACTTTTCAATTTCTTTCTCTAGATAGAATCTCAAAGAATCAATTTGGGATTAATAAACGTTCTGATAGAATAAAATTATAAAATCTAAATTTTATTTCAATCATCTAAACACGAATAATATTTTGTTCAATTCAAAGCTAAAGTAAATAATAGGAATGCATTGTTTTTATTTTTTTTAAACTTTAGCCCATATTTTATTAACATTTAATTGTTATTATAAAATAAATATTACATTTGCTCAAACTAATTTTAAATTAAATACTTATGAAAAACAAGTTACTACTAAGTAATTTTGAGAAATGGTTTAGGCCTATCTCAATGCTGAAGAGTAAGAGTTTAAACGTGATTGGAAGCTTGTCAGTTATTGCTGTACTTGTTTTCTCTGTTTTTTCTTTTAACTCTTTTGCTCAAACAACACTTGTGAATGGAACACAGGGCGGAGGTTTTGAGCTTGGAACAACATTTGCTGCAAATGGTTGGACTGTTGTAAATCCATCAACTGACACATGGCAGGTTGGATCACTTACAACACCAGGTGTTTCAAATGGAATAAGAAGTGCTTTTGTTTCAGCTGATAATGGAACTACATGGAGTTATTCTCAATTAAGTGTTTTTAATCACTTATATAGAGATATCACTATTCCAGCAGGTGAGGCTAAACTTACAGTTTCTTTCAATTGGAAAGTTTCCGGTGAAGGAACTACAACGTCTGATTGGGATAATTTAAAAGTATATTTAATTCCAACAACAGTTACTCCTATTTCTTCAGCAACTAACCCTGCTGGTAACCAAATTAGTGGGCCAGGTGCTATTAGTGGTATGTATAAATTAAACACAACGGCATGGAATGTTGAGTCTATTTCAACTGCTGTTGTACCAGGTCAATCGTATAGATTGGTTTTCCAATGGAAGTCTGATGGTTCTACTATCGCAAATCCTCCAGCTGCTGTTGATAACATTAATGTTGTTTCTAGTGTTCCTGGAAATTTTGTTTCTATCGCGACAGGTAACTGGGGAAGCGCTACAACATGGGATGCTAACGCAGTTCCTTCACCTGCAGATAATGCTATAATCTCTGGTGGTACAATTGTGACAATTGATGCAGCTTCTCAAGCAATAAATAATTTGACTGTTGAAGGTACGCTTGCTTATGGAACTACTCCAACTCAATTCAATGTAAATGGTGATTTAACTGTTTTACCAAATGGTACTTTGAATGCATTTAATGGAACAACTGGTAAAACGTTAGTGGTATCTAAAAACATTCTTAATGATGGTATTATTAATATTTCTGTTGGAACTACAACTGCAGGTAATTTGACTTTAAATGGTTCTGCTGCTCAAACTGTTTCTGGTGCAGGTACTTTTACTTCGAATTTTATCAGAAACTTAACTTTTTCAAATACAAGTACTGCTACACCAAACATAACTTGGTCATTCAATAACATTGCTATTGCATACAATTTGAACTTAACTGGTGCAAGAATAAACTTAGGTACCAACAAAATGATTTTTGGTAATCTAGCTGCAGGTGGTACATTGACTGCTCCAGTAGGTACAGGATTCTTACCGGGTGGTCGTTTTTCACGTTGGTGGACAAATGCTGCAACAGGTACTGCAGTTACTGCAGGTACAAACCCTACGAATAGTACTTCTCGTTATCCATTGATCTCACCTACTGGCCAAGATCGTTCTGTATACTTAACTAGAACTAATGCAACGGGAGCTGTAGCAGGAGAATTATCTGTTGTTTATCAACATGATAATACGTTAACTTCTGGTCTATCTATTCCTGATGGAGCATACAATATTACAGATCGTTACAATTCAAATTGGTCAGTTTCTAATGAAGGAACACCAGTTTCAGCATCTTCATATACTGTTGTTGTCATAGCTAACGATGCATATTATGCAACTAATGGTAATTCAAGAATTATGAATCAAAATGGACCACTTGCTGGTGTGCACCAAAACGGTACAGCTACTCCAGGTGTTCAACGAATTACAATTCCTCAAGCTGATTTATTAGCTGCACCTTTATATATTGGAATTAATTCAGCTGATATTCCTTTCGCATCTATCTCAAATGGTGATTGGAATACGGCTTCAATATGGAACAAAGGTACAGTGCCAACATGTACAGATTTCGTAACAATTGGAAATGGTACGGTTGTTAATGTTAATACCGCTGGTATTGTATCTTCAAATTTAACGATTGCAACAACTGGTACATTAAATGTAACTTCAGGTGATTTAACAGTTGGTTGTACAAATAACAATAGTATCTTGGCTAACAATGGTACGTTGACTGTTTCAGGTGGTACATTAAACATCAATGGTCAATTGATTAGTAATGCAGGTTCTACGTTTAATCATTCAGCAGGTAACATTAATGTTGATGGAAACAACAATGCTGATCCATTAACATCAGTTCCTTCTGGTGCTTCAATTGTTCAAATGAGTACTAACTTATTGAACTGGACAGGTGGTACGTTGACGATTGTTGATCCACATGCTAATTCAACTGCATCCAATTCATTTGCATTTACTGCTGGTTCTGGTTTAAATGTTAATGTTACAGGAGCTCATACTTTAAAGTTTGGAAATGGTTTATCTACACAAGCTGGTGGAAACGCGACTAACGGATTTAGAATCAATACATGGGTTAGTAGTGCAAGAATTACTTTTGCAAACTTAACAATTGATGCGTTAGCAGGTACGAATAGACAAGTAACCTCAACGTATAGTTTTGGTGTTAACGGTACTCTTTTGATTACTCCTACAAGTCATTTTGCGCCTTTATCTTCAACTGTTTATGCTGCTGGAAACATTGAGAACAATGGTAAAATGACTACTACAACTACGTTGATTTTAGCAAATTATCTATCAGGAGTTGAATCTCCAACTACCGTTGCTCAATCAGTTGGTGGTTCAGGTCTTTTTGAAAACAATGCTACTACTTCTACTGCTAGTTTAACAGGCTTAACTGTGAACAACACAAATACACTTGGTGTAACAATTGCGGCTCCAATTTCAATTAGCGGTACTTTAACATTTACAAATGGTATCATTAATACAACAGCTGCAAACGTTTTCCGTGTTGGAACAGCAACTGCAGGTGGTACAATTTCAGGAATGAGTACAACTCGTTTTGTTAAAGGACCAATTCAACGAACAATTGCAAGTGGAAACACAAGTTTTGTTTTATTCCCTGTTGGTAAATCAAGCTATGCTCCAATTTCTGTTAAACCAGCAACAACTGCGGTTACAGTTATGAGTGGTGAAGTATTTGATTCAAATACAGGTACTGCGAATGGATCAATCTTTGGTTTAGCTTCAAATAGAAGATGGGAAGCGCCAATCGTTTCTGGAACTGCAACAAGTGTTCATGTGCTTTTAGCTGATACTAACTTAGTTTCAACTCATATTCCAGTTCAAGCGCCAACTGCTGCTGGTGAATACACTAATAGCTTTGGATCTACATCAACGTATGCTGCTGGACCTCCAAAAACAATTGAGTCAGTTTTGGGTGCAACAGCTTACACTGGTTTTGTTTCATATGCAACTTCAAATGTGTGTAGTGGAACTCCAGCTGTAGGAGCATCAACTGCAACTGCAACTTCTATTTGTTTAGGTAGCCCTGTTACTTTAGGTATCCAAACGATTCCTGTTGGAACTGGTGTAACATACCAATGGCAATCTTCAACTGATGGTATTACATATACAAATATTGCTACTGCAACTAACTTTAGTTATACAAACACACCAACTTCAGCGTTGTATTACAGAAATCAAGTTACTTGTACAAATAGTTCTTTGACATCAATTTCTACACCAATTCAAGTAGTATTTAATAACAATGTTGTAACTACTACACCAGGTACAAAATGTGGGCCAGGTACAGCAACAATTGGGGCAACAGGAAGTACAGGTACAACTATTGCATGGTATACGACTGCAACAGGTGGAGCTTCAATTGGTTCAGGTACTACATTTACTACGCCTGTAATTAATTCTGATACATCCTTCTTTGCTGCTGCTCAAACTGCATCTCCTGCTTTGGTGACATTAGGAGCTGGTGCAACAGCTAGTTCAACGGCAGGTCAATCTTTATTGCCTGGTTTTTGGGGTGGTGCTAAAACACAGTACATTATTCGTGCTACTGAGTTGACAGCTGCAGGTATCAATGCTGGTCCTATTACAAGTATTGGTTTTGAACCAACAACTTCAGGTACAACTTACCAAGGATTTACTGTTCAAATTGGTGCATCTGTAGCAAATACAGCTCCAACAACTACATTCTTAAGTGGTTTGTCTACAGTATATTTAGGAACTGCTGCAAACAATGGATTTACTCCAGTTGCAAATGCAGTGAATACGCTTGCATTTGGAACAGGAACTGGAACAAGTGCTTCTTATAACTGGGATGGTGTTTCTAATATTGTTGTTTCTATTTCTTGGAGTTTAGTACCAGGTGCTGCAACTTCTACTGCAACTACTATGAAAGTTGATAATGTTGGGTTTGCTTCAACTGCTTACAGACAAAGAGATAATTTGACTCCTGCTGCAATGTTGGCTGAAACTGCTGTGAATACTACAACTACCTTCAGACCACGTTTCACAATAAATGGTACAGGTATCTGTTCTTCACCTCGTGTTGCAGTTCCTATTACATTTACGGCTGCTCCAGCTTTAACATTAAGTGGATCAACTGCTTCAATTTGTGAAGGTTCATCAACTTCAACTGTTACCTTAACTTCAAACGTTGCTGATTTCAGTACATACACTTGGTCACCAGTAACTGGTGTAACAGGAAACGCTACTACAGGTTGGACTTTCAATCCTACAACTACTACAACTTATACGTTGACATCTCAGTCAGCATTAAATTGTCAAAATACTAAATCATATGTTGTAAACGTAACGAATGTTCCAGCTCCAGCTGCTCTTTCAGGTGTTTCAGTGTGTGCAGGTTCAACTTCACAGACGATCAATTCTAATGGGATCCAATTGGTTCAAACTCCAATAGTAGTTCCTTTTAATGTAACAGCTCAACCAACTGAAGTGAATGCAGCTCCTGGAAATGTTTTTGCAACGGCAACAATGCCAACGTTACCAGCTGGTGCAGTTATTACAAGTGCTACTTTAAGTGTGCCAAGTATTACTGCAAATGGATTCTCATGGCAAGCGGATGTTAATTTAGGATTAAGCGGAGCGTTAGTAAACAATGCAGGTGCAGGTGTTGGAGCTTCAAATGGAGCAGGTACATTTAACTATACAAGAACGTTTACACCAACAGTTGGTTCAGGTTCAACAGTTAATATTTTATACTGGGATGCGTATGATGATGTAGCAGCGGGTGCTGATGCAACGTTTACATTAGGAACAGGTGCTGCTACTTTGACAATTAATTACACAGTTCCTTCAGGTATTAGTTGGTGGTCTGCCGCTTCGGGAGGTACGCAATTAGGTAACACAAATTCAATTAATGCAATTGGAACATCTGTACTTGCATCTCCAGCAACAGCAGGAACTTATACATTCTATGCTCAAACTGAAACAGGTACATGTGGTTCATTTGTTCGTACTCCTTTGGTAGTTACAGTAAATGCATTACCAACTCCAACAATTACAGCAAGTAACCCTATTCTTTGTAGTGGATCTTCTGTATTATTGGTTTCATCAATTGCGAATGGAAATGTTTGGTCTTCATCTGCTACTGCAACGAATGATACACTTTCAGTTTCTACTGCTGGTTCATTCACAGTTACTGTAACAAATTCAAATGGTTGTGTTGGAACTTCTGCTCCTTATGTAACAACTATTACTGCTCTTCCTGTAGTTTCTGCAGGTAATGATCAAACTGTTTGTGCTACTTCGAATGTAACGTTAGTTGGTTCAGGTGCACCTACTTTGACTTGGAATAATGGAGTTGTTAATAATACATCTTTTGTACCTACTGCAACGACTAATTACATTGTAACAGGAACAGCAGCCAATGGTTGTGTTAATACAGATACAGTTACTGTAAACGTTAACGCACTTCCTACGCCTGTTATTTCTGGAGACTTAGTGATTTGTTCAAATGAATCAACTGTATTGGTTTCTTCAGCTCAAACAGGAAATGTTTGGTCAACAACTGCTACTAATGATTCAATTACTTTAAATACAGCTGGAATTTACACTGTTACGCAAACAGATGCAAATGGATGTGTTGGGGTTTCTGCTCCAGTAACTTTAGTTGTTAATGCATTACCAAATGTTAATGCTGGTTCAGATTTCACTGTTTGTGATAATACGACTACTGTCTTAACAGGTTCAGGTGCTTCAACGTATGTTTGGAACAATAACGTTACAAATAATGTTGCGTTCTTAGTAACTGAAACAGCTACTTATACTGTAACAGGAACAGATGCAAATGGATGTGTGAATACAGATTCTATTACTGTAACTGCAAATCCACTACCATTGGTTGATGCTGGCAACAATATCGAACAATGTGGTGACCAAACAGTTACTTTAACTGCAACAGGTGCAACTGCATTTGCTTGGAGTGGTAACATTGTAAATGGAACTTCTTTTGATGCACCGTTTGGTACTTCAGTTTACATCGTAACAGGTGTAGATGCATTAGGATGTTCTAATACAGATGCAGTGACAGTAACAATTTATGCTACGCCTACAGCTACAATTAATGCTATTGATGCCGTAACATTGCAAGCAACACCAGCTGGTGCTTCTTACCAATGGATTAACTGCGCAACAAATCAAGCGATTGTAGGTGCAGTATCTCCAATTTATGTTGCAACTGTTAACGGAAGTTATGCAGTAATCGTAACAGGAAATGGTGGATGTTCTGATACTTCTGCTTGTTTCAACGTTACAACTGTAGGGTTAGACAAAACAGAATTAGATGCTACAATTAGCTTATTCCCTAATCCAACAACAGGTAACGTTAACATTACAATGTCTAATGATGTTGAAGTAAATGTAACTGTGTTTGATGCACAAGGAAAAGTTGTTTCAACATTAGAAAATGCACAAAATGGTTCAATCATTGGATTGCAAGATGTTGAAAACGGAACTTATTTAGTTAAAGTTTCTAATGAAACTGGATCTAAAGTATTCCGAGTTGTAAAACAATAATTTAACGATTGAAATGTCCTTTTTAGGACTTCAATTAAAAATTTATAAAGACCGGTGGAAACTTTCCATCGGTCTTTTTTTATACAAGTTTCTGGTCTTAGAATACCGTTACACTTCTTTAAATCATGATAATTCATAATTTAAGTAAAAAAAGAGGTTATCTTCATAAAAGGTGAAGTTCGTTTTTACTAAAGAGTTGATCAAATCTAATTATATCTAATTTAAGATACACTGAAAGTATCTTAAATTAAATCATGCTTCTGTTTAAAGTTTATTTTTAATAGTTGATGAATGAATTGAAAACCTAGATTCAATTAAAGGCTTTTTAGTTAAATGAATTTGGTATAAGTCTCAATCTTGTATCTATAGCTATCAAGCTTTATTTTAACCAATTATAAATAAAAACAGAACTTAAATTTTAACCTGATAGGGAAGAAAATAGTTGAGCTGGTAGTATAAGTACAGTATAGAATGTCTAAGTTGTGACAGGAACAAAAATATGAGTCTGCACATTATTAATCCAAAAAGAAAAAAAAATACCAACAAATTTTCTCTGCTGGTATCATTAATAAACTTTACTATTTATCAATATAAGTAATATCGTTAATTATAACTATTTACTTAATTACTTTAATTATTTGAGTACTCAACTCTGTTTTGATTTCAAGAAAATAAATGCCATTTGTAAGTTCTGATGTTTGAACTTGAAGTTCTGTTTTGAAAGGAGCTTCTTGAACGATAACTTTACCTTGCGTATCTATAAGTTTAAAAGCAACTATATTTTGATCAGATTTAATCGTTAAATGTTTATTAAATGGATTAGGATAAACGTTCAATTCATTTGAAGAAAGATTTGAAGTGCTTGCAGTTCCTCCACTTGGATTTGGTCTATAAGCCTGTGCTCCAAAACAATCAGAAGGATGACGCATCATGTCAAAATAAGTTTGAACATTTCCATTGTTTGGTATCGGGTTTACACTTACAACGCTGCCTGTTTGAATAGAAACTCCAATTACAGCATTTCCTCCTTGAGGCAAAACGCTAACATAATAATAAGTTCCAGTTGTGGGGTCAATTGTTGAACTACCATTTATTGTAAACGAAGTATAAGCTAATGGTTGTTGTGACACTTGGGTTACAACTCCAGTTTGAGGGTTGATTTTTCCAAAATGAACCGTAACAGGAGCTGTATTGTTCACTCTAATCAATCCGTAAATCGTCGTGTCTGCACAATTGTAAGTGAAATTATCAAAATACAATCCGCCCTGTGGGAAACTAATGTTCGGTGTTGAATAGACTAATCCAGTGTACATATCCAATCCAACAAATTTAGAAGCAATTGAATAATAATACACCATCAAATGAGGATCGATTGCATTCCCTTGTAAAGCATATGATTCACCAACTGATTGCGGAGAGATTTGAGTAATAATACCAGTATTTGGGTTAGCAGTTGCTAAAAACAATTCGCCATAACCTTGACCGGGTCCACTTCCTTGAATATATCTTCTCGCTAAACCATAAAGCGTAGAATTACTAGTGTTGAAACGGAAATTGTCGAAATTGCTTGGAGCGATAGGGTTTGATAAAGGTACTTGAGATAGGACTGTTCCTGAATCCAATTCGACAGAAAACATCCCATTAGTACCAAGAAAAAAATAAGTGCCTGCAATTGGATCAAGTGCAGCACCTGTTATGTTGAAACTGGTAGCAATGCTATTAGGACTTATTTGGTTGAAAGTACCTGCACTTAAATCTAAACTACCTAAATGAATAGCCGCTGGATTTGAAGTTCTAAGTAAACCAAATAGAGAATTATTTTGACCATTTGAAGTAAAACTTAGAATGCAACTTACGATAATAAGAAGAGATATTATTTTAGACATACAATAAGATTTTAATAGAATTATGAATATAACAAATTTGATTATCAATTGTTTATTCGAAATACTTTTTTGATGATTGCAATTCATCAAGACATTTTACTTTTTATGTTAAACAAATTGTATTCGTTTCATTAGGAGCTGATACAATCAAATTTCACACTTGAACTAACTTGAACTTTTTGACAAACTCGTCGTTTTTTTTAAATGATTAATTTTATAAAAAAAAGAATGTACAATAAGCGGATTCTTCTTGAAGCAATTTATTCAAAAACGGGCATTTACATTACAACAAAAAACGATTGTAGGATTGTCAGTCAATTGATTTCAGATGAAAAGATTGGGTATCTTTCTGAATCTACTTTATACCGTTTCTTTTTACTTCAAAACGAGACGACCAAACCGTATAAAAATACATTGACAATTTTAGCAATTTTTTGTGGGTTTAAAGATTGGGATAGTTTTTTTAATTATTACAATTCAAATTACTTATTTAATGAACCAGAATTTTTAAATCATTCCATCAATGTTGTGTTAAAAAATTTGATTCACAAAGAGAAATTCAGCCCATTAATTGAGATATTTAATAGTCTAGAAGATGAAAACTATAAGACGAAAGAGTTTTATGGGTTAAAGACTTTTTTAAATTTTCAAAACACCAATTTGTTTCCTTCTTTTATTAAGAAATTTGGCGATAATTCGTTTGTTAGAACGATCTTGATTGAAGCATTGTACGATCCAAAACACCGTATTGAAGGTTATGCTGAAAGCATTGAGTTATATTTAAATTCAGCTGATAAAAAAGCTGCTTCATATGAACAAGATGCTGTTTTTGCCAATGCAGTTTTGTTTCGTTATTATTATTTAAATAAAGATTTAAAAGCCTTGGAAATTGGGGCTCGTTTGTATGATAAAGGTAGGGTAGATGTATCTGAAGCAGCTATACATGTTTTTCCCAAAACACGATTTATTGCCTACAAATTATGGTATTTAAACTTGAAAAAAACTAGTAGAAATCAAATTCTTGAATACCAGGATTTCATCCTATATTGGGTTCAGAAAGAACTAGAAAAGACGGTTTCAGTTCTTGATATTTCAATTATTTATCAAACCATTATTGAGGTTGTTCAACAATTAAAACTAAAAGAGTTTGAACTTCAAATTACCCAAATCACTGAACAGAAATTAATTCATTTGAATAAAGGTAAAATTGATTTGTTAAAATTGAACAATGCAAATGGTTTATTAAACTTTCTTCCCGAATGATTTTTATTTTAATTTCCATCCTTCTTTTTTCATTGAATAATGTGCTTTGGAAAAAGAACTTACAAACTGTAACAATCCCTTTTTTAGTTGGTTATCGCGCATTTTTTACTAGTTTGATTTCTTGTGGGTTAGTGTTTTATTACTATGATTTCCAGGAATTACTTTCATTGCCATATTTTAAAATTACGATAGGTTCTGTTTTTGGAGTAATGGGATTGTTTTGTATGTTAACTGTTATCAAAAATGCTCCATTACAATGGTTGGGAATTTATAACTTAATTGGTGTTGTTTTTACAGCTGTTTATTTATTTTTTGTTGAAAAAATAGTTCTATTTGACTCAGTCTTTGGTCTTGTTTTAATTATTGTAGGATTTTTAGTCCATCTCTTTTTTAATAAAGAAATGGATGTAAAAATAACGTTCAAACAACATTTTTATTTGCTATTAATGACGCTGTTATTTAGCACTTCTTCTTTAATTCATTGGAAAAATTTGGCTTCAGAAGTACCTGCATTGGTTTTAATTTCAAATCAAGAATTCGTTGTGTTTATAACAGCATTACTATTAATCGTTAAAACGCAAACATACAGTCAAATTAAGCTTGAAGTCAGGTTGAATTTTAAAAAAGTGCTGGTAATGGCGCTCCTTATTTTCTCAGCACTTTTGTTTAGTTTCTTAGGTTTAAAAGTAACCAATCCATTGATTTCAAGCTTATTATTCTTATCAAACCCCTTGTTGACAATTGTTTTTGCAGCTATCTTTTTTAAAGAAAAAATAAAACTTTATACTATTCTAGCGCTAATTTTTATTTCAAGTGGGGCATTTATACTTCACCTTCAAAGCGTATAACTTGAACTAACTTGAACTGTTTATTCTTTTTACATTCATGTATATTTACACTTTGTAGATGTTTACATTGCTACAATTTATAAAGGTTTAAGTGAGAAAAAAGAACTCAACTCATATAATAGAATTATTAGCCTTGGTAAAATAACAACTTGGTATTTTACCCTTTTACAACCAAAATCAATTCCCCCTTTTTTTATAAAGGGGGTTGATTTAGAAATCTTTCTCATGATAATAAATTAGGACTAAATAAATTTGTTTACATCAAAAAATAAAACGTTTAATTTTTTAATTCAAAATTCTCATAAAAACAAAAACCCTAAGATAGTTGATACATCTTAGGGTTTTCTATTCATCCAGCCATAGAGGCTTTCTTTTAACTTTAGCGTTTTGCGGTCTGGACGGGACCGAGTAAACGTATGCCTTTGTGTTGTTTTTCAATTAGTTAGCTATTGTAAAAATGAGCTTGTTCGCCTCATTGTTCGCTTGTAATTAATTGGAATTTGCTTGAATTTAAAGAACGTGTTCTGAAGTAAAGATACTAAATCCAAGTATTTGAAACTAAATTTTATGGGTAATATTTAGAAAAAAAGGTGATTTTGAACCTGAAATCAGGACTATTTTAAAAGACAAAACCCCTTCGATATTGATACATCTAGGGGGCTTCTATTCCACACAGCCATATGTGGCTTGTCTTAAATATTTTTTCTAATTACTTAGAGTGGTACAAAGATAGGTAATTAAGTTGGAGTAAACACTTTTATTCCAGGTTGTAATTAAATATTGTAA
>JAHEIL010000043.1 GCA_024639405.1 Crocinitomicaceae bacterium | reverse complement strand
ACGTTAAACAAACAAAAAAAGACAAAAATCCAATTAAATGCTACTTTGGAGCTTTTCATATAAGCAATTTAACAATTAATTTCTTGAAATGTTGGGATTCATTTGAAAACTATTCTTTAATCTCAAATACGTAAAACACCACCAATAAAAAGATGGTGGTGTTTAATTCAGAAAAAATAGTGGCTATTTAATGATCATTCTTTTTGAAATAATTTCTTGTCCATTTTGATTAAGGCTATATATGTACATTCCTTTACCAATTTCGGATGCAAGAATTTCAACTTCTCCTGAATTTCCATCCAATGAATAATCACGAACAAAGGCGCCATTCAAATTAAAAATGGAAAGCGTAGCATTTGGAACTCCAGGAGCTAATTGGAAACGAATAGATGTTCTATCATCGAATGGATTCGGAACATTTTGCTCAATCGAATAACCATTTAGACTCGGTGTATTCTGAACAATTTGACTTCTAATTGCATCATTCGCTTTATAATCATCTAAGTCTTGTCTTATTTTTATCAGTTCCGTATTTAATTCTTGAACAGATTCTGTTAAAACAGAAATTAAACCTATATAATTAATTGTTTTGTAAGATAACTCAGAAACTACTTTGCCTTCTTCGTCAAAAACTGGTTTTGTTATGTCTTTAGTTAATTCTGGAAAAACTTCAGCCAATTCTTGCGAGATAAAACCATGTTGATTTAATTGAGAAAGACAAAGTCCATCAACTTTTTTATAATTGTAGGTAACCGGATTTAGAAGCATTATTTTCTCCAATGCTGAAATCTCATCTTTAATATTTTCTTTTAGCTTAGCATCAGATGGAATATACATGGTTCCCGCTTGAACATCTCCATCGAAATATCCTGCAAATAAAGAAAATGGATTAGATACAGATTGAACACCATAAATTGAAGCGGCAAATTGTGTATTAGATGGCGTAATTCCATAAACACCAATAGAATTTGCAGCACCAAAAGCTTTACCTGTAATTGCAATAGACGTTTCACCCCCAGATACGCTGCACATAATTCCATTTGCATTGTTTGTACCATGTTGTAGACTAACAAATTGACCGACTGGATTTGGACTGGTGATTACACCATCTGAAACAATGTATAATCCTGGTTTGTCATTGAATAAAATTCCAACTTTTGGACTAATCGTGTTAAAGGGAGTTGTGTTTAATGCAAAATACGTGTTGGATTCAGGGGTCATTGAAGCTACCAATTTACTTATACCTCCTGTGAAGCCACTTGCAACCCTGAATTCTAAATTCCCAGCTGTAGTACTTCCATTGTGAATCCATTCAATTCTCGGGTTATTGGGAGATGCAGATGTATAGCCAGTAACAAGCGCTCGCTTGTTAAATTGAAATCTGTTTCCATAAAATGTTTGTGTCCCCTGTGTCGTCTCTCCAAAACTCAACCATTGATCATTTGCCCCAACACCAAAACCGTTAAGAGCTTGATCTTGTGTAATTAAACCAGGTAGAAATCGAAACACCTCCCCAGAACTAGTTGTTAGCGAAGTTGTATTCAAGTTGCCTAATGATAAATTTAGGGATTGTGCGAACACAATTGAATTCCCTAGAATACACATAATTAATA
Organism: Crocinitomicaceae bacterium; assembly: GCA_024639405.1. GTDB lineage: Bacteria > Bacteroidota > Bacteroidia > Flavobacteriales_D > Crocinitomicaceae > M0103. The sequence goes on along the minus strand of JAHEIL010000043.1, from coordinate 631 downwards.
ATTGTTTTTTCATTTTATAAAAAAATTAGATAATGCTCTACTTTGATTTGAGGAGTGTTCGAGTCAAATTTTTCTCCTGAAATACACCTTTAGTGATAGATGCATTTTCGAATCGAAGTAAAGGAAAAATAATGGTGAGAATTTTTGGCGTGTCCATTCATTTGCATGACATGCAGTGTGTTAGAAAATTAAAATTCTCTTTATTTTCAAGCCATTGCAGGTGTGTTGATACAATTTCATTCCTTCACTTACTTCAGTAATTATCCCATGATAATTAGTAGGTGTACTAGGTGAATATCGATTTTATTGAATGAGAAGAGAAGAGTTCATGCTTTTTGGTAGGGTAGGGTATATGTACTAAAAATGAAGGGATTAGTACTTACCAGTGTTTTTCAACATAAAATCCTCAAAGCCTAGTAATTCAAGCCATTAAGCGATTTAGACCTGATAAATAAGTCAATTTTAGATTTTTTGTGAAAAATTAAAAATGGGGTTGTTTGTAGATTGGACGGTGGGAAATAGAAAAAAAGTTGCAATCATTCAAAGTCCTAAATTAATCGAACAATGAATTTCATAAACTCTATAATAACTTGAAATAATGAATAAAAGAATATTAATACTAGAGGCTTGT
>JAHEIL010000031.1 GCA_024639405.1 Crocinitomicaceae bacterium | reverse complement strand
TCTCTGTTGCTTCGGAGATCTCGCGTTGATGCTTCAAATCTCACTTCGGACGAAGAAAGATCGAACTTCGAGCGAAGCATCTTATTTAGATCGCTAGCGCGGGGAACCCCTAAATTTTCCAAGATTTAGTCATGAAGCTTGCGGAAGTGCGCCCAAGCCCATGCGATAGCATTGGCTGATCAGGGAAAAGCATGAAGCAATGCGAAATCGACGGTTTTCATGCAACGCAGTGAAATGAAAAAAATCCTCGGAAAATTAAAAAAAGCACTTTTGCTTACTTTTTTGCTTTGGACCGCAAAGCAGCACCGAAGGTAAAAAGTAAGAAGAAATTATCTTCGACTTAAGAATAACAGAGATAACTACAAGCGTGTCGCTTTATTTCTTAAATAAAAATCTAACACGACCATAGCTACCATCGCTTCAACGATTGGAACGGCTCTTGGAACTACACATGCATCGTGTCGACCTTTTCCTGTTAAGGTTGTTTTTTCAAAGTTGGTAGTGATTGTTGGCTGCTGTTGCATGATGGTTGCAACTGGTTTAAAAGCAACACGCATCTCAAGTGGCATTCCATTCGAAATTCCTCCTTGAATTCCTCCTGAATGATTTGTTTGAGTTGAACCATCTTCATTGAAAATATCGTTGTGTTGTGAACCTAGCATTTCTACTGAACTGAAACCACTTCCAAATTCAACAGCTTTTACGGCATTAATAGAGAATAAGGCTTTCCCTAATTCAGCATGCAATTTATCAAAAACAGGTTCACCAAGTCCTACTGGAACACCACGAACAATGCATTTTACACATCCACCAATAGTATCGCCTTTTTCTTTTACTGCTTGAATCAAATGCTCCATTTCAACAGCTAGATTAGGATCAGGGCAACGCACCAATGATTGTTCAATTTTTTCTTGTGAATAAAATTCAGTTGAATTTAGTTTTATACCCCCAACTTGATCTACAAAGGTTGAAAATTCAATCCCTAATTCTGTCAACACCTGTTGCGCTATTGAACCTGCAACAACACGTGCGATCGTTTCTCTTGCACTAGATCTTCCACCACCTCTGTGATCGCGAATACCATATTTTTGTTGGTAGGTAAAATCCGCATGAGATGGTCGCATCGCTTGTTTCATCGTATCATAATCTTCCGACTTCTGATCTGCGTTGCGAATAATAAATCCAATTGGTGCGCCAGTTGTTTTTCCTTCAAAAATTCCAGAAAGTACTTCTATCAGATCATTTTCTTTTCTAGGAGAAACCAATGCAGACTGTCCAGGTTTACGTTTATCTAAAGCAGTTTGAATTTGTTCAATTGTAAGGTTTATTCCTGCTGGAACCCCATCTACTACTCCACCAATTGCACTTCCGTGCGATTCTCCAAAAGAAGTTAATTTAAATATCGTACCGTAACTAGATCCTGCCATGTGACAAATGTAAGTCTTTAAATCAAATTTAATTAAGTTATAACTTCACAAACTTGATAGAAACTGATTGGTTTCCTGTTTCTAAGTGACAAAAATAAATACCAGATTTTAATCCAGAAACATTTAATTCTTTTGAATTGTTTAGCGAGAAAGGCACTTTATTCCCAGCAACATCCAATACTTCAATGGATTCTAAGGCATTGGTTCCGTTAATTTTAAAGATTTCTTCTACAGGATTTGGATACACAACAATTGGCATTTGTTCAAGTTGATCAAGCCCTAATATTTTTCCATTTAAATCGTATTTTGAAAAAAAGCGCCAAATTTCTTTACACGCATTGAAATCTTGATTGGTTACGCCAATAATAAAAGGTGAACCTGGCCAAGTGTGCCCGCCACCAATCACTTTAAAGTGCTCTACTTCTACCCCATTATTTCCATTAGAATAGATGTAATGTTCAGCTGTTGAACCATCCGTTAAATTCGTGTTTGGAACTTGAGTCACTGTTGGTACCACATCACAATTATTGAAATTGACCCAATACCTTAAAACTTTTGAAATTGAATCCATCGTATTGAAAATTCCATTGTAAGGAACCGTTGCATCAGCAGTTCCATGAATTTCTAGAACGGGCATTGGGTGTTGCGGAGAACACGATAAACTTTGACTGTAATTCATTGAACCTGTAACAGAAGCAATCGCCGCAAAACGATTACTCAATGAACATGCTAATCCATAACTCATAAAACCACCATTTGACATTCCAGTTGAATAAATTCGATTTTGATTGATGGAGAATTGACTAGCAATAGTATCCATCAACGCTTGTGTAAATCCGATGTCATCAACTGTTCCTCCCCAACCAGCATTCCAAAATGGCTGACCTGAACCATCATTAGTCCCCATAGGATGAACAATGATAAAATTAGCTGTATCAGCTATCGGACGGAAATTAGCGTAATTCATTTGCTCCGTGGCATTACTTGTATAGCCATGAAAATTAAACACTAAAGGAACTGCTGTCCCACTTTGATAACTTGCTGGAACATATAAAATATATTCACGTGTTAGACCTCCATGTTGAATTGTTCCATTGATTGTTTGTTGGGAAAAAACACAATTCACAACCAAAATAAAAAGAAGAAGAGTAACAAATTTCATGGGTTCAATTTTTATCAAAAATAAAAAAACCGTTATCATTGACAACGGTTTTAAAGAATTATTTGCAGATTGTATCTTCTGTTGCTTTGAGAATATCTCGCACAACAAATAAGTCTTCAGCTTCTGCATACGTTCTTAAAACAGGTTCAGTTCCAGAAGGTCGAATCATCACCCAACGATCGTTATCAAAGAAATACTTGAATCCATCCGTTGTTTTAACTTCTTTTACAGCGTATTTACCAAAAGTTGAATAATTATTTGCTTTACAATTTGAGATTATTTTTTGTTTTAACTCTTCTGTAATGTGTAAATCATTGCGTTCAAATTTGAAAGGTCCAACGATTGCATACACTTCTTCGATTAATTCATCCAATGTTTTACCAGATTTCGCCATGAATTCCCAGATGATTAATCCCATCCAGATACCATCGCGTTCTGGAATATGACCTTTCACTGCGATACCTCCAGATTCTTCACCACCAATTAAGACATCATCGTTCACCATGATGGTTGCAATTTCTTTGAAGCCGATTTTCGTTGTAATCACCTCTAAACCATAATGCTTACATAATTTCTCTACACGCGGTGTAACCGAAAATGCAATAACTACTTTTCCAGTCATTTGCTTATATTTCACCATGTAATGAATCAACAATAAGATAATGTGGTGTGAATCGATAAATTCTCCTTTTCCATTGTATAAACCAATTCGATCAGCATCACCATCTGTTGCTAAACCACAATCAATGTTGCCATTTTCTATAATGAAATTTTCTAAGCCTTTTAAGTTTTTAGCAATTGGTTCAGGTGCTTGACCATAAAAAGACGGATTGTGTTCGCAATGTAAAAAGTGAGTGGCTGGTAATAAACGTTTTAATACGTTTTGTCCTGCACCATACATTGCATCGTACACTAAATTTAAGCCCGAATTTTTAATTGCTTCTAAATCGAAATTAGCTTTCACGTGTTCAACATAGCGTGTTTCAATGTCAACTATTTCAACTTGACCAGCAGCAATCGCACCATCAATTGAAAGTGTTTTATAATCAACAGGGCAAGTATCTGGAATAATATCTTCTACTTCTTGAACTTCTTCAGGTGCTAAAGGTCCTCCAAAAAAAGCTTTTAATTTATACCCATTGTAACTTGGAGGGTTATGACTTGCTGTAATAATTACACCAATTTCACATTTATATTGGTAAGCAGCTAATGAAATCATTGGTGTAGAAACAAATCCTTTTGCTAATTTCACGTGAATTCCTTGAGATAAGAAAACACGAACAGCCGTTTCAACGAACAATTCACCTGCAAATCGACAATCGTGACCAATTACAATTGACGGTTTTTCGTATTTATTTTTCATCCAAATAGCAGTCGCGTAACTTACACGAGCAACATTTTCAACAGTGAAATCATCTGCAATGATCGCTCTCCAGCCATCTGTGCCAAATTTAATTTTATTTTTCAAGCTTCTAATTTTTAGTCAAAGATACACTTTCATTGAAATTTATAGCGTCAATTTAGCAACTTTTAATCACCTAAGAAATGTTAATTATTAAAAATTAAAAAAAATCGTTAAATTCGTACAACCATACTATGAAAGAGCATCCAATGTATCGTTTTTATTTAGTCCTATTATCGCTAATTATAAGTTATCTAGCTAGTGTGAATTACGCTCAAACTTATACGTTTGCAAGCTTAGGTAATGCAACTGCAATGCCAACAACCGGATGGAATTTAACGGGTAATGCGTATGTTGGTGATACCCCTGGAGACACTGATAATTTTACCAATGAATTAATTTTAACGAATGCATCTGGAAGTCAAAGTGGTGCTGTTTTTTATAACACTCCCATCAATTTAAGTGTTTGCACCAATTGGTCCGTAGAATATGATTTCAGAATTTTTGGCGGATCAGCTGCTGACGGATTAGCATTTTGCTTTATCAGTAATCCACCTACTGGATTTGTTTCTGGAGGAGGAGTAGGAATTCCGCAATTTGCAAACGGGTTAAAAGTGGTTATTGACACATGGAATAACTGTGGAGGTCCAAACCCAGCTCTCCAAATGTTAAATGGAGTTGGATACAATGAATGTGCCCCTGGTATTGTCGCCTTAGAAAACACATCAGGAAACTTAAACTTTGTTCGCTCAAACACTTATCAACATGCAAAAATAACGTACTTAAATGGTAACGTTAATTTCTATATTAATTCCATTTTATATTTAACAGGTACATTACCCGTTAATTTTTCTGGTTATATGGGTTTTACGGCTAGTACAGGTGGAGCTAATGATCAACATTCTGTCAAAAATGTAGTAATATTTACCGACCAAGCAACATCTAATGCCGGTCCAAATGTTACAACATGTGATGATGAAGCAGTTCAAATTGGTACAACACCCGATTCATTAAATGCCTACTCTTGGACTCCAACAACGGGTGTTAGCAATCCAACTAGTGCAAATCCAACTGTAACAATCAACAATCCTGGTACAACACCGATATTTGTTACATATACTGTTTCTACTTCTTTAGCTAGTGCTCCTGGTGTTTGTCCAACTACAGATGCAGTAGTAGTAAAAGTTAATCCTTCAAAATCTTCTAATACAAATGTTTTGGTTTGTGATACTAATTTTTATATTTTTCATGGAGACACACTTACAGTATCGGGAACATATGTTGACACTTTATCAACCTTATTAGGCTGCGACTCAATCGTGAATTTAACTTTAACATTGGATTCCATTCCATTTTTTGATGTAGTTGACACAGCCTATTGCATTGGGAATTCTTATACAGTTCAATTGGATACCGCAATAAATTACGTTTGGAACCCAACAATTCCTAACAATGGACAAGTAAATCAATATACTTTAACACTAGGAAATACTTCGAATTATAGTATTACAGCAACCAATCAAAATGGCTGTAGTTATGTGGATAGTTTTCAATTAATTGTTCATCCATTGCCTCAATTTGTACTTACAGCAAGTGATCCTGACCCCTGTTTTGGTGACAGCTTGACAATAACCACACAACCTGCTAATTTCAGTTTTGAATGGACAGGAGTTGATTTAATTGACACAGTTGGATCTAGTCAACATTTTATATCTACTAATTCTGGACAATATACTGTTGAAGCAATTGACACATTAGGCTGTGTTTTTTCGAATTCAATTTCAATCAATGTCTTACCACTTCCGATATTAAGTTTAACACCTGACACATCTGTTATTTGTCTAAAAGAATCTGTAACATTAACAGCAAGTGGTGCTATTAATTATGCGTGGTCCGTTCCAACAACATCTTTGATCAATGATTCTAGTGCACTTGTTCACCCAAGCACAACGACAACCTATAAAATAATAGGGACAGCATTTGGAGGTTGTATTGATAGTACTTCAGCAATAGTAATAGTAAACCCAAAACCGCATGCAGATTTTTCAGTTGATTTATCAACATTAACAGCATTTACACCAGACATTTCAACAATCAATACATCTACAGGAGCAATTACTTATGAATGGGATTTTGGAGATTTTTCAGCTATCTCAACTTCTGAAAACCCTTCCCATCATTACCCTGAAAATTTGGCAGCATTGTATCAAATAGAATTAATTGCCACCAATGAATATGGATGTAAAGACACTGCATACAATCATTTTCAAACGAAAGAAATAGTAGTGTTTTATGTTCCTACTGCTTTTACTCCAAATGGAGATGAGTTGAATCAAACCTTCAAACCAGTTTTTGGTGATGGTATCGATAAAACAAATTTTTGGTTTACCATTTATAACAGATGGGGAGAAGTTGTTTTCGAATCCTTTGAAACAGATTTCGAATGGGACGGAACATTTAATGGCAGTTTAGTTCCATTTGGAAGCTATACCTATCAATTTTACTATAAATTACCGAATACCAGTGAACGTCAAATATCCACTGGTAGTTTTTCGATAATAAAATAGTTATTTCTTAAAGTTTTCGATTGTTTTCTTGATAATTGCAACGCATTCCATTAATTGGCTTTCAGTAATTACCAATGGTGGTGCAAAACGGATAATATTTCCATGCGTTGGTTTCGCAAGAAGGCCATTGTCTTTTAATGCTACACATAAATTCCAAGCGGTTTGACTATCAGGTGTATCGTTTACGATGATTGCATTTAACAAGCCTTTACCTCTTACTTTCAAAATTAATTCATTTGAAGCAATGATTTTCTCCATTTCACTTCTAAATAAATCCCCAAGTCTACGAGCGTTTAATGCCAATTGTTCATCTGCAACTACATCTAATGCTGCTACAGCTACCCTTGCAGCAATTGGGTTCCCACCAAATGTTGACCCATGTTGACCCGGCTTAATTACCATCATCACTTCATCGTTCGCTAAAACAGCTGATACAGGGTAAACACCGCCAGAAAGTGCTTTACCTAAAATTAATATATCTGGTTGCGCATAGGTTGCTTGTTTTTCGCACTTCTTTTCACAGGTACAATTTCCGCATACAGCTAATAAACTTCCTGTTCGAGCGATACCAGTTTGCACTTCATCCGCAATAAACAAGGCATTGTATTTAGAACATAACCCACGTGCATTCGCTAAAAAGTCAGTAGCCGGAACATACACACCAGCTTCACCTTGAATAGGTTCAACCAAAAATCCTGCAACATTTTCTGTTTGCAACGCTTTTTCTAACGCATCAATGTCATCATAAGGAATACGGATAAAACCTGGCGTAAATGGTCCGAAATTTTTATTGGCATCAGGATCATTTGAAAAAGAAATAATCGTTGTTGTACGACCATGGAAATTCCCATCACATACAATGATTTTTGCATCATTTTCATTGATTCCTTTTTTCTCATAAGCCCATTTACGGCACAATTTAATAGCTGTTTCAACCGCTTCAGCACCTGTATTCATTGGCAACACTTTGTCGAAGCCAAAATATTCTGTCACGTATTTTTCGTAAACACCTAATGTATCGTTGTAAAATGCACGAGAAGTCAAGGTCAATGTTTGCGCTTGATCCATCATTGCTCCGATAATTTTCGGGTGACAATGACCTTGATTTACAGCTGAATAAGCAGACAAGAAATCAAAATATTGTTTTCCTTCGACATCCCAAACATAAACACCTTCTCCTTTTGCTAAAACAACTGGAAGTGGGTGGTAATTATGTGCGCCGTGTTTGTCTTCTAACTGCATCAAATCAGATGAAGTCAATTTTTTTTCTGTTGTAATCATACCTTTAATTTGAATTTTGGTATCACTCATCACGGAGAGCGAACAATCCTTTCCTCATTGATACGGAGAGAAATCATCCTATAAATGGCAAATATAGAAAAAAAGTAAAAAAGTTAATCCTGAAAAAAATCAGTTCGTAGCATATTTTAAACGAATTGTAATATTTGCAGTTTTTTTCTTTGAAGAAGTATTAAAACTACCTCCCCATGAATAGTCTTCAGTAGTGTTTTGACCTGTAATTTGAAAAACACCCATTTCTGCATCTTTTAATTCGCCTAAAGAACTTCCTGCATTTTCAGCAATTTTTTCGGCGCGTTCTTTTGCATCAGCAGTTGCAGCTTCTATCATTTTCAATTTTAGACTTGCCAATTGTGTGTAATAATATTCAGGTGCGAGTGAATTAAATTCAATTCCCAAGTCAATTAATTCTGTCACTTCTCTTGATATTTGTTCTACTAAATCAACGTTTTTAGACTGAATTTTCAAGTTTTGGGTTAAATTATAGCCACTAAAAACTGAATTACGTTCTCGGCCATTTTCATCGTATTCTGTATAGAATTCTTTTTGAATATCAACAGCTTGAAATACAATTTCATCGCGTTTAACCCCTCTAGAAAGCATGTACTTCAAAATAGCACGTTGGTCTTTATTTAACTCAGTATAAGCTAATTTCAAATCCAAATTTTTCTTAGAATAACTTCCTCCCCAAACAATTAAATCACTCGTAAAATCTTTTTCTCCTAAACCTGTAACACTTACAGAATCAGTAACTTTTCCTCTGTTTTCATATCCTTTAGCTAAAAAGAAACCTGCTGTAATTATCGCAACAGCGATGATGATTGAATTTAGGTAATTTTTCATGTTTATTAAGTTAATTAGTTAAAAATTAGGCAACAAGCATTAGTTTAGATTGTAACAGAATAACGATTTAATCATTAAGTCTTAAAATCCTTAAATCCAATCGTCATTTAGTCTTAACATCCTTTTCTAAAACAAGGTCATTTGATCTTCGTCATCGTCTTTTTTTGTTAAATCCCATTCTACTGTTGTGTCATCAACTTCTTCTGTTGAATCATCATCTAATTCTTCTACTTCTATTTCCTCAACACTATCTTCTGGCCACGGTTCAGATCCTTCAATTGGATGCGTTAGCACAATTTCTTTGACTTTCAATTTTGTCAGTTGATTCCCTTGTGCTTTCATTCCTTTTATATCAATAAAATCAGCCAATTGTACTTCATTATCTGGAAGGTTTTTCGTTTCTTTCAGTAATTTATTGTAAACTATTTTAATGTTTGGTTGGTATGCCGTTGAAACAACATCCATGTATGAACCTTCACTTTCGCTAATGAATGAAACTTTCTTATCACTTGTGACTTCACATAAAAAGCGTTTCACAAAGTGCATATCTTTTTCAGCATCGAAATAAACAGTAGATAATGGACGACTTGGTACCCATTTTTCAATGTGAATCATATCTTCATCAAAATGATTGGATAAGTCAAAATTACTTAAGCGGTATTCACCTGTTTTGTAGAGTGTTAAAATTTTATCTTCCCCTTTAAAAGAACCTAAGAATTTACCACGTTCTTCGTCATTTAATCTACCAACAACGGTATCAAACCAAATTTTGCGTGCGGCCAACGTTGAACCACCTACTTCTTTTTGGGTGATTTTTTGAATAATTTCTTTCGTTACACGGTTTCCACTCGATTGGCGACCTTTGATCAACAATTCACCAAAATCGATATCGAAACGCAAACGTTTTAAATGTGGACGTGGACGCAATAAAATATTCACAACTTCACGTTCACCATTCGGATGCACAGAGAAATACAACATCTTAGAACCTTTAGTTCCTCGCGAAAGATCGTATTCCGTATCTCGCGTAATTGAGTTTACGTAGAAGCGCTTCATCATGGCTGGACCACCAACACCATCTTGGTAAATCAAGTGATAAATCGTTCGTTTGTCTCCTTTTTTCCAAACATCTGCATGGACAATTCCTTTTCCAACAAACTTTTTGTCTGCCACTTTCGTTACCATCATTTTACCTGAAGCAAAGAAAATGATGATGTCATCTATTTCGGAGCAATCATTAACCGGTTCGTTTTTCTTCAATCCATAACCAATAAATCCTTCTTCAAAATCAACGTATAATTTACGGTTGGCAATGATCACTTTCGTAGCACTAATAGTATCGAAGATTTTGATTTCAGTTTTACGTTCACGACCTTCTCCGAATCGTTTTTTCAAGTCTTTGAAATAATCAATAACGTATTCAATCAAATTCGCTAATTTCTCTTTCACAGCAACCATTTCCTCTTCAATTTTCAACAAAGCATCGTCCGCTTTTGAAGAGTCGAATCGCGTGATACGAATCATTGGAATTTGTGTTAAACGTTGTAAATCTTCCTCAGTTATTTCGCGAATAAGTTGTTTTTTGAACTTTTCAAAACGTTTAAATAAATAAACATATAAAGATTCACGGTCGCTGTACAATTTGAAATCTATGTACATTTCCTCTTGAATAAATATTTTTTCCAAGGTAGAAAAATGCCAATTGCGTTCCAATTCATCCAAACGGATTTCTAATTCCCATTTCAACAATTTAACAGTTGTATCCGTATTGACTTTCAAGATTTCGCTTACGCCCATAAAACGAGGCGTATCTTTATCAATAATCGTTGAATTAGGAGAAATTGAAACTTCACAATCTGTGAATGCATATAATGCATCCAATGTTTTATCCGGAGAAACACCAGGAGCTAAGTGAATGATAATTTCAGCTTCTGCAGCCGTGTTATCTTCAATTTTTTTAATCTTTATTTTTCCTTTATCATTCGCTTTGATAATCGATTCAATTAATGAACCCGTTGTCGTTCCAAATGGAATTTCGTGAATGATTAAAGTTTTATTGTCTACTTTTTTAATTTTCGCACGAACTCGAACTTTTCCACCTCGTAATCCATCGTTATAATTCGTGAAATCCGCCATCCCTCCATTTGGAAAATCTGGAATCAACTCTACTTTTTTACCGCGTAGATGATTGATGGATTGGTCAATTAATTCAATGAAATTGTGTGGTAAAAACTTACACGCCATCCCAACTGCGATTCCTTCTGCACCTTGTGCTAACAATAATGGGAATTTTACAGGAAGTTGTTCTGGTTCTTTGTTACGTCCGTCATAACTTGATAACCAATTCGTTGTTTTCGGATTAAAGACAACGTGTGAAGAAAACTTAGATAAACGCGCTTCAATATAACGCGCAGCAGCGGCACCATCGCCCGTTAAAGTATTTCCCCAGTTACCCTGGCAATCAATTAAAATATCTTTTTGACCTAATTGAACAAGTGCATCTCCAATTGAAGCATCACCATGCGGGTGATATTTCATGGTATTTCCAATGATGTTGGCTACTTTATTGTAACGACCATCATCCATTTCCTTCATGGAATGTAAAATTCTACGTTGTACAGGTTTTAAACCATCGTACAATGATGGAACAGCACGTTCCAAGATTACGTAACTCGCATAATCTAAGAACCAATTTTCGTACAATCCACCTACTGGGATTATTTTCTCGTCAACAATTTTCTTTTCGAAGGGACTAGATTCTTCTCCTTCGTTATTCAATTGCTCATCTAATTCGTCTTCCGCCATGTTAAGATGCTATTTCAAAATTAGTGGTATCATCTGTTTTCAAGTCATCGCCTAAAACATCTTCAGCCAAATCCTTTTCAACGCGTAA
>JAHEIL010000008.1 GCA_024639405.1 Crocinitomicaceae bacterium | reverse complement strand
ACGGTGGAGTAAAACGCAATAAAAAATTAAAAAAACCAGCAATTATTAATTGCTGGTTTTTTTTCGATTAGTTTATATTAAATCCAATGCTTTTGCTAGTTCACGGTCTTTATCAGTGACAGTATTACCCTTATCATGGGTTGTTAATACCACATGAACTTTAGTGTATTCATTGGTCCATTTCGGATGGTGATTTATTTTTTCAATCTGAATACTTGCTTTTGACATCCAAGCCATTGCGCTCAAGAAATCTTTAAACTCAAATGTTTTTTGTAAACTATTTTCTTTTTCTACCCAATTATTCATGGTGTAAATATAGCGCTATTTAAAAATTTACTACCATTTTCAAACTGATTGTTCTTCCCATATTGAACACGCCAATTCTTCCAGTCGCTAAATTTTCAGGTGCATATTTTAAGCGGCTCAAATGGTTTTGAAAAGCTGCATCCAACAAATTATCTACCTGTATTGCTACAAATAAAAAATCAGCTTTTTTAAATAGATTCAACGTGGTATGAACACCAACGTTTAATAAGCTATACGCAGAAGTAGCTGTTTCGTAATTTTCTGCAAATCGATTTTGAGCAAAGTAATGATCTATTGAAAATTGGAAGGTTGTATTGATCAACGTTTTTCCCCATTTTTTGCATGTTGCTTTAATTTCACCACGGTATTTTGGAGCAGGAGTAAATGGCATGTAGGCCACATTTCCACCAATTTTAGAATTAAACTGTGCGTTTACATAGGCAAATGAATTGGCGATGTGCAACCAATCCAATGGGTGCGGATGGAAATCTATGTAAATTTCCCCACCGAATAAAAGCGCATTTTGTTGCTTAAATTGATAAGCAGGTGTTGGATCATTTGGGTCAGGAATACTATCACCACCTAAAACACTCACCAGTTTTTCGGTGTAAATTGCGTTACTCAATTGGTTAACAAACGGCGAAACTTCTAGTGTTAAATGTTCTCTGTTTACTAATAATGTAAGATCAATCTGTTGACTAAACTCTGGTTTTAAATCCTTCGATCCGTATTCATAACGAAATGTTCCTTCGTGTTTACCATTTGAGGCTAATTCTGCTAAAGTTGGCGCTCGATATCCTCTTGATAGATTTAATTTAATGGTTGTACTCGGCTTCACTTGGTAACTAACACCTAAACTCCCGGATAATCCATTAAACGATTGATTGATACGATCGAATTTTAGTGCTGCATTTTCATTTAATGTAGGCATTTCATTGGTATCTAAACGCAATGCATCTGAAGAAAGTACGCGTGAGTCAAATCTAATTCCACCCGCAATATTCCAATTTTTTGCAATCGTTTTTTGAGTGTAAAGAAAAGCGCCAATATCAAAAAATCCATATGCTGGAATAATAAATTCTATTCCTTTGTTTTCATTTTGTTGGTACATCCCACTAATTCCAAAAGCTGTTTCCCACTTTTTTACTTCTTTTAAATTATAGCGAAAAGCATAGTTTACAGTTGATAAATCAAATAATAAATCAATTGCTTTTGGTGCTGTCACATCTCCAAATTCTTTTCGAATGTTTTTTTGAAATGCAATATCGGAATGGAAAACACCATTTTTCAACTTTACTTGTGTTGCATTTGCTACTCGTATGTGGTGAATTTGTTGATGCGGGAATCCAATTTTATAGCCATTTAAATCGCTTGTAGTTGCACTGTTTTCTTCTCCATTTTGATTGACAACTAAAAAACTCCCCAATGAATCGCGTTCTCCTTCCACCATATTTATGGTAGAATTGTACGTGCTAAACGACAGGTTGGAAGAACCCCATTTTTTCTGTATACCCAATTGAAAACTACCATTGTATTCATTAAATCCTGAATTGTAAACAATTCCATCGTATTGATTGCGGTAATTCCCAGCCATTTTTGAACTAAATCGAACATTCCAAAAGAAGTCTTTTCTCCTTCCTTGATTGAAGATCGAATAACCTATGAAATTATTATTAGATTGATAATTTGTTAATAGTTGCGTTTTGATTCCATTCGCATTCATTGGTTTTGGCGCCAAGAAATTCACAACTCCAGCAATTGCATCAGATCCGTAAAGTAAACTTCCAGGTCCTTTGATAATTTCAACTTGATCTACTGAATATTCATCGATTTCAATCCCGTGTTCATCGCCCCATTGTTGTCCTTCCTGACGGATTCCATCATTTAAAGTTATCACACGATTGTAGCCTAATCCACGAATTATTGGTTTTGATATAGCTGTTCCAGTGGAGATTTGATCAACGCCAGGAATTCTTTTTAACGCATCTACAAGGTTGAGTGATGTTTGTTCAGTTAGTTGCGCTTTTTTTATAAGCAGCGCATTCAACGGACTTCTTTTTAATTCTGTACTTCTTGATAAGCCTGTAATTATAACATCGTTGTATTCGGTGACGTTTGGCAACATTTCAAGCACAATTGTTGTGTCCTTTTGCAGTGTTATTTTTTGAAGGAATGTTTTATAGCCACTTGCCATGCAACTAATTTCAATGTTTTCTTTTGGCAAATTTGTAAAAATAAAACTCCCGTCTTCATTCGTTATGAGACTTTTGCTCAACTTATTGAGTTCAATTTTTGCTGATAATTTTTCTTTTGTTTCCTTTGATATAACAGTTCCCTTAAGTGTAAATTGGCTAAAACTAGAATATGCCAATAACACAAAAGTAACCATCAAAAATGAGGCTAATTTTTTCATTGTGTAAATTATAAAGTGTTAAATAAATTTTTATTGACTTAATAATTACACCATAGGTGGGCCTCGAGTTGAAGAAAGTGATTGTTTGTTAGAAGGTTTCTTAGCATAACAAATAACTTCTTTTGTGTTGTAATCATAGCTAAAAAATGAAAATCCAAGCGGTGAAAAAGTATGCGTAATGAATAAATGATGTTCACAAAGATCACATGTTGGATCGCCTTCATTGATGTGATTTTTATCGTTGCAATGATCGGTTTCTTCATGAAAATATAGCGATTTTTCACAAGCCGAGGCATTGTGGTGCGCAACAATATGGTGTTCGTGTTGGTGAAAAATGAAATTAAAGGGACTACTTACTAAATAGATTAGTAAAAACAGGTAAGAAAAATTTATAGCCTTTTTTTTGAACATTTTCACTTCAAAGTTAAGTAAAAGTTGGTTAATTTTTAGTTCCTATTTCACAATAAATAAGTTAATTTGTAATAGAATGAAAAAAACAACAATTACCACTTCTTTAACTACAAAACACGCTGATTTTTTTCAAGCTGTTTTCGAAATCGTGCAATTGATTCCGCATGGTCGTGTTACTTCTTACGGAGCAATTGCTAAGTGTCTAGGCACTGCAAAGTCGAGTAGAATGGTAGGTTGGGCGATGAATGCATCTCATTCAATTCCAGGAATTCCAGCGCATCGCGTTGTCAATAGAAATGGATTGTTAACGGGGAAAGCACATTTTTCTGAGCCAAATGAAATGGAAGCACGGCTAAAAAAAGAAGGTATTGAAGTAGTTGACAATCAAATAGTTAATTTTAAAATGCTTTTTTGGGATCCAATGGATGCGCTTACGTTAAAATAATAGGTTAAAAAAAGTACTTTAATAGGTGAAACATTGTAATTTTGATACATGGTATTGGTAACTGGTGGAACTGGACTTTTAGGAAGTCATTTATTGGTTAGATTAGCGCAAGATGGTCAAAAAGTCCGTGTTTTATTCCGATCGACTCAAAAAATTGAACGTGTACGTAAGGTGTTTGATTATTACTTTTCAGAAAAATCTGGAACGTATTTCGATTTATTAGAATGGGTTGAAGGAGATTTGTTGGACTTGGTTGATTTATCCAATGCTTTTAAAGACATTACAACGGTTTATCACTGTGCAGGATTTGTATCATTTGCGCAACGTGACTTTACTAAACTAATGAAAATCAATCGCGAAGGAACAGCAAATGTGGTCAATTTCTGTTTGAAATATCATGTACAAAAATTAGTTTATGTTAGTTCAACAGCTGCAATCGGAGGAGATGAAGGTGCAATAATTACCGAACAAACAAAATGGGTACAATCTCCTGATACAAGTCCGTATTCGATATCTAAATATTCTGCAGAAAAAGAAGTTTGGCGCGGAATAGAAGAGGGTTTACCAGCAGTTATTGTCAATCCATCGGTAATATTTGGTGCTGGAAATTGGGATGAAAGTTCGTTGACAATTTTACGAACTGTTGCATCTGGTTTTCCTTTTTACACGACCGGTTCAAATGCTTTTGTTGATGCACGAGATGTTGCAGAAATCATGGTTCTATTGATGAAAAGCGATTCTTTAAATGAGCGTTATTTATGTTTAGGCGAGTCGATTTCATTCAAAGAATTAATGACTTTGATTGCATTAAAATTGCAAAAAAAACCGCCACATATCAATACGCCAAAGTGGATGATGGGCTTAACGTGGCGCATTGCTTCTATTGTATCTTTATTTACAGGAAAATCTCCAGCAATTACTAAATACAGTTCAAAAACAGCGTTTGGGAACAAAGTCTATGCTAATGACAAGATTAAAACTTCACTAAATTTTCAATTTAGGAATTTAAATGACACGATTGAAAATGCTATAAATGGCAAAATTGAATAAACTATTTTACATTTAATTTGTTTTTAATTTATGAAGGTTCAAAAAAACTTACTTCTTCGCAAACCTAACATCTTAATTGCCGTTATAGTTGTGTTTTACACGGTTGGAATCGTTGGTATGTCGTTACCAGATCAACGAGATTACTTTGCTTCTTTGTCTTTTCTGAATTTACTATTATCCTTTGGAATTGTATTACTTGCTAGAAAAGTTGCAATTAAAAGATTCATAGGGTTTTTAGCTTTTTGTTTTAGTATTGGGTTTGTTGCCGAACTAATTGGCGTTCATACAGGACTGTTATTTGGTTCGTATCACTATGGTGAAAACTTGGGAGTTAAAGTTTTTGAAGTTCCCATAATTATTGGTTTGAATTGGGGAATTTTAGTCGTAATTAGCGCATCGTTGGTTGAACGATTTCAAATGTCAGTTTATTTTAAAGTACTGCTTGCAACAACCTTAATGGTTTTTTTAGATTTCCTAATGGAACCAATTGCAAATGATTTAGATTTTTGGCATTGGAGAAATGATCAAATCCCATTGTATAATTTTGTGTGTTGGTTTGTAATTTCATTGATTCTTCAGTATTTTTACTTTAACTTTAACAAATTGGCTGAATCAAATCGAGTTTTTAATGTGTTGTATACTGTCATGGTTGTTTTTTTTAGTTTACTAAATCTTATGTAATATGTATTGGTGGGGTCCTTTTGTATTAATTGCTAGTTTTATTATTATGGAGTTCATGGCATGGGCGACACATAAATATTTGATGCATGGTTTGATGTGGTTTTTTCATGCCGATCACCATGTAGCAGAGCCAGGTTTTTTTGAAAGAAACGATGTTTTCTTTTTAATTTATGCTATACCTTCTTGGTTGTGTATAATGTTAGGAATGATTTACAACAATTATTATTCTGTTTGGATTGGTTATGGAATTGCTTGTTATGGTTTTGCTTATTTTATGATTCACGATGTTTACATTCACAGAAGATTTAAATGGCTAAGAGATATAGATACTCCTTATTTTATGGCAATCAGAAAAGCACATAAAATTCACCATAAATATACTGGTAAAGAAGATGGAGAGTGTTTTGGAATGTTGTGGGTGCCTCGTAAATATTTCATTGAAGCAAAAAAAGCTTTTGAAGCAAAATCTAGAAAATGATGAGCGTATATGGGTGGGTAATCATAGCTACAATTTGTGGACCTTTTTTATTTAGTTTTGATAAAAAAGTTCACTTTTATTCAAATTGGAAAGCGTTATTTCCTGCTTTATTATCTATCGGGTCTATTTTTTTAATATGGGATAGTTATTTTACTGAAAATGGTATTTGGGGATTTACACCAGATTATATTACAGGAATTTATATAGGAAATTTACCGCTGGAAGAAGTCCTGTTTTTTCTAGTTGTTCCTTATGCTTGTGTATTTATTTATGAAGTTTTAATTGCTTATTTTCCAACATTCAATCATAACAAGTTAACCAGTATTTTTGCATTCTTTTTCACTTTTTCTGGATTCACTTTTGGAATTACACACTTGGAACATTGGTACACAGCAACTGCTTGTATCATTAGTGCGTTGTTGACCCTAGGCTTTTATTTTATCTATCATGTAAAATGGTTCGCGCACTTTGTGAATGCTTTTATAGTGGCACTAGTTCCATTCATTATTGTCAACGGAATATTAACTGGTGCAGTTACGGATCAACCAATTGTGTGGTACAGTGAATTACACATTATGGGACCTAGAATTATTACAATTCCTCTGGAAGATCTTTATTACAATTATGCGATGCTGTTACCGATTATTGGGATTTATGAATTTTTAAAGGTAAAATTCATACGGTTTAAAGCGAATTAACACCAGTGAATTTGTTGCAACGTTACGCTGTATTAGGTTAACTAAGAATTGAGTTGTTGCGTTATATAAAAAACTTGTTTCAGTAATTAAGTTACCATTTTCGAAGTTCAATTGCTCTGTTACATTTCCTTTTTCATCGTATTGGTATCGAATTTCTTCTGTAGTTTGTTCTTCGCTAGTTGTTTTTGTTATTGAAGTTAATTTTTCTTTTTCTGAATAGGCATATCGTGTTGTAATCGTTTGTTGACTGACAGTGAATTCCTCAACTTTTTCAATTATTTTTCCACTTGAATCTAAAAGGATTGTTTCTGTTAAGTAAGGTAAAGCATAGGTGTTAAAAAAAATTCGATTCACTTTATTTGGACCGAAATTTAATTTTATTGTTTCCCTGTAAAGTACTTCTTTTGTAAGTATTCCTTTTTTTCTAATTTCAACAAACGTTATTTCTTCATCGCATATTTCTTGATGGTTGAAATTGAATTGTTTACCAGCTAAATTTTCTTTTTTACCTTTTTTAATTGAATTTATTTTTCCAGTTGGTGTATAAGAAAAAATGACCCAATTACTATCTTTTGTACCATCATTTTTTCTAGTTTCTACTGATGAAATTAGCCTGCCTGCCTTATCAAATTCAAGCGCATAAACTTCTTTTGTTGCTTGAATAGCTTCGCCGACTTTTTTATAGGAATATTCACCAACGATGCGTTTTATTTTTGCATTTTGAACAGCTTCTTCGTTGAAAAAGGGTTGGTCTGCAAATAAACTTCCGTTGTTGGTATTCAAAAGTTGGGCAAATGATTGGGACACGAATATTTGGCAAAACCCGATTATAAAAAGATAATATAGTTGTTTCATCTATTAGAATTTTGTTGTATTAATTCTAAGATTTTTGAAACATCGTCGGTTGGCATTAAACAAGTTCCTTCGTAGCAAACGTTGCATTTGGTAGGTGTGTTTTCAGCAGTTTTATAGGTGAAAATTGTTCCTGGCAAATAGTGTTTTTTAACTTTATTACTTAATTCCAATGCTGCTTCTCCTGAAAAATCCAAAGTATAAAAAGGATCGATAAATTTAAAAGCTAAACGAGCCCAATTGGAGTATCCAGAGCCATAATTTTCCATTCCATCGTAAACATTTGCTAGTTGTTGTTCTGCAATTTTTATGAAAGATGCTTGATTGCTGAGTTTTCCTAAATCATAAAGAGCGTTTGCCATTACCGAATTACTAGCTGGAATCACATTGTCGTTGATTTCCATTTTTCGTGCGATTAATGTCGTTGATTTTTCAGTGAAAAAGAACATTTTACTGTTTTCAGCTTGAAAATGCTCCAACACATAGGCACACATTTTTTCAGCATCTTTCAACCATACAGCATCGAACGTAATTTGATACATGGCAATAAACGCTTCAATTGTATGGGCATAATCGTCTAAAAACCCAGCAATTTCACTCTTCCCAGCATGGTATTTCCGCCATAATTTACCAGATGAAGTTAATTGATGCTTTTGAATCCAGCGTGCGTTTTTTAGAGCTAAATATAAAAATTCTGATTCCTCAAATTGTGCGTACGCTTTGCAAAGTCCTTTTAAGGTTAAAGCATTCCAAGAGGTTAAACATTTGTAATCGAGTCCAGGTCGAATCTTTTCTGAACGCTGTTCTAAAAGATGAGTATTCAATTGTTGGATGTTGGTTTCCAATTCCTCCAATGTCCAGTTCATCTTATTTGCAAACTCTTTATCAGATTCTGAGCGCAACAAAATGTACTTTCCTTCTTCCCAATATCCACGTTGGTTTACTGAATAAAAATCAAATGCCCAGGAGAATTTCTCACTTAATAATTGTTCAAGTTCCTGTTTCATCCAGCAATAAAATTTCCCTTCTTCGCCTTCGCTATCAGCATCGAGTGCTGAAAAGAAAGCACCTGACTCATCCAGCATTTCTCGTTCAAGCCATGCAATAGTTTGATAAACTATTCGTTTATAAAGTGGTTTTTTGAAATGTGCATATGCCGTTGAATATAAATCAATTAACTGGCCATTATCATAGAGCATTTTTTCAAAATGAGGTACTTTCCAAAGCATATCTACCGAATACCTTGAAAAACCTCCTCCGATTTGGTCATAGATACCTCCTAGCGCCATTTTATCCAATGAAAGCGCTACGTGTTTTAGTACATTTTCATGGTCAAACCGCACGCCGTATTGCAACAAAAATTCATAATTTGAAGGCAATGGAAATTTTGGAGCTCTACTATCTCCTCCTTCCATTCGGTCAAAGTTACGCGCCCACCTAACAATCAATTCATGTAAGCGTTCCGCTTCAAAAAGAGGAATTTGTTGGGCATTTTCGATAAGGTCGCTCTGAATAATTCCTTCGTGTAAATTTCCTGCATATTCAAGTGCTTTTTCCAAATCGTTTTTAAACGTATGATGAATGGAAGTTAATATATGTTTCCATTGGTCCTTCGGAAAATAAGTGCCACCATAAATCGGACGGCCATCGGGCAAAGTAAAACAATTCAACGGCCATCCTCCTTTTTGCGTCATTAATTGAACAGCTGTCATGTAAACATGGTCTACGTCTGGTCGTTCTTCTCGGTCAACTTTCACACAAATGAAATGCGCATTCATTAATTCTGCTACTTCATCATTTTCAAATGATTCATGTTCCATCACATGGCACCAATGGCATGCAGAGTAGCCAACACTAATTAACACTAATTTATTTTGTGCTTTGGCTTCTTCAAAAACAGTATCAGTCCACGGAACCCATTTGACAGGATTGTATGCGTGTTGCAACAAATAGGGTGATGTTTCGTGAATCAATGCATTGCTAGGTCGCTCCATTTTTTTGTGCTAAATCATTAATTCAGTTCGATTTCTTCCTCTTTTTCTTTGGTTGACTCAGTCTTCCAATTTTTTAATTTATTCTTGATTTTTGAATCTTTTTTCGGTTTGTTATCAATAACTGGATCATCTGTTTTTTGGTTACCAAATTCTACCTTTAATACTTCTTTAGGCGTTTCTTTTGGTTGGTATATTTTAACTGTTGAATCTTTTCCAAAGAGTCCAAACTCCGTTTTCAACATCGATTT
This sequence comes from Crocinitomicaceae bacterium, assembly GCA_024639405.1. GTDB lineage: Bacteria > Bacteroidota > Bacteroidia > Flavobacteriales_D > Crocinitomicaceae > M0103. Next base: position 39,597 of record JAHEIL010000008.1, on the reverse strand, counting down.
AACGGTTTGTTTTTCAGCTTCTCGATTTAAGCGCGCTTGTTCACGTTTTGCATCTTTGTCCCAAGTGATTTTCGGATTGTCAATTTGACCTTTCATGCGCATGAAAACAATCATTCCAGTTCCATCATCTACTTCTTCACCAAATTCGGTCACTTTGGCGCGTGCTTTGATTGCACGTAAATTAAAGGCAAAACGATAATCCACATTGTTAGTAAATGAATGTGTTCCTGCAGTTTTTAATTCTAATGCAGAAGATTTTATGATCATTTCAGGAATTTCTAATTGACCATTTTGAATGATAAAGGTGTTTTCTAAAGTTTCAAATTTCAAATCGTTCAATTTTTGGCCAAAACTTTCAATGTTTTCTTTGCCAATTAACAATTTTGCAGTAGTTGTATTTAGACTTTCTGTGATTGCCTTAAATGCCTCCACGCCTTTCAAGCGACCATCTTGAATTTTCAGCTGTACTTGCGCTTTAATAGCATTTGAAACGATCCCTGTTTTTAAATCAAAAGGCGCTTCAAAGTATACGCTTGCAGCTGCCGTTCCAGAAATATTATTTTCGTTGATCACTTTTTGGTGGAAGTTTTCCCATTCAACAAATAATGGTTTGAAATGAATATTGTTTCCTACAACATTTGTTGTAATCGTGAAAATTTCAGGATTTTTTTCTTCGATGCGTAAATTTCCATTGACTGTTGCCCCCGCAGTTTGTAACGAAATTGCTGGGAAATATAAGTTTCTATTGCGCATTATCAATGAGCCATTCACTTGGTTAAATGTATGTTTTTCATATTTCAGTGCCCCAACGTTTACTTGCAAAGTTGCGTCAATTGTACTAGGTAAAACAAAATTTCGTGCATCTTGTATTTTTTCTTTTTTGGTAGTTGTTCCTAAATCTTGTACATCAATGAAATTGCCTTGAATGGAAACATCAGCCATTAAATTACCTTTGTTTTTGAAGAATGGAACAATGTTTTTAAAGATTCCATCAATTGTTAAATCACTTTTGCCAATTGTTAGTCGAACATTTTCAATGCCGGCCTCATCATTTCTCAAATACATGATACCATTCATGTCATTGAAATAACGCTTGTCATCTTTTAATTTAAGACCAACATGTTTCAACTCAATTTGACCTTCACAAGCACGAATTTCAACATCTTTTTTCCCGTTTTTTTGGTGAATGGTTTGAATATCAAATTTGGTAATAACTCCTACATCACCCAAAATTTTCTCAACATAAGGCATGTTAAACAAGGAATGTAAAGTTTTTAAATGGATAGAACCTTTAGCCTTTCCTTTGTAGTTAGGGTTTTCAAAATTTGTAATCAGTAAATCGCCTGAAAAAGGCCCTCCAATTGAGTTGAAATGTATATTTGTTAAACGGAGAAATTCTTTTTCAGCATCAAGGTTAGATCTGTACGAACCTTTTAGTGCAATTGCATTTATTCGGATGTTTTTTTCATTTTCTTTCAACGAACCATTTTGAATGCCAAAATCACATTTTATTTCTGATGCAGCATCGGTTGCTCTTTTTCCATCGATAAATAAGTCGAAGTAAACTGTTCCTTTTCCTTCGTATTGATTGATTTTATCAACTGCGTCATTGTTAAAATTATTCGCAATATCAGTTAACTCAATATCTTTTGAATGGATTTCAAATGCATAGTTATCAGTTGTTACAGCTCCTTTAAACGTGAATGGTAAATTTGCAATTTGAATGGTTGAAACAGGGAAAGTTATGGTGTTTTGAAATTGATCCACTAATAAATCAAGGTCAAATTGAATTGATTTATTAGATACAAGCGTGACATTTTTACTTTTTGCTTTTTTTATTTTCGCTGTTGTTTTCGCATGTAATAGGAATTTTTTCTCAGAAAAATCTCCAGTTAAGTCCATTTCATCAATCTGTGTTTTATAGGATTGTTGTATGGCTTGATTTTGATAGGAGAATCTAAAATTTTCAAGGTGAACGTTTTCTAATTTAAAGTTAAAAGTTGAAACAGTATCTGATTTGTTTTCTTTGAAGATTTCGTAATTGATTGCGCCTGTTGGACTAACTTTCATTTTAAATGTGCCAGGTTCAACTTCAATCGATTGAACAACGTATTTTTCATTCCAAATATCGTTTACATTGAATTTTAAACGAATTTGATCACTGTAAAGCAACGTGTCTTTTCCAGTGTAATTTTTATAGGTGTCTTTAATTAATACGTGATTAAAATCCACTGCAAGTTTTGGGAAAGTACCCCAAAAAGTAAGGTCAACTTCAGAAACAGCTACTTGAGCTTTTAAATTTTTATTAATTTCTTGAATGACAACGCCACATATTTCATCTTTAAAAAAGTAGATTCCACTTGTAATTAGCAGGAAAATACTCATTAATATTCCAATAAACCAAAGGCTGATTTTTACAATTCTTTTTTTCATCATCACCAACAAATTTAACACCGAATTCTTTCGTTCAATCGTTTGATCCCTGAACTTATTAACGTGTCATTGTGGGGTTTTGTTGCATAATTGACTTGTTCATTCAATCAACATAGAAATAGTCAGTTAAAAAATTTCATAACGGTTTAATTTCAAAGCCATCCACCCAACATTCACCTTTGGAAAGTACATTAAATTCAAATCTAAGTTTCGATGGATTTTCTGTTTTTTTAGTCTGATAGATTAAAGAAATTAATTCCCATTCATTGTTGTTTTTATCGACCTTTATTACTTTGTAATCACCAGTTTTGATAGAAATTTGACCCAGTTTTGCGCTTATTTGGCAGCCCTTATTTTTTAACCAAAATAGTACAGTATATTTTTTACCTGCTTCCATTGAAAATTCTTGAGAAAATCCAGGTGATAAATGCCCTCCAGTTTGAGAACATTTTGTAACAGAAAAATGTAAGGATTGTTTACCTTCTTTATAAATATTTTGATCTAAAAATATCTTAAATTCACTTTTTTTCACTGTTTTAGGCGTGTAGAAATACCAATTATAGGGCAATTCATTTTTACTTTGTTCAAAACCACCATTTAAATCAATTGTTGGATCTAATTGAATTTCAGACATTGGAGAACATGCACTAAAAATAAATGCAAAAATGAAAATCTTTAAGGAAAATTGAGTCATTTGTAACTTTAAAAAGTAAAGATAAAAAATTTGCAATCGGTGTGCCAATTATTTAGTTTAAAATACGTGTAATTTCCTATTTCAAACTCTTTCCAATTCTCTAATTCTATTATCTTTGTTCAAAATTGAAAAAATGAGTTTATTAACAGTGGGCAGTGTTGCCTTTGATGCAATAGAGACGCCATTTGGCAAAACAGATAAAATAATTGGAGGAGCAGGAACGTATATTGCTTTAGCCGCAGCTTTTCATGCAAAAAATCAAAAAATTGTTGCCGTTGTTGGAGATGATTTTCCCCAAGAAATGTTAACCCTTTTAGAAGAAAAAGGTGTTGATTTAGAAGGTTTGCAAATCAAGCAAGGTGAAAAAACATTTTTCTGGTCGGGGCGCTACCACAACGACATGAATTCAAGAGATACCTTGGTAACAGAATTGAATGTATTGGAACATTTTGACCCGATTATTCCTGAAAAATACCAAGGAGTTGACTATTTGATGTTAGGGAATCTAAGTCCACAAGTGCAACGTATGGTTATTGAACGTTTAACGGTTCGTCCAAAATTAATTGCAATGGACACCATGAATTTTTGGATGGATATTGCATTGGATGAATTGAAAAATACGTTGAAATTAGTGGATGTTTTGATCATCAACGACGAAGAAGCACGTCAATTATCACACGAATATTCATTGGTGAAAGCGGCGAAAGTAATTCGTGAGATGGGTCCAAAATACTTAATTATTAAAAAAGGTGAACACGGAGCATTGTTGTTTCACCATGAAAATATTTTCTTTGCACCGGCATTGCCATTAGAAGAAGTTTTTGACCCAACTGGTGCTGGCGATACGTTTGCTGGTGGTTTTATGGGATACATCGCAGCTACAGATGATGCATCGTTTGAAAATATGAAACGTGCTATCATTACAGGATCTGCAATGGCTTCGTTTTGTGTTGAGAAATTCGGTACTGAACGCTTAACTGAAATAACAAAAGAAGAAATTGAACAACGCGTGCAACAATTTGTTGCATTAGCAAACTTTAACTTTTAACAACTGTAGAAATACGTTTCTAAAAACCTGCGTAATGGAAAAGAATACTTTTATTGAAGAATTGGAAAAGTTAACACAAAATGAAGATGTGTTAATGGTGAGTAGAGAAGTTAACGAGCTAAAAGGACGTTTCGAAGATTATGTTCTTGAAGAAGAACGAAAAAATCAAGTAGCACTTTTAGACGCTCAAGCTGAAGGAAAAGAATACGATTCAATAGATTTTAAACCATTAAAAGATGCTTTCTTTGAAATTTATTCAGTGTATAAAACAAAAAAGAAAGCTGTTGTTGATGCTAAAAATGCAACAGAAACTGTTAATTTAAAGGAGAAACAAGCCTTAATTGCTCAATTAAAAGCTGTTATTGAAACCGAAGAGAACATCGGAGCTGCATACGGAGCATACAAAGAAATTCACGAGAAATGGAAAACTGTAGGTGACATTCCACGTGAAAAGCGCGATCAAATCCAACAAGACTATTCGCGATTATTGGAAGTGTTTTTCTATAACATGAAAATTTACCGTGAGTTAAAAGACCACGATTTAAAACGTAATTACCAATTAAAATTAGAGGTTATTGCTCAATTAGAGCAATTGAAAAATAAACAATCCATTCGAGAAATTGAAACCTCTTTAAAAACCATTCAAAATGAATGGGAAGAAGTTGGTCCAGTTGCTAATGAGGAATGGGAAAAATTAAAAGATAACTATTGGGCAAGTGTGCGTGAAATTTATGAGAAAATTAATTCTTTTTACGATGAACGACGCACCACTTTATTAGATAATTTAGAAAAGAAAAAAGCACATTTAATAACCACTAAAGCAATCATAGATGCAATTTCATCATATGATTCTGTAAAAACGTGGGAAGATGCGACAAAAAACTTATTAGCCATTCAAGAAAATTGGAAAACGATAGGTTTTGGTCCTCGTAAAGAAAATGAAGAAGTTTGGCAAGAATTCAGAGCCATGTGTGATGATTTCTTTGCGCAGAAAAAAGCTTTTTTCGGAACGATTCAAGAGAAATTCACGAAGATTGGCGACCAGAAACAAGCCTTGGTTGATCAAGCAATTGCAATCAAAGATACAACAGATTGGAAAGCAACAGGTGAAAAATTGGTCGCTTTGCAAAAGCAATGGAAAACAATTGGTCATGCAGGTCAAAAATTAGAACAAAAATTATGGTCTGATTTCAGAGGAGCATGTGACACGTTTTTCAATGCGCGTCAAAAACATTTTGAAGAACAAGACAAGCAATTAGAGGTAAACTTGTTGGCAAAACAAGCGATCATTCAAGCAATTGAAAGTTATGTGGTTCCTGAAGATAAAAAACAAGCCATTGCAGATCTAAAAGAATTTTCATCATCATTTAATGCTGCTGGTCGCGTGCCATTAAAAGAAAAAGACACGAATTATTTAGCGTTCAAAAAAGCGATAGATGCACATTACAGCAAGCTGAAATTGGAAGGCCAAGAAAAAGACAAAGTCATGTTCCAAGCCCGTATTGAAAACATATCTTCTAGTCCTGAAGCTACTAAATTATTTGCAAAAGAAAAGGCCGATATTCGTCAACAAATTGAACAGTTAAAAGGAGATATTTTGCAATATGAAAACAACCTTGGATTCTTTGCAAAATCAAAAGGAGCCGATGCATTGCGAAAAGATGTTGAAGGAAAAATCAACCATTCCAAAAATAAAATTGATTCGTTAATTCGAAAACTTAAGATGATCCCAAATGAATAAATTCATCAACGCCCTTCTATTGTTTCTATTGTTTCCAACGATGTTGTTTACCATTGCTGTTGGTTTCGATATGCCGATTGAATTTTTAAGAACTTCTGGTCAACAATTACCGTATCGTTTTGAGATATTCTTAGCATTGGGTTTGTTTATTTTCATCATTTTATTGAGAAGAACTGTGAGAAGATGGATGGGAATGCGTTTAGTGAATCAATTAGAGAAATTTAAGTGGAACCAACGAATGAGTCAAGATCGAATTAAAAGAGTCATCGTTTACACAATTATGGAAGCGATTGTTCTCTTTTTTGTTGGTTCAACACTTTATCGTATTACAAATGAAGCCATTTTCCCAGCGCTTGCTTTTTGCTTTGCAACGGTCGATAATTTTATCTTTTTAGCATACGGAGTATCCTTAAAGAAGTTTAGAATTGGAGTTACATCAAAAGCAATCATCGCAGCAGATCGTGAAGTATCTTTGGTTTATTTTTATGGTTTAAGAAAAATTTCCATTCACCAACAATCTTTATTTTTTGATTACATCAAAGGGTTACAATTATCATTTCCAGTTGATTGTGTTCCAGTTGCAGAAAAGGATGCATTTTTTGAAGCTGTAGAAGCACAAGTGGATACCGATAAAGTTTTCATTACTAAATTAAGAGATTAAGAAAACAAATTTTTAAAATTTTCCAATTTTTGGACATTTCTACGTAGGTACGTAATTTTTAATCCATTAAAAAACAACTACTTATATTTTTGGAACGTAAAATGCAAAACGTTTTGAAAATAGGAAGAATGCATAATTTACAGCGTCAAAGAGTTCAAGATATTAACACTTTATTTGCTAATGAAGATCAGCACCTTGTTTCTCAACATTGGATAACATCCATTTCACCGTATTCTAATTTTGCTTCGCATAGTACAGCATTGTTGGTCGCACATCCAAATTTGACAATATTATATAACAATGAATCTTTTCATCAGTTGATGGCAAATAAAGGATTGATTATTGAGATAAATGGTAATATTTTAGATTTTTTCAAGCAGTTTTTAACCGCATCTATTTATGGCAGTATTTGTGAAACTATTTTGCGAAAAGAATCTAAAATTATACAAAATTCATTCCAAGTAGATAAACAAGTTTATGCCATTTCTATTCACACAGAGTTGAATGGAAATGTTAATTTCATATTCTACAAAACAACAAAAACTAGCGAAACGACCAACACCATCAATTTGTTAGGTACTACATTTCCGAATTTACCCATTATTCAATTCGAAATGGAAATGGAATTGAATCGTTCTATTCATTTTAAAACGATAAGCGCCAATAGCGAAAAAATAATACCGCTTTTTAACGTTCAAGAATGCATTGAGAATTCTGCTTATTTTATAGATAAAATTGAAGATGCGGATCGATATATGTTTTCTGAAAGTTGTGAAAAAGCACTTTTGAATGATGCTATTTGGCATGTTGAATTTAGATTTAATTCAGAAAATGGGGAACAACTCTTTTTTTCAATGCATGCAAAATATTATATTTCTGAAGACGGCATATTTCAATGGTATGGCTTTCTTGAAAATATTACAACAAAAAAAGCGATAGAGCAGGAGAAATCAGCCTTAATTTATGAAACGTTAGATTATGAAAGAGCAAGATTTTCAATGGAACTACATGATGGTTTAGCTCAGTATTTAATTGGCTTGAATTTATACCTTAATCAATTGGAAATAAGTGATGATTACAATCAATCTGTGCTTGAAAAATGCAAGAATTTAATGCAAGATAGTATTCAGCAAACACGTTCTTTATGTTATAATTTAACACCACCTGAATTAAACAATGGATTTATCAATGCTTTAAAGGCCTTATTTGATCGGCTCAATGGTCTTAATCATGTTTCATGTTCTTTGGTGAATGCAATGAAACTTTCGCAAGAAAATTTTCACCAATTTGATGCATATCATGTCTTTCGAATCATTCAAGAAGCCATTAACAATGCCTTAAAATATAGTAATTGTTCTGAAATAACCTGTGAAATCGAACTTGATAACAACAAGCAAATTATTCGGATTAGTGACAATGGTTGCGGATTTGATTTGGCTCAAATTAAAAAAGGATTGGGCTTGAAAAACATGGAACAACGCGCAAAAATAGCAAAAGCAACCTATTCAATTTCATCTGAAATTAATGTTGGCACATGCATTCAACTTATTTTGTAACACGACAAGCTGTCAGTGTTTTTTTTAAGGCATATCTTTTGACATGAATCTTTCATGGAGCAACATTCAAGTCGTTTTGGAAATGGAGTAGAAGCGTTTTTATATGCTGGAACAATTGTATTGTCGATGTGGTTGGTTTTTTGGGCGCAGCAATTGTTCCGTTATGATTTTTATCAATTGGGTGTTTTACCTCAAACATTTTCGGGGTTAAAAGGTATTTTGTTTATGCCTTTGATTCATGACAAGTTTGAGATTGAACACATCCTAAACAATTCTTTTGCCTGCTTTTTTCTAACAACTGCATTGTTTTATTTTTACCGAGAAATCGCATTTAAAGTGATCTTTTTCGGATGGATTTTTACAGGTTTTTTCTTGTGGATTTATGCCTTAAATAATGGTGCTTATCATGTTGGAATGAGTGGTGTAATTTATGTGTTAGCAGGATTTTTATTTACATCTGGTGCTATAAGACATTACATGCCCTTGCAAGCTATTTCTTTATTTGTTGTTTTCATATACGGTAGTATGATTTGGGGTATTTTCCCGATGAAAACACATGTTTCTTGGGAAGGCCATTTTGTAGGTTTAATAGTCGGAATTGCGTTGGCTTATTTGTACAAATCAAAAGGCCCTCAACGACCAAAATACCACTATGAAATCGAGCAAGAAATGGGTATTGAGCCTATAGATTTAGAAGCGATTTGGATCGAAAATCAACGCATTGCTCACGAACAATTCGAAGCGAATAGTCTACCTTCGTCTGAAGAGGCTTCTACTAAAAAAATTGTTTATCATTTTATTCCTAATCAAACGAAAGTTGAGCCGGAGGATAAAATTGATCAATAATTCTTCCAGTACCTTGCCCAACGGCTTGCCATGAATCAACTAAGACTTCAATCTTCACGTATTCACACGTTTGTAACACACAATGCTCTTCAGTCAAATAACTAATAAAAGCTGAAATGCCATCATTGTGACCAATAAAAAGCACTTCTTTTTCATTGCTCAATTGTTCAATTTGTGCTTTAAACTCATTTTTTGAACAAAGGTATAATGTGTGATTTAGTGTAGTTTTTTTTAAATTTATACTCGTTTCTAATCCTGTTAAAGTTTGTTTCGTTCGTTGCGCATCTGAACAGAAACAGTGATCAATTTCAAGGTTTCTATTGGATAAATAGTGGGCTAAAATGGCCACTTGAATTTTACCTTCTGGCAATAAGTCACGTTCAAAATCAGATTGATTTCGATTGGGATAAACAGTTTTAGCATGACGAATAAAATGTAAAATCATTGTATTAATGTTCAATTTTTATAAAGATAAAGATTCAATGCAAGAATTTTGTTATTCTATTGATTTATTGTAGATTTATTAAAATTTTCACTATGAAGCGACTTGTTACTGCTATTTTTCTGTTCATTATTTTTTCGACGAATGCCCAATTAGTTTTAAATAAAATAGATTTTGCAACTGGTGGAGATACAGTTAGAATGAGCAAGACCATTGACTTAGCAATTGATTATACGACAACTGGCCCCAATACAACTTGGAATTTTTCAAATTTAACACCTACAAGTCAAGTTGTAAAAGATTTCCAAACCATTGGCGCTTCTCCCTTTTTACAGTTTTATTTTGGTTTATTTGCTCCAGTAAAGTATCAAGCAAGTTATTTTTTAGAAAACACGACATTACCTATAGCTCAAATCACACAAATTTTACCAATTTCTATTGAGAATGTAAACCAATTGACTCGTCGTTCAAATGATTCAGTAACTTCCATTGGTTATTCAATGACTGTTTCAGGTACTGCTTTGCCATTTAAATCTGATACCATTGAAAAGCGCTATGATTTCCCGGTACAATATGGTACTTCCTTTACATCAAGAGGTTATACTTTTATAGATTTTAACCCTATATTAGATGCAAAATGGATTCAACACCGTAAACGTTACTCAACAGTTGACGGTTATGGTATGATTACTACACCTTTTGGGACATTTAATGCCATTAGAATTAAACACGAGATCAAAGAAACAGATTCGATTTATTACGTTTTACCTATTATTGGTGGACTTTGGATTCCACTGTCACTTCCTAAAAGTAATGAATATGAATGGTGGACAAACAATCAAAAAGAGCCAATTTTAAAAATAACAACAAATGCATTGGCAAGTAATGAAACCGTTACAGCGATTGAATACAGGGACATCTATCGCGGTTTAGATTTAGGCTTAACTGAACAAACTATTGATTTTAGTATTTCCCCAAATCCAGTAAAAGACCATACAATAATTCAGTGTAATTCAATGATGGAATCAATCCAAGTTTTCGATGAAATGGGAAAAGTTTGTTGTACGATTCCAAACATTAATACTGCTACATATAACCTGGATTTATCAAGCTTAAAAAGTGGTTCATATACTGTTGTACTCCAAAAAAATGGGAAATCACTTTCAAAGCAAGTGATAAAATTGTAAATCTTTCCATGTTATTCCGTTACATACGTTGTTTTCTTACTTACCTTTGTTGCGAAGGCAAATCGGTCTATCGCTGTTCATCATTTGATGAAAAGAGGAAAGTCCGGGCAGTATAGAGCACCGTACTTCCTAACGGGAAGGTCTTAAAGAAGCGATTTTTTAAGAACAGAAAGTGCCGCAGAAAGGAAAACTACCTAAATGATTTATTATTTGGGAAAAGGTGAAAAGGTGTGGTAAGAGCGCACCGTGCTGTTGGCGACAACAGTAGCAAGGTAAACCTTACGGACTGAAAGACCATGTAAACCGAGGCTTGAGGGTTGCTCGCCCAATCTCGGAGGGTAGGTCGATGGATCCCAATTGTGAAGTTGGGGCTAGATAAATGATAGGCGTTTTGATTTCGGTCAGAATACAGAACCCGGCTTATAGATTTGCCTTTATTTTTTTTCTTCCTTTTGAAGAACTTGTTCTATACTTGTGAAATTTTTCAAAGCTACCAACGGATTATCCACAGCCCAATTAAACGTTCTATTTTGATATTCAAAACGACTTTTAGTTGGATTTTCAAGTGGAAAGAAATTTCCTTTAGCAGCTATAATACGATTCATTTTTCCTTGTTGGATTGCACGTTTTAACAGTAAAGCATTTGAATAATTTCTTGCTTGTTTTACAATTGCAAAAGTTGCTAAGTCCGAGTATGTTTTTTCACTAGGAAAAATCAAGGTTACTTTTTTTCTTGTTGAATAGTCCAATGCCATAAAATCTGAATACTTACTAATAATAGCCCCATTTCTAACAGTTGTATCTTGGTTAGATTTATATTTAAAAAATTGTTTTAAGTAAGAAGGGAAATTTGATTTCTTTTTACGAAGCAACAATTTTACTTCGGCTAACATTGGAGTAAAATAGGTTGTTTTAGTTGAAAGTGACTTCCAATTATTAGATGAGAAGATGCCTCTATAGGTAGCTTTTGTATCCAACGAATCGTTCATAATAGTGTAAATATAGGGATCGTATCCGATGGTAACAATTGGATTTTTTAAGGTTGTTTGCAATGCTTTCAAATGATTTACTTTTTCCATACCAACAAGTGAAGAAAGTAAAATTGCATCTATTCGTGTTGAAGTTTTTTCTTTTTTTAATTTTTCAATGAGTTGTTCTTCGTTCAACGAAATCAAGTAAACTTTTATACCGAATTTTTTAGTAAACTGTTTAAAAATTGGAAGGTCTTTCATTGTCAAAAAGTCTGATGCAAGAACAATGTGTTGATGCGGTAAAGGTTTTGCAACTTCAGTAGAACAGCTTTGAAGAACCCAACTAATAGCGAAATAAAAAAATATTTTTTTAAACATAGTACAAAGATAGACAAGATTTTATGTTTCATTTCATCAATAGGTGATTTTCATTAACTTTGTAAAACACATTTCAACGAGCAACAACAACGCATGAAAGTTAAAATAAAAAAAATAGTCGAAGATTTAAATTCAGGAAATGCAACTAAAATATCTGCAGCAATTAGTGCTCTGCAGGTAAACGGCGATTTAACTGTTTTAAAACCACTTGCAGAAGTACTTTGCACAGAATTAGATCCTAAAAACAAACAAGAAATTATTGAGTTTTTCTCGACTTTAAACGATTCTTCTGCTGTTGATGCAATGATCGAGTTGGTAAAAAATACTCAATTTATTGGCATTCGTCCAGTTCTTTTGTCAACATTATGGAACAGTAAATTAGATTACAGTTACTATTTGCCAGAATTTGTAGAAATCGCATGTGAAGGTGATTTCATGGAAGCATTAGAATGTTTAACGATTATTGAAAACATGGAGTCTGCGTTTGAAGAACGCCACATTTTAGAAGCACAGTTGCATTTGAAAGATTACATGGAAGATCAAAGTCCGAAAGATCCTAAAAAAGCCCAAATAATGAGTGAAATAGCTTTGTTATTGAAAGATTTTATAGAACTTGATGACGATGATATTTCTCAGTATTTAATTGATGAAGATTAATTTTATTTAATAAGTATATATGAAACAGTTACTTGTTCTAATTGCTTTAATTTTTACAGCTAATTTAATGGCACAAGAAGCAATTAATTTTTCTGATAGCACCTATGAAGAAGCGTTGCAACATGCCAAAAAAGACAATAAATTATTGTTTATTTTCTTATACGATTTGGAATGTTCTCATTGTGAAAACATGCGTAAAAATGTGTTAACACAAGCACCCGTTTATGAATTTTTAAACAAGAATTTCATCAATTTTAAACTAGACAGTAAAAGTCAGTCTGGAATTCAATTTGTGCAACAAAACAAAATCCCTTCTTTTCCAGCATTTTTATTCAGAGATTCAACAGAAGTAGATGTTGTAAATTTTACAGGTGAAATGTCTGCAAATGAGTTTATTGAAGAAGCCAATAATGCATTGAATCCAATGAAATACCAAACAAATTTAGCGGCTGCTTTTGACAAAGACACGACCAATGGTATCACTTGTTTAGCGTATTTGAACAGTTTAAAGCGCAGTATTCAAAAAGATAAAATGGAAGGAATTGCCAAGCGTTATTTAAGTACACAAACTGAATCCCAATTGTTATCTGTCTTAAACTGGAAAGTAATGGCATTAGGCATAAATGATTTACAATCCAGAGAATTTGAATTTATTCGCGCGCATAAAAATGAATTTATTCAATTGACATCACAAAAACGCTATGAAATTAAAGTCAATAGCATGGTGAAAAAAGAACTTCAGGCTGCTGTTGATTTCAACTTGCTGGCTGCTTATCAAACCAATCGAAAAATTGCAGAAAGCATTGCGCTTCGTTCTGTTGATAGCATTATTTTTTTATACGATGTTCAATTTTACGAAAAAACGAAGGATTGGAAAACCTATGAGAAAGTGGTTGAGAAAAATATCAAAAACTTTGGTTGGAACAACAAAAAAATGTTGAATGACATTGCGTCTAATTATTACAGAAGTTTACCAACGAAGGATAATTTATTGTTTGCAATTGCTTTAGCAAAACGATCGAATGAAATTGACAACATGTATAATAGTAATTATTTAATTGCCAAGTTATACAACAAATTGAAGGATGTGAAAAACGCTAAAATTTATGCGAAACGTGCATTTGATGTTGCAACGACTAAAAATATCGACAAAGCAGAGATTTTAAAATTGTACAAAGAGTTGGGAATGCATTAGAATTCCCAACCAAATCTTTCTTGTAGTATTTTTTGTGTAAACGCTAATACATCTTCCGATTCTATTTTTTCCAAAACATCACCTATAAACGCTGAAACCATTAAATGGCGCGCTGATTTCTCAGACAAACCTCTTGCACGTAAGTAAAAAACAGCTTCTTCATCCAATTGACCTGTAGTTGATCCATGCGAACATTTTACGTCATCTGCATAAATTTCTAATTCTGGTTTTGAATTTACGGAAGCATTATCAGATAGTAATACATTTCCATTCGATTGAAATGCATTGATTTTTTGAGCGTCTTTTCGAACAAAAACTTTCCCATTAAAAACGGCAGTAGCTTTATCATCAATAACTCCTTTGTACAATTCATTCGAGTTGCAATGTGGAGTTAAATGATCTACAACAGTATGGTTATCTACGTGTTGATTTTCCTTTAATAAATAAGCGCCATTTAGATTTGTGGTACAATTTGTGCCTGCAACATTGATCGTCAAGTTATTTCTAACTATGGTGCCATTTAATGTAAGGGTGTTGATCGTAAATGTTGAATCTTTTGCTTGTTGAACATTTTCTGTTGCAATCGTATAATTTCCTGCTTCTTCGTATTGAATTTTATCAATGGTTAAATCAGCATTTTCTTCAACTAAAATTTCAGTTACAACATTATTGAAGCTGTTTGTTGCATCATGTGAAAATGCCCCAAAAATTATTTCTGCCTTCGAAAATTTATCGCAGAAAAGGTAATTACGGGTATTCGCTACCGTTTGATTTCCTGTTAAAATTTGAATGATTTGAATCTTTTTTTGAACGATTGTATTGGATGCAATGTGTATGTAAATCCCATCAGATGCATAAGCAGAATTCATAGAATTAAAAACATCCCCTTCGATTTTTGCTAATTTACCTACAGATACTAGTTCTGCTGCTGTACAAGCTGTTAATGGTTTAATTGTTACACCATTAATCACTTCTCCATACGATAAATCACTTCTAAAAATGCCATTTTCAAATACAAAAGTTACTGCATTTTCAGCAATCGAATATTTCGGTAATTTACGTGTGTATTCTGTTTTAACTTGTGGTTCAATCGCAGCAATTTTTCCAACACGGGTATATTTCCACTGTTCATTTCGTGTTGTAGGAAATTCAGAAGAACTTAATTGAGCAAGCGCATCTTTAATTACATCTTGAGAAAATGTAAGTGAAGTTGGAGTTAAAGCGGTTGTAAATTTTGCTAATTTATTGATTGACAATGTAGTGCTCATTCGATCACAGTTTAATTTAAATTAGTGTTTATCAACTTCTGCTTTAATCCAGTCGTATCCTTTTTCTTCCAATTCTAATGCAAGTTCTTTCGTGCCAGATTTTACAATTTTTCCATTGTATAAAACATGTACAAAATCAGGAACGATGTAATCCAATAAACGTTGGTAGTGTGTGATTACAATAGTTGCATTTTCTGGTGATTTCAATTTATTAACGCCACTTGCAACAATTCTCAAAGCATCAATGTCTAAGCCAGAATCCGTTTCATCTAAGATGGCCAATTTAGGTGCTAACATCGCCATTTGAAAAATTTCATTGCGTTTTTTCTCACCACCTGAGAAACCTTCATTGACAGAGCGAGAGGCTAATTTAGCGTCTAGTTCAACAATGGCAGATTTTTCACGAACTAAGGCCATAAAATCTTTTGCAGAAATTGCTTCTTGACCTTTGTACTCACGAATTTCATTCAATGCAGTTCTCAAAAAGTTAACGTTTGAAACGCCAGGAATTTCAATTGGATATTGAAATGCTAAAAACAATCCTTCTCGTGCACGATCTTCTGGTGACAATTCCAATAAATCAGTTCCGTCAAAATTAACTTCACCTTCAGTAATTTCATATTCTTCACGTCCTGCTAAAACAGATGCTAAAGTACTTTTTCCAGCGCCATTAGGACCCATAATTGCATGAACTTCGCCAGCTTTTACTTCTAAATTTAATCCTTTTAAAATTTCTTTGCCATCAATTGAGGCGTGTAAATTTTTTATTGTTATCATATTTTTTCTAATTGAAAGATTGCAAATTGCAAATTGAATCTTTAGTAATTATTTATTTTTTGAGAAGTTCAATTTCACCCTACCGAACCTTCTAAGCTAATAGCTAATAATTTTTGTGCTTCTACAGCAAATTCCATTGGTAATTGGTTGAGTACTTCTTTACAATAGCCATTTACAATTAAACTGATCGCTTTTTCTTCCGAAATACCACGTTGTAAACAATAAAATATTTGATCTTCACCAATTTTAGAAGTAGTTGCTTCGTGTTCAATTTTTGAAGTACTGTTTTTACATTCTATGTATGGGAACGTATGTGCGCCACACGTATCTGTCATCAAGAGCGAATCACATTGTGAAAAATTGCGCGCATTTGTTGCATTTTTATGAATTTGAACCAACCCTCTGTATGAATTTTGAGAAAAACCAGCAGAAATACCTTTTGAAATGATTGTGCTTTTAGTGTTTTTACCTAAGTGAATCATCTTGGTGCCAGTATCTGCTTGTTGGTAATTATTAGTTACAGCAACAGAATAAAATTCACCAATCGAGTTATCACCTTTTAAAATACACGAAGGATATTTCCATGTAACCGCAGAACCCGTTTCAACTTGTGTCCAAGAGATTTTTGCATTGCGTTCACACATTCCACGTTTCGTAACAAAGTTAAATACACCTCCCAAACCATTTTTATCGCCAGGATACCAGTTTTGAACGGTAGAATATTTAATCTCAGCATTTTCAAGAGCGATTAATTCAACAACAGCAGCGTGCAATTGATTTTCATCACGCTGTGGAGCGGTACATCCTTCTAAATAGGAAACGTATGCACCTTCATCTGCAACGACAAGCGTGCGTTCAAATTGACCCGTTCCTCCTTCATTAATTCGGAAGTATGTGGATAATTCCATCGGACAACGAACACCTTTTGGAATGTAACAAAAAGAACCATCTGTAAAAACAGCTGAATTTAATGCAGCATAAAAGTTATCTGTTGTCGGAACAACTGTACCCATGTGTTTTTTAACCAATTCCGGGTGTTCCTGAACTGCTTCCGAAAAAGAACAAAAAATGATGCCTAATTCTGCTAATTTCGCTTTGAAAGATGTTGCTACGGAAACAGAGTCCATCACAAAATCAACTGCAACACCTGTTAAGCGTTGTTGTTCTTCCATTGAAATCCCTAATTTGGCCATTGTGGCTTTCATTTCAGGGTCAACATCGTCCCAAGATTCGTATTTTTTTGTTTGTTTCGGCGCTGAATAATAAGTAATTGCTTGAAAATCTGGTTTTGTATAATGAACATGTGCCCATTCAGGTTCTGTCATTGTTTTCCATACCTCAAACGCTTCTAAACGGTGTTCCAATAACCATTCTGGCTCATTTTTTTTGGCTGAAATAAAACGAATGATGTTTTCGTTTAATCCAATTGGCGCTTTATCCGATTCAATATCTGTAACGAAACCAAATTTATACTCTTGATTTTCAAGGTCTTTGGCTAGTTCGTTTTCTGTATATCCCATTTTATAGTTTACTTTTTAAAGCGAAAACGATTCGCCACAACCACACGTACGACCAGCATTCGGATTATTGAAAACAAAACCTTTTCCATTCAAACCTCCTGAAAAATCTAAGGTTGTACCTATTAAATACAAATAACTTTTCTTATCAACGACCACTTTAATGCCATTGTCAATAAATGATTTGTCTTCTTCTTTTTCTTCGTTGTCAAATGTTAATTTGTACATTAATCCAGAACAACCACCTCCTTCAACACCAACACGAATAAAAAAACCATCTTTTCCATCGTCTTCCATTAAGCGAAGTGCTTGTTTTTTTGCAGCGTCTGTTACTGTAACCATTTTCTTTCTTTATTTAGATTAATTATAAATAAAATTGAAATCTTTTGCAAAAATACCTTTTTTGAGGTATTGTAACAAGAAAAAAGAGAAAATGTTTAAATAAAAAAGGAAGATTGAAATTGATTAAAGCAATGTTTCAAAATCATTTTTGATTTCAAACTGAATTTTTTTATTGGAACTTGGGTGTATGAATGAAATCCATTCGGCATGGAGGTATAAACGCTGTTCTTTTTTACCATACAAATCATCTCCTAAAATTGGCGTATTAAGCCCATTTTCATGTGCAGCATGGACTCTTAACTGATGTGTTCTTCCTGTTATAGGAAAAAAATGCACGAGTGTTTTTTCTTGTATTGTTTTGATTTTTTTCCAGTAAGTGACGGCCTTTTTTCCATGTTCGAAACAAACCATTTGTCTTGGACGATCATTTAAATCAACACGTAAAGGCAATTCAATTTGTCCATCATTTTCTATTATATTTCCATCTAAAAGCGCTGCATATCTTTTTTTTACGCTTCTTTTTATGAATTGCTGTTGTAAATGGCGATAAGCTTCTTCAGTTTTTGTGAGGATTAAGATACCAGAAGTTGACATATCAAGTCGATGAACAATGATTGGACCAGTTGCATCTGGGCGTATTTTTTTTATTCGTGTATAGATAGAATCGGAAATTGTTTTTCCTGGAACAGACAAAAATTCGGCAGGTTTGTTCACAACGATTAACACATCGTCTTCGTAAATGATTGGTATCTCTTTTCCAATAGCAGGGTTTACTAATAAAGGGTTTGAATCCATTTCAATGCCTTGTAACATATGGGAAAGTATCGGTTCACATTTTGATTTACACGCACCGTAATAATTGGTATGTTGTCGAATCTCAGATTGAGGAGATTTTCCCCACCAAAATTCTGCCATTGTAATTGGTTTCATTTTGTTTGCAAAGGCATATTGCAATAATTTTGGAGCAGCACATTCTCCAGCGCCTGCAGGAGGTTTTTTTTCAGCGGTATCGTTGAATATTTCTCCTAAATTCTTTTGAAGTCCTTCCTTGTTTAAAAAGAAATAAGATTCAAACAATTGTTGTTGCAGTTGGGCAGATTTTTCGGCTCGTTGATTAGTCAACGCTTGAATTTTTTGTTCAAACGGCTCAATTTCATCGCGCAACAATTGAAGTTTAGTTTTCCAAAATTCTTTCAATTTCTTCATTGAATAATTGAAATGAATACTTTCATCATTTAATCTTTTTTCAAGTAAAGTAAGCGCTTCGTTAGTTGTTTGATCTCGAAATTGCAAACGAATAGTTTGTCTTCTATCTTTTGCTTTTTTGCTAAAAACGTGCAAGGCTTCTATTTCCAAGTGTTGAAGAAGTGTTTGTTCTGCTAAGGCTTTTATTTTTGCTTGATAAAGAGCAGCTGATTTTAGTTTTTTTAGCTCGAGCGTGAACTCATTTAATACCGTCATACCTTTTGATAAAAAAGCTTCTTCTTTCAACGTGTCAAAAACAGGTGGAACAAAATAGGTGTGTTCGTTTGAATTGCCTAATTTTCCAGAGAATGCAGCTAAGAATCCAAGCTCTCCATTTTCGTTCTGAACGACTAAAACACCAAACATTTTTCCAATTACTGCGCCTTTTTGTGAAAGATTTAAACCGAAATTATGTTCAAAGTCAGTTTGAGTCCTCAGGTATTCTTGCACTTGTTTACTTGCGATTTCTGCTAAAGTGTGTGGTTCATACACAAAGGGAAATGTAAATTTCTCAGGCAATTCAATTCCTTCAATCGAAGTGTTAAATGGAATAAAATGTGGAGGAAAATTTTTCATTTTTTTGTTCGAGTGAAATTCACGTGTACAAAAATACATTTATTCTTTTGAAAGCGATTTGTTTTGATGGCAGCTTGCAATATTTTGAACGCTTTTATTACCTTTGAGCCAAAGTACAAAAAGTGAATATTTTTAACGATTTTTCTTCTATTTCTTCTATTAAACATCCAGTTTTAACAATTGGTACATTTGATGGTGTTCACATTGGTCATAAAAGAATCATCGATCAATTAAATGAAGAAGCTGCTAAAATAGGAGGGGAGTCGGTTCTTTTTACTTTTTTCCCACATCCTAGAATGGTTATTTTTCCAGAATCACATGGCTTAAAATTGATACAAACTCAAGAAGAGAAGTTGGAAAAACTGAAAGAGATGGGCTTGCAAAATGTTATCGTTTTCCCTTTTACTTTTGAATTTTCTCGCTTAACAGCCTTGGAATTTGTGCGAGACATGTTGGTCAATCAATTGCATGTAAAGAAATTAGTCATTGGTTACGACCATCAATTTGGAAAAAACAGAGAAGGTTCTATTCATTTTTTGAGAGATGTTGCAGAAACATATGAATTTGAAGTAATCGAAATTCCAGCACAAGATATTGATGCTGTTCATGTAAGTTCTACCAAAATTCGTGAAGCGATACTTACGGGAGAAATTGAAAAAGCCAATGATTATTTAGGTGCTCCGTTTCAATTATTTGGAACTGTTGTGCAAGGAAAACAATTGGGGAGAACGATTGGATTTCCTACAGCCAATTTAAGTTTAGCCAATGATTTAAAATTAATTCCTCAAAACGGGGTGTATGCCGTGAAAGTTTTTTATCAAGAACAATGTTTTGAAGGAATGATGAACATTGGAATTCGTCCTACAATTGAAGGTAAAAACGACCCAACAATTGAAGTTCATATCTTTGATTTTGATCAAACAATTTACGGAGACAATCTGCGCGTTGAATTGTATAAAAAAACACGCGAGGAGCAAAAATTTAATGGCATTGATGCATTGAAAGACCAATTAAAATCGGATGAAATTTCTATACGTAATTTTTTTAGTCGCCCTTAATTTATCGGTTTTTGCTCAGCAAAATAATCCGAGAATTTATCCATGGAGTGTGGCAAAAAACGCACATCCTGACACTATTTTTGGTATAACATTTGAAAAAATGAAATTGAAAGAAGTACCTAAAGAATTACAAGCGTATAAACAACTTAATTCCTTACTTTTTTCGAACAATAAACTTTCTCAACTACCTGATTTTATAGGCGAGTTCAAACAATTACAAAGCTTAGATATTTCAAAGAATAACTTCACTGTTTTTCCTTCAGTTATCTGCCAATTAACAGAATTAAAGCGATTTATTGCCAACCGAAATCCAATGGAATACCTTCCAGAATGCGTTGGTTATTGTGAAAAATTAGTTTTTGTAGATTTATGGGACACACCAATTGGTACTTTCCCAACGAGTTTTAAAGCACTAAAAAACTTAAAAAAACTTGATTTGCAAGGAATAAGTTATCCAGAAAGTTTCCAAATTGAATTAAAGCAACAAATGCCAACGGTTGAGATATTATTTGATGCTCCCTGTAATTGTATGCGTTAATTAAAGCGAATGGCTTTAATGGGTTGAATTTTTGTAATTACAAAACTTGGAATTAAAAGCGCTGTTAAACAAACAAATAGCGTTCCTATATTTAACATTATCCACGCACTTAATGTTAATTCTATAGGTACTTTATTCAAGTAATAGACTTCAGGGTTTAACGTTAATATACCAAAGTAATATTGAATTCCACATAGAACTAAGCCAATTACATTTCCAATAATCATTCCTTTTAAAATTAAAAATCCTGCTTGAATCAAAAATATTTTGCGAATTGTCCAATTATTCGCGCCCATAGCTTTAAAAATTCCAATGAAATTAGTGCGTACTAAAATTAAAACCAGCAATGCAGAACCCATGTTGATGATACCAATCAATAACATAAGAATGACGATTATAAGTACGTTTAAATCTAAAAATCCTAGCCAGATGAAAATATCACTTTCTGTATCAATGATACTTTTTACACTCAATTGTTCGTTGTTTTTAGTAGGAATAAGGTCAAATCTTTTTTTCAGTTTCGCAACGATTTCTGGAAGTTCTTCCCATTTATCAACATTCACTTCAAAACCACCAACAAATTTATTACTTGTACCACTTCCATCTATTTGTTGACATTCGATGGCTGTTCCTTTTGTTAAAATGTTGTAATGGTTACCCGCTTCGTCTAAAAAAACACGTTGAAGTGCATCATTTTCAAGAATAAATTGACACGATACAGCGCCGTTTACGTTTATTTTTAAATAAGCAGTGTCAGATTTGAGTGCTTGTTTGCTCAAGCTATAATTTTTTTCAGCAACGATTAATCGTATCAAAGTATCTTTTGTTGGACATAAAGTAAAACCTGCATAACGTTCAAAACCATTTCCCCAATTGTAAGAATAATTGCCATTACCTCCTGTCACTTCTGCTTTAATCAATAATTCGTTGTTCATCAAAGTGTCTGAAATTCGAATGGCCGTTTGTATTCCCCAATCGTTGAGTTGTTGCACAATTTGAATGTCACCAAGAACAAACTTTTTATCAAATTCTTCTAAGCCAGTTTCATAAATTCCAACTATGGTAAATAAGCGTTTTATGGGTTGGTTTTTTACAAAAAAGCCTGCTACTTTTTCATTCAAGGAGAGGTTTAAATCTTGTGCAATTCGTTTTGAAATCAACAATTCATACGAGACATCTTTGCTGTTAAATTTTGGAAGTCTTCCAGCTTTTAAATGATCTTTATAGAATTCAAAATTATACGTTTGATCAACTCCTTTTAATACCGCTCCAGTAATTTCTTGTTGGATGTTTTCTTTTTTATTGGCTTGTAAAAGTATCGGTTTGTAGGCAACATAATCAATTGAAGCGATTCCTTTTTCTTTTGCTAATGTTGGATAAAAATCTTGATTTTTTAAAATTGGATCGCTTTCAAAAATGCTGTTTTCACCTGAATTTGTGATTAAAATATGCGAACCAAATCCTGCAACTTTTTTACGTACTTCATGCTGAAAACCAGTGACTACGGCTATCGTTATTAAGTTAACAACAATTGCTAGTGAAATACTTATGATAGAAATACGCACGATAGGTCTAGAAACTTTCTTACCTTTCGCCTCGCTTTTAAGCACTTTTCTCGATATGAAATATTCAAATGACACGATAAATCGATTTAGAATACGAAAGTACATAAAGCTTTTGTGTCTGAAAAGCGCTTTGCTTTTTTTAATTGCTTCGTGTTCATTTTTTAAGGAAAAAGTTCGCCCAATTGTTCATCGAACAAAAGTAGAAACGATAGTAATTGATGAGGTATTACCTGAAAGTGAAATCACTATTCGGGAAGAGAATCATGCACGATATTCGCTTCAAAAACCTGTTTTAGGTATTGAACGGATTTATCTATTTGTTGATTCTTTGAAAGGTAAAAAAATCGCTGTTGTTGGAAATCAAACTTCAACTATCGGCTCAGTTCATTTAGTAGACACTTTGCTGGCTATGCAATTAAACGTAGTAAAAGTTTTCGCACCAGAACATGGGTTTAGGGGTGAAGCTGATGCAGGAGAAAAAGTGGCAAGTTCAATTGATGAAAAAACTGGTTTACCATTGATTTCTTTATATGGGAACAATAAAAAACCAACGCCTGATCAATTGGCAGATGTAGACATCGTTATTTATGATATTCAAGATGTTGGTGTTCGTTTCTATACATATATTTCAACTTTACATTATGTCATGGAAGCATGCGCAGAGCAGAAAAAGCAGCTGGTTGTGTTGGATCGACCAAATCCAAATGGACATTACATTGATGGGCCAGTCAGGACAGCAGGATATAAATCATTTGTAGGGATGCATCCTGTTCCAATTGTTTATGGAATGACAATTGGTGAATATGCCATGATGATCAATGGCGAAGGATGGTTAAATGATAGTTTATCATGTAAATTATGGGTGATTGCTTGTCGCCATTATGCGCACAAAACAAAATATATTTTACCAGTTCCGCCTTCTCCAAATTTACGATCCGAATTAGCCGTTGCATTGTATCCAAGTTTGTGTCTATTTGAAGCGACAACAGTCAGTGTTGGAAGAGGTACAAATAAACCATTTGAGTTGTTTGGACATCCTAATTTTCCACCAACAAATTTTCAATTTACACCAACTTCTATGCCTGGAGCTAAAAATCCGTTGCATGAAAACAAGGTTTGCTATGGTTTTGATTTAATAAAAGCGCACCAACGAAGAAGGTATGAAATCAATTTAAACTATTTAATACAAGCGAGGGATTTGTTAGGCGACTCAATCCGATTTATTGACCAACCTTCTTTTTTCAATAGACTGGCAGGTAATAACAAATTAGTTGAGCAAATTCAAGCTGGATTTTCAGCACAAGAAATCAGAAAAACATGGGAACCAGAATTGGAAGCTTTTAAGAAAATAAGAATGAAGTACTTGCTTTACAATTAAGATAGTTTACTTTTCAAATCTATTCCACTTTCTAATACTGTTTGTTTCATTGAATCCATGTATGCTAGTAATTTAGCTAACATTTCAGGATTAGAATGACCAATAATTTTAACCGCTAAAATCCCTGCATTTTTTGCAGCATTTAATGCAACTGTTGCTACAGGAATTCCATTTGGCATTTGTAAAATAGATAAAATACTATCCCAACCATCGATTGAATTAGATGATTTTATCGGAACGCCAATTACTGGAAGTGGAGTCAATGAGGCAGTCATACCAGGCAAGTGAGCAGCGCCACCAGCACCTGCAATAATAACTTTTACCCCTCTTTTGTGCGCATTTTGAGCATACTCAAGCATTAATTCTGGCGTACGATGAGCAGAAACTACGTTGATTTCAAAATCAATATCGAATTCTTTCAATAATTTTGCAGCTTCTTGCATAATCGGTAAATCCGATGTGCTACCCATAATAATTCCTACTTCCGCCATGTTTTTTTTTTACAAAGTTAATGAAACTATTTTAATTGATTCGATACCTCAATTCCACCAAAAACACAAGAACCAACGAGGTGCAAGATTTTTTTAGGTTCATCAGGATTCAATTCAACGGGTATGCGTTGGTCATCTAATCCTCCAAAAACAGAATTGACTTCGTAGTTGATTTCCCAATTTTTAGGAACAATTAATGTGATACCACCAAATACACATTGAATAGCTAGTGTTAATTCATTTTCAAAATCAGCTTGGGTAAAATCTAATTCATTCCCTCCGAAAACACTTGTAATCGCACCATCTTTTAGTGTTGTTGACGTCACTCTTTTTTTTATTCCTGCAAAAAGAGAAAAGGATTGTAGGGTTTCAAGTTGTTTTTCTGTTTCATTTGATTTTTTTCTATTCACTTGAAAAAAACCACCTTTAAATAACATTGATATACCAACTCCCATTATTAAAATGGGCCAAAAGAAACGTAATTGAATGTAATTCGGATAAAAATCATGTAATTGTAAAGCCAGACCAATTATGATCAAAACATACCCACTTGTTTTTTGGAAATTATGCTTAAACAACTGTATGATTCCAATCAAAATTAAAAGCATCGGCCAAGTAAATAGCCAATTTGGTATGTAAACGTCTAACTGTTTAATGAAAAAAACGATTCCAACCAATAAGACCAATAGTCCATTGATGATTCTTGATTTGTTGATAGTAGAAGGACCTTGATTTTTCATAATTGTACTGATAAATTGAGAATTGCTTAGAATAAAGTTAAAAAAAAAGCGTGGAAAAAACCACGCTTTAAATAACTATTTTAAAAATTAAAGAGTACCTCTTTTTGCTTGCTCACGTTCAATTGATTCAAACAACGCTTTAAAATTACCCGCACCAAATCCTTTTGCGCCCATTCGTTGAATGATTTCAAAAAATAATGTTGGACGATCTTCAACTGGTTTAGTGAATATTTGCAATAAATACCCCTCTTCATCTGCATCAATCATGATCGATAATTTTTGCAATTCCTTGATGTCTTCTTTCATCATATTCATGTGAACACCCAAACGAGCAGGGATTTCATCATAATAAGCTTGTGGTGGAGCAGATAAAAACTCAACACCTCTAGCTCTTAATTGTGAAACGGTTGAAATAATATCATCTGTTGCAACTGCAATGTGTTGCACGCCAGGCCCTTCATAAAAGTCTAAATATTCTTCGATTTGTGAACGTTTTTTTCCTTCAGCAGGTTCATTGATTGGGAATTTAATTCTTCCATTGCCATTGCTCATTACTTTGGACATCAAAGCAGAATATTCTGTGTGAATTTGTTTGTCGTCAAACGATAAAAAGTTAACAAAACCCATCACATCTTCGTACCATTTCACCCATGTATTCATTTCGCCCCAGCCAACATTACCAACCATGTGGTCAATGAATTTTAAGCCAACAGGACTTGGGTTATAGTCAGATTCCCATTTCACAAATCCTGGTAAAAATTCCCCCGAATAGTTTTTACGTTCAACAAATAAATGAACTGTTTCACCATAGGTGAAAATTCCAGCAGTTACAACTTCACCGTGTTCGTCTGATGTAATTGTTGGTTCTTGGTAAGATTTAGCACCTCTTTTTATTGTTTCTTCGTAAGCACTACGAGCGTCTTCTACCCATAATGCAACGATTTTAACACCATCACCATGTTTTTTAACATGCTCACCAATAGGTGATTCACTGTTTAGTGCAGTTGTTAAGACTAAACGAATTTTATCTTGTTTCAAGACATAAGAAACGCGGTCCTTCATTCCTGTTTCCAACCCAGCATATGCTAACGATTGAAATCCAAAAGCCGTTTTATAAAAATGAGCTGCTTGTTTGGCATTTCCAACATAAAACTCAACATAATCTGTTCCTAATAAAGGCAAGAAATCTTGCGCTCCATCAAATATTTTTTCTAATCCGTATTCAACGTTTTTAACTACTTTACTCATACTTTTCTTATTTTGGATTTATAAAATCCACGATTTACTGTAATCTTTTACTTCAATATTTAATGCTTGTTTGGTCATTTTCAATGGTTTGAAAGTATCCACCATCACAGCTAATTCTTCTGTTTCTTTTTTACCAATACTTCGTTCGTAAGCACCTGGATGCGGACCATGTGGCAAACCGCCAGGATGCAAAGTAATTTGTCCTTTTTCAATGTTGTTACGACTCATGAAATCGCCATCAACATAATATAAAACTTCATCAGAATCGATGTTGCTATGGTTGTATGGCGCTGGAATTGCATCTGGATGATAATCATATAGACGAGGAACAAACGAACACAACACAAAACCAGTCGTTTCAAAAGTCTGATGAATTGGTGGAGGTAAATGTACGCGCCCAGTTATTGGTTCAAAATCATGAATTGAAAACGCATATGGATAATTAAATCCATCCCAACCAACAACATCAAATGGATGAGACCCATAAATGTAATCATGTAATACATCCTGTTTTTTTATGCGAATTAAAAAATCACCTTTCTCATCGTGTGTTTCTAATTCATGAGGAGGACGAATATCGCGTTCGCAATAAGGAGAATGTTCCAATAGTTGTCCAAACCAGTTTCGATATTTTTTTGGTGTATATACCGGATTAAATGATTGTACAATAAACAAACGATTGTCTTCATTATCAAAAGTCATTTGGTATATCATACCTCTTGGAATCAATAAATAATCACCGTACGAAAAGTCGATATTTCCCAATTGAGTTTTTAATTTACCTGATCCTTTATGAATGAAAATAATTTCATCTGCATCTGCATTTTTGTAGAAATAGTCTGTCATCGATTTTTTAGGAGCAGCTAATTCTATGTAACAATCGCTGTTAACCAAAACGGGAACACGACTTTCAATATAATCATCTTTTGCTTCTATATTGGCACCCATTAAACTGCGCATTGACATAGACATTCCGTCAGCAATTTCTGGGGCAATATTTTTTTGACCCCTCACTTCTTTAACAACAGTAGGAGGATTAATGTGATACATTAAACATGACATCCCATCAAAACCAACTGTACCAAAAAGTTGTTCATGGTATAATTCACCATTCGCTTGGCGATAAACGGTGTGTCGTTTGTGTGGAAATTTACCTAATTTATGATAAAATGGCATAATTCTTAATTTACTTAGTTTTCAATTCAGCAAAAATATACTTCAACATAATTAAAAAATATGATTAAGGTCAGTATTTTAATGTTTAGAAAATTATTTGTCAAATTTGGACTTTATACACGGGCAAATTTTAACTTTGTCCAAAATAAATTGGATTAAAATGTCAAAAACAATTGTGATTGGTGCTTGCGGGCAAATTGGAACGGAATTAGTTCTTGCGCTTAGAAAACGTAAAGGAAATGATGCTGTTTACGCGGCTGATTTGAAAGATGAATGCCCAACTGTATTAAGTCAAGGACCATACGTTCAATTAGATATTTTAAATAGTGAAAACGTTCGTCAATTCATCATTGAAAACGAAATTAAAGAAGTTTATTTATTAGCTGCTTTGTTGTCAGCTACGGCAGAAAAAAACCCAGATTTTGCTTGGCGATTAAATATGGAAGGTTTGTTTACAATTCTAGATTTAGCCAAAGAACAACACATCGATAAAATATTCTGGCCAAGTTCTATAGCAGTTTTTGGTCCTACAACACCGCGTGATAACACACCACAGTTTACTGTTATGGAACCTTCGACAGTTTATGGTATTTCAAAACAAGCGGGAGAACGTTGGTGCGAATATTATTTTAATAAATTTGGCGTTGATGTAAGAAGTATTCGTTATCCTGGATTGATTTCGTATACAAGTTTACCAGGTGGTGGCACAACAGATTATGCTGTTGATATTTTTTATCAAGCAAAATTAAAAAATCAGTACACGTGCTTTTTGTCAGAAAACACAGCACTGCCAATGATGTTTATGGAAGATGCGATTCGTGCAACTATTGAATTGATGGAGGCGCCGAAAGAAGCAATTAAAATTAGATCAGCATACAATTTAGCTGGAATTAGTTTTACCCCAAAAGAATTAGCAGCTGCGATTCAGAACATTCAACCAGAATTTGAGATAAGTTATGCGCCTGATTTTAGACAAAATATAGCAGATAGTTGGCCAAAATCAATTGACGATTCTTACGCTACAGCAAATTGGGGTTGGAAAGAACAGTTCGGTTTGACAGAAATGGTAAAAATAATGCTTGAAAAAGTTGATGTTAATTTGCTTTGAT
This sequence comes from Crocinitomicaceae bacterium, assembly GCA_024639405.1. GTDB lineage: Bacteria > Bacteroidota > Bacteroidia > Flavobacteriales_D > Crocinitomicaceae > M0103. The sequence goes on along the minus strand of JAHEIL010000008.1, from coordinate 10,760 downwards.
AAGTAAATTAAATTATTTTTGCTTTGACTGATTATTGTTCGAAAAATGGAAACTACAAGAAACTATTTTATTTTTAACAAAATATTTAAGTTTATCACATTTGTTGTGTTACTTCATTTTTTTTCTATTTCTGCATATTCTTTTATTCAAAATGGCGATCAAACTGAAATAAATCAAAAAGATGCTGAAGGAAAAAAACAGGGGAAATGGATTTATTTTGGTAAAGATCGACCTGCTGAAGGAGTCCCTTTAGATGGGAAAATTGAAGAAGGCACTTTTGTTGATGACCGTAAAGAAGGCTTTTGGATTAAGTTTTACCCTGATGGCATCACGCCAAAAATAAAAGGATTTTACATCAATAATCGTCCACAAGGTGATTTTATTAAATACCATCCCAACGGAAAAATCAAAGAGCGCGGCAATTTTTTCAAAAACCAGTACTCTGATTCTCTAAAAAGATATTACGAAACGGGTATTATTCAATATGAAGGAATTTACAATGAAACCGGCAAAGAGTCTGGGAAAATTAAACACTATTATCCCAATGGACAATTAGAGTTTGAATACATTGCAGAAAATGGAAATCCTGTAGGAAATGCAACTCGTTTTTACGAAAATGGTGATGTGAAAGAAAAAATTGTTTACGACGCAACGGGCAATGTCGAGAAAAGTGAACAATTGGACATCAAACGATCTATTGAAAAACCTATACCAACTGTAGTTTCTAAAAATCCTCCTCCTAAAATTGGAGTTCCTAAAACCAAAGGCATTGCTTTTGTTCCAAATGGCTACAATAAAACGTACAATTCGAATGATGAAATTTGGCAAGATGGAACCTTTAAAAATGGACAATTGTGGGATGGGAAAGTATACGAATATGACAAAGACGGAATTCTATTAAAAGTAAAGGTATTCAAAAATGGTTTTTACCATTCTGATGGTCAATTGTAATAGATAGAGATACTATATAAAGGTTCGAAAGAGCCTTTTTTTATTCCTTTTCTTTTTTGTAAATTTGAATGCAAATGAAAAAAGATATACAACAATCTATAGATCAACTTCTTTTTAACAGTCCAACAATCGATAAGGTTGGTGTTGAAGAAAGAGTTGCTCGTTTTCAAACTAGGAGTATTAAAGGTGACAGTAAGCTTCAAGCTTTGAAAATGGCCTTAAATATGATTGATTTAACAACTTTAGAAGGAAAAGATTCGCCTGGAAAAGTGCAACAAATGTGTTACAAAGCAATGCACCTTCATGATGAATTACCAAATCTACCGACAGTTGCTGCGGTTTGTGTTTATCCATCAATGGTTAAAATTGCAAAGAGTGCACTTTTAAATTCTAAAGTAAACGTTGCTTCAGTCTCTACTGCTTTCCCAAGTGGTCAAGCGCCTCTTGCTGTGAAATTAGCTGACACAACATTCGCAGTAAATGAAGGGGCGGATGAAATTGATATGGTTATTTCTCGTGGTAAATTTTTAGCAGGAGAATATAGTTTTGTATTCGATGAAATTGCAGCAATCAAAGATGCTTGTGGGAATGCGCGCTTGAAAGTAATACTTGAAACGGGCGAATTACTGACCCTAGACAATGTCAGAAAAGCAAGTGATCTTGCAATTTTGGCTGGTGCAGATTTTATCAAAACTTCGACTGGTAAAATACAACCTGCAGCAACGATGCAAGTAACGTATACCATGTTGATGGCTATAAAAGATTATTACGAGGCGACCGGAAAGATGATTGGTATGAAACCTGCTGGTGGAATTTCAACTTCAAAACTTGCATTGCATTACCTTGTTATGGTGAAAGAAGTATTGGGTAATGCTTGGTTATCAAATGAATGGTTTCGTTTTGGAGCAAGTAGTTTAGCAAATGATGTGTTAATGCAACTTATGAAAGCCGAGACAGGCGTATATCAATCACCAGATTATTTTTCAATTGACTAAGAAAATGGCTACAAATAAAAATATACCAGAAGTAGAATGGGAATATGCACCATCATTGGAAGGCACATCTCATATTCAACTGAAAAAGAAATACGATTTATTTATCGGTGGAAAATGGGTAAAACCTTCATCTGGTAAATACTTTCAAAGCATTAATCCAGCAAATGAAGAAGTTCTTGCTGAAGTGGCTTATGGTTCTGAAAAAGACGTCGATATCGCTGTAAAAGCAGCACGTAAAGCATACAATGAAGTCTGGTCTATTATGCCTGCAGCTGAACGCGCTAAATACATTTACCGCATTGCGCGCTTGATGCAAGAACGCGCTAGAGAATTAGCAGTAATCGAAACCTTAGATGGAGGAAAAACAATTCGAGAAGCCCGAGACATCGACGTTCCTTTGGCGTGTAATCATTTCTTTTATTATGCTGGCTGGGCGGATAAATTAGAATATGCGTTTCCCAATCGAAAAGTGGAATCACTCGGCGTTGCAGGGCAAATTATTCCTTGGAATTTTCCTTTGTTGATGGCTGCTTGGAAAATTGCTCCAGCATTGGCTGCTGGAAATACAGTGGTATTAAAACCTGCTGAAACGACTTCTTTAACCGCATTAAAATTAGCTGAAATCATTGAAGCTGCTGGGTTACCTGCTGGAGTCGTAAATATTGTTACAGGCTATGGTGATACTGGTGCAGCTATTGTGAATCACTCTGATGTAAATAAAATTGCATTTACAGGTTCTACGAATGTTGGAAAAATTATTCAAAAGGCACTTGCAGGTACTTCAAAAAAATTGACCTTAGAATTGGGGGGTAAATCTGCAAATATTATTTTTGATGACGCTCCAATTGACCAAGCAGTAGAAGGAATTGTAAATGGTATATTTTTCAATCAAGGTCATGTTTGCTGTGCAGGATCGCGCCTGTTTGTGCAAGAAAATGTTGCTGAAAAAGTGATTGCTAAATTGAAAGAACGATTGAAAACATTGTATGTTGGAAATCCATTGGATAAAAACACAGATATTGGGGCTATAAATTCAAAAGAACAATTGGCAACCATAACTAAATACCTTGAAATCGGAAAACAGGAAGGTGCAGAAATGTATCAACCGGCTTGTACAATTCCTGCTAAAGGATTCTATTGTCCGCCAACATTGTTTACCAATGTTGCACAGTCGAATCGAATAGCACAAGAAGAAATTTTTGGACCTGTTTTAACCATTCAAACATTTCGAACTATAGATGAGGTCATTCAAAAAGCCAATAATTCACCGTATGGATTGGCAGCTGGTGTTTGGACAGAGAAAGGTGCGCGAATTTTCAATATGGCGAATCAATTAAACGCAGGAGTAATTTGGGCAAATACCTACAATAAATTTGACCCAACATCGCCGTTTGGCGGTTACAAAGAAAGTGGTTTTGGAAGAGAGGGTGGAGTTCATGGCTTAGCGGCTTATGTGAAGTTTGTATAATCAATTGTATTGAAAATGAGTCGTTTGGAAATAGTTAAAACGTATAAAATATACATCGGAGGTCAATTCCCTCGAACAGAATCGGGGCGTTATTACTCTCCTGTAAATAAAGAAGGAAAGGTACTTGGCAATATTTGCTTGTCTTCCAGAAAGGATGTACGAAATGCAGTTGTTGCAGCACGAAAAGCAGTTGGATCTTGGTCTGAACGTTCTGCATTTAACCGCGGACAAATTTTGTACCGAATTGCAGAAATGTTGGAAGGACGCAAAGCACAATTCGTGGAAGAGTTGCAATTTCAAGGTTCAAGTAAACAAGCTGCAGAATCAGAAGTGAATTTGGCCATTGATCGCATCGTGTATTATGCTGGTTGGTGTGATAAATACCAAGTAATTGTTAGTTCTGTGAATCCAGTTGCTTCTTCTCATTTTAATTTCTCTGTTGCTGAACCTATGGGAGTTGTTGGAATAATTGCACCAGAAAATAGCTCTTTAATTGGATTAGTTTCATTGGTCTTACCAGTAATTTGCGGTGGAAACACAGTTGTTGTCTTAGCATCTGAAAAGTTGCCATTGTGCGCTGTTACGTTTGCAGAAGTTTTACATTCTTCTGATGTTCCAGGTGGTGTTATCAATATTTTAACCGGTTCAACGGATGAAATGGCTCCAACGTTGTCAACTCACATGGATGTGAATGCACTCGTTTATGGTGGAAGTGATCCATTGAAATTAAAAGAAATTCAAGAAAATGCAGTGTTGAATGTGAAACGTGTTTTTGCCTATTCAACAGATTGGAAAAAAGCCGATGCACAAGGGCTTCATTACATTTCAGATGTTCAAGAGATTAAAACAATTTGGCACCCCATTGAAAATGTTGGTGGTGCAACATCCAACTATTAAGGAGTTTAAACTAAAATTTAGCAACATTTTGAAATAAAAAAAATCCCTCAACCAAATGATTGAGGGATTTAAAAGTATAAGTTGTTCTATTAACCTACCAATGCTTCGTAAGCAGCAGCATCTAATAAACCTTCTAATTCATTTGCGTCAGAAATTTTCACTTTGATCATCCAACCATCTCCGTAAGGATCTGTGTTAACTGACTCAGGGCTTGACTCTAATCCAGCATTAAATTCAATGATTTCTCCACTTAATGGCATAAACAAATCCGAAACTGTTTTTACTGCTTCAACAGAACCAAAAACTTCTTCTTGACCCAAAGTCTCTCCTTCTGTTTCGATTTCAACGTAAACGATATCTCCCAATTCACTTTGTGCGAAATCAGTAATTCCGATTGTTGCAATATCACCTGATACACTTACCCATTCGTGGTCTTTTGTGTATTTTAAATTTTGTGGAATGTTCATTTTATATGCTTAATTTTTGTTTCAAAACACGAAGTTAATAAGTTTATTTATTTATTGTAAGTATGAGCAAAAAAAAAGCAAAAAATACGCTTGTTTTTTTATTAGATGATAAGGGATTAAGCTTATTTTTGTCACCATATTAAAATCGGTTTGCCTCCCTATGTCTGTTGTTTTAAATTTATTTGGTGAAGGATTAAGGTGTTGGGTTTGCGATATTCCGTTAGCTCAATTTCAAGAAATGTCTGCAATCAAAGAACGTCATCAACTACCTTGGGAGCGACTTTTTTTCGACTTCGACTTTATTAAACATTACGGCTTTGACCATTGGTCGGAAATGGCAACTCGTGGAGAGTATCGATTTTTTGCCTTGAAAAAAAATAATTCCATTGAATTAAAAGAGAAACGAAAAACGCTCTTCAAAATTGATGCGGATGAATTGGATTTAAATTTCACACTGTTTCCAATTTTTAATGTGAATGTAGAAGATAACATACGCTTTCCTCAATTACCGGGCATGCAAACCATTCTTCTTGTAGAACAAGAAACTGGAATGTTTGGTAAGTTTGAAATTCAAACCACTAACTTTGATGTCAACCAACTACAATTTTTAACACTTCACGCGATCGAATCCTATCAATATCCCTCTTTGGTAGAAGTCTATTATGCTGGTGAGCAATTAAAAGTTGTTTCTGAAGATTTGGTGGTCCGTGGTTCTGGCGTCATGTTATTACATGAATTAGATGATTAAGTAGAAAAATTCTAATGGAAGTTTGAAGATTGTTTGCATCAAACATCTTCCATTTCTAGACTTATTATTAACTTTGCCGTATGGTTAATCAAGATCAATTAAAAGACATTTTAGGACGAATCAAGGCAATTGAAAGCTATCTTAAGATAGAGGAAAAGCGAATGCAATTGCAAGAAGAAGAATTGAAATCACAAGATCCTACTTTTTGGGACAATCCTAAAACAGCAGAAGTGCAAATGAAATCGATTCGTTCCTTGAAATTTTGGATTGCTTCTTACGATCAATTGAAAGCTTCTTTTGATGACATCGAAGTGTTGATTGAATTTGTGAAAGAAGGAGCTGCTGAAGAAGATGAAGTGGATGAAGCGTATTCGAATTTAGTAACAGAAGTCGAAGAATTGGAATTGAAAAACATGCTGTCTGGTGAAGAAGATAGTTTGAGTGCTGTACTTCAAATTACTGCAGGTGCAGGTGGTACAGAAGCGTGCGACTGGGCTGGTATGCTAATGCGCATGTACTTGATGTTCGCTGAAAAAAATAAATACAAAGTTAAAGAACTCAATTTTCAAGAAGGCGATGTTGCTGGAATTAAAACAGTTACATTGGAGATTGAAGGAGAATTTGCTTTCGGATATTTAAATGGAGAAAATGGTATTCACCGCTTGGTGCGCGTAAGTCCTTTTAATGCGCAAGGAAAACGAATGACTTCTTTTGTTTCAGTTTATGTGTATCCATCTGTTGATGACACCATTGATATTTACATTAATCCTGCTGATATTAGTTGGGATACTTTCCGATCTGGTGGAGCAGGAGGGCAAAATGTCAATAAAGTAGAGACAGGCGTTCGATTGAAACACGCGCCTACAGGAATTGTTATTGAAAATACGGAAACTCGTTCACAATTAGGAAACCGAGAAAAAGCCATGCAATTATTGCGTTCTCAATTATACGAAATGGAGTTGCGTAAACGAAAAGAGTCACGTGACGAAATAGAAGCAGGTAAAAAGAAAATCGAGTGGGGCTCGCAAATCCGTAGCTATGTATTAGACGACCGACGCGTAAAAGACCACCGAACTGATTATACGGTTAATGATCCTGATAAAGTATTGAATGGTGAATTGATGCCTTTTTTGAAATCGTATTTGATGATGTACGGAAATTAATTTACTATTCTGGAAACGGATTACTCCATTTTTTATTCGAATAAACATCAGTTCCTCCTAAGGTTTTTAAAAATGCAATCACAGCATTGATTTCTTGTGCAGTTAAATGCAATTGCTGACCAATTCCATTTGGTTTTAAGCGTGGATCCAAATTTGAATTGTTTAAAGCTGCATTTGTTAAATTCCCATAATGTCCAATCGCTGCTTGCAAATCTTTTATAATAGCAGTGTGCATCATCGGACCATTTATTGTTCCTGAACTTGTTGTTAGGTTTCTTAATGATGGTGCTCTTGTGTTCGTAACATCCGGCGTACCAGCTAAACTACCTCCAAAACCATTGCTTTTACTGGAAGGATCTATGTCAAATTCAGGTGCTCTGTGACATTGGTTGCATCCCAATCCACCACTGATACGTTCGCTGTTACTATCAAATACTGGATTGGATAAAAATAAATTTTTACCGGTGTTTTCTTGGTTCGTAAAATTTGAGAAATTAGCTAAGTCATTTGTAGCCAAAGCTCTACCAGCATCGTATTTTGAATCAAAAGATTGAATACTTCGAATAAATTGCGCTAATGCATTTTGTAATTTTGCTTCAGTTATTTCAGTACTACCATATACAAATTGAAACAATTCTTTGTAGTATGCAAGCGAGCCTAGTTTTACAATTAAATCGTTGATAGATGGGTCGCCATTTTGACCACTGTAGCCCATTTCTTTGTGGTCTTTGATGGGCATCGTTGATTGGTCTTCTAATGAATTTGCTCGTTCGTCCCAGAAGAATCGTGTTTCAGATCCAAAACGTGCATTTACTAAACGCATGCTGTGTCGACCTGTCAAGCCATTTACACCACTACTCGCAACTGCGGTGTCACCAAAAGCAACCGCTTGACGGTGACAACTTGCACAAGAAATAGTATTATTAAATGATAAATTTTTATCATAGAACAATACCCTACCTAATGTCGCTCCTTTATCTGTAATAAAATTACTTCCTGAATTGTCTTTGGTAATATAACTTGGAATTGTTTGTCCAGCATAATTTTCCAATTGATTCAAGTTAATCTTTCCTTTGAATGTTGCATCAATAGCAGAGATTACTTGAATCGTTGGCGTTTCTTTTTTACAAGATACGAGTACAATTCCAGTTGTAAAAACTAGTAGTAGCAAAATAGTAAGTTGTAGTTTTCTCATTTTACTAAAGTAGTAAAATTATGCTTTCTGATCGTTTATTTTGTGATACGATACGTAAGAAACAGCTAAAACAGCTAATACAATAAATGGGAAAAAAGTATTTCCATTGATGCCATCTACTGCTCCGTGACTGATTGCAGCGAATATAAAATCAAAGGCAAAACCGGCATAAGCCCATTCTTTGATACGTTTAGGTACAGCTGGAATGATCAATGCTAAAACACCCAATACCTTAAAAATTACCAATGCATTTCCAAAATAAAGAGGATAACCTAAATGGGTGATGCCTTCTTTTGCTAGTTCTGTTTGTGAAGTCAATGCTGGCATAACTCCTTCAAATAAAGCAATTAATCCTGTTGAAATCCAAAATAGTAGTTTTTGATTTTTCATAGTTCGTTTTTTAAAAATTCAATAATGCACTACTCTACGTTGAAATTATCAAAAGGTTATCTCAACAAATTAAAAGTAAACGTTTTTGTCCCGATTTTTCTTGTGGAGCTCTATGAATACATGGCGCTACTTTCATTTTTGGATGATCAACAGCAATTTTCCATAAATTCCCTGTTCCAAATTGAATGATGTTTGCATTTTGATTCGCTTGATAATGTAAATCATAGAAATTTTCAATAAGAAAAGCATCAAATCCTTCTTCTGTTCCTTTGTATAATTTTCTAAGTTCGGTTCGTATTTCTGGAAGTATAATTTTTTGAACTGCTTCGGAATTGGAAACGATTTCGCTTGAATCGCCATAATAAGTACATAAAAAAGTTGCGACTGGTATTGGCGATCTATCTACGTGAAATGAATAAACATCTTTAGGGAAAACAGCATAATCTTCATCTTTTTCGTAATCTTTTAAAACATTTAATTCTGGGGAAGCGCCAATTGCTTTCAATTGTTGGAAATCTTCTAACAGTGTTTTTCGTGCTAGTTGCCCTTTTGGACTCAGTAATAGTTGACTAAGTTGTTCTTCGTCTATTAAAATAGTATTATCAATGTTTGATAATTTATTGACAATTTCAGCAAAATCACCTTCCAAAGTTCTTTCCCAACAAATCGCATTGATTGAACCGGCAAAATCTGTTGTTATTAGTTCTTCAAAACTAGCTACTTGTTTTATTGATTCAAGGGGGATTTGCATATTAAATGGTCGATTAGATGCTTAATTTAGCTTAATTTTTTGGTTCATATTAATTTGGCGGTTCAATGCGAATGTTTAAGGCAAAAGTGCAAACTAGATTAAAGGTTAACAATTTGTATGTAAATTGAAATAAGGACAATATTAGTTTTTCATTTTCCTCAAATGAAGTTCTCTTACAAACAAGAATAACGGAAAACCAAAGGCATAAGCTACAAAAACTGTCAAAACAAGATACAACCAAATGCGCTTCATTTTTAGACGAATACCTTCCATAATGATAAAAAATGTTCCAGCAATTGTACCTGTCCAAAAGTCTAAGCTTAAACTTTTTGCATAATAATTATCAATCCAAGTACTTGAGATAAAATCAATACTATCAAATTTACCTTGGTGTTCAATAATACCAAGTACTACAAAATAAAAGGTAAAGCCACCTCCAACAAGCGTCAATAAGAGATAGAAGTAATGAAAGTTTTCGGTTATTTTTCTCATGGTGTTTACATTAAAACCTACTTATGTCTGAACCAGCAATCTGTTCGATCGTTTTCATATGCTTTGAAAACCGTATTAACTGGTGCGCCGTGAATAACTTGTTGTTGAAACTGTGTTCGAACCAAGTAATTGAATGCGCCCATATCTCCTGTGTACGCAGTTGTATTGTTTCGATTTGCCTCTTGGTGAATAATACAAAGTTGTTCTAAAAAATCCAAAAATAGGGTGGAAGTCCCGCCAATAATGCCGCAATTCAATAAGGTTTCAGTTGCATACGTACTTTCGTAGGTTGCAAAATCGGAGATGTTGTTGCGTAAATTTTCTGAATGTGCAAGCATCCAATCGTTGTGCAAAGTTTTGGGTTCGTCGCCACAAAAAAGTGCGTTTGGATTATTTAAATACAACGCGTCTGTAAATGGATTTTTCACCAACACAACATCGGTTACATCTGTGATAAAAACTCCTTCGATTTGTTTCATGTGTTGTTGCAAAAAATCTCGGTAAACGAAATAACGAAATACGTTTGGATTAAATTGCGGATCCTGTGCGACTTTAATAAATCGAATGTTTTCATTTTCGAACGATCGACAAGTTACATCCGAGAAATTATTGTGAAAAATAACACCTTGTAAATTTGCAGCTGCAACTGATTCAGCCCAATCTTTCACCAAATCATACGCATCGTCGGCAAGAGTCATATTGCGATTCACATCATATACGCCAGTGATGTGGCAGGCCATGACCAAATTAGTTCCTGTCTGAAATTGGATAGATTCAATCGCCATGATTAAGCGTTGATTAAATTAGCTTTTTTGATTGTTGCACAAATACTGTTTGGAATATTTCTGTGATAAACGTAGGTGCGTAAGTCTAACTTTTTTACACGAAATAATTGTGTTGCTTGTTCGTAAAAATGCGCATCTGCAGCAAAACCGGATCTAAAGTCAAGGCTTGTAAATACTTTTCTACGACCGAAAAGCGTACCAAATAAAATCACTTCATCTAAGTGAATTAATTTTGTTTGGTCATTTTTGTCTGGCACATAATAATCATTTTCACTGTCGACAATTGTTTCAGTCGTTGAGCAAATCAAATCTAACGCATCAATTTCTTGCAAGCAAGCACTCAAATGATTGGGTTTGTATTCGTCGTCGCTGTCTAAGATTGTAATGTAATCTCCAATGCTAAACAATACACCACGATTAATCGATTCGGATTGTCCACGATTGCTGTGTCGGATGTA
>JAHEIL010000027.1 GCA_024639405.1 Crocinitomicaceae bacterium | reverse complement strand
CATTTACCGTAAATGCGAGTGGAGTAGTAACGTTCACACCAAACTTAAACTTCAATGGAACAGCGACAGTTACTTATACTGTAAATGACAACGGCGGATTAACATCAAACACAGCAACGATTACAATTACAGTAACGGCAGTGAATGATGCCCCAGTAGCCAACAACGATGCAACAACTACGAATGAGGATACCCCAGTCACGGTAACCGTACCAACGAACGATACAGATGTTGACGGAACAATAAATGTTGCAACGGTGGATTTAGATCCAACAACAGCAGGTGTTCAAACAACGAACACTACAGCAAATGGAACATTTACCGTAAATGCGAGTGGAGTAGTAACGTTCACACCAAACTTAAACTTCAACGGAACAGCGACAGTTACTTATGCAGTAAATGACAACGGCGGATTAACATCAAACACAGCAACGATTACAATTACAGTTACAGCAGTGAATGATGCCCCAGTAGCTAACAACGATGCAACAACTACGAGTGAGGATACCCCAGTCACTGTAACCGTAGCAACGAACGATACAGATGTTGACGGAACAATAAATGTTGCAACGGTGGATTTAGATCCAACAACAGCAGGAATCCAAACAACGAACACTACAGCAAATGGAACATTCACCGTAAATGCGAGTGGAGTAGTAACGTTCACACCAAACTTAAACTTCAACGGAACAGCGACAGTTACTTATGCAGTAAATGACAATGGAGGATTAACATCAAACGTTGCAACGATAACAATCACAGTTACAGCAGTGAATGATGCCCCAGTCGTTGATAATGATCCAACAACATTGCCTTTTAATGGAACAGGAACAGGTGATTTGACCAATACAGGTGATTCAGATGTTGATGGAACATTAATAGTAAATACTACACCTATTGTTTCGCCGGCACATGGAACAATAGTTATTAATTCAGATGGGACATTTATTTATACACCTTCTGTTGATTTCTATGGAACAGATACAATCGTTGTTACAATTTGTGACAATGGAACTCCTCTACCTGCAATTTGTACAACAGATACGATTTTTATTACAGTTAATCCATGTGCATTAACAGATTTATTGCAAGATTGTGATGATGATGGTTTAACGAACCAACAAGAAGCTACAATTGGTACTGATGGATTAAATCCAGATACAGATGGAGACGGTGTTATTGATGGAACAGAAGTTGCAGATGGAACGAATCCAACAAATCCATGTGAATTTGTCATCGCGCATCAATCAGTTACACCTACATCAGCATGGCTGGCATTGGATTGTGACAACGATGGTTTAACGAATCAACAAGAAATAGCAGCAGGAACAGATCCATTGAATCCAGATACAGATGGAGATGGTGTAATTGATGGAACTGAAGTTACAGATGGAACGAATCCAACAAATCCATGTGAATTTGTCATCGCGCATCAATCAGTTACACCTACATCAGCATGGCTGGCATTGGATTGTGACAACGATGGTTTAACGAATCAACAAGAAATAGCAGCAGGAACAGATCCATTGAATCCAGATACAGATGGAGATGGTGTAATTGATGGAACTGAAGTTACAGATGGAACGAATCCAACAAATCCATGTGAATTTATATTAGCGAATCAAACAGTTACACCAACTGCAGCATGGTTAGTATTGGATTGTGACAACGATGGTTTAACGAATCAACAAGAAATAGCAGCAGGAACCGATCCTTTAAATCCAGATACAGATGGAGATGGAGTGATAGACGGAACAGAAGTTGCAGATGGAACGAATCCAACAAATCCATGTGAATTTGTATTGGCTAATCAAACAATTACACCAACAGCAGCATGGTTGGCATTGGATTGTGACAACGATGGTTTAACGAATCAACAAGAACTTGCTGCTGGAACCGATCCATTGAATCCAGATACAGATGGAGATGGCGTTATTGACGGAACAGAAGTTGCAGATGGAACGAATCCAACTCAACCATGTGATTTTGTATATGCAAATCAAACAGTTACGCCAATTACAAGCTGGTTTACATTAGATTGTGATAATGATGGTTTAACGAATCAACAAGAAATAACAGCTGGAATAGACCCTTCGAATCCAGATACAGATGGAGATGGTGTGATTGATGGAACAGAAGTTACAGATGGAACGAATCCATTAGACCCATGTGAATTTGATATTCTTCATCAAACAGTTGCACCTTCTGCAGAATGGAGCGCATTAGATTGTGACAATGATGGAGAAACGAATGGAGAAGAATTAGATGGAGGATCAAATCCAAGCAACCCATGTAGTCCAAATCAAAATTCGCCTGAATGTTCCGTGATTTTCAATCCAAACAATGCATTTACACCAGATGGAGATGGTATTAATGATGTATTTGTCATCGCAGGATTAGAAAACTTCCCGTTGAACAACATTAAAATCTTTAATAGATGGGGCGCATTAGTATTTGAAATGGAAAATTATAACAATACGTGGGGTGGAACCTCTCAAAATGCGTTAAATTTCTTAACTGAAGTGTTACCAACGGGAACCTATTATTATGTATTAGACACTTATTCAACGAAATATGGTGTTATAAAATCAAGTGTTTATTTGAAACGATAAAAGACAATGAGAATAACAATTAAAACAATCGTAGTGCTTATGTTTACCATTATTGGTACTTCATTAAAAGCACAACAAGAGCCCCAGTTTACACAGTTTAACGACAATATGTTGTATTTCAATCCTGCTTATGCTGGAAGTAAAGAAGCACTAAATGTAACTGCGATGCACCGCGAACAATGGGTTGGTTTTCAAGGAAGACCTGTAACTTCAACTGTTAGCTTGAATACGCCCTTGTCTTATAAGTCATTAGGATTTGGTTTAACATTGGTGAATGACCATGCAGGAATTGTAGATCAAAAAATGGCTTATGCAGATATTTCATATACCATCAAATTTACAAATAAAGCAAAATTAGCTTTTGGATTAAAAGGTGGGGTTAATTATTTATCTATCGGTTCGGCTTCTTACAATGTTTCTATGCCAAACGATCCTAATTTAACGCAAGAAGCTTCGGCTCGTATGAATCCAAATTTTGGCTTTGGTATGTATTATTATACACCAAAATTCTTTTGTGGCATAAGTGTTCCAAAATTAGTTGAAAACACCTATGATGGGACGAATGTCAATTCAGAATCTCGTCATTATTACGCCAATATTGGAACGGTATTAAAATTAAATCCATTTTGGAAATTAAGAGCCATTGCACAAGCAAAAGCAACAAAAGGTTCTCCAGTAGGGATTGATTTGTCAGTAACAGGAATCTATAACGATAAGTTTTTAATTGGAACTATGTACCGCATAGGTATTGAAGGTGGTGTATTTGCCCAATTTCAATTAGGGCCACAGTTTAGAGCTGGTTTAGCCTATGATTTTGGTATGAATGCAATGCGTGATTATCACAATGGATCATTTGAAGTGATGTTATCTTATGATATTATCTTCAAAAAAGAAGGTGTTCGTTCTCCACGTTATTTTTAATTTTTCGAATTAGTTTTTTATGAAATATTCTTTATTACTTGTTTTATTTGCTGTTGCATTCAATGGATTTTCTCAAATTAGAAAATTAAAAAAGGCAGATCAATATTACCAAAAATTATCTTATTCATTGGCGATACCTGTTTATGAAAATTTAAGGGGTTCAAAAATGGATAGTCCACAAATGCAAGCAAAATTAGCGTTTTCATACTATCAAATTGGAAACATGAAGAAGGCTGTTGAGCAATATAAAAGTGTGTTTGAGAAAGCTTCTGATATCGCTGCTGAACAACTATATTATTATGCTCAAGCGTTAAAACAAATAGGAGACTTCGACGAAAGCAATAAACAGATGGCCATCTTTAATGAGAAAAAAGCCACTGATTCAAGAGGAAAAGCATTTAAAGCATGTCCAGATTATTTGCAAAAAATTACAACTAATAAAGCTCATGTTTCTGTTTGGTTAGCTGAGTTCAATTCACCTGTAACTGATTTTGGTGGTTACACATTAAATAAAACAAACCAGTTATTGTTTGTTTCAGCTCGAAAAAACACGTTGTCTAAATCTAAATGGCTGTGGAATGGTGAAAACTTTTTAGATTACTTTATTTACAATCCAGCTAAAAAAGAGGTGAAGTCGAATCGACAAATAAATCATGTAAATTCAAAATACCACGAAGGGCCATTGTGTTTTAATGCAACGGAAACATTCGTTTATTTTACCCGAAATAACTTAAAAAAAGGTAAAAAGAGAAAAGATAAAAATGGCATTCAAAACTTAAGTTTGTTACTTGCGAAAGTAGATAAAAATGGAGCATTTGATGACATTCAAACTTTAGCTATTAATTCGAAAGAATATTCTGTAGGTCATCCTGCTATTACTACAGATGGAAAAACTTTGTTTTTTGTTTCAGATATGCCTGGAGGTTTTGGAGGCGCGGATATTTACAGTGCTCCTATTTTAACAGATGGAACGATAGGAACGCCAATTAATTTAGGAAACAAGATCAATACAGAAGGACAAGAGTTGTTCCCCACGATGCATAAAAACCAATTATTTTTTGCTTCTGATGGTCATTTAGGACTTGGAGGTTTAGATATTTTTGTTGCTGAATTAATAGAGGGCTCTGTAAAAGCAGTACAACACACAGGACCGACTTTAAATAGTTCACGGGATGATTTTAGTTTAATCTTGAAAGAAGATGGACAAACAGGCTATTTTTCATCCAATCGTGATGGTGGAAAAGGGGGTGATGATATATATCATTTTTCATTGCTTCAACCTTATATCTTTAACACAACAATCAAAGGATTAATTGCAGATAAAAGCAATGGACAACCAGTGGCTAATGCAACGGTTTCATTGTACGATGAAAACAACATGTTAATTGCAACTTTTGTAACAGATGCAGCAGGAAATTACACAATGGATGTTGCTCCTAAAACAGTGTTTAAGTTGAAAGTGAATGCACTGGGATTTGATGCACAAGAGCAAATTATTCAACCAACGTCAGGTATTTACGAAGCAAATACATTACTTGAGAAGCCAGCGTTTTTTGGTGTTTCATGTTTCATTACAGATGCAAAAACAAATCAAGCAATTTCTGGTGTTAGTGTAGTGATTTCAGAAATAAAAACAAAAAATAAAGCAAGTTTTCAAACGACCAATGAAAGTGTTAAAATGCTTTTAACTAATGTTGCATTGAATGACGTTTTAACAGTTGATGTTACGTTAAAAAAACAAGGATACATTACTAAAACTGTTCAACAACAAGTGAAAGTATCGCAAAGTGGATATATTGATTTAAATCAAACGATGGATTTAACACTTGATAAACTTGAATTAGGTATGGATATTGCATCGCTGATTGATATTAAGCCGATTTATTTTGATTTAGGAAAGTGGGATATTCGCACTACTGCTAAAATTGAATTGGATAAGATCATTAAAATAATGAATGAGAATCCAAGTTTAGTTATTGAATTAGGTTCTCATACAGATTGTCGTTCTAGTGCTCAGTTTAATCTGAAATTATCTGATAAACGCGCGAAAGCTTCTGCAACTTATATTAAATCTAAAATAACTAAACCAGAACGTATATATGGTAAAGGTTACGGGGAGTCTAAATTGTTAAATGGTTGTGCATGTGAAGGTACTGTAAAACCAACTTGTTCAGAAGAAGAACACCAATTGAATCGTCGTACAGAATTTAAAATCATAAAATTTTAAGACCTCAACCCCACGATTTATTCCTTTATTCGAAATATATTATCGGCAATTAATAAATTAGGTCGCTAATCGAAAGTTTCTTTTATTTCAACTTTCCTACATTTACACACAAAATGTAGAATGAATTTTTTTTAATTCATTTAATAATTGAAATAAAAATGAAATTAAGATTGTTTATAACCATATTTATTTCACTGATATTCGGTTCTTTTTCGGCAAAAACAGCCGACTCATCTGAGATTTATATACATCGTCTTACAGATAAATCACTATCAATTAGTCAACGTATAAAAACGTATATAAAACTTCATCATTTATTAGAATTAAAAGACTCAAAAAGCGCACAATCTTATTTAGAAAAAGGGTATGAACTTGCAAAAAAGGTGAACTCCTATTATGGTAAAGCTTGGTATTTTAAAATCAATGCATATACCTCTTTAACAAGAGGAGAAATTCAGAAAGGAATTTATCAATCTAATACCGCCGCGCATTACTTTTTAAAAAACAAGGATACTTTAAATTACTTAGAAAGTAAGTATCAAGCAGCCTATGGGTTGATTGTAAGTTCTAAAAATAGTGAAGCAAAAAAATTGTTAGAAACCGCACTCTCATTGATAGATTCTAACCATTATTACAAACAACAAGGGATGTTCTTTTCTTTGTTGTCTCACATTGAAAGTGATCATAATTTATTGCAAGCTTTCAGTTATTTAAACCAAAGTTATAACGCTTGTTTGAAAGTAAAAAATTATGCAGGGATGTATTCTGTATTTACAGATTTTTCAGCATTTTATGAAAATATTGAAGATTATAAATTAGCGTTGGCTCATTCATACAAAGCCTTATTTTGGGTAAAGAAAATGAAACCAGTTAATGATTTCGATTTGGCAACAGTTTACCAAAATATTGCAAATTGTTATATTAAACTAAATCAATATAAGTTGGCATTAAAATATATCAACTTGTCTGCAATTTATTCCAAGAAAATTGAAAGTGAAGGACAACTTTTGAAAGGACAACTTTATAAAGCAATTTGTTACTATAATTTGAAAGAATTCAAAGTAGCAACTCAACTAGTACAATCAATATTATATGACAAACTTTCTACTGTAGAAAAATTAAATATTAATTATCTAAAAATGGCGATTGCACTTGAAAAAAAAGAATTTTCAAAGATCCCATCTACAAAATTAATAGCCGATCAATTAATCAAAAGTGAAGGTTTAACCGAACATTCAAAAATGAATTACTATTCGCTTTGTTCAAACTATTATTCTCAAATTCATGATATTTCAAATGCATATAAATTCTTTAAAAAGTATCACACAATAAAAGTATTACAATTAGAACGCCAAAAGGATTTTCGATTAATACGCTTGCAAATTAAAGAAATGCAACGTGAAAACACATTTGCTCAAAACCAGTTAAACTTTCAAAAAACAAAAGTTAAATTACTTCAAGAAACACACCAAAAAGAACGGTTTTATTTTGTGTTTGGTATCCTGCTCATGTTCATTGTTTTTTCATTCATTGTTTGGTCGATTTTTATTTACCGGAAACGTAATATTCAATTGGCGCAGTTAAATCTACTATTGTCGAATTTAGTAGATGAAAAAGACATATTATTAAAAGAAGTTAATCACCGTGTAAAAAATAATTTTCAATTAATAAACAGTATTTTATCCATTCAAAGCAGAAAAAATGCTCTTTCAAACACAGAGTTTATAAAGCAATTTTCAGAACGAATTTATGCGATGTCTTTTATTCATGATCACTTATTCCAAGCTTCAAAATTAGATGAAATCGATGCGCTACCTTTTTTAACAGAACTATTGGAAAAAACACGATTGTCTTCAAAAAGCACCGAATTAACAATTGAACATACAATCTCTAATTCTTCAATTAGAATGCTATTGCATGAATTAATTCCTCTTGGTTTAATTGTAAACGAATTAGTGGTTAATTCCTACAAACATGCGTTTATTGGATTAAATGAAGGTAAGATTCAATTAAATATTCATCAAAACTCTCAATGGACAGAAATAAATTATTCTGATAATGGAATAGGATTGCCAATTAATTTTGAAAAACATACTGGTTTTGTAATTATCGAAGCATTGTTGAAAAAACTAAATGGGACGATGGAATTCACTTCAGACAAAGGGACACATTTTAAATTATGCATACCAATATATAATCAATAACTATGAAAAAGCGCATATTAATTATCGAAGACGAACCGTTAATTGCATTGGATTTACAGCAATTATTGGAACATGAAGGTTATGAAGTATTCACTGATTATCAAAACGTTGCTCATGCAATTGAATTAATCAACGAATGGAAACCAGATCTTGTGTTGTTGGACATTGAATTAAATGAAAAAAAATCTGGCATTGATATTGCAGCTTACTTAAATCAACGTACAACAATAGCCTTTTGTTTTCTAACATCTTATTCAGATTTTAAAACCCTCGAAAAAGTAAAGAAAACACATCCGAAAGGGTTTTTGGTTAAACCTTTTAAAGCGCAAGATGTTATCTCAACCGTCTATTTATTGTTAGGCGCTACTGATGAATCGGATGAACAATTTATGCCCTATCAAATAAAGCAAGTAATTGAATACATAGACCAACATTGTAATGAACGAATCAATATTAAAGATTTAGCGAATTTAACCCGATGGGAAGTGACACACTTTTCCCGTTTATTTAAAAAACATTTGAATTTAACTCCCCATCAATACATTCTAAAAATAAAAATTGAACTGGCTAAAAAACAACTCATTGAGTCGGATGAGAGTCTACAAGAAATCGCTTTAAATCTAGGATTTGGCGCGTATTCCAATTTTTTCAATGCCTTTAAGAAAATCACGAAAACGACTCCTGAGAAATACCGCTTGATGCATCAGTCAATAAAAGAGTGAACTATGTATTTCCACGTAGTTAACATGTTTTTGTTTATATTCTTTCCATAATAGAGTCATTATTTGATAACTGCCGTTAGTATTCGAAAAACTCAATCCGTTTCGTTCATCTAATTTTGTAGGTTGATTAAGTAGTATACTATTTTTTCATCCTGCAACCATTCTGTGCTAATCATATTTTAAAAAAATATGATGGTAAAATTAGCGATTAAAAAGTGGGGTCTTTCCCTTAAAGGTTTAAAAGCAAGTCTTTTATTGGTTTCTTTTGGTTTAATGTGTAGTGTTTACGCACAAATCACCAACCTCAATTTCTCCAACACGGCTACAACCTATTCTGAAATTTCAGGTGGAACAAACATTGTAGCTGGTGGTTCTACACTTGGAGCAGTTTCGGCCTTAACTCCAATTGGGTTTGATTTCCAATACCAAGGAAACACTTATGGGAATATTTCTGTGAATGCTGCTGGTCTTTTAAAATTTGGCGCAGTGGTTGTTACAACCGAATCGGCAAATAATGCCAGTTCCATAGTCAATACACCAAAATTATACGCTTGGTGGGATGCAACCTACACAACAACAGCAGCTTCTGGCGGAGGTGTTAGTACTTTATTAACTGGTACAGCGCCCAATCGTGTGTTGACGGTACAATGGAAAGTTGCCTATGCTGCCAATGCAGCTGCAGGGTTTAGTTATCAAATTAAATTGTACGAAACAACCAATGTGATTGAATATCTATACGGTTCAGTTCCTTCTTCACCACAAAGTGCTTCGGTAGGTTTGGGCGGTTTTGGCGCCAACGAATACCTGTCCATTTACACACCAAATCATGTGCCTTCTGGGCGTATTAATTTCAATGCGAATACACTAATTCCAGGGGCCGGAAGTGGTATGAAATACACTTTTACGCCTGTTGCTTTTGCTGCTGTTTCACCTGATTGTGTTTCTTCGAAACCATCCTTTTGGTTGAAAGCGGATGGAGCAATAAATGCTACACGAACATTAAAAAATGTACCTGCTGCTAATAGAACAACTTCTAGTGACTGGGGCTCTGTTTGGACAGCAGCTAATTCAACACTTAATGGAACAAATGCATGGATACCTGGAACAAGTGAAGGGGGGCTTATAAATCCAACAGGTTCAAACCCAATAGGTTCAATTACATTAGATTTAGGTTCGGTGCAAACCATTGATGGTGTGGCTACTTTGGGGGCTTCTGCCAATGCGTATTATGTGCAAGATTACTATGTTAGAGTATCGGATGATAATGTTACCTATACGAATGTTGGCTTACTACAAGGAAATGAAGTAAGCACCGCATTGCATTATGCTGATTTTAACTCACCTATAAGTTGTCGATATGTGCGTGTGATTCCTGCTAGTTTTGTGGGTTATCGTGCGCTGCGTTTGGACGTGTATACTAAAACTTCCACAACGGTAGCCAACAATGACAAAGTAGCAACATGGGAAGATGTTTCTGGAAACGATTACGATGCCTATCAAAATAATGTACCAAACCAACCTACATTTGCTGCAAATGCAATCAATTTTAATCCAGCAGTAAATTTTACTAACTCGCCTTCTTTGGCCTTGAACATTCCAGACTTAACTAATATTCGTCAAAGTTACTGGGTGGCGCAGGACCAAACAGCGGCTGGATCCACGTATTACCATGTGCTATATGGTGGAGATGGAACCACAGGCACGACACCTTATTATCATGGGGGCACAACCGGTCAGGTAAATTATTCGGGTACAATGCCAGCTGCAAATGTAGCCGTTCGCTTAGATGGTGCCACAGCAACAAATGCATCAACGTATAATTTTGGTCCGCAAGGAAAACCCAATTTATTGGCCAATAACACCTTAATTGCTGCAAATCCATTGTCTGCTAATGCTATTTCCTACCAGCCAGGATATACAAGAAGTTGGGTGGGTCCGATTGCAGAAATCATTACTTTTCAAAATGCACACAATACTGCCCAACAAAATTATGTTGAGTCGTATTTAGGAATCAAATATGGCTTAACCATCAACCATGATTATGTGTCTGGTTCAGGGACCACCGTTTGGAACAAAACAACGAATGCAGCGTACCACAATAACGTATTTGGTATTGGACGTTCTGATTGTCAAGGCCTACACCAACGTCAATCATTCTCGACAAATTACTCGGGTAAATTTATTACGTTAGGAAATAATTCCATTATTGGAACAACCAATGGTGCAAGTGTTGGAAATGATCTTGCAACCGATAATAGTTATTTAATAGTTGGAGATAATAATGGAGATTTACTCTATTCAGAAACATTAGTTGGAAGTTATTATCCACTAAGTAGAAAATGGAAAGTAAGCAATACAGGTGTTACTGCAGCGACAAAAATTAGTGTTCCAGCTTTTGGTAATGCATCAAATTATACCTTACCGAATTCAATGTTTGATTTCTATGATGCAGAAACGGTTTATTTAGTAATAGACACTGATGGTGACGGAAACTTTGCGAATGCAACGTATTCAGCCATGACAAAAGTAGGAACAGGTGTTGCTGCTACTTGGGAAATTGCTCAGGTGTTACCGAATAATGCTGTTCTTGGTTTTGCAGTAAAACAAAATATTTCAGATTCTGATACAGACGGTATTTTAGATGTTACAGATATTGATGACGATAACGATGGTATTTTGGATAAGCAAGAGCAAGTATCTTGTCTGTCATTCGGGGCTAATTTAACTACAACATCTTTCTCTGGTTCTGCTGTGAGCAGTAAAACTATTAATTCCATTACAACTGCAAATACAGGTTGGATTTCATCTTATTCGAATGAAAATTTCTCCTTACCACTTTCGTTGAAATTTAACAAATTAATCACGGAAGGATCAGCAATGATTGGGTTATTACCAGCTGCTGCCGCACAAACACCAGCCAATTACAACGATAATGGTGCAAAATTTAATTTAACAGCTTCACAAGCCTATGGGTATTTTAATGGGGGTGTTTGGAGTTTTATTCACGGTGCTGTAACAGGTAATGAAGAATACAGCATTGACATATCGGCAACCGGTTATGTGACCGTTAAAATAAACGGGGTCCAAAAACAAGCTTATCAAGGAGTTAATTCAGCTTATAAATTAGCTGTATCATCAAGCTCTACGATGCTATTGTCTAATATTCGTTTAACCAATGCTACTTATCCAGAAAAATCAATTTGTTTGGATCGCGATACCGATAATGACGGTATTCCAAACCGTTTGGATTTGGATTCTGATGCGGATGGCTGTAGTGATGCGTTTGAAGCAGGAACAAC
>JAHEIL010000001.1 GCA_024639405.1 Crocinitomicaceae bacterium | reverse complement strand
GTTCAGCACCAGCTTTGAAACGTACAACGTTTTTAGCAGCGATTTTGATTTCTTTTCCAGTTTGTGGGTTACGTCCTGTTCTTGCAGCTCTGTTAGAAACTGAGAAAGATCCAAATCCAACCAAAGAAATTCTGTCTCCTTTTTTCAATGCTCCAGCTGTAGCATTTACAAATCCGTCTAATGCTTTTTTAGCATCTGCTTTAGATAATCCAGCCTCAGCTGCGATAGCATCAATTAATTCTGCTTTGTTCATAGTTTTGAGTTTTAAAAATTTTCAAATAAATTATCATAGCAAATATATCTGAATATACTTGCCATGCAAGCATTTATCGCAAAAAAAGTGCTTTTTTGTTGAAAAATGAGGTGTTTTGTTAATAACCATGGCTGAAAACCCCATTTTTTAAGGGTTTTTGAATCATTTTATTGAGGTGTAGCGTGTTTCAATTGTTAACAGATTTCCCATTCTTCACATGGATTACCTGCTAAAAATTCTTTAAAGGTCATTTTTCGTTTTCCTTCTAACTGAAGTTCGCGAATACAGATGTAAAAATCATTGCATGGAAAAAGTATTCCATCAGAATTTCTTACTAGTTGATTTCCTGTTACAGGTGTGTTTGTTTTTAAAGGATCAAAAAGTTTAAATGATTTGACTTCTCCTTTTAATGTGTTGGTCAGTTTGCACCATGCAGCAGGATAGGGTGAAAGTCCTCGAATAAAATCATGTGTTTTTTCCATTGATTCTTTCCAGTCAATTTCACAATCATTTTTAAATATTTTTGGCGCATTTTTAATTCCTTCATGGGTCAATTGTAGTTGATCTATTGCAGTTGCTTCGTTGTTTGCTATTTTCAAAACCGTTGAATAACTAACTTCTGCACCTAATTCCATTAAACGATCGTGTAATTCTCCTACAGTTTCGTTTTCTCCAATTGCAATTGCTTTGCGTTCGATTACTTTTCCAGTGTCGATTTCTTTTTCAATAAAAAAGGTTGTAACACCTGTTTCTTTTTCACCATTGATGATTGCCCAATTGATAGGAGCCGCTCCTCTGTAATTCGGTAATAAAGAAGCATGTAAATTAATTGTTCCTTTTGGAGGCATTGACCAAACAACTTCTGGGAGCATTCTAAAGGCAACAACGACAAATAAGTCGGCGTGTAAGGCTTGTAATTCGGCAATGAAATTTTCATCTTTTAAATTGGTTGGTTGCAAGGTGTTTAATTGATGTGCTTCTGCAAATTGTTTAACGGCACTTTTCTGAATCAATTGACCTCTTCCTGCTGGTTTGTCAGGAGCAGTTATAACACCAACTATATTGCACGATTCGTTCACTAATTTTGCTAATATATGAACAGCAAAATCGGGCGTACCCATAAAGACAATTTTAAACTCTTTTGAAATCATTATACAATTTTTTTCTGCCAATTAAAGAAATAAAGGTAGCTAATTGATAGCAAACCTAACATACCAAAGTAAATGTATTCCACCGACCAAATCCAAAAGATATCTAGGTGAAATACTTTTATTAATAAAAACGCTGAAAGCATGTAGACGCCGACACAAATAACTTCTATAATAAAGGATGCAAACGTATTGCCACTTCCATTGATGGTTTGGAAATAGACACTAACTGTTCCATAGAGAAAGATTGAGATTGCAACAAAACGTAATATTTCAGCACTTTTTTCTGAATAGAGTTCATTTGGGTTTACCATATTGATTAAAAATTCTGGATAAAACAATGCGCCATGAAAAAAGAATAGTAAAAACAAGATAGTAAGTAACTGAATGCGTTGTTGAATTTTTTTTAATGAATGAAATTCTTTACGTCCTATGTATTGTGAGATATAGGTTTTAGTTGTAGCTGAAAAACCAAAAATGGGAACAAATGCAAGAAAGTAGATGGAACGGATATTTTGAGAAACGGTTAATTCGAATTTCCCAACTTGTTCAATCCATGTAAAGAAAACAGTCCAAGTAGCCAAAGCAATAAAACTTTGTAACATCAACGGACTTCCTACTTTAAACAATTCTAAAAATGACTTGAAATTGAATGAGAAATGTTTGAACAATTGCATTGTTTTACGCTCTGTTGAGAAAATAATGAAAATCACTAGAAAGGTCATTGCAAGTCCATCACTAATGGTATTGGCCCATGCAGCACCTTTTAATCCCATTTCAGGTAAGCCAAATTTACCGAAGATGAGAACGTAATCCAACACAATGTTTGATGAAGCATTAATCAATGCAGCGATTAATACAACCCACGTTTTTCCATTGGCCAAAAAGAACGCTTGAATCGAAAGGGTAAACAAGGCGAAAAACAAAGCATAACTTCGAATGGAAATGAAATCTAGTTGTAAACGACCCAAATCTTTGTGTTTGGAATAACTCATTAAAAAATCAGGCATTACCAATTGAATGAACAAAAATAATAGTAAGGCTAAACTTAAATGAGCAATTATTGATGTGCCAAAAATTCTTCCAATGGCATTCGTATTGTTTTGCCCAATTCGTCGTGCAATGATAATTTGAGAACCATCACTCAAACCAACTAAAGCCATAAACATAGTAATGTAGATGAGTCCACCATTACCAACTGCATCAAACGAAAGCGATGTTTTATCGTAGCGACTAATAAATGCTGCATCAGTTAACAAAACAATGGATTGAATGAAGCTGGATGCCATCAAGGGCAATGCAACCTTAAGTATTGTTTTGTAGTTTAAGTTCAGCATTAATCGACTTGAATTACGAGTCCTTTCAAATATTCACCTTCTGGATGAAAAGCATTGATTGGATGATCAGCTGGTTGGTGTAATTGTTCGATAATACGAACATTTCTTCCTGATTCAATGGCTGCTGCTATAATTGTGTTCGTAAACATGTTTTTGTCAACCACTTGCGAACAAGAAAAAGTAAAAATTAATCCTCCTGGTTTGATTTGACGAATCGCATGAGCATTTAAACGTTTGTAACCCTGAATTGCTTTGTGTCGTTTGTCGCGGTGTTTAGCAAAAGCTGGTGGATCCAAAACGATGATATCGTAATCTTCTGGTAATTCTTTCATGTATTCCATTGCGTCAGCAACAATTGATGCATGGCGATCATTGAATTCATTTAACGTAACGTTTTCATCAGTTAAAACAATTGCTTTTTTAGAACTATCCAAGGAATGAACCAATGAAGCATTGTTTTTTAAAGCTAATAAACTAAAGCCACCAGAATAGCAAAATGTATTCAATACCTTTTTACCACTAGCGTATTTTCCTAATAAATAGCGGTTTTCGCGTTGATCGATAAAAAAACCTGTTTTTTGTCCGTTTACCCAATCAATGTTGATTTTTACACCATGTTCTAATGCTTGATGAGGTGTCGTGCATTTCCCAAAAACATACGCGTCTTCAACTTCAGTTCTAGTAGGTAAAGTATCTGAAGATTTAGAATAAATGGCTTTTAATTGTTTTCCAAATGCATTTTTTAATCCTTCTGTAATCAATTCGATTGAATTATACATTCCAATACTGTGACATTGTACAACTGCAACTCCATTGTAAAAATCAACAATCAATCCAGGTAAAGAATCGCCTTCGCCATGAATTAAGCGGCAAATTGTATTTTCTTTAGTAATTAAATTCAAGCTCATTCTAAGTTGGATGGCTTTTGCAATTTTATCATTGAAAAACGCTTGGTTCAATTCAAGGTCATCAAATGTTAAAACACGAACAGCAATTGTTGCATGTTGAAAATGTCCGCGCGCTAAGAAATTATTTTTAGCATCAACAACTGTTACAATCTCTCCATCACTAAAAGTGTCTGTATTAGATGTAATTGCTCCAGAAAAAATCCAAGGATGTTTTCTTAAAATTGCGTCTACTTTATTGCGGTGAATTTGAACAGTTTTCAATGAAATTCGTTTTTTAGATTTGAATGCAAAAATAGCAATTCAATTTGATTCCTTTTGTATTATCTAATTGATGTCATCAACGAATGATTGTTTGAATGTTTTTAATATAAAAAATAACTAATTGAATAAAACACGTAATTTTACATTAAAATTCAATGTATGGAATGTAAAATTCATGTTTTCCTATTAAACGAGCATTTTTCAGCAGAACATGCTGAAGCGCATCACAATGGGGAAGAATCAGAAAATAATCTTAAATACGAATGGGAAGATGAGTTTTCAGTTACATCTTCTGTAGATGCTGTTGAAATACATGAGAATGTATCTTTTCCTTTACAAGGTGAGATGCCAGATGGATCAGCCTTTTCACACGATGTAGAAAACATGTTTTTGTTCGAAATAAAATCATCAGATGCACCTTCAACTTTTATTGGTGCTTCTAAAAGTATTGTTGAAGAACATGAATTAATAAAAGAAGAAACACGTTTTGTGATCCGTTTATTTTTAAAAGATTACGAACCAATGTCGAATCCTATTCCAGGCATTTACATCGCATCCAAAGAATTTCCAAAAGCATTGATTTTTTAATGTTAACCGTTGAAAACATAAAATTATCATTTGAACGATCTGTTCTATCATCTATTTCGTTGAAATTAAAGCCTGGAGAAATTATTGGGATAGTAGGGAAGAGCGGTGCTGGAAAAACTACTTTGCTCAAAATTATTGCCGGATTTTTAGAACCAACCTCTGGAATCGTCTTGTTTGAAGGTGATAAAGTAATGGGACCTTCAACGAAATTAGTTCCTGGTCACCCAGAGATTCAATTAGTAAACCAAGATTTTCATTTAGACACTTACCATACAGTTGAGGAAAATATTCGCGAACAAATCTTGTATTTGCCATTCAAACAACGAGATCAATTGGTGGAAGAATTGTTGCATTTAATGGAGTTGACAACTTTAAGAAAACAACAAGCTAGAACATTGTCTGGTGGAGAACAACAGCGTCTTGCAATAGCTCGTGCATTAGCGTGTGAACCAAAAATCATTTTGTTGGACGAACCTTTTGTGCATTTAGACGGTAAATTACGCGCTAAATTAATTCAATACTTATTGAAGCTTCAAGCGATTCGAAAAACGAGTTTTATTCTTGTGTCGCATGATGGTGCTGAAATTTTAAGCTTGTGTTCAGTTATTTATTTCATGAAAAATGGAAAGTTTGTTCGCAAAGCAAGTCCAAAAGAGTTTTATTACAAGCCAAAAACATTGGACGAAGCGAAGTTATTTGGTCCCATTAATAAAGTTCAGTTGAATGGAAAACGCTTGTTGTTTCGTCCAGACGAATATGAAATTCATTTAACTGGCACAATTTATTTGAAGTTTCAATCATCCTTGTTTACCGGAGTTGTATATCAAAATTACTTCACTACTGAAAACAAAGAAAAAATCCTATTGTACAGTTTAAAACCAATTGAACATGACCAAAAAATCAACATCGTTAAATCCTTTTAAATCCATTCAATGGACGAAAGTCCCGGCTTTATTTAAGCAAACAACGGTAGAATTTGTTGAAGAAAATGGTTTGTTTCACGGTGCAGCACTAGCGTATTATTCGCTTTTTGCGATGGTGCCATTGTTGTATTTAAGTATTACATTTTTTGGTCAAATAATAGGTCAAAAAACGATGTTAGACATCATCAAAAATGTTTTAATAGAAAAAATTGGAATTTCAGATATATCAGGAATCATGGATTTTTTGAATAAAATGAATTTTGAAAAAGGAAATTTTGTGCTAGAAATAGTCAGTATTGTCACATTACTAGTGGCTAGTTCAGCTTTTGTAATTGGACTTCGTCAAAGCATCAATGAATTTTTTGATATTGTAGTTAAGTATGATACCAAAAAGAAAAAAATCGTTCAAAATATTGTTGTACGATTGGCTTCCGTATTGTTTATTGGTGCCATGACTGTTGTGATAATCATATTGTACTTCGCACAAACAGTTGTATTGAATATTAGCAGTTCTTTTTTCTCAGGTGATGGGATTGTGAGTACAACACTCGTAAGTGTATTTCAACACGGCTTTGCGATTTTTGGAAACGTGGTGATTTTTACCATGGTTTTCAAATATGTACACGATGGAGTTGTCAAATGGCGTTTAGCATTTAGAGGAGCATTGTTAACTGGAACGTTGCTCTATTTGGGTCAATTGTTGATTAAATATTATTTATTCAATTATTTCTTTGCAGCAAATGGCGGAATCGCAGGGACATTTTTTATTATCTTAGCTTGGGTGTATTACAGTTCGCAAATCATTTTTTACGGCGCTAAATTCACTGCTGTATATGCCAAACTAATTGGACAACCGATACAATTCAAGAAGTAAGTTTAGTTCGAAGAATAATCAGAAAACGCTTGGTCGTTGTCTTCGTAATAATAAATTCGAACTTGAGCTGTATCTGTTAAAAAGTCAATTTTACCAATTTCAAAACGATTGATTTCAATACCTGTTCGTTTGATAATATCAGCTTTCATTTCTGCTTCTTTTTCAGGTGTAATTAAATCAATGCGTTCGTAAATAATAGTTTTACGTGTTTCGTGCTTCACTAGCCATAAGCGTTCTAAAATGAATGTTAATGCTAGAACAGCAATATTTATAATGGCAATTTCTGTAACACTGATTTGATTTGAAGCCAATGAATTTACAACGCTTATTCCAATAATTAAAAACAAATAGGTCATTTCTTTGATTTCAATCGCATCTGTTCGGTAACGTATGATTCCGAAAATCGCAAATAAACCAAGTCCCATTCCTGTATCGATATCTAATTTTTTAAGACCAAAACATAAAAAGAATGTAATTGTACCTATTAAATAATACGTAAATAAATAATCCTTACGTTTAGTTTTAGGATAATACAAATAACGAATTAAAAGCGTTAAAATAAAACTATTAACTGCTAAACGAACAAGTAAAATATATGCGTCATTGCTGAAAAGTTTAAAACCAGTTTCTTCAATTACTTTTGCTAATGGTAAAATAGTATCAAGCATCATTGTTAATTTTTTTAAGTTGTATTAATTTTTTTTTAAATCGGTTGTATTTTATTTTTTTGTGACCGTATAAATCTATCGAACCAATGCAGTATTTGCTCAATCGATAAGGACGAATAATTTTGACTTTCATCAGTTTGAAAAACGCAGAATTTCTGTTGAATTTCTCTTGTTTTAATTCAGCAATAATCATGTTGTTATAATATTGCGCTCTGTCTTCCCAATTGAATTTTAAATCAAAATCAAGCGTTAATCGTTCATTTTCAATTTTATTCACCAATGTAATTCGGTGAAAAGAATTCCACAAAACAGGTGTTAAAACATCTTCTTTTTCAGTTAAGTTTTTTACAAATTGAGCATGTTCATTGATTAACTCTAGTGGGATTTCGTCTACTTGAACTCTGCTTTTATCTGTTCGACCCTTGAATTTATGTTTGACTTCTAAAAAAATTAAATCAGATTCAATGTACTTGCGGTATCTTACTTTAAATCGATTCATTCTTCCGTTGTGATGATCTAAGAAAAAACCTAAATGATCATTGTCGAAATACAAACTTTCATAAGACGGAATTCTGTTTCCGTTGATCTCTAAAACCTTATAGTTTTCAATTAAATTGGGTAAAAATTCAATAAATTCTTTGATTGAAAACGCAAATTTTGTATCAACACGGTTCATCAGCTTGACACGATCCATTTCTAACAGAGAAATAGGCTCAAATTGTTGAATTATAGTATTGATTTTTTGACTTAACATTTACCCAAAGTTAATTTTTTGTTTTAGAATTACAATTTTTAGATGTTAAAACTTCAAAAACCGTTTGGATAAAATCAAATAAAAGAAAAATCAACCCTTCGATTACGTTGTTTGCCCTCTGGAGTTGAATTGTTGTCAATTGGCAAGGATTCGCCTTTAAAATCAATGACTATTTTATCTTTTGAAAGTCCGTTTTTTATGAAAAAATCAATCAAAGTTTCTGCTCTTTTTTTAGATAGATCGAGGTTGTAGGCATCGCTTCCATCAGCATCAGTGTGACCAGTAACTTTAATTCTCAAGTCAGAATGGCCATCTACAACACGAATCATTTTAACTAAAAAAGGAACAAAATCAGGATTTAAATCTGCTTTGTCTGTCTCAAAATAAATAGGTAAGAATTGAAAGTTTTTTCGTTCTATCGCCCTTATAAAAGGAGCGTTTAATCCTTTTTTATAATCTGTAATAAATTGTTTGAACCAAGAATGCGAAAGTGGTGATTGATTTGTTGCTGAAAATTCAACGGTTGATTTGAAGAGAATAATTTTTCCAGAATATCTTTTACAATCGGTGCTTTTAAATGTTCCTGTTAAATAACCTGTGCTGTCCGAATAATTTAACGTTCCTCCAATTAAACACCACGAAGTTTTAGCTGTTTGTTTTTGTTTTTCTATAATGGTTTGATTCAAAGAACACGTGTTTGTTGTAACAGTTCCCTTTACTCGTTTAATAGCAAAAAGATCAGTACCTACTATTTCGTCCCTCATTTTACCTTCAAGAAAAGTTCCTTTTTGTTGGAAATCGGCATAAATCAGGGTACTTTTTTCAAGTGTTTGACCTTCTATTTGTATGATTCCTTGCCAACTACCTGAAAGATTTGTTTGACAATTAAGGACACCAATAAAAGCGCAATAAAAAAATAAAAATGTCTTTTTAAACAAAATCATAGTGTTGTATTCGTAATTAGAACAATAAAGTTCCATTTTTGGTTAAAAAAGAACTAAATTCGTTTTCAATTGTTTCAACATTAAATATAAACAGAATAGAGATGAAAAAAGGTTTATTTATCGCATTTATTTTATTAAGTAACATTCTTATGGCACAATCAATTCATACATTTAAAGTGAAAACATTAGAAGGAGCAGATTTTGATATTGCTTCTTTAAAGGGAAAAAAAGTAATGGTCGTCAATACGGCATCAAAATGTGGTTTAACTCCACAATATGAAGGTTTAGAAGCATTGTACAAGCAATTTAAAGATAGTGGATTTGTGATTATTGGTTTTCCTGCAAATAATTTCATGGGACAAGAACCTGGAACAAATGAAGAAATTGCTTCTTTTTGTCAAAAAAATTATGGTGTGTCATTCCCGATGATGGAAAAAATTTCAGTAAAAGGAAAAGATATGCATCCATTGTATCATTTTTTAACAGAGAAAAGTCTTAACGGTTTAGAGGATAATAAAGTTCAATGGAATTTTCAAAAATATTTAGTCAATGAAAATGGGCAATTGGAGAAAGTAATTGGGCCAAGAACCTTACCAAATGATCCAGAAATTATCAACTGGATTCGTTCTAATAAATAAGTCACAAGTCAACTTTTTTCATCGTTAATATTTTGTTAATAAGTTAGCGATTTTTTGATTTAATTTCTTCCTTACACTGCCATAATTTCGCTATTTTCGCACTTTATCAAAAAAAATAGTTTCCAAAAGGAATAGTATGAGCGAAGAAGAAAGAAAAGACAATTATTCAGCGGATAATATCCAAGTATTAGAAGGATTAGAGGCTGTTCGTAAACGTCCTGCCATGTACATCGGTGA
Source organism: Crocinitomicaceae bacterium (assembly GCA_024639405.1). Taxonomy (GTDB): domain Bacteria; phylum Bacteroidota; class Bacteroidia; order Flavobacteriales_D; family Crocinitomicaceae; genus M0103. The sequence continues at coordinate 200,378 of JAHEIL010000001.1, read as the reverse complement.
TGTCGGTGTAAAAGGTTTGCATCATCTTGTGTATGAGGTAGTTGATAACTCAATCGATGAAGCTTTAGCAGGTCATTGTGATACAATTGGCGTTTGGATCAATACTGACAATTCAATTACAGTTCGAGATAACGGTCGTGGAATTCCTACGGCAATGCATACGAAAGAGAAAAAATCAGCTTTAGAGGTTGTAATGACTGTTTTGCATGCGGGTGGAAAGTTTGATAAAGACACCTACAAAGTATCTGGTGGATTACACGGTGTAGGTGTTTCTTGTGTAAATGCATTGTCAATTGCATTGAAAGCAACTGTGCGTAGAGATGGTCAAATTTTTGAACAAGAATACAGCATTGGTAAACCTTTATACGATGTTAGAGTAGTAGGTGAATCAAAAGAAACAGGAACAGAAGTAACGTTCTTGCCAGATAGCACGATTTTTGACTATACAGAATACAATTACGACACCTTAGCAGCAAGAATGCGTGAATTAGCATTTTTGAACAAAGGAATTACAATTACATTAACTGATTTACGAACGGAAGATGAAAATGGTAAAAATCCATCCAATGTTTTTCATTCTGAAGGAGGGTTAAAAGAATTTGCTCAATACTTAGATCGTAACCGTGAATCATTGATTTCAGATGTAATTTATTTTGAAGGGGAACGTGAAGGTATTCCAGTTGAAGTTTCTTTGACTTACAACACTTCTTATACAGAAAATATTCAAGCATACGTTAACAATATCAATACGCACGAAGGTGGAACACACCTTTCAGGTTTTAGAAGAGGTTTAACAAATACCTTGAAAAAATATGCGACTGATTCTGGAATGTTGGCGCGTGAAAAAATTGAAATTGATGGTGATGATTTCCGTGAAGGGTTGACAGCTGTCGTTTCTGTAAAAGTACAAGAACCTCAATTCGAAGGTCAAACAAAAACTAAATTAGGAAACCGTGAGGTTACAGCTCCTGTAAGTCAAGCCGTTTCTGAAATGCTTTCAGCTTATTTAGAAGAACATCCTTCGGAAGCAAAAATCATCGTAGATAAAGTGATTTTGGCAGCGAAAGCTCGTCACGCAGCACGTAAAGCACGTGAAATGGTGCAACGTAAAAATGTGTTGACAGGTTCAGGATTGCCAGGTAAATTAGCAGATTGTTCTGAAAAAGATCCTGCTCAATGTGAGATTTACTTCGTCGAGGGAGATTCAGCGGGTGGTACTGCAAAACAAGGTCGTGACCGTCACTTTCAAGCAATTATGCCTTTAAGAGGTAAAATCCTGAATGTTGAGAAAGCAATGCACCACAAAATCTTTGAAAATGAAGAGATTAAAAATATCTATACTGCATTAGGTGTTCGTATTGGAACGGAAGAAGATTCTAAAGCATTGAACTTAGAAAAATTACGTTACCATAAGATCATCATCATGTGTGATGCCGATGTAGATGGTTCGCACATTGAAACGTTGATATTAACATTCTTGTTCCGCTTCATGAAAGAATTGATTGAGAATGGATACATCTACATCGCTACACCACCATTGTACCAAGTTAAAAAAGGAAGTAAATCTGAATATGCTTGGAACGAAGATATGCGCGATCGTTTAATCAATGAATTGAAAGGAAACGGTAGTGAATCTTCAGTAAACGTTCAACGTTATAAAGGTCTTGGAGAGATGAATGCGGAGCAATTGTGGGAAACTACAATGAATCCAGAAAGTCGTACTTTGCGCCAAGTAACCATTGAAAATGCTGCAGAATGTGATCAAGTATTCTCCATGTTAATGGGGGATGATGTACCACCAAGACGTGAGTTTATTGAGAAAAATGCAAAATACGCTAAGATTGATATTTAAGTATCATTCAAAATAAGTAAAGAGGTTGTTCATTTGAGCAGCCTCTTTTTTTTGTGTATAAATTTAAAATAGTTTGGGCAAAACCCTATGGGTCGGGCTTTTACTTCAATCTTTTTCAAAGGATTTTCGTGCAATCCCTTTTGCGGAAATTTAGTTTCTTTGAAAGATCTTTCGAGTCAATTCGTGACTTCGTGGCAATGAAATACTGACACTAATCCACAAATTTTCACTTATTTCTTCGTGTACATTCTTGCCTTCGTGTTAAATAAATACTGCGAGTTTTGATAGTATAAACCGTGTAACGGAATTTCAGTTTACGTTTTGCGCTTTTTCTTTTTAGCAGCTGGAAACAAGATGTTGTTCAAAATCAAACGATAACCGGGAGAATTTGGGTGTAAATTTAAGTCGGTAGGTGGGTCGCCAACTTTGTGTTCGTAATCTTCAGGGTCATGACCGCCATAAAATGTCCATGTACCTTGACCCATTTCTCCATGCAGGTAACGCGCAGTATTCAAGGCTTTGTTTTCGCCTAAAATCAATACATTTGGTTTGATGAGTTCTTTTTTAAAGTCAGTTGTTTGTCCCATGAAACCATCAATAACGTTCGTGTGACATTGTGTAAGCATGGTAGGAACAACATCCCATTTCGCAGAAAAATCGAACAGCGTGAATTTGTCTGTGTTTTCTGTAACTCGATTTAAACGGTGTAAATCTGTACCATCGATATCAGAATATTCATATTGCATTGGATCGCGCACTAATTGAAAATCTTCAAAAGCAAAAGTTTGTGAATAGTCCAATTTCTCTTGACACCTTCCATCAGCTCCGTCGTGGTCATACATTGCTTCACAAATATCTGTTTTCGCTGCAGCTAAAGCAATGTCAAAACTATCTGTTCCGCTGCACATGGTGAATAAAAATCCACCACCTAACACAAAATTTTTAAGGTTCTGAGCAACAGCTAATTTTAATTGCGATACTTTTGCATATCCCAGCATCTTTGCTTCAGCTTCAGCCAATTTTACTTGTTCTTGATACCAAGGATAATTTTTATATGCAGCATAAAATTTCCCATATTGTCCAGTAAAATCTTCGTGGTGCAAATGTAACCAGTCGTATTTTGGTAAAACTCCCATTACGATGGCAGAATCATAAATCTTATCGTAAGGAATTTCAGCGTATTCTAAAACCATTGTCACGGCATCATCCCATGGTTGTTTACCCGGTGGTGTGTACACAGCAATTTTAGGAGCTTTTTCCAATTGTACAATTTCCATATTGGTTTCTGGATTGCCAATTTCACGTTTGATTTGATTGACTTGGCCGTCAGCCAGTACTTCGTATTTGATATTACGCAATACCAATTCTTCTTCTAAGGCGCGCAAATTTGGAAACAAGAATGAACCGCCTCTGAAGTTTAATAACCATTCGATTGTAACTGATTTTTCTAAAGCCCAATAAGCTAGCCCATATGCTTTCAAATGGTTTGTTTGACCTTCATCCATTGGGACAAGGATTTGTGAACCTTTTACTGAAAGGTGAAAGAGTATTGAAAACAAAAAAACTGTAACTAGTTTCATTTAGAAAGGTGTTCCGTTTTCAAAATTGGATGAAAAATCATTCAAGTCATCTAGATGTGAATCCATTTTACTTTTCATTGTATAACTCGGTTGGGGATTTTCGTCAAACTCTGTATTTGCTCCAATGGAAGTGTGAATTGGTGTAGCATCATCTGAATAACCTTCAATATTATCAAAGCGAGCATATTCTCCAATAAAACGTAAGCGTACACTATCTAACGCACCATTTCGATGTTTCGCAACGATGATTTCTCCAATTCCTTGGTTAGAATTCCCTTCTTCATCTTGTAACAAACCATAGTATTCTGGTCGGTAAATAAATGAAACGATATCAGCATCTTGCTCAATAGCTCCTGATTCACGTAAATCTGATAGAACTGGTCGCTTGTCGCCACCACGTTGTTCTACCGAACGACTCAACTGAGACAAAGCAATTACAGGAACATTCAATTCTTTGGCAATTTCTTTAATCGATCGAGAAATCGTTGAAATTTCTTGCTCACGATTACCAGATCCTTTTGTTCCACCAGCTGTCATTAATTGTAAATAATCTATGATGACCATTTCAATATTGTGTTGCATTTTCAAACGGCGGCATTTTGCACGTAAATCAAACACACTGATTCCAGGTGTATCGTCGATAAACAAAGGTGCTGTAGCTAATTTGGTAATACGTGTATGCAATTGTTGGAACTCATGCTCCTTTAAATCTCCTTTACGTAATTTCTCAGCTTTGATGCGTGCTTCACTTGCTATTAATCGTTTTACCAATTGCACAGATGACATCTCTAGTGAAAAAATCGCTACGCCCATGTTGTGATCTACAGCTGTGTTGCGTGCCATTGATAAGACAAAGGCTGTTTTTCCCATTGCTGGACGAGCAGCGATGACTATCATGTCAGAACGTTGCCAGCCAGAAGTTAATTTATCTAAATCATAGAATCCGGTTGGAACACCAGAAATCCCGTCAGAATTTTGAGAAGCTTTTTCAATCTCTTCGATCGCTAAGCGGACAACATTTTGCATCGAATCAACATGTTTTCCCATGTTGTTTTCAGCGATTTGAAACAATTCACCTTCAGCTTTATTCAATACATCAAATACATCATTTGTGTCTTCGTAAGCATCACGCATCACTTCACTGCTCATGCGAATTAATTCACGTTTGATGTGTTTTTCAGCGATAACTCGTGCGTGAAATTCTATGTGAGCAGTCGATGCAACTCTACTTGTTAATTGTGAAATGTATGCAGCACCACCCGAAGCTTCTAATTCTCCATTTTGTTTTAATTTGTTGACAACAGTCAATAAATCAATAGGGTTTGAACTTCCAAATAATTCACGAATGGCATTGTAAATAAATTGATGTTTAGGATCATAAAAACTTGCAGGCTTCAAAATATCAATAGAATCTGTTACTGCATTTTTCTCTAACATCATAGCACCCAATACAGCTTGCTCCAAATCAATTGCTTGAGGTGGGATTTTACCTAAATCGCCTGTTAAAACAGATGGGTTTTTTGTTCGGTTGATTATTTTTCTTGAATTTTCTGGTTGTGTGTCCATGAAACAAAGATAGTCATTCAATATTCAATTTGTATGTGTTCGTTTATTTCTTTCTTAAAAAGATATAAAAAGGAGTTTTCAACAATTGTTAATAAATGAAAATGTATTTTTGTGTGCTAAAAAAGTGTAAATGAAACGCGAAATTAAGTTAACCAGTGATGGTTCAAGAACTATTTATCTACCAGAATTGGATGAAACGTACCATTCCAATCACGGAGCGTTTAACGAAGCAATTCACATATTTATTGAACAAGGAATTCGAATGTTTTCACCTGAACAAACCGTTCGAATTTTTGAAATGGGCTTTGGTACAGGGTTAAATGCTTTGTTAACTTTGATTGAAAGTAAAACTAGAGATTATACTATTGAATATACTGGAATTGAAGCTTTTCCTGTTGAGTTTGGGTTGGTGAATGAATTGGATTATTGTACCTATTTAAATTGGGATTCACCAGAAGATTTCACGCAATTGCACACGTTGACTTGGGGTGAAAAACACCAAATTACACCTGCTTTTTCATTTCAAAAAATTCACCAAAAAATTGAAGATTATCAACCTGAATTGAATCATTTTGAGTTGGTTTATTATGATGCATTCGGACCAAGAGTACAAGGAGATTTGTGGCAGCCTATGATTTTAGAAAAAATGCATGCGCTTTTAAAACCAGGTGGAGTTTTAGTAACGTATTGTGCACAAGGACAAGTTAAGCGTGATTTGAAAGACTTAGGTTTTGAAGTTGTATCCTTACCAGGCCCTCCTGGTAAAAGAGAAATGACGAAAGCGATAAAAATTTGAACGATTTTACTGTTTATACTATTTTTTCTGCAACGTAAAATAGATCAAAGCAGTCAGACTTTGCTTCATCAATGAAATAATCTTCCATTACAATATCAGAAACTAACGAAGTATTTTCTTTCAATAACTTCTTACGATTCATTCGATTGGCTAAATCGTAAGGGATTTGTAATAATTGTCTTGGCAAACGGTATTGCAAATTAAAAATATCAAAGCGTGTAATTTTTCGAACAGATGCTTTGTTTAAGTTGTAATAGTTCATGATTTTTTCATTTCCAAAAACTCCTTTTTTGTCTACTTTTTGAAAGCTTTTCATCAACAAATTATTCAATTCATCGATTGTATATTCTCTAATATGCCAAGGGTTTCTAGTAATGGACATTGGTTTATTTGGTGTTGTGACAATTAATTTTCCGTTTGGTTTTAAAACCCTGTAAATTTCTTGCACAAATAAATTATCATTTTTAATGTGTTCAATTACTTGAAAAGTGATTACAAAATCGTAGGTGTTATCAGCGATTCCTTTTAATGGTGGAATCAACATTTTGATGAATTCAACATTTTCAACAGGAGCAAGGGCTGTTTCGAATTTGTCGATTGTTGTAAATTTATCCGTTATTGCAGCAATGATTTCAACACCGTAACCACTTCCAGTTCCAATTTCTAATACATTTCCAGATACAATTTTCGCTGCTTCATAATATGCTAAAATTGAACGTTGAAATACAAAGTTATCTGACAAATCCTTTTGTGAAACTCTTTCTGCTGTTTGAATTAAACTCATTTTTTATTTTTTGAATGTGCTAATTTAATTAATTTTTTCTTTTAACAGGTTTCAATTTCTTTCGGTCATCTGAATTGATTCTATTTTTAATGTAAAAAAGAAGTTACATCAAACAAATGATTAATTTTGTTGCAGTGGTACAACGTTGAGGACGTGCAGAGACCTTATCCGGATTTCGGAGCCCATGCAGCTTATTTTGAAGCTTAACAATTTTGACCCTAAGAGAAGTCTCGTATAAACAATGGCGGGCTACACCAGTTGATCTGGCAAAGTTTACTTTCAGTAGATTACAGCGTTTTGCGGCAACTCTAAACGTGTTTCCTGAAGCTTCAGTAAACCCAACTGCATGGGTTTTTTAAGAAAACAAAATGGAAAAACAGATCCTTTTTTACGATGGGAAATGTGGTTTGTGTAACCACGTTGTACAGTTTGTTATGCGCTATGAAAAGAATACAGATTTGTATTTTTCTCCCATTGAAAGTGAATTTGCAAAGCGTTTTTTTCAAGAAAAAGGATGTGATCAGCCTGATTTAAGTACGTTTTACCTCTACCGAGAATTCCAGCTTTATACACAATCAACAGGAGCTATAAAGTTGATTCAGAACTTAAAATGGTATTTTAAAATTTTGTATTTGTTTCAAATTATTCCAATTTGTCAACGTGATCAATTGTATCGATTTGTTGCAAGAAATAGAAAGCGGTTTTCGCTTAAAAAATGCATAAATCCTTCTGAATACAAAGAGAGATTCTTAATCGATTAATCTTCGATCAACAAAAATCCAATAATTAATTCGCAAACTTTTTGCAAGTGTTCTGGCAATTCGGTTGACTCCCAAGGTTCTTTTGCACCAAAAGTATGATCAGCCTCTTCGATTTCAAACAAACGTGTTTTCAACCAATTGGCTATGTTGTGACCTTCTTCAATGTCCACAGAAGTGTCGGCGTCGCCATGAATAACCAAGGTTCGTTTGGTTGACGTTTCACATGCTTTTTGAATGTCTAATAAATCCTTGTTGGCAATGTAATCTTCGTATTGTGCAAATAATTGAGGCATTTTTTGGTTGGTACGACCGTTTAACGTATATTTTGTTCCTTGTGTTTCCCATACTTGAATTTGTTTGTCTTGTGGGAAACGTTTTTCAATCGAAGAAATTGCAGCCAAAGTTACAACACGATAAACGCGTTCATCTTTTGCGCCTAAAAGAGCAATTCCACCACCTCTAGAGTGACCAACTAAATAGATTTTAGGTAATTCATCAACTTGTTGTTCAACCCAGTCTATGGCTGCTGTTAAATCTTCTAATTCTTTGGAATAACTGTTGTTAGCAAATGCTGTTAAATCTGTAAATTCTGTTGGATTATCGCTGCTTGTGCCGTTGTGGCTAACGTTGAATTTACAAAAACCAAATCCTTTTGTTGTATAAAAATCTTGCATTAAATTCCAAGCACCCCAATCTTTATATCCCATGAAACCATGAATAAAAAGAATCATTTTCCCATTGAAATCTTCAGGAATAACAAGATCAATTAAACTGGAACGATTAGCTGCTCCAATAAAAGTATGATTGTGGTAATTTAATGCTTTCATGTCTCAAATTTACGATTTATGCTGTAAATTCAAGTGATTTTTTTATCTTTACGTTTGAAAAAAAACAAACAATATTATTTCATTGTTTTGTTTACTTAGAATTGATATAATGAAAATTTCAGCTTCAATATATAGTGATAAAAAACGCCCTTTGAAAGAGGTGATTGAGGATTTAGTGCAACATCAAGTTGATTTGTTACATGTTGATTGCAACGATGATTTAACAGTTTTTGATGATATTCAACAAATTCGACAATGGTGTGATTTACCAATAGATCTTCATATCATAACTGAGGATCCTGAAAAATACTTCGATTTATTAAAAACAAATCCTGTCGAGTATATCACGTTTCAGTTTGAACAATTGTCTAAAAAGTTAGAAATTCCATCAGATGTATCAGGAAAAAAAGGGTTGGCTGTAATTACTCCAACTTCAGTTGATGTTTTTGATGCTTATGCAGATTTTGATTTTATATTGATTATGGCTACAATTCCAGGTCAAAGTGGGGGGGTATTTGATGCAATTAATTTTTCAAAAATTCGTCAGTTTAGAAAAAAATATCCGAACAAATCAATTCATGTAGATGGCGGTGTAAACGGTGAAGTTTCTTTTATTCTTCGCAATATGGGCGTGAGTTCTTCTGTTTCAGGTTCTTATTTATTCAACGCGCCAAGTATTGGTCATGCCTTGATGAATTTAACAAAACGAGAAATTGAATCTCAGTATCAAGTTGCAGATTTCATGATGCCATTAGAAGAGTGTCCAGTTGTTCAAGTGGAGAATATTTCACTTCAACTAATTCTAGAAACCATTGAGAAAGGGAATTTAGGATTTTGTTTGATTACGAATCAAAGTGACGATTTAAAAGGAATTGTATCATCAGCTGATATTCGAAAAGCCATGTTACGACATCTGTCAGATTTAACAAAAATCGAGGCAATAGATTTGATGAATGATCAACCAATTTCCATTCAAGATACAGCAACAGTTGTTGAGTTATTACAAAAAATTAAAAAATGCATGTTCCCAATTATGTACCTTCCAGTGTTGAAAAATAATGGAAAAGCGGCAGGAATTGTTAACTTTGCATATCTTATTAAAGGTGAATTATGATTTTACATTTAAAAAATACAATATCAAACCAAGATGCTGCAAAAATTGCAGCTGAAATCAAAGCATTTCATGTTACTTCAAATGGAACAAATGTGTTAATCACAGGTTCTGGAGTTAAAGAAGTACCAGCTCAAATCTCCGATAAAGTAGATCAATTTTGGGTGTTTCCAAATGATATGCAATTAGCGTCAAAATCTTATTTGCCAACTAAAAGAGAAGTCAAAATAGGAAATGTAACCATTGGTGGGACAACAAAAAATACAGTTTTAATCGGTGGCCCTTGTTCAGTTGAATCGGAAGAACAAATTAGAGAATCAGCTAAATTATTGGTTGATTTAGGCTTGTCAACTTTAAGAGGTGGTTGCTATAAACCAAGAACAAGTCCTTATTCATTTCAAGGAATGGGATTGGATGGATTGAAATTGTTGGCTCAAATGCGTGAGGAGTTTGGATTATCTGTGATAACAGAAGCGAGAGATGCAACTCACATTGATGAAATTATTGAATATTCGGATGTGATTCAAGTTGGTGCAAAAGCAATGTACGATCAAGGGATCTTGAGAGCCTGTGCGAAAACAAATAAACCAGTTTTAATCAAACGAGGATTTGGTACCACCTTACAAGAATTTGTGCAAGCAGCAGAATTTGTATTGTCAGGAGGAAATGAAAACGTGATTTTATGTGAACGTGGAATTCGTACTTTTGAAACAGGTACGCGTTTTACCTTAGATTTATGCGGTGTTGCTTGGTTACAAGAATATACTAATTTGCCAATTATTTTAGATCCTTCTCATGCAATGGGATATGCATACGGTGTTCCTGTATTAGCAAAAGCTTGTGTTGCAATGGGTATTGATGGTTTGTTAATTGAAGCGCATAGAAATCCAAAAGTGGCAAAATCAGATGCTTCTCAACAATTGACTCATCAAGAATTTACAGAATTATTGAATGTACTTCGTCCTGTGGCGCAAAGTGTTGGATACCAAATGGTTTAATATGAATTTAGAAATAAATATAAAAGGACTTTGTTCGAAGTTTGGATTAAAATACACAGATTTTTTAGATGATTTAGATGTTGACAACGTCAGTGAATTGACAATCTATGATTTGGAAGCAATCTGTGAGGAATACAATGTCGACCTTATGTCCTTATTATTCAAACCAATGTTTCGTCCAGATGTATGGAAACAAAAATTGGATAAAATCAAATTGTTGGTATTGGATGTTGATGGTGTGATGACAGATGGTGGAATGTATTATTCCGAAAAAGGTGATCAAATCAAAAAGTTCAATACAAAAGATGGAATGGCGATTCAACATTTAACAAAAAATGGATTTCAAGTAGCAATTATTTCGTCTGGATATACAATTGAAATGATTCAAACACGAGCTGAATTATTGGGAATCCAACAGTGTTATGTAGGTCGTGACCCAAAAATTACCATTTTAAAAAACTATTGCGAACAATTAGGTATTGAATTACATCAAGTTGCAATTATTGGTGACGATGTGAATGATTTACCTGTGATGAAAGAAGTGGGCTTTTCAGCTGCACCTTCAGATGCAATGAATATCGTTAAAAGTAATGTAGATGTTGTCTTGTCTTCCAAAGGAGGAAAAGGCTGTGTGCGAGAATTCATTGACGCTTTTTTATTAGCTGAACCCTTAAATTAATTATGAAGAATTTTACAATAGGAATAATTAGAGAAGGAAAAGTTCCACCAGATCATCGGGTGGCGTTAACTCCGAATCAGTGCGTTCAAATTCAATCAACTTACCCAACCGTTAAATTTGTTATTCAACCAAGCCCGATTAGAGCGTATAAGGATGAAGAATATGTATCGAAAGGGTTGGGATTGAACGAAGATTTAAGTGCTTGTGATTTAATTATTGGCGTTAAAGAAGTTAACATTGCTGATTTGATTCCGAATAAAAAGTTCATGTTCTTTTCTCATACATTAAAAAAACAACCATACAATCGTGGGTTGCTCAATGCAATTTTAGAGAAAAAAATAGAATTGATTGATTATGAAGCAATTCGTAACAAACAAAACAAACGCATCATTGGTTTTGGACGTTATGCCGGAATTGTAGGTGCTTACAATGCATTTAGAACATTTGGATTGAAATCTGGTTTGTATGAATTACAAGCGGCACACAAATGTAAAGACCGAAAAACCATGGAACAAGCAATGGTTGAAACGGTTGTTTTACCTAAAAATTATAAAGTTGTATTGACTGGTTTTGGTAGAGTAGGACAAGGTGCGCGTGAGATAGTGAATTTATTACCAATTAAAGAAGTAACACCCTCTGAGTTTTTGAATGAATCATTTGATGAACCTGTTTTTACACATTTAGATGCAGAAGATTATTACGGACGTATCGATGGAAAACAGTTTGATAAAGCAGATTTTTATACAAATCCATCGCAGTATCAATCAACATTCAATCGTTTTGTTGGTTTGACTGATATGTACATTCCTTGTCATTTTTGGAGCAATAAGTCACCTTTTATTCTAACGAACGATGATTTATTGAGCGAAAATTCACGCATTAAAGTAGTGGCTGATATTTCATGTGACATTGCCGGACCAATTGCTTGTACAATACGACCAAGTAAAGTTGCAGATCCTATTTATGGTTATAATCCGATTACAAAAATGGAAGATGATTATAAAAACGAAGGAATAATTGCAGTGATGGCAATCGATAATTTACCATGTGAATTACCATTGGATGCTTCCGAAGATTTTGGTAATGAATTGATGCGCTTTGTATTACCATTTCTTGTTGGAGAAGATCCAGATAGAATCATTGCTCGTGCAACAGAAACGACAAGTGAAGGAACTTTAACACCAGAATTTTCGTACTTACAAGCTTACATTGAAGGAAGAGAATAAAAACTAATTTCACTACTATGGAAAAAGGAAATAAAAAAACAATAAAAGGATGGGTGTTTTACGATTGGGCAAATTCTGTCTACCCATTAATTATTAGTTCTGCAATTTTCCCAATCATGTATGAGAAGTTAACGAGTATTAAAGATGATAAAACTGGAATTACTGTGTATGATACAATTTCATTTTTTGGAATGGAATTTAAAAACACAGAATTCTATGCATATTTAGTTTCGTTGTCTTATTTAGCAGTTGCATTAGTTACGCCTCTTTTATCTGGAATAGCTGATTCATCTGGACAAAAAAAAAGCTTTCTTCAATTCTTTTGTTTTTTAGGAGCCATCTCGAGTGGTTTGTTGTTTTTCTTTCACCCAGATAATGGAGGGTTTGAGTTTACTCCTTTTAAAATAGGTTTAACAATTTTACCGTTGTTTTTTGCAAGTATTGGCTACTGGGGAAGTTTGGTGTATTACAACTCGTATTTACCTGAAATTGCAGAATCATCTCAACACGATGCAATCAGTGCCAAAGGATTCTCAATGGGTTATTTGGGAAGTTCTTTATTGTTAATTGTTATTTTAGTTTTAACACAATTTACAAAATTAATGCCGATTAAATTTGCTTTTCCTATGGTCGGAGCTTGGTGGATTCTATTTGCTTTTTACACATTCAACAAATTGCCTAAAATTGCAGCTAAACAAATCCATAAAGAAGGCATTATCAAAAGTGGTTTCAATGAATTGGCTTTGGTTTGGAAAGATATTAAAACTCGCATCCGTTTGAAACGATTTTTAGCAAGTTATTTCATGTTTAACATGGCTGTTCAAACCGTTATGATCATGGCAACAGCGTTTGCAAACAAAGAAATTATTGGTATTCAAACAAAAGATTTGATTGTAAGTATATTAATCATCCAATTTTTAGGAATTGGTGGGTCTTTTTTATTTTCTAAAATTTCTTCAAAAATTGGCAACATCAAAGCACTCGCAATTGCCATTTCCATTTGGATTTTCTTGTGTGTTTTTGTCTATTTCGTCGTGTACAAACCATGGCAATTCTACATTGCTGCTGCAATTGTTGGTTTAGTAATGGGAGGGATTCAAGCACTAGCAAGATCAACCTATTCTAAAATGTTACCTGAAACAGAAGACAATACATCGTATTTCTCGTTCTTTGATGTGAGTGAGAAAATTGGTTTAGCAATCGGTACTTTTTCATTTGGAATTATTGAATCCATTGCAGATATTAGAACCTCAGTTATTGCTTTAGTTGCATTCTTTTTAATTGGTTTAATCCTTTTGTTTAGAGTGCCAAAAGAAGAGTCACAACCAGCAATAACAAATAAATAGTTTGATTTTGAAACATTTAGCCATAGAATTATCAGAGGTAGCTGTTCGATTTACAGCAATTGGCGAAGTTGCTAATGAAGTGCATACTTTCTTTTTTAAAGATAAAATCGACCACAGCTACAAAGCTCAGTTGGAGAATTTTTTAGAAGAAAGCGGTTTTAAAAATCAATCGTTTGAAGAATATACAATTGGTTGGTCAAGTTTTAGATCGACCTTGATGCCAAGTAATATTTTTGGTGAAACGAACTCTGCTGCAATTTTTAAATTGTGCTACGGAGAACAAATTGATGTCAATCATATTGATTACAATCGAATCCCTGAATTGAATTTGGTTAATATTTATGAAATTCCTTTATGGGTTAAATCATTTTTTGTCATCAAATTCCCAAGAAGCATCATTCAACACGATGGTTCACATTTACTGAGAGGTGTTTTTAATGCAAGTACTTTTCCACCAAAAGCAACGTTGGTTGTTTATTCAGATCGACTAGTAGTGACTATAGTTAAAGAAAATAAATTGGAATTTTATGCGACATTTTCATTTACTGAAGTTGATGATATGATTTACCATTTAATGCATGCCTTGCAACAAAAAGAATTGGTAACTTCATTAAAAGAAATCAAAGTGTGCAATGGCGTTGGAAGTAAAGAAGAACAATTGACGGAATTTGTTGAAAAATTAGCCAAATTCTCCGATTTAAAAAATTGCAAAATAGTAATTGATCACGAATTTTTAACCAATTCTCAACAACTGTGCGTATAATAAGTGGCTTTTTAAAAGCAAGAAGATTTTCAATACCAAAAAGCTTTCCTTCGCGACCAACGACTGATTTTGCAAAAGAAGGTTTATTTAATGTACTGGACCATCAAATGGCCATGTATGACTTGGAAATCTTAGATTTATGTGCAGGAACTGGCAATATTTCGTTTGAATTTTTGTCGCGAGAAGCAGGAGTTGTGACGGCTGTAGATATGAATTCAAACTGCTTAAAGTACATTCATAAAAACGCAGTAGAATTTAAAATAACAGATAATTTAGAAACGATTAAATCGGATATATTGCTGTATTTGAAAAAAACAGACCGTACGTTTGATTTGATTTTTGCAGATCCGCCATATGAATACAAATTTCACAAAGAAATCGCCGAAATTGTTTTTGAACGTAAGTTGTTAAAGGATGGAGGCCTGCTAATTATTGAACATGGCCGACATACAAAACTAACAGAAGAGCCACATTTTGAATTGGTTAGAACGTATGGAAATGTGTACTTTAGCTTTTTTAGAACTGAAAATTAATCACTGAAATGAAAAAAATAGCTGTTTTCCCAGGTTCATTTGATCCATTCACCAAAGGACACGAAGCCGTTGTTCAAAAAGCACTCCATGTTTTTGATGAAATTGTTATTGCAATTGGAGTAAACTCTACTAAAAAAAGTGTGTTTGAGTTAGAGAAAAGAAAACAACACATACAATCGTTATTTGTTAACGGTGAAGCAATTAAAATTGTAACATTCAATTCGTTAACAGTTGATTTGTGTAAAGAAGTAGGAGCGAAGCACATTGTAAGAGGATTGAGAGATTCAAAAGATTTTGGTTACGAACGTTCCATCGCTCACATGAACAATACGCTTAGTGGTATAGAAACCGTATTCTTTTTGACTAACCAAGAGTTTGCAGCTATTAATGCAACCATCGTTCGTGAAATCTATAACAATAAAGGTGCAATTTCTGCGTTTGTTTCGAATAGTCACTTATTAGAAGCTTAAATTACCTCGTTAATATGCGAAAAATAATCAGTTTTGTAATCTTGTTTTTTGCCGTTCATTCTGTTGCTCTTGCTCAGTCAACTGTTACCATTTCTGGTTATGCTCCTTCTTACGTTGGTAAGCAAATTGAAATCAACCAAATTGAGGATTATTTAAGCTTAATTGAATCGCCCATTGTTTCTACTACGGTTCAAAAAGACAGTACTTTTAAATTAACGTTTGCGTGCACTGAAATGCAAAAAGTGAGTTTGAAAGCGCAACAAAATAAAAGTTTTTTATACATCCAACCTTCTGGAAATTACGAACTTTTTATTCCTGAAAAAGATGATTACAATCCATACAATCCGAATGGGAATAAAATCGAATTAACATTTTTAAACCTTGATTCAACCGATATTAATTACAAAATATTGCAATTTCAACGTTGGCAAGATGAATACATTGGAGAATATTATTATTTGAAGAACATTAAACCCGTTGAATTTTCTAAAAAAATAGATGCTTTCAAACAACTTGTTTCAACGTATTATCAAAAAGATACGTCGGTTTTTTTTAAAACGTACGTTAAATTTACCATTGCTGGCTTAGACAATATTCAATTTGCTGTTCAAAGAAATCGCTACGAGAAATTTGATTTTTACATAAAAAACGAACCTGTTGCATACCGCAATGATGCATACATGAATTATATTACAACATTCTACGAAAAAATGATGCCTCGTTTTTCGATGGAAGTGAACAACCGCGTTTATCTCGGCTTGTTGAAAAGTAGCCCGACTTTAATCATGCGTGCGTTGGGTAATGAATTTACCTTGAAAAACATTCGTTTAAGAGAAATAATAATGGTCAAATGTTTGGCGGAAGAATTTTACTCGAGCGATTTACCACAAACAAATATATTAACAGTGCTAGATAGCGTTGCCAATTCACCTTTATTCAAATCAAACGGAATCATTGCTAAAAATTTAATAGCTCGTTTAACAGAATTAGTAAGCGGAGGAAAGGCACCAGATTTTGTATTGAAAAATGCAAATAATGAGCAGAAAACACTCAACGATTACAAAAAGAAATACACGTATATTCACTTTTTCAATCCTGAAAGTGCAGCTAGTTTAATCGAATTAGAACCATTATTCAAATTATACGAAGCATACAAAGAACACGTAAATTTTATAACAATTTATCCTGAAAAAGAATATTCAAAAGATGTTAAAGAAACAAAATTGAAATTAATTGTTTGGGATAAATTCGCAGTTGCTTCCAACCATAGAATGTTGTTAAATTACAAAATTTCGCAATATCCATCGTATGTTTTAATTGATCCATATGGATATATTGTAGCTGCACCTGCGCTTACTCCAACTCCAAATGGTCAATATAAAACAATCGAACAAGTATTTTTTAGCATCAAAAAGTTGAACTATAAATATTAATGTAATTGCTTTAATTCACGTTTTACAAATTCAACTAATTCAGCTAAATACGTTTCTGATAAATCAAATTTTATACCTGCTGCTTGATACAAGTCGGGTAAGGTTTTAGTGTATCCAAAAGAAAGTGCTTGCTTGTAATTTTCAATGGTTCCTTTAAAATTTGTAATGCTATTTTTCCAGATTGCCAAAGCGCCTAATTGAGCAATTCCATACTCAATGTAATAGAAAGGTACTTCAAACAAATGCAATTGTCGTTGCCAAGAATTGGCTTGCATGAATTCAAATCCTGTCCAATCAGTTAGGCCTGTCCCATATTCATGGCACAATTGTACCCATTTTTCTGTTCGTTGATTTACTGAATGCTGGGCATTTTCATAGATCCAATGTTGAAATTCATCGATTTGTGCAATCCATGGAAGTATTTTTAAAACTGTTTCTAATTGTTCTTTTTTGGCACGTTTTAAATCGTCTTCGTTTTTATAAAATTCATTCCAAAGATTCATTGTTAACATTTCCATTGACATGGAAGCCAATTCAGCAACTTCAGAGGGAACATCTTTAAAGCTTGTCAATGATAAATCTCTACTAAGAAAGGAATGAACAGCGTGTCCGCCTTCATGAACCATTGTCACTAAATCATTTTGTGTACCAACTGAATTCATAAAAATAAACGGAACACCAACTTCATATAGAGGATAATTGTAACCACCAGGAGCTTTACCTTCTTTTGAATCCAAGTCTAAATGTCCCATTTCATCCATTGTTTTCAAACAATCTCCAAAATATGGATCAATTTGATTGAACATTTGTATCGTTCCCTCCAACAATTCTTTACCATTGTTGAATGGTTTTAAAGGTGCTTTTCCTGTAGGATCAACTTCTGAATCCCATGGTTTAAATTTTGTTTTACCAAGTAAATTCAGACGTTCCAATTGAAATTCTTTGACAAGAGGAACAATCAATTTTTTGATAGACGAATGAAAATTAAAGCAATCTTCTTTCGTATAATCAAATCGACCTAGAGCTTGAAACTTATAATCCCTGTAATTTTCAAATCCTGCATTTTGAGCTACTTGGTGACGCAATTGAATTAATTCATTGTACAATTTATTTAATTGATCAATGTCTTGACTTCTGCGTGCTGCGATTTTTTCGTACACTTCTTTTCGAGTCGCTTCATTAGGCTCACGCAACAACGATGATGCTTTTTGCATGGTAATTGTTTCGTTGTTGAATTCGATCGATTGTGCTGCAGAAATAGCACCAAATTGTTGACTTTTCTCACCCAATTCTGCTTCTAAAGCAATGTTTTCTTCTCTGTATAATTTCAAAGCAGTTGCGACAGAACGAAAATAAATTGAATAAGCTTCATCCTTGTTTAACTCATCAAAATAAGGAGAAGTAACCAATTTTTTATTTAACAAATCTGCGTAAGGTGCTAATTCAGGTTCAATTTTAGTCACGAAAAAAGTATAGGCTTCATTCAACGCTTCATCGCGCGTGTCGATAGTCATTTTAATATAACGCCAGGCTGCATCTTCTTCAATAACTGCTTCTAATTCACTTTTATCTTCCAACCATTGAATAAATTCTTCTTTTGTTGCGATTGTTCTTTGAACTAAATTTTCAAAATAAACTTTTATAGAATCCCACGTTGAGATGTTTAAATCGTTCGCAACAAATGAGCGGTTGTTTTTTTTGATTTCCATACTTTTTAAATTCAATTGTTTTTTCAAAAAAAAAGTCGGAACAGTTCCGACTTTCTATAAAGGTATTGTAAATTATTTTCCTCTACTTGAACCTGTTTTTGTAGTTGCAGTTTTCTTAGGAGCAGCTGGTTTAACAGTTTTTGCTTTGTCTGCAACTGGAGCTTTAGGTTTTGCTGGAGCTTTTTTAGCTGGTGCCTTCTTAGCTTTTGTTTCAGTTGTTTCTCCTTCAGCGCTTTCTGTAGCTTTCTTAGAAGATTTTGTTGTTTTATCTTCTTCCGCTTCTTCAACGATTAGGTTTCCAGATTTGTGTAATAAATTATACCATTGGAACATTTTTTTTACATCCGATGGATAAACACGCTCTTGGTCATAATTTGGCAACAAATCAATCAAATAACTTTGTAAAACAGCAATATCTTCTTTGTGAGAAGGACATTCATTACCATTTTCTTTTTTGTAAATTGCAGCTAACAACTCTTTTAACGGAGCATCTTCATCATATGTGTAAATGCTAATATCATCTAATGCTGAAATACGATCCGCTGCGTAAGCTGGAAAGCGTTTTTTATCAATTAATGATTCCACAATGATACTGTTTTTACCTTGTGCAATAACTTTAAAAAGACCTGGTCTTCCTGAAATGGCAATAATTCCTGTTAAATTCATTTATTTTATATTATTCGACATCAAAAATAGAAATTCTTTGCAAGTAATTTACATTCTAATCAATTTTAGATGCATCTTTTTATTGTTATTCGATAAAAATACCGTGTAAACACCTTTGGAAAAGTTAGAAATTGAAAAATAATTATCACCTAACTGATTAATTTCCATTTCTTTACCGTTAACATCTGTGATTTTATCTAGTTTTGTAGTTGATGTTGAAAGTAATGAAAAATTATCTTCGGTTGGATTTGGATAGAGAATTATTTGATTCATTTCGAGTTCATTAATTCCTAAAAATGGTTCAAATGGAACTGTTTCCGTTTTACATCCATCTACACTGATTGTATAGCATGTGTAAATTCCATAAGGTGGTGTAATTTGTATGCTTGCATTTGTTTCTCCAATTAAGTCCAAGCCATTTAATGTCCATTGATAATTTGGAGCAACTGTACTCAAAACTTGACCATTTTGAACGATCGGTTGAATGGTATTCGTTGTTAATTGATGAATTTGAATGGTATCTGTTTTAAAACTACATCCTTTTGTATTAAAAATGGTAGCTGAATAAGGACCACCTGTATAAATTTCTGGATTAACTCCACCTGAACCGTCCGACCAATACACAAAACTAATTGGATTGCTTGCTGTAGCTTGCAATGTTGCTAAAGAACAAATGGAATCAGGACCTTGAATTGAACCCGTAAATTCATTCATTAAAAGTGCATTTAAACCATTTAATTTACCATTTCCATATCCATAATTAGGTAAAACACCTGTGAAATTATCACCAGTTGCAGTGGCAATAATATCATTTTTAAAAGAAGCATAATTTGCTTTACTACATTTTTCCAAATACAATGCTGCAAAACCTGCAACTACAGGAGATGCCATTGAAGTACCTCCATTTCTAGCATGCCAACCATCAATATCTACCGCATTATTATAGGCAGAATTATTTAATAACCAAAGTGGAGCTGCTGTTAATGAGATGTCGCCAGCAGCTGTAATATCTGGTTTTAATGCGTTTAAGCGTGTTGGACCTTTACTAGAATTCAAACTTAATTTTCCAACAGGTGTATTGTCTGAATTTGATACAGTATTGTTTTTTGTAATATGTGATTTTCGATTACGCATGTTGGCAACCGTAATCATTTTTTCAGAACAAGCCCAGTTTGAAACAATGGTTTGCAATGTATCTGGCATGTTGTATTCGTCAATATCTTGAACAATAGAAATAGGAGGTAGGGTTGTTACAAAATCATTTAATCCTAACCAAGATCCACTCCACATATCATAAGAACCTGAACCTTTTGTTTTGAATCGAAAAATATAATTGGTAGAATCCACATTGCTGAAATAACTTTCAATGTGAACATTTCCGTTCATGTATTCTTTGTAGGTTTCAATTGTAGCAATTCGTTGTCCTGCTATATTATATAATGTATCATAAATTGGATTGGTCGGGAAATTTGCAAGAGCACTTTTAAAAGTCGTTGTTGCTCTTTTAGTATAAAATGGTGCAGGTAAATCTGCTTCGTAGGCAAATTCATAATTTGCATTGATGGTGTCAGACCAAAGATCAAAATAGATTTTATTGGCACCAAATGCTGCGCTCGAACTTGTATTGTTGGTGATCCAGACAAATGACGTGTCTACAGTTGGAAAACCTGTTACATGGTATTTACCTTTTGCTCCAGCGTTACCGGCAGCACAAACAATTATTCTTCCACTTTTAGCACTTACCAATGAATCCATGTATTCAGCTGCTGGATCTCGTCCATCGTGACTTCCCAAGTATGAACCAACACTTAAATTCATAACGGCTTGCATACCTAAAGAATCAGCAACTTTGAAAACATAGTCGCACGCATCTGCAACAGTTAAACTCCAATTGTTTAAATTAAAATTGGTTTCAATCATGATAATCATTGAATTTGGAGCAACTCCCATTGCTTGTCCATTGGCACGGGCATTACTTGAACCCATTCCTGCTACAGTAGAACCGTGAGCAGAACTTTCTTCAGTACTTGTACATAAACCAGCATTGATTTGAGCACTGTCCCAAACAATACCATAATTATAAGGTTGAGGAATCGTTCCACCAATATTTGTACTTTGATCCCAATAACGAAGTACACGTGTGTGACCATTGGAATCAATAAAATCAGGATGATTCCAATCAATCCCTTGATCTACATATCCGATAATAACGCCTTTTCCAGTGTAAGGAGATTGTAAGCCTCCCAAACCTAAATGTATAGGTTTTATGTTGTTTAAAACCAATGCAGTATCAGATAAAGCCATTGGAGGAGCATGCTCAAAATAGTAATTTTTTAATTGACCATTTTTAGTGTATTCATCGATCCATTTTGGTGTGGTTGTAATGAAATGCCAATTTTTAGAAGAATATTTAATGGTTATGTTTTGTTGTATCAATAAAGTGGTCGTTTGTAAATCATTAGGGACACAAAAAGTAGTGAGTGTTGTAGGTTGTTTTTCTAAATAAGATTTAAACCCAAATTTTAAGTTAGTTTGAGAATTCACCAAATTGAAGAATACTTGAAGCGTAACAAAAACAATCAATAGCAATTTATTCATAGGGATAATTTTATTTAAGGTTAAAAATAACAACTTTAAGTTAATAAAATTCCAAGAATTGAATTATATTTTATCGTATTTTTGAATCAAACAAAGTTTAAAATGAAGAAAATTATAATAAAATTAAGTTTCACGATTTTTGCAATAGGAATCTCTAACTTTTTATCTGCTCAAAGTACGAAAGAAATCTTGAATTGGTACAATGGCGACGGAACAGGTATGCAAACGAATAAAGCCTATAAAAAATTAAAATCTAAAAAATCTAACAATGTAGTTGTTGCTGTAATCGATTCAGGAATTGACATTGAACATGAGGATTTAAAAGGGAAAATATGGGTCAACAAAAATGAAATTCCTAAAAATGGCATCGACGATGATAACAATGGGTATGTTGATGATGTTAATGGTTGGAGCTTTTTAGGTAATTCTAAAGGTGAGAATTTAAATGAAGCTTGTTTGGAAAAAACGAGAATTCTAAAAAAACTTTCTAAGCAATTTGAAGGTATAGATCCAGCTAATTTAAGTGCATCTGAAAAAGATCAATATGCTTTATTTTTGAAAGTTCAAGAAGAAGTTAACAAAGAGAAAGAAGAATATGAAGGGTATTTGAATCAATTGCCAATGATTGAAATGATGGTAAAACAAGTACCTACAATTGTTGCAAAAGAATTGAAAAAAGAAAAATATACCTTGAAGGATTTAGAAAAATGGCAACCTACTTCAATGGAATTAATTCAGTTGAAAGAATTTGCAATTGCAATTGAAACAGACCAATTCAATGAAAAAGAAATGGCTGATCAAAAAAAGCAATTGGAGCAAATGGTTAATTTTAACTTGAATGTTGAATTTGACGATCGAAGCTTAATTGGTGATAATTCTGCCGATTTTTCGGATAAAAAATATGGCAATAACGACGTTGAAGGTCCAGATGCAATGCACGGAACGCATGTAGGTGGAATCATTGGAGCTGTTCGTGGAAATAAATTAGGTGGTGACGGCGTTGCAGAAAATGTTTCATTAATGGTGCTTCGTGCCGTTCCAAATGGTGATGAGCATGACAAAGATGTTGCAATGGCTGTTCGTTATGCAGTGGATAATGGGGCTCAGATCATTAACATGTCGTTTGGGAAATCTTATTCAATGTACCAAAAAGAAGTAAGTGAAGCTTTTGCTTATGCGGATGCAAAAGGCGTATTATTAGTTCATGCTGCCGGAAACGACAATGCAAATATGGAAATTGAACCTAATTTCCCAATGGCTCAATACAGTTTCCAAAAAGAACCGTTGAAGCATTTTATTACTATTGGAGCTTCAACGCGATATCCAAAAGAAAAATTAGCGGCTTCGTTTTCAAACTATGGAACTACTAAAGTAGATGTTTTTGCACCTGGTTTTGAAATTTACAATACTGTTCCTCAAAGTAGTTATGCTAAATTACAAGGTACTTCAATGGCTGCACCAATGGTAGCGGGTGTTGCTGCATTGTTGAAAAGCTATTTTCCTTCCTTAACAATGCTTGAAATTAAAGAAGTAATCTTGAAATCATCAAAATCATACAAAGGAACACAACAAATCATTCCTGGAACTGATCAAAAGGCTGATTTTGCTACCTTGTCTGTGACGGGTGGAGTAGTAAATGTATTGAATGCTGTCAAAATGTGTTCAGAGATAGAAAAAACAAAATCTGTAAACTGATAAAATGAAATTTAGCCTAATTATCGTCAGTTTGTTGTTTTTCAATAGTTCAATTTTTTCTCAAAATGAAGTTGAAAAAGAATTGAATCTATTGATTGATTCTTGGCATTTAGCGGCAACAAAAGCTGATTTCAATGCTTATTTTGAAAAAACAGACGATTCATTTATTTTTTTGGGAACTGCTCCAAACGAGCGCTGGGATAAAAAACAATTTATGGCCTTTTCATTGCCTTATTTTGAAAAAGGAAAAGCCTGGGATTTTAAAGCTTCCAATCGAAAATGGAATTTTTCAGAAGATAAAAAAATGGCTTGGTTCGACGAAGATTTAGACACATGGATGAAAGGTTGTAGAGGGGCTGGAATTCTTAAATTTGACGGAAATGAATGGAAAATCGTTTACTATAATTTGACGGTCCTCATCGAAAATGAGAAGATCAAGAAATTTATTCAATTAAGAGATTAAAAAAAAGGCTGTTCAAACGAACAGCCTTTTTTCTTACAAAAAGTAATATTCTTACTTATTTCCTTTCGCGTGATCTGCTAAAAATTGTTGTAAACCAATATCCGTTAACGGATGTTTTGCCAATGCTTTGATTGCACTCAAAGGTCCTGTCATAACATCTGAACCAATTTCAGCACAGTTGATAATGTGCATTGGGTGACGAACAGATGCTGCCAATATTTGAGTGTCAAACATGTAATTATCATAAATCAAACGAATTTGAGCAATTAAATCCAATCCATTTGTTGAAACATCGTCTAATCTTCCTAAGAACGGAGAAATATATGTTGCGCCAGCTTTTGCAGCTAACAACGCTTGACCTGCTGAGAAAATCAAGGTGCAATTTGTTTTGATTCCTTTTCCTGAGAAATATTTAATCGCTTTAATTCCTTCTGGAATCATAGGGATTTTAACCACGATGTTTTTATGCAACGAAGCTAAATGTTCTCCTTCACGCACCATTCCTTCATAATCTGTAGAAATAACTTCAGCACTTACAGGTCCATCCACAATGTTACAAATTGCCATATAATGATCAAGAATGTTTTGTTCACCCGTAATTCCTTCTTTCGCCATTAATGATGGATTGGTTGTAACACCATCCAAAATGCCCATATCATTGGCTTCTTTAATGTCGTTTAAATTTGCTGTATCAATAAAAAATTTCATATAACTTGTTTTTCGCTTTGTGACAAAATTAAGGGTTCATTTCAAGTTGTAGGAGGATTAATGTGATAAGTTTTTAAAAATTATACACAATTTCATTCTACAGAACTAAATGGGAATAATGGAAGTCCAGCACTATTTTTTACATTTCCAAGTTGGAAATTCTTAAAACAATAATTTACTTTCAATGGAAATAAAACCTTTTCAGAAGTGAGGTAGAGTTGTTGCTTGTTCTCGGATAAAATTGCTTTTGCGGGGTGAAAAACGCCATCTTCTCCTGCGATTTCAAAACCTGAGAATTCAGGCATTGGAAGAATGCTGTCGTATACATTGTTGAGTGTTAAAATCAAGGTGTCTTTTTGTGTAATTGAATGACTAAATGTAGGACTCAGTGCTTGAATAGAAGTATTTTGATAGGTATTAAACAAGGCCAAATTAGCCAAACGGTCACCAATTTCTTTTTTTCGAGGTGGGTGAATGTTCATTGAATCTGTAGCTGAAACGAGGTCGTTGGTGCAAACAATTCCAATGGTGTTATTATTTTGTTGTGTTTTGAATTGAGCAGTTCTCAATCGTGCTGAATTTAAGCCGTTTTGGTACTTGTAAGGTGCGATTTCAACTATAAGAAAGGGTAGGTCACTTAAATTCCAATCACTGCGCCATTGTTGAATAAGTCCCGTTAATTTCTGTTCGTAAGTTGCATAACGATCTGTATTTGCTTCACCTTGATACCAAACAAATCCTTTGATTTTGTATGATTTTAAGGGATTAATCATTCCATTATATAAGCGCGATGGAAATTTCGAAGGTTCATTTTGAATAAGCGTCGTGTCGTAATCTGAAAATTGTTGATTCATCGCTGCTGGAATCCAACTTTCAATCGGTGTACCGCCCCAACTAGCATTGATGATACCAACTGGAATATTTAATTCTTTTTGAAGCTTTAAAGCAAAGAAATAGGCTGTTGCGCTAAAGTTAGAAACGTTTTTAGCGGAATTAATGAACCATTTTCCATTGAGATCTTCTGTTGGTTGATTCGATGCATTACGCTTCACTGTGAAAAAATGAATACCAGAATCAATGTCAGCAGTGTTTTGTATGATTGAATCTGCAAGCGCAATGGGTTGATTGGGAAAACCTTTGATGGGCATTTCCATATTCGATTGACCTGAACACAGCCAAACTTCACCAAATAATACATTGGATAATTTTAAGATGTCACCATCATCGAATGTAATTGTCTGTTTTGTATAACTTGCTTTCGGAGATTGAAATGTCATTTCCCATTTCCCATTTTCGTTGATTTTTACCGTTTGCTCGTCTTTGTTCCACGAAAAACGAACGGTTACACATTTCTTAGGTATTCCAGTTCCCCATATTTTAATGGTTGAATTTTGTTGAAAAATGCAATTGTCACTAAAAAATGCAGGAAGCTTTACAGTTGCTTGAGCTGCAAACGAACAAATTAATAAGAATAAAAGAAAATATAATTTCTTTGAAATTGAAGTAAATAGATGAGTTTTCATACGTGAAATTATTGAAAAATAACAAGAATTATTTCATGAATGCATACATCAATATATTCGCACCCATTTGCAAAGCTTCTTTTCTTTTTTGATCGCTATCTCCATGAACTTGAGCATCTTCCCATCCATCACTTAAATCTGTTTCGTAGGTATAAAGACATACCAATCTTCCTTCGATAATGATTCCAAATGCTTGTGGACGTTTACCGTCGTGTTCATGTATTTTAGGTAAACCTTTGAAATTAAATTTTTGATGAAAAATAGGATGATCAAAAGGAATTTCAACCAAATTATTCGAAGGAAAAACTTTTTTCAATTCAACGCGAATGAATTGATCCATTCCATAATTGTCATCGATGTGTAAAAATCCACCGGCCAACATGTAATTGCGTAAATTATCAATTTCAGCAGGGGAGAATACAACATTCCCATGGCCTGTCATGTGAATAAATGGGTATTGAAAAATATCTTTGCTTCCTGCTTCTACGTAGGAAACTTCTTTCGAAATGGTTGTGCCCAGATTTTGATTACAATAGGAAATTAAATTGGGTAAAGCTGTAGGATTCGCATAATAATCGCCACCGCCATTGTATTTTAAAACGGCTAAGTGATACGTTTCTTGTGAAAAAGTAAAACTAAATTGCCATAAACACCAAATAAAAAGTAGCTGTTTCATTTTGTTTTAAATTGAATCACATATTAATTTTGCTTGCATACATGCATACAATCCCGCTGTTTCTGTTCTTAAACGATTGGTTCCCAAATGAATTGTTTGATAGCCATTTTTTCTTGCTACTTCAACTTCTTTCAATGAAAAATCTCCTTCAGGTCCAATTAATATCGGACAATTGGTTGCTTTAAAAGATGCTTGTATGGATTGTTTTGTTTCATCGTAACAATGAGCAATTAATCCATTTGGATGTGCTTCTATAAATGAAGTTGTTGCAACTAAATCATTTAATTTAGGTAAAAACAACCGTTTTGATTGTTTTAATGCGCTGACTAATATTTTTTCCAAACGCTCTCTTTTTTGCACTTTTCGTTCACTTTTGTCACATGCTAATAATGTGATTTCTGTTACGCCAATTTCAGTTGCTTTCTCAATGAACCATTCCAATCGATCGCTGTTTTTTGTAGGTGCAATAGCAATGTGAATAGCAAATGGAGGTTTTTCTTCTGATCGAATAGCACAAATTTCAAGTTCACATTTTTTGGGGTGAGCATCCGTTATTTTTGCTGTAAATTCATCTCCCAAACCATTGATTAATAAAATGGTATCTCCATTTTTTAAACGCATAACTTTGCAAGCATGTTTCGATTCTTCTTCAGAAAGGTAAACCAGTTTGTCTGTTCGTGTGATTGTTGGGTCGTAAAATAAATGCATCAGTGTAAAAGTCTATAAATCATTTCTTTTAAAAGGTCTCCTTGGCTAAACGCTCCTGTATTTCCAACGCCTTTCGCTTTCAAATCAAATTCATGTAAAATCGCAATATTGGCTGCTGCTTTTTTGGGATTGTAAACTTTGGCTGCATTCATTAATTCACCAGCAATAAATGGATGAACGCGCAATGCGGCAGCTACGGATTCTTTCGATTTATTGGGTAAGAAATGGATGCGCATTAATTGGGAAAAGAAATTAAATAAATTCGGAATCATTACAATCATTTCACCTGCTTTTGGGTTATAATTGAAATAATGAACGATGTTAAATGCTTTTGGAACATCCCTCACGCCAATGGCTTTGACCAATTCAAAAATGTTGTAATCTTTTGAAATCCCAATGTTTTCTTCAATGTGAATATCGTTAATAGTCGTTCCTTTTTCTAATAAAATCGCCAATTTATCTATTTCATTCACGATTCGTCCTAAGTCATTGCCCAAAAATTCTGCCAATAACATACACGCTTTGGAAGTTATGCCAAAACCTTGACTTTTAACATAGCTTTCAATCCATTCGTTGAGTTTGTAATCTTTGACTTTCTCAGATTTATATACCAAGCCATTTTGTGCGGCAAATTTGAGTGATTTTTTGCGGGCATCAAAGGTCTTGTATTTGTAATTGACAACAAAAATGGTAGAATCAGAAGGTTGTTCAAAATAAGATTCAAGTAGTTCCAAGCCTTTAAATTCTTGCGCTTCTTTTAAAATGACCAACTTTCGGTTTCCCATCATGGGGTAATTTTTCAATTCTGAAAGCAAACTTAACGGTTCAGCATCTTTTCCATAAATGATCATTTGATTGAAATCTTTTTCATGTGGCTCAAGCGCTGTAGCCTCAATAACTGAAGTGATCTCATCAATGAAATAAGGTTCCTCGCCGTGAAGAAAATAGATTTTCTCTAATTTCCCTGCTTGAATTTCCTTTATGATTAGTTTAGAATCCATTATTGATGTTTTTCCCAGATTTGAACAAGTTCTACCAGTGTTTTGACAGCTTTTTGCATGTCCTGAATGCTCACGTATTCATGTTTTGAATGAATGGCCATTTCTCCTGTAAAGATATTTGGACACGGTAAACCCATAAACGATAAACGCGAACCATCTGTTCCACCTCTAATAATGGTTGAATTTGGTTGAATGCCTACTTTATGCATCGCTTGTACTGCGTATTCTGTAACAAATGGAACGGTTTGCAATACTTCTTTCATATTTCTATACTGCTCTGAAATCTCAAATGTATAATGAACTCCATTGTATTGTTCAATGATCATTTTCAAAATTAATTCCAAACGATTTTCAAATTCACGCAAATTTTCAGTAATGTGATCGCGAATAATAAATTGAATCGTAGCTGTTTCCAATCCTCCTTCGATCGAAACAGGATGAACAAAACCTTCACGGTCTTGGGTTGTCTCTGGCGACCATTTATCTTTTGGTAAAGCGGTAATAAATTCTGAAGCAACTTTCATCGCATTCACCATTTTATTTTTAGCATAACCTGGATGTGCGCTAATTCCATGAATAGTAACTTTTACAGCATCTGCAGAAAAGGTTTCATCTTCGATGTCGCCTAATTTACCACCGTCTAAGGTGTAACCGTAATCTGCATTTAATTTTTTCATATCCAAATGTTCTACTCCGCGACCAACTTCTTCGTCTGGTGTGAATAAAATTCGGATAGGACCGTGTGGAATGTTTGGATTTTCTTGAATGAATTGAACAAAATCCATGATGATAGCAACACCGGCTTTATCGTCAGCTCCAAGTAAAGTTAAACCACTTGCAGTAATGATATCATCGCCAATTTTTTGTACTAAATAAGGATGACGCTCTGTTGTAATTACTTGGTTGTTATCGTCTGGAAGTGTAATTGGTTGACCTGTGTAATTGCGGTGAACAAGCGGTTTTACATTTGTTCCGCTGCAATCAGGTGCCGTATCCATGTGTGAACAAAAACAAATAGTCGGTAAATTTGGATTCGTACTGTTGGATGGAATGGTTGCAAAAACATAGCCCCATTCGTCCATTTCTACTTCGCTCAATTGCAGTGCAATTAATTCATCGTGAAGTAATTTTCCTAAATCTTTTTGCTTCATAGATGAAGGAAAAGTTGTGGAAGTTGGATCAGCTGTTGTGTCAATTTGTACGTATCGAATAAATCGTTCTTCAACAGTATGTTGGTAATTTTCCATGGTTTTTGTTTGGATTCAAATATACGAAAATGTTTTCAGCAGTATATAAATGAATACATAGAAATTAGAAAATTTTGGCATAAAAAAAGCTGATTCCATTGAACCAGCCTTTTACTAAATGTGGGTTGTATTATCCAACGATTTCTGAAGCATAAAAGTGAAATTCACCTTCGATTGCTGCGTTTTCGTCTGAATCTGAACCATGAACTGCATTGCGTCCTTTTGATTCAGCATAATATTTACGAATTGTTCCTTCAGCTGCCTCTGCAGGATCTGTAGCACCAATTAAAGCTCTGAAATCTGCAACTGCATTGTCTTTTTCTAAGATTGCTGCAACGATTGGACCTGAAGTCATGTATTCAACTAATTCACCATAAAATGGTCTTTCAGCATGAACTTCGTAGAATTTTTGTGCTTGTTCAGTTGTTAACTGAGTTAATTTCATTGCTTTGATTTGAAATCCAGCTTGGATAATCATATCAATTATTTTACCTGTGTGACCATTTTCTAATGCATCAGGCTTTAACATTGTGAACGTTCTATTTGTTGCCATCTTTTGATAATTTACTTAAAATTGGGTGCAAAGATAGTTCATTAATTTTGAATGAAGAAATTTTAACAAAGTTTAGAAATAAATGACCTTAAATGTGTATTTTTGAAAGAAAAAAATGAAAACGTTAATTGCATTTTTTTCAAGTATTAATCCAGTATTGGCAGCATTGATTGCCACAACATTTACATGGTTGGTTACTGCGGCTGGAGCTTCGTTGGTTTTCTTTTTCAAAACAATGCACCGTGCATGGTTAGATGCAATGCTTGGATTTACTGGTGGTGTGATGGTGGCAGCAAGTTTTTGGTCGTTGCTGAATCCAAGTATCGAAATGTCAGAAAAAATGTATCCTTCAATGCCTTGGATGCCTGCAGCTGTCGGATTCTTATGCGGCGCCTTGTTTTTGTATTTTTTAGATAAAAAATTACCGCACTTGCATTTGAATTTCAAAGAAGAAGAGAAAGAAGGGGTAAAAACACAATTACATAAAACGGTCTTGTTGGTATTAGCAATTACGCTGCACAACATTCCTGAAGGCTTAGCGGTTGGAGTACTTTTTGGAGCTGCTGCAATCGGAATGGACGATGCTACTATTGCAGGTGCAATTATATTAGCCATTGGAATTGGGATTCAAAATTTCCCGGAAGGATTTGCGGTTTCAATGCCATTGAGAAGGGCAGGAGCTTCGCGCTTTAAAAGCTTTTGGTACGGACAATTGTCTGCGATTGTAGAGCCAATTGCTGGTGTTATTGGTGCAGTTGCTGTAATTTACATGCAACCTATTTTGCCTTTTGCGTTGGCCTTTGCTGCAGGAGCAATGATCTTTGTAGTGGTAGAAGAAGTAATACCGGAAACGCAACGCGATAAATACACAGATTTAGCTGTGCTCGGTTTTATTGGTGGTTTTCTAGTGATGATGATTTTAGATGTTGCACTAGGTTAACAATTATTTAATATTATTTAACAAACGAATCAATAAAAAGTACGTATCTTTGCAACGAATTTATAGTTCATAGTAGTAGTTTTTAGTTTAGTTTACGAAAAGAGGAGGAATCAGTTTGTTTCTCCTCTTTTTGGTTTTATAGACTTTACCAATTCTTTCAACTCACTCAGTATGATTGCAGTAGCGCCCCAAACTACTTTTCCTTCAATGGAGAAATAAGGAACATCTTTCAACGATCGATTGCCCTCAAATGGAATTGTTGTTGTTTCAACTCGTTGCTCATCGATTAAGTGTAACAATGGAAAATCAATCAATTCTGCAACTTCTCGTTCATTTAAGCTAAAAGTTGGTTTTTCAAAATGATAAAATATAAATGGGTGAACGACAAATCCACTAACGGGTATGTAAACTTCCGTTAAACGACCTATGATTGAATCAGTATCAGGTCGAAAACCAATTTCTTCTTCACATTCACGCAATGCTGTATGTAAAATTTCGGCATCGAAGTCTTCCTTTTTTCCACCTGGAAAGCTGATTTGTCCACTGTGTTTGCCATCGTAAACTTGTCGCTGAGTTAATACACAATTCAATGCATCGTTCTCATGGTACAAAAGAATTGCAACGGCTGACTCCCTGAATTTTTGCTCGGTTTTAACAACGAAATTTTCTTCTTTACGATTGCTAGGGTACATTTTCTCATGCGCTCGTTCTCCTGGTAATGCGGTTGCTACTTGGTGTTTTAATGCGCTGATAAAATCGTTTATTTCCATTTAAATGCTGAATGTTCCCTTCAAAGATACAAGAATATAAAAAAGCTGTTGAATGAAAAATGGCTTGTTTTGCTTGAAATTCTTAACTTTGTACAACTTTTAATTTAAATAAACATAGCATGCAACTGTGGAACACATTAAATAAAGAGGAATTAGAGGCAAAATGGCGTGAAATTGGGTACAAATTCGTAACGATTTCATTTTACCACTATGCAAAAATTCCCAATCCCCAATTATTTAGAGATCACTTGTTTCAACAATGGTCGAAAATTGATGTCGTAGGTAGAACCTATGTCGCAACCGAAGGAATCAACGCTCAAATTGCCGTTCCAATCAATCACTTGGATCAGTTTAGAAAAGAATTGTACGAAATTGATTTTTTAAACAACATCCGCTTGAACATTGCGGTAGATGATGCGGAAGCTGAATTTCCATTCTTGAAATTGAAAATCAAAGTGCGTAATAAAATCTTGGCCGATGGCTTGGAAGATGAATCGTTTGACGTGACAAATAAAGGAAAACACTTAAACGCTGAAGAATTCAATGCCTTAACCAGTGACCCAAACACCATTTTAATTGATTTCAGAAATCACTACGAATCTGAAGTTGGACATTTTAAAAATGCCATCTTACCAGATGTGGATACGTTTAGAGAATCACTGCCTTACATCGAAGAAGAGTATTTAAAAGGAAATGAAGATAAAAATTTAGTGATGTATTGTACCGGTGGAATTCGTTGCGAAAAAGCTTCTGCTTGGTTCAAACACCGCGGGTTTAAAAATGTTCACCAGTTAGAAGGTGGAATTATTAAATATGCCAACGATTGCAAAGAAAAAGGAATTGAAAATAAATTCATTGGTAAAAACTTTGTATTTGACGAACGTAGAGGTGAGCGCATCTCAGATGATGTGATTGCAGTGTGTCACCAATGTGGAGACCCAGCGGATACGCATACCAATTGTGCTAATGATGCGTGTCACTTACTGTTTATTCAGTGTGATTCGTGTAAAGCAAAACGAGAAAATTGTTGTTCCGACGATTGCCAAGCTACGATACATTTACCAGCAGAAGAACAAAAAGCGTTGCGCAAAGGAAAGGTTGTAAGTAACTTAATTTTCAAAAAAGGGCGTTCAGAAAAATTACCTTTTCAGCACAATCCAGAAAAACCTGTATCTTTAATCGATAAAAAATAAATAATTTTGATAGCAGCAATTAATTGGAACGTCAGTTCAACACTGATTGAAGGATACAAGACTCCGAATTTATACGGTTTACTTTTTGTAACAGGTTTAATTCTTGGTTTTTTCGTCATCAAACGCATGTTTGTGAAAGAAGGGATCAGTGAGAAAATTCTCGATAAATTAGTGTTTTACATG
Organism: Crocinitomicaceae bacterium; assembly: GCA_024639405.1. Taxonomy (GTDB): domain Bacteria; phylum Bacteroidota; class Bacteroidia; order Flavobacteriales_D; family Crocinitomicaceae; genus M0103. The sequence continues at coordinate 167,020 of JAHEIL010000001.1, read as the reverse complement.
GTGTTTGCAACCATTGTTGGTGCGCGTTTGGGACACGTGTTTTTTTACGGACCTTATTGGGATGTAATAGGTGAGGACGGAGTTGTATATGAACGTGGTTATTTATCGCATCCGGAAGACATTGTAAAAGTGTGGGAAGGTGGTTTAGCGAGTCACGGTGCTGCGGTGGTAATTTTAATTGTATTGTATTATTTCTCGAAAAAAGTAATTCACAAACCGTATTTATGGATGCTAGATCGCATTGCTGCGCCTATTGCCATTGCGGGAACCTTTATTCGTTTGGGAAATTTGGTGAACCACGAAATGGTGGGTGATCCAACGAATCTGCCTTGGGCGTTTCAATTTCAGCAATTCTACAATGAGAATATAGGTGCTTTCGATCCAACTCCGCGTCATCCAGCACAATTGTACGAAGCCATTTGTTACCTATTAACTTTTGGAATTTTACTCTTTATTTATTGGAAAAAAGAAGCGTGGAGAAAGCCAGGAGTTGTTTTTGGAACGTTTTTAATTCTGATTTTTGGCGCACGTTTCCTTGTTGAATTTGTAAAATTGGGACAAACAGCGCGTGATTCCTACATGGTATTGAATACCGGACAATTATTGAGTATTCCTTTGGTGCTAGCAGGATGTATTTTATTGTATAGCGGCTTAAAAAAAGAACCAATCGAATCTTAATATTGGAAAATTATTCCTAAAATGGGATAAATCGAATAAGGTAAAAATAGTAAATACCTGATTTTTAAATAGCTACAATAGTGGCACGTTTTGTGAAAATGTGTATTTGATTAACGTAGAGTGGTTTCATGATAATCAGGTTAGGTATATTAGGTATAAAGGGTTGATTCGTCAACCCTTTTTTTTGTGCGTTAATTTTTTTTCGTATATTCGATAAAAGATTATTAATTAGAAAACCATTAAGCTACATTTTAATTCTGCATTGTTATTATTTTTATAATCAAATACATCTTATTTTAAGAGCATACATATTTTATGTTTTTGCGATAAAATAGTTTCACTTAACTACCTTCTTTATTCTAAACTTAAGTAAAAAAAAGTTGTAATTATGTATCTAATTAGGTACATTTGTAATGTTGATTAAAATGGCGCCACTAATTGAGAATTTAAGCGGAATAAAAATTGAGATGTATAGTAGGGAGCATTTACCTGTTCATATTCATGTGAAATACGGAGAATACGAAACATTGCTAAATATCAAAACTAGTGAAGTAATGGGAGGAAGGTTGCCGTCAAAGAAGCTAAGAATCGTTCAAGATTGGCTTGCTGAAGGAGATAGACGGGAGCGATTGGTGAACAATTTTTATCAATTGAATCCCAGATTGGCGCCACCGGTAATAGTTACAAAGCCAGAGAATGAAATAAAATAAATAGGAAACAAAAAACTAATTGAAATGAGCATGAGATCATTTAGGGGTTTACCAAAGATTTTGAAAATCAATGAAGTGGATTTCAAAAATCTTCGTTTGTCTGTTTTATTTAGTAATGGCGAAAACAGAATCTTAGATTTTAATAGCATATTAAACGATAATTGGCATGTATTACCTAGCGATCCTGAATATCTATTATTAGATCCTAAAGCGTTCAAAAAGGTTAAGCTAAACAACAATACATTGATGTGGGAAAACGTTGTGTTACAAATGACGGGTGAAGATGGGCAATTGAAAGCTACTGCTTTTGATGTTGGCGCAGATGTACTCTATGCACTTAGTGAACTTGATGAAAAACGGAATCATTCCATCGGCGAGTTGTTCCGAAAATGGCGCATGGATGCAAAATTAACACAAGACGAAGTTGCATTGAAATCTGGAACATCCAGAACGTATATCACTAAGTTGGAAAATGGTTCGCAAGACATCGAGCTCGATACTTTATATAGGATTGTTGAAGGCGGTTTAAATAAAAAACTCGTAATTTCGGTTAAATAAATACCCGCTGAGCTGGATTTAATTTCTTACCTTATCGTTTACCAATTTTTCCTATATTTAACTAAAAATAAATTAATTGAAAGTAACTCTAACAATGTCTTTAATTCATTTCTTTCTTCGTCAAATATAATAAACAGAACATATGAATATTAAATCCTTCAACAACAAGGTTCTATTTGTTTTTTTGATATTGTTTTCTTGTCAGAAAAATGATTTAATTGAAAAAAAGACATATTATTCAAATGGAAATATTAAACAAATTTTTTATACAAATTCTCAGGGAATTGTTAATGGTAAGATTAAAATTTTTTATGATAATGGAAATATAGAAAGTATTACTAATACTAAAAATAACAAGTTACATGGAGAATTAAAATATTTTGATAAAAATGGAAGAATCAATTTTATCAAAAGATATTTTCAAGATAAATATATAGATCAAACAGTGTATTATTATAAATATGGAAAATTATTTTTAAAATCTGTTACCAATAAAAATGAACTTCAGAAAGAAGAAAAATATTTTCACTTAAATGGAATTCCAAAAAAAGAAAAAAATTATATTATTGGATCTATTGAACCTTGTTCATATGTAAAATACACAAAAAAAGGTAAAGTAATAAATGTAAATGGAATTTCAAAGTTTGTTAAATTTAAAAAAAATAGAAATAGAGTTTATTTAAATTTTATTGGACTTGAGAATAAAATATATGATTCAGTTGTAATAAGTCAAGTTAAAGATTTTGATTATTCTTTAGAAGATTTTCCAACAAAAGTTATAAAAAAACAAGTGTTTAAATATGGCAAAAATTTAAAATTATATTTAAATTCTTTAGATTGGAAAACAAAGAAATGTTCCTTTTCAATTATTTTTTATAAATGTACAAAACGTGAAGGCAAAAATATTGAATGTAAATTACAAGAATATAAATTACAATTTCAAAAAGCTCAAAAAATACCAAAAAATAATTTGTATCCAATCTTATTAAAAGATGGCTAATATCAATCTGGGAAATATCTACTAAACGTAAACTAATTAAAAATAATTGCAAATTATTTAATATTAACAAGGTTTAATGGCTCCGGCACAAAAAGTTTTAAACGATGAAGATTAGAAATAAAATTATTTTGTTATTATTAGTAATAATTTGTGCAATATATTTTGACTATCTTAAGAATAATCGATTAAAAAGATTATCAAATTACACATATAAAACAATTGCAATTTTTGATAGTTTCATTATTATTCATAATTCAGGACCTGTTTCTTATTTTTACTTTAAGTCAAAAAAAGATGAAAAGTTACTTTTAGAAGTATACAAGAAATGTGATTTTCTACAAAAAGGAGATACTGTTTTAATCGAGTATTCAAAAGAAGACCCAAGTGTAGGCAAGGTCATTGATTTTTGTTATATGAAGAAGCACAAAGGAAAAGATTATTGCAATTGTCTTGATGAATAATAGATAAACATGAAAATTTTAGAAAGACAATTTAATTAACTTTATAGTAATCGTTTACTCAACGTAGCAGTTTCGATTGTGACCAGCAAATTCCTCTGTAATTCTATTTCTCACACCAATTCCCCAACAGCTTTTTTTGTACCAATTGTTACCGTGATAAAATCTTTTTCTTTTTTAGGGCTGCGTGCAGGTGAGTATTCACGGCCGTAAAAAATGATTTGTAAATGCAATTTGTTCCACAAGTCTTTTGGGAATAATTTTTTGGCATCTTTTTCTGTTTCAACTACATTTTTACCACTTGTAATGCCCCAACGGGTCAATAAACGATGAATGTGCGTATCAACTGGAAATGCTGGTACACCAAACGATTGCGCCATCACAACAGATGCTGTTTTGTGTCCAACACCAGGCAATTCTTCCAATAATGCCATGTCTGCAGGTACTTCACCCTTGTATTTCTCAATCAATATGCCTGAAAGTGCATGAATCGCAGCAGATTTTTTCGGTGAAAGTCCACACGGACGAATAATCAAACGTATTTCTCCCACACTTAATTTCACCATATCAAATGGATTGTCAGCTTTGGCAAATAAAAGGGGCGTAATTTTATTGACGCGTTCATCGGTGCATTGGGCAGAAAGCAATACCGCAATCAACAAAGTGAACGGATCTTTGTGGTCTAGTGGAATTGGCGTTGTAGGGTACAAGCGTTCCAAAGAAGTGATGATAAATGCTGCTTTCTCTTTTTTTGTCATGACTTTGTGTTTATCTTCGTAAGATGAAAGATAAAAATACGGACTTTCCACAATACAGAAAGCTTTCTAATGGAAAGTCTTTTTATAAAATCAATTCTACAACACACTTTGAAGAGTGTCAAATCATGGGTTCAAAAGTATTTTATTTTGAAGTTCATGCTGTGCAATACCCTGAGATGCTGAAAATTAATGATTTGTTGGCAACGATTGAACCCTACGAACCAACAACTGCAACCGAATTTCAACAATTGTTTGAAAAAAGCATGTAAAAAGTGTTGTTAGCTTTTTTAGGTTTAAAAAAGTTATTGTATCTTTAGTAAATGAAACCACTGTTATTGCTTCTTTTCGCATTTCCATTTTTCTTGTTTTCCCAAGCGTATGAGCCTTTTGGCACGCGTTCAAAAAGTTTAGCGAATGCCTCTATTTGTTTTGCAGATGTTTGGGCATTTTATAACAATCCAGGGGCCTTGGCTAAAATGGAACAGTTCTCTGTTGGTCTCGGTTATGAAAACAGGTTTTTATTAAAAGAATTTCAAATGCAAGGTTTGGCAATCGTTCTTCCAACTAAGAAAGGTGTGTTTTCGGTAGGAGCAACTTACCAAGGCAATGAAGCATTAACGACAACGAAAATAGGTTTTGGATACGGATTGAAGCTTGCAGAGAAATTTTATGCTGGTTTACAACTCAATTACCACCGCATTTCACTGGGAAATTTTTATGGAGCTACAAATTTTGTAACTGCAGAGGCGGGTTTTTTGGCAATTTTATCTCCAAAATGGCAAATAGGTTGCAGTGTTTATAATGTGGGTAGAACCCGAGTTTTAGCCAATCAAGACGAGCGTTTGTCAACTGTTTTTCGCTTAGGAACCACCTATCAATTTTCTGAACATGTTACAAGTGCATTGGAAATTGAAAAAACAATTGAGTATGCTGCCAATTTAAAAATTGGACTAGAATACACCCTGAAAAAACGGTTCTTTATGCGTGGTGGATTAGCTAAGAGTCCGTTGCAGTTGTCCTTTGGTTTCGGATTTAAAAGTAAACGCATCCAGCTCGATTTTGGAAGTGCTTACAACCAATGGCTCGGTTGGTCGCCTCAATTTTCAATAACCTATCAAGCCAAATGAAAAAAGTAGGTTTTCTTTTGGTGTTTCTGTTGTGTTTTGAATCCAACGCGCAAGATAAAAACGATATTATTCAACAACGGATTGAATTTATTGCGGAGCAATTTGCGTCGGAAGACCTTGATTTGTCGGCAATCGTTGAACGATTAAATGATTTTTCTGATCATCCAATTAATTTGAATAACACAGATGAAGAATCGTTAAAAAGTTTGTTTTTATTAACTGATTTACAAATAAGTAACCTTCTTTTACACCGCCAATTATTTGGTGATTTTATTTCAATTTATGAATTACAAAGTTTAGAATACCTCGATTTAGCTACGATTCAACTTATTTTACCTTTTGTGAAAGTGGATGATAAATTAGATAATTTACATGTTTCGTTGAAGGAGATAATACGTTTTGGAACGTTTGAAATTTTATCAAGGTATCAACGAACAATTGAATCCAAAAAAGGATACGCTTCCGTGCCAGATACGATAAAAAATCAAAGTAATAATTATTATTATGGCAGTGCGGATCATTTGTACAATCGTATTAAGTTTTCTTACCGTACCAATTTGAGTGTTGGATTAACAATGGAAAAAGATCCGGGTGAACAAGTGGTGTTTAATCAACAAAAAAACGGCTTTGATTTTTATTCGTTCCACGCATTTTATAAAGGAGGAAAGTATATTAAAAGTATCGCCTTGGGAGATTACCAAGTGCAAATAGGGCAGGGCTTGAATCTTTGGACAGGTTATGCGTTTGGAAAAACAGCGGATGTTACGAATGTTAAAAAAACAGCTTCTACCATTCGACCTTATTCTTCAGTTGATGAAGTGCGGTTTTTACGCGGTGCAGCTGTTGAATTAGCTTACAAAAACGTTTCGTTTATTGGGTTTTATTCACAGAAAAAAATCGACGCCAACATTCAACAAGATTCATTATCCGACGATGGATATTTTGTTTCGAGCATACAACTGGCTGGATTGCATCGCACCACAAGTGAATTGAATAACAGGCATACTTTAACTGAACAAATTTCTGGAGGAAATTTGCGTTACCATTACAAAGCGTTTTCCATTGGGGCAGCAGTGGTCTATCAAGGTTATTCAACGAATTATGTGAAAGCAACAACGCCTTACAATCTCTACGATTTCCGAGGAAAAGGAATGGTTTCGTCCAGTGTTGATTACAGTTTTAATTGGAAAAACGCCATTTTTTTTGGTGAAATCGCACATGTTTCATTTTCTAATAATTGGGCAACTGTTCATGGTATGTTGGTTGCATTGGATCCGAAAGTTACTTTAAGTATCGTTTACCGAGATTACAACAGAGGGTATCAAACATTTTACAACACAGGTTTTTCAGAAGGCAGCTCAACTCAAAATGAAAGAGGAGTTTATTTGGGACTCAAAACGAAATTGAATGGACCTTGGATTATGCAATCGTATGTTGATTTTTTTCAAAGTGATTGGCTGAAATATCAAACAAACGCGCCTTCCAAAGGGTATGAACTCTTGACGCAATTAACCTATAAACCGAATAAAGTACTTGAGATTTATGGAAGGTATCGTTTTCAACAACGGCAAAAAAACAGCAGAGACACAGATGGAACAATTACTGAAATTGAGAACATTGATCAACAAAATATTCGACTCAATTTATCGTACGCTGTTAGTGATCAATTAGTTATTAAAAGTAGAATCGAATATGTGTTCATTAATCGACCGAGCAATATACCTGAACAAGGAATGATCCTAACGCAGGATATTTTATTTAAACCAAAATCTTTTCCTTTAGATGTTGCACTTCGATTTGCGTTGTTTGATTCTGACAGTTACGACAGTCGAATTTACAGTTATGAAAACAATGCATTGAATGTGTTTTCTATTCCCGCGTATTATTACCAAGGAAGTCGCGCGTATTTATTGATGCGTTATTCTTTTGCGCGACACGTTGATTTGTGGGTGAAATACGGTGCTTTCATATATAATAATCGCAAAACTATCGGATCAGGTGCAGAAGAAATTAAGGGCTCAGTAAAGTCTGATATTACAATTCAATTGCGATTTAAGATTAATTAAAGAATGAAGTAATTAAACAATTAAACAATTAAACAATTAATCAATTAATCAATTAATCAATTAATCAATTAATCAATTAATCAATTAATCAATTAATCAATTAATCAATTAATCAATTAATCAATTAATCAATTAATCAATTAATCAATGAAGCAATTAAACAATTAATCAATGAAGCAATTAAAATTAGATCTTTATTCTATTGAGATCTCAACTCAAAACCCAAAACTATTTCAACTCAAAACTAATATTCTATGTCTAAATTAAACATCGTCTTTAACGTATGAATATTCGGATTCTTACGAGCCATAGCAGCAAATTTATCTTTTCCGGTTAAGAATTTGATTTCTTCTTCAGGATTTCCAGTTTGTTCAATTTCAATCGTGAAAGCATAATTTTTTAGTTCCTTTCTGAAAAATTGATTGATTTCTTGAAGGTGTGGAGTGATGTAATCCACTTGAATTTGATTATCCACTTCCATGATGTAAAGATCAGTGTCTTTTCTTAGTGGTTCACGTTTGATCATGGCGTTGTAAAACGTTTCCATGCCACGTTCTTTTACTTCAAAAGCAAATCTTCTCCATAACATTTTTACCTGGTCAAATGAATAATCATTCATAGGTAAATTTTCTGGAGATTTGGAATGCATCTCAGCAATTTCTTCTTTCTTTTGAATAAGATTCTTGATAGAAAGTGTTGAAGTATTCAATTGTCCTGTAGGAACAGTTGCTAATTTTTGTTCAACAATTGGAACAGGAACTTCTTGGCGAATTGGTGGTGCAATTACTTTTTCAGTAGGACTAGCTTTGTCGCGTAAATTTTGATATTTAAAAGGAATTAATTCAACGGGATCCGTCAGTCCTTTTTTTTTTCTTGCTCTTGCAATAAAGAACACAGTTGCATCAAGGCCATTTCAACCAATAGGCGTTGGTTTTTAGAAGCTTTGTAATCAACATCTGTTTTACTTAAAACTGCCAATGCACGTAAAATTAAGTGACCATCTAATTCTTTTGATTGTTCGATGTAGCGTTGTTCCAAAGATTCACCAACTTCTAATAATTTAGCCGTGCGTGTATCCTTACAAATTAACAAGTTACGGTAGTGATCAGCCAATCCAACAATAAAGTTGTGTCCATCAAATCCTTTTTCGTAAACATCATTTAACAATAATAGCGCAGAAGGAATGTCTTCTTTTTGAGTGCTTTCAATAATACGGAAGTAATAATCATAATCAAGAATGTTTAAATTCTCAATCACACTTTTATAACTTAAATTCGTTCCAACAAACGTTACAATTTGATCAAATATTGATAATGCATCACGCAATGCGCCATCAGCTTTTTGTGCAATTAAATGCAGCGCTTCTGGTTCTGCAGTGATTCCTTCTTTAGTAGCAATACTTCCTAAATGATCTGCTATGTCTTTTACTTTGATTCTATTAAAATCAAAAATTTGACAACGAGAAAGAATTGTAGGAATGATTTTGTGTTTTTCAGTTGTAGCTAAAATGAAAATCGCATGCTTTGGTGGTTCTTCCAACGTTTTTAAAAAAGCATTGAATGCAGCATTGGATAACATGTGTACCTCATCAATAATGTAAACCTTGTAATTTCCTAATTGTGGTGCAATGCGAACTTGGTCTATCAGGTTGCGAATATCGTCAACTGAATTGTTAGAGGCTGCATCTAATTCATAAACATTTAATGAATTACCAGTGTTAAAAGATTGGCAAGAATCGCATTGGTCGCACGCTTCAATATTTTCTGATCGGTTAAAACAGTTGATTGTTTTAGCTAAAATTCGAGCAGAGGTTGTTTTACCAACTCCTCTAGATCCACAAAATAAAAACGCTTGAGCCAAGTGATCGGTCTTTATTGCATTTTTTAATGTAGAAGTAATAGCGTGTTGACCAACAACTGTGTCGAAGGTTTGCGGTCTATATTTTCTGGCTGATACAATAAATTCACTCATTGAAAACAAAGTTAATGGTTTGATTTCAATTTCCAATTATAAAATATAAATTGTTCAAAACTTATTTTTTTGTGAAAACAGCCCGTTTTTAAAGTTAAAATTAAGTTTTTTTGAATTTTGCATTAAAAAATAGGGGGTAAGTCTGAAAAAAATCAATTTTTTTATCAAAATGACTCAAAAAAATACATAAATTTGTAAAAAAATTAAATTTTTCTTTAGTTATGGCATCAAAAAGACAACAAGCGTATCAAGATGTATTAAATCGAACTCCAAAACACATTGAGTTTGATGGTCGTGTTTCAGAATTATTTGGTAAAAATGTTTTCCACATGGAGGTAATGCGTGAGTATTTACCATCTGAAGCATTTAAATCAATGGTTGAATCAATTCAAAACGGAACACGTTTGGATCGAAAAATGGCAGATCAAGTTGCTTCGGCAATGAAAGATTGGGCTTTGACAAAAGGTGCAACACATTATACGCATTGGTTTCAGCCATTAACTGGAGCAACTGCTGAAAAACACGATGCTTTTTTCAAACCAATCGGTCCAGGAAAAGCAATCGAGCGTTTTGACGGAGATTTATTAGTACAACAAGAACCAGATGCTTCTTCTTTCCCAAATGGTGGAATTAGAAACACTTTTGAAGCAAGAGGTTATACTGCTTGGGATCCATCTTCTCCGGCATTTGTTATTGGTAAAACATTGTGCATTCCAACAATCTTCATTTCTTACACAGGTGAATCGTTGGATTTTAAAATGCCTTTATTAAAAGCATTGCATGCAGTTGATCAAGCAGCAGTTGAAGTTTGTCAATACTTCGATAAAAACGTAACAAAAGTGAACGCAACCTTAGGTTGGGAACAAGAATATTTCTTAATTGATCAAGCATTGTTCAATGCACGTCCAGATTTAATGATGACTGGAAGAGCATTATTTGGTCACGCTGCTGCTAAAGGGCAACAATTAGAAGATCATTATTTTGGTTCAATTCCTGATCGTGTTACAGCATTCATGCGTGAATTTGAAACGGAAGCAATCTTATTAGGTATTCCAGTTACAACACGTCATAATGAAGTTGCACCAAATCAGTTTGAATGTGCGCCAATGTTTGAAGAGTGTAATTTAGCCAACGACCATAACTTATTGTTAATGGACTTAATGGAGAAAATTGCACGTAAACATGATTTCAGAGTATTGTTGCACGAAAAACCATTTGCAGGAGTAAACGGTTCTGGTAAACACAATAACTGGTCGTTGGGAACAAATACAGGAGTGAATTTATTAGCACCAGGTAAAAATCCTAAAACAAACTTACAATTCTTAACATTCTTCGTGAATACAATTAAAGCGATTCACGACCATGCAGATATTTTAAGAGCGTGTATCGCTTCTGCAGGAAATGATCACCGTTTGGGAGCAAACGAAGCGCCACCAGCAATTATTTCTGCATTCATTGGTTCTCAATTATCTTCATTATTAGATGATATCGAGAAAAATGTGAAAGCTGGTAAAATGACACCAGAAGACAAAACGGAGTTGAAATTGAACATCGGTAAAATTCCACAAATCATGTTGGACAATACAGATCGTAACAGAACTTCTCCATTCGCCTTTACAGGAAATAAATTCGAGTTTAGAGCTGTTGGTTCTTCTGCAAACTGTGCTTCTGCAATGATCGTTTTGAATTCAATCATGGCAACACAATTGAAAATTTTCAAAATCGCTGTTGACAAACGCATTGATAAAGGTGAAGCAAAAGACGAAGCAATCTTGAAAGAATTACAAGCAATCATCAAAGAATCTAAGAAAATTCGTTTCGAAGGAAATGGGTATGGTGATGAATGGGTGAAAGATGCTGAAAAAAGAGGCTTGAAAAACTTAAAAGACACACCTCGTGCATTGAAAGTATGGAGCGATAAAAATGTAGCAAAATTATTCAATGATTTAAATGTATTGACTCCAAGAGAATTAGAAGCTCGTCAAGAAATTGATTTCGAAAACTACATTTTGAAAATTCAAATCGAAGCGAGAATCATGGAAGATGTAATTCAATCTATGATCGTTCCTGCTGTTGTTGATTACCAAAATAAAATCATTCAAAACATTCAAGGACACATTTCTATTTTAGGCGAAAAAGCTGGAAAAGCTGCTTCAGCTGTTCAAATGGAGTTGATTGAAAAAATCAGTAATCATTTAACAAAAATGAAAGCTAGTGCAGATGAAATGTTGAAAGCACGTAAAGTAGCCAACAATATTGAGCACGCTGAAGATAAAGCAATTGCTTATTGCGATACAGTGAAAGTTCATTTCGATGAAATTCGTTATCACGCTGATAAATTAGAATTATTAATTGATGATGAAATGTGGCCATTGCCAAAATTCAGAGAGATGTTGTTTACACGTTAATAACAAAGTAAATTATCAAATAAAAGGCGCAATTAGTTATTGCGCCTTTTTTGTTTAAAAAAATGATTTTAATTTAAACGCTAGTAACTAAATCTTCTTTATATTTGCCTTGTTTAAAATAATTCTAAATAAGATGCATGTCATTTTAGCTGATAGTAATGATTTAGTTCGTGTTGGGATTCGTACAATACTGAATTCAAATGGTGGTTTCAAAATTGTTGGAGAAGCGCGCGATAAAAAAGAATTATTAGAACAAATCAAAAATTTTCCAGCTACTGTTGTTGTGATTGATTATACATCTGCTGGTTTTGATATTGATGTGATTCCAAAAATTACAGCACTAGACAAAAATGTAAAAATCCTTGCCATTACTCCTGAACAATCTGCACAAACGTTAGTAGATGCTTTGAGAAGCGGGGTTATTAGTTATGTGAAAAAAGATTGCGACTTAGGTGAAATTATCAATGCAGTAGAAGAAACGGGTAGAGGACACAAGTTTTTCTGTGGTAAAATCTTAGAAACCATTCAACGTGCTTCGATTGATGTGAATGATATCGATTTTGAATCATTTTCGTGTGAACCAGTAATTTTGTCTGAACGTGAAAATGAAATTATCATTTTAATTGCTGAAGGATTGACCAATGGTCAAATTGCAGAACAATTGTTTTTAAGTAATCACACAATTAATACACATCGAAAAAATATCATGGCTAAATTAGGCGTCAAAAACACGGCTGGTATTGTGATGTATGCCGTGAAAACAGATTTAATATCTCCGAATAAATTTTTATTTGCAGCAGAAGTTTAATACCTTTCTGAACTTTTTGAAAAGTAGGTTGTACAGCCTAAAAAAATAAAAATGAAAACATTTCTTTTCTTTCTTTTTGCCTTTGTTTTCTCTGGTTTGTTCGCTCAAGCTCAAATTACTAATAGCAATACATTGAATGCGCCAGCAACGAATTCAATAGAATCGATTCCTCTTGTTGAAGACGAAAAAAAGGAATTGAAAGAAGTAACCAAAACAACTTCTACCAATCAAAAAGCACAAGCCTTACAAGGATTAAATCTCTTGAAATCAACGTTAAAATGGAACAGAACTTCGCGAAGTCTTTCGGTTGAGGATCAAGCTAAAATCAATCAATACGTTGGGGTTTTGTACCGTGAGAATCCGAATTCCTTTGAATATAATTATTGGAAGTTTTATGCAAGTTCGTATGATGTTGCTAACTTAAAATACATTGAAAAAGCAGCAAAAATCCAAGCAACGAATTTAGAAGTACAACAACAATTAGCTGTAGTGTACAGTTTACTTTCTAAAAAGAAAGAAGCGCTTATTGCAATTGAGAAGTTGATGAAAGGTGGGATGTTGTCAATGGTTCAAATTGATTATTCATCGGATTTATTGGAAAGTGTCGCTCAAAATGGAGTTTTGATTGTACATAGTTTTGAGGATGCTTTTGCTTGTTATTATGCACAACATAAATTGAATTTGCGCCAAGATGTTTTTGTACTTCCGCTTGAATACTTAAGAAGCACAACATTCAGGAAGCAAGTAACAGAAAAAGGATTGTTTTTGCCAAATCAAACGTTGATCAATACAAATTATTTCAAACAACTGATTGAAATCAATGCCAAACACTCATTTTACTTATCATTTACATTGCCGAAAGAATATTTAAGTACGCTTAACTTAACGGAATTAAAAACTGTTGGTTTAACGTTTACGAATGAGAGAACTTTTAAAGATGAATCGGTTTGTTCAACCTATAATTTAAAACTTTGGGATCATGTTTTTTCTAAAAAAGTTCTCCAGTCTAAGGATTACAATTTTGATAAAAACTTAGGAGCGAATTATTTACCGATTTTACTTTCGTTGACCAAACAAAATCCGAATAGGGAAGACCTTTCGAGAGAATTGAAACAAATTGCATTGCTCACAAATAAAAAACAAGTATTGAAATAAATGCGTCTTTTTCGTCCAAAATATACTGAATTTTCGGATGAGCAATTAATGCTCCAGCTTTCAGGTGGACAAAAAGGAGCGTTTGATGAATTGTATAAACGCTATGCATCGTTAATGTTGAGTTATTTTAATCGAATGTTGTGGCGAGACAGAGAAAAAGCGGAGGATTTTATGCATGATTTGTTTGCGAAAATCATTAAAGATCCAACAGTATTTGACACGACTAAAAATTTTAAAACCTGGTTTTATTCGGTGGCAAATAACATGTGTAAAAATGAATACAAGAAAATGGAAGTTCGAAAAGGAACTTCAAATGGCTTGGATCAACATTTTACGCTTTCCGATCAATCCAGTAATGTCTTCAACGAAGTACACGACCAGTTTTTTTTACAAGCATTTGAGTTGAGTTTGAATGAGTTGGATGAAAAGCATGCAGTTGTGTTTAAAATGAGGCACTTAGATGGTTTGTCGATCAAAGAAATTGCTGAAATCATTGAAATTAATGAAGGAACGGTAAAGTCAAGGTTGTTTAATGCAACGAAGAAAATGGCAGAAAATTTAAAAGAATTTAATCCTATTGAATTATAAAATGGAAAAGAAAATTCAAGATATTATAGAAAACAATACGTTTGACCAGTTGTCGGAACAAGCATTGCTGGAATTGAAAGATTGGTGTACAACGAGAGATGAATTCAATCAATTGAAACAGTTGTTTGAAACGTTGTCAACACTGCAACAAAAAAGTGAGTTGGAGCCTAAAAAACAAACAAAAGAATCCTTGGATGCTTTATTTATGAAAAAGCATTCCATGGGAAAGTCTGCGTCTTTGTCCAATTCGATCCTAAGAACTATTTACCCAATTGACAAAGAATTTTACAAACGACCTTTAGTTCAACTTGCAGCGCTAATTGTTCTGGTTTTATTGGTGGTTCCTTTTTTAAATGCACCAGATAAAATCACCAATAACTTAACTAAAGTAGCAGCTTTAAATACAGAAAACATTACTGATAACAAAGAAAAGTCGGTTAAAAACAGCGAAACAATTTCTGGTTTAGAAAAGGAAATTCCATTGAAATTAGCTAAAGCGCTTCCCGTAAATGAAACAATACAACCCTTGGAATTGGCAAAAATGGATGTTGTGGAAATAAGTGATTATAATTCGATCAACGATGAACCGATGGTTATTGATGCTTTTGTTCAAGAAGAAGCAGTTGTAAATCAGCCGATGGGTAAAACAATGAAGAAAGAAAATGTTGCCAATAAAGATCAAATTATTATTTACAACAATCAAATGATAATCAATTTAATAAGTGCTACTTATTAAAGTTTTAGTGTAAAATTTTCTTTTCGTTGACAGGGGCGTTTGACCAACATTCCCATGCGAAAGAAATCGATTGAAACGTGGTATTTTTCGTCTTCTTTTAATTGATTCCACGCATCTAACATTGATTGGCTCCAGCGAATATCATCCAATAAAAAAATTGTTTCATCGTGAGTAAAAGGTTCAACTGAATGTAAATAGTTTAAGAGTGCTGTGCCATCGTGGTGACCATCAATGTATACCAAATCAAATTTATCACCTGAATACGATTTGAAAAAATCAACAAAAGTGCTATTAATGCTCTTAATGTTGGAGCAATGCATTCCTTCAAAATTGGTCAAAGCAACAGCGCGAGTAGCAGAACAAGCTTCAACTGTAATAACGTTTCCTAAAGGATTTCCTTTCGCTAAGTGTATTGCACCGATTCCAATGGAAGTCCCTAGTTCTAAGCTGTTTTCAATGTTATAGTGTTTGGCTAATTGATACAACAAAGTGCCAAATTTTCCTTTTGAAGAACTTGTTTTTAATAAATTTGAGACTTTTCGTTGCTTGTTCATTTTTTTAGAACCAACTCCAAAATCTTCGATTGTAATGATTTCAGTGCTGTTGCGAATAGTTTTGTATAGATTTTTCAATGAATTTCGAAACGAATCATCTCGTTTAATTGATCGGCAATTGTCTAAAAAATCATATACATAAGGAGAATGAATACCGTGTCGACCTTTGGCAATCCACATATATTTTATATATTCGAGCGCTGAATTCATGAATGCAAAGAAACAAAATCTTTTATCAAACAAATGCAAAGCACTTCAATTAATCAACGAATCAATGAACAAAAACTAAAGGTTTTTTCAGAAAACCCTGAAGTTCAATTGGTTGCTCCTTGCGTTTTAGGAAATGGAATTATAGAAGTTACAAATGATGCTGCAACTAATTATAAAGATATTTTTGAAAAGTCAATTAAAAAACTTGGGTTTTTTATACCAGCATCTGGTTCAGGATCTAGAATGTTTCAATTCTTGCAAGATTTTTTAGTTGAACCAACAGATGAAAACCGAAGTTTAGTTGAGAAGTTTTTTAACAATATTGAAAAATTTGCTTTTTTCAACTATTTACCGATTGCTTTTCAAACTAATTTAAAAAACAAAACGCAAGATATTCATGAGTTTATTTCATTTTTACTCACTGAAGATGGTTTTAACTATGCAATTTTACCAAAGGGATTAATTCCATTTCATGTGTATAATTCTACTTGTTTAAATCCTTTTCAAGAGTTAATCATCCAATCGAAAGAAATAAAAAAAGACTGTTCTTTTTATTTTACCATTCAAGCAGAATATGAAGATCAAATCAAAGAATCCATTCAAGAATTCGTTGATTCTACAATAAAAAAAGTTGCGTTTTCAGAGCAAGAAAAAACGACGAATTCTTTTGCTTTTAAAAATGATAAAACTGTTCTAATGCACGATAATGGTGAGTACATTACGCGTCCTGCTGGACATGGTGCATTACTCAACCAATTAAATGAGATAGACGAGGATGTAATCTTTGTCAAAAATATTGATAACATTCAACACCAAGCGTTTGCAGGACCATCTACAGATGCATTGAAAGTGTTGGGTGGAATTCTTCATAGTTTCAAAGAAGAAGCTCGAGAAATTGTTTTAAATCCAACACTTGAAGGTTTTAAGCAATTTTGTGAGCAGTATCATTTGTTGGATGCAACAGAAATGCAAAGCATTTTAAATAAAGAACAAATTATTGAGGTATTGAATCGACCGATTCGAATTTGTGGAATGGTTAAAAACGATGGGCAACCAGGTGGAGGACCATTTTGGGTGCAATCGAATAGAGTGATTTCAAAGCAGATTGTTGAAAAATCACAAATTTCTTTAAAAGGTGAGCAATACCATTTAATGGCTCAAAGTTCTCATTTCAATCCTGTGATGATTGCATTATCAACAAAAGATTTATACGGAACTAAAATTGATCTAACAAACTACAAAGACGATAATAATTATTTTATAGTTCACAAAAAACACTATGGGGTGCCAATTCGTTTTATAGAACTTCCTGGTTTATGGAACGGCGGAATGGCTTTTTGGAATACCGTTTTTGTAGAAGTTCCAAGCGAATCATTTAGTCCTGTTAAATCAGTTTTAGATTTATTAGAGAAGGGGCATCAAACTAATTATAATGTCATATGACGTTCCTTTTTCTCTGGATAAACGTCTGCAATTGTTACTAGAATACCTGTTTCTTCAACGTTTCCAAAATCAGGGTTGACTGCAGTTCCAAATGTTTTCATTGTAGAAGAAAGACTCATGTATATATTCATTAAAGGTGGAATGAATTCACCATTATCCCTGATAGCAGAATTCAAAACTTTGAAAGCTTCTTTGAATGCTAAACCTGCTAATTTTTGGTCGAAAATTGAAGGGTCAGTAGTGATTTGAAGTGGGTGAAAAGGATGCATTAAATTTTCGTTGTCTGGAAAATAGGTTTTTAAAAAATGCAACAAGAAATCACGACTGTATGTGTTGTAGTTTGGATACATCGTTACTTTTCCAAAGAAATAGTTGATATCAGGATTGAAAATAGTAATTGCGCCTAGACCATCCCAAATATTATCTAAAGCAAATAATCCTTTTCTTGGGTTGACCGATGGTTGAAAATTTGGTTGTACCCAACTTCTACCCAATTCAATAGTTGACGGAAGGTATTCATTTATAAATTTTTCTGAAAAATCAAAATAATGAGTTGTTGATAGATGAATTTCTTTGGATAGTTGATCAATTGCATCAGCGCATTTGATAAAACGATAACCACCAATGATTTCTTCGTCCTCAGGCGACCAAACAATTAATTGCTCATAGCAAATTTCATTGGTGTCAAATTCATCTAAATCGATTGATAAGCCTGTTCCTCCTCCAGAAGCTCTAAAAGTTACTTCTCTTAAACGACCAATTTCACGCAAAACATTTGGAGCATTGTGGATATTAACACAATATATCTCATTCGAACCTTTTCGTGTCATTCTCATGAAACGATCCGATGTTAATTCAGCTTTTAATAGTGCTTTATCAATTGGTTCAATAATTTTTTCCATAATTCCTAGTTGTTTCCTAATGCGTATACCTGTTGTTTGATAAATGCAGTTTGTTTTCTTTCTGAAGGCAGGTGTTGGTAATCAGGTGGTAATAAAGGTTTTCCAATGGTAAATTTGATGGTTTTATTTCGCTGATTGAATAATTCATCTGCTAAATAAAGCATTTCAATATTTACTTTTATGCCAATTGCTTTTCTAAAGTTGGCTAATCGGTAAAAGAAATTAGAAAGTTTTCCATCAATATATACGGGAACAATTGGTTGATTTAATTTGTTCGCATATGAAACAAATGTTTTTTTCCATTCTAAATCTTCAATTTTCCCTTTTTGTTTTCTACTAACCAAACCAGCAGGAAAAATACAAATGGCTTCATCACTTTCAAATGCATGAATTATGTTTTGACGCGTAGATTGTTCGTTTTTACCATGTTTATTGATGCCAACAAATAATCCTTTTAAGTTTTCAAGGTTCATTAAGATGTCGTTCACAATAAATTTAATATCTGCGCGATGGTTTTTCAATGCATGAATAAAAGCTATTGCATCCATACCGCCTAAAGGATGGTTCATTGCAATAATTACAGGACCTTCTTTTGGAATGTTTTCAATTCCTGTAACTTGAATGTCCATTGCTAAATAATCAACAATTGCTGTACAAAAATCATGGTTAAATTTGGTGTTGTGCTTGTCTAAGAATGTATTTATTTCGTCTTCGTGGATCGTTTTTCTCAAATAATTCAAAACAAATCCTGGTAACCATTTTGCAGCGGTTGGATTTTTACTTTGAATTAGTTTTTTTAAGTCGATAAATTTCTTCTTTTCCATACTATTTTCAAAAATAAGCATTTCGTTTTTTCAATTCGATAAAATGAGAATTGTTTATCCACAATCAACTTTTGACTTCTTGTTGTATATTTCACTCTTTGAATTCTATTTATACTTTTTTAATGATTAATTTTGTAAAAAATAAATTGTATTATGATTAAGTTATCAGATCGCCTAATGGCTATGGAAGAATCGGCAACTATTGCAATGTCGAGAAAAAGTAGAGAGTTAAAAGCAGAAGGAAAAGATATTATTTCTTTGAGCTTGGGTGAACCTGATTTTTTTACACCTCAATTTATTAAAGATGCAGCTTTAGAAGCTATGGATAATAACTTCACGATGTATACTCCAGTTCCTGGTTATGATGATTTGCGTGAAAGTATCTCTTTAAAATTTAAGCGCGACAATGGTTTAGATTACACAAAAGATCAAATTGTTGTTTCAACAGGTGCAAAACAATCAATTGCAAATGTAGTTTTAAGTATTGTTGGACCTGAAGATGAAGTGATTGTGCCTGCACCATATTGGGTTTCTTATGTGGAAATCGTCAAAGTAGCTGAAGGTACTCCAGTTATTATTACTGCTGGAATCGACAATGATTTTAAAATTACTGGTAAAGAATTAGAAGCTGCGATTACACCTAAGACAAAAATGTTAATCTTCTCAACGCCATGTAATCCAACTGGTTCGGTTTATACGAAAGAAGAATTGTATGACTTAGCGTGTGTATTGAAAAAATATCCTCACATTGTTGTAATTTCTGATGAAATTTACGAGCACATTAATTTCATTGGTAAACATGAAAGTTTGGCTCAATTTCCAGAAGTATACAATCAAGTTGTAACTATTAATGGAGTTTCTAAAGCTTGGGCAATGACAGGATGGCGTTTGGGTTACATTGGTGCTCCTAAAGTCATTGCAGATGCATGTAATAAAGTGCAAGGTCAATTTACTTCAGGTACTTGTTCAATTACTCAAAAAGCAACTATTGCTGCAATGGAAGCGGATCCAATTGTATTAAAAGATATGATTACTGCTTTCAATAATCGTAGAAAATTAGTTTTAGCTGCTTTGAATGATATGCCAGGTGTGAAAGCAAATGTTCCTGTTGGAGCGTTTTATGTTTTCCCAGAAATAGCTTCTTTTTTCGGTAAATCTTACAATGGTTTTACTGTACATAACGCAGATGATATGTGTTTGTATTTATTATCAGAAGCATTGGTAGCATTAGTAACTGGTGATGCTTTTGGTGATCCGAATTGTATTCGTATTTCGTATGCTGCTTCTGAAGAAACATTAACAAAAGCAATGGATCGCATCAAACAAGCTTTGGCAAAACTAGCATAATGAAATCTACTGAATTATTTGAACATTTTAAAGGAAAAAGAATCCTTGTTCTTGGAGATGTAATGTTGGATGCTTACCTCAGAGGTAAAGTGAATCGAATTAGTCCTGAGGCACCTGTACCAATTGTAAGTTTGGAAAAAGAGGAAGATCGTCTAGGTGGTGCAGCAAATGTTGCTATTAATCTAGTGGCTTTAGGTGCTGCTCCAATATTGTGTTCAATTATTGGTAATGACAAAGAAGGACAACGCTTTTTAGATTTGGTAAAAGATGCTTCTATTGATACAAAAGGTATTGTAGTTTCTAATAATCGTATAACTACTGTAAAAACACGCGTAATTGGGAATAACCAACAATTGCTACGCATCGATTCAGAACAAACACATACTTTACATCAGGACGAGGAAAGTTCTATAATTCAAAGAGTTAACGAATTGCTTCAGGCTGGTTTAGATGCAATAATTTTTGAAGATTATAACAAAGGAGTATTGACAGAAAAAGTCATTTCGGAGGTCATTAAACTTGCGAAACACTTCAATGTTGTTACTACAGTAGATCCAAAAAAAGATAATTTTTTGGCGTATAAAAACGTCACCTTATTCAAGCCTAATTTAAAAGAATTAAAAGAAGGTTTGTCGTTGGAGTTTGATTATGAAAAAGAATATCCAACTTTTTTAAATGCAATTGCAACGTTGAAAAGTCATTTAAACAATCAAATTTCTTTTGTTACCTTATCTGAACATGGCGTTTTTATTCAACAAGAAGCAGAACAATTTCACGAAACAGCACATTTAAGAACGATTGCAGATGTGAGTGGAGCAGGTGATACAGTAATTTCTGTAGCTACCTTGTGTTTGGTTGCTGGTTTACCAATTCAACGCATTGCTCAAATAGCTAATATAGCTGGTGGTTTGGTGTGTGAAACAAGTGGTGTTGTCTCTATTGATTCAGAACAATTGAAAAGTGAAATAACAAATTTAATCGGAGAAATATAACGATCATGTCAGAGCAAAAAGTAGTAAAACCATATAACGATGCTTCTAAATCTAAAAAAGAAGAGGTCGCTGAAATGTTTAACAATATTTCAAAGAGATATGATTTTTTGAACCATTTTCTATCGCTAGGAATTGATAAAATTTGGCGTAAGAAAGCAATCGCTGAATTAAAAGAGCTTAATCCTTCTCGAATTTTAGACATTGCAACCGGTACAGGTGATTTTGCTATAGCAGCTTTGAAAATTAATCCAAAAGAAGTTGTTGGAATTGATATATCAGAAGGAATGTTAGCCGTTGGAAAAGAAAAAATGATTGCTAAAAAAGTTGATAACATCATTTCAATGCAATTAGGTGATTCAGAAAACTTGCCATTTGAAGACAATTATTTTGATGGTTTAACAGTTGGTTTTGGCGTACGAAATTTTGAGAATTTAGAAAAAGGTTTAGCTGAAATGTTGCGCGTGATTCGTCCAGAAGGAAAAGCAATTATCCTTGAGTTTTCTAAGCCTAAGAAATTTCCAATCAAACAAGTTTTTGGTTTTTATTCTAAATATTTTATTCCATTTTTTGGAAAAAACATTTCTAAAGATGAAAAAGCATATGCTTATTTACCAGAATCAGTAGAAGCATTTCCTGAAGGAGAAAATTTTAAAGCGATTTTAACCAAAGTTGGTTATAAAAATGTTACTTCAAAATTAGTTTCGGGTGGAATTGCAACAATTTACATAGGAAGAAAATAAGATATACGAATTATTCTAATGCTGCGTTATTAAACGAATGATAAAATACTCTTATATACTTTTATGTTTAGTTTCTTTTGTGGCTTTTTCACAAAAAGAAGTGCCGCTCAATTACCGTAAATTTGATAAAAAGGTATTGAATTTTGGTTTTATGCTTGGTTTTAATTCCTCTAATTTTAATACGTATCAAAAACTTACAGCATATCAGGATTATCAATTATTATCTGTTATTCCGAGCGCAACAATTGGTGGGCAATTAGGAATTGTTTCTACATTGAAAATTGGAACGCCAGTAGTTCGTTTACGGTTTTTACCAACATTATCCTTTCAAGAGCGCGTGTTAGATTATACGTTTTTAGTAGATAATGGTAGCGGACCAGAAAAAGAACTCAGCCAAGAACGTGTAAATTCAACCAATCTTGATTTTCCTTTAATGTTCCAATTTAGAACATTGCGCATCAATAATTTTGCAGCATATTGTTTATTTGGTGGTCAATATTCGTATGATTTACAATCTCAAGAAGATGCATCACAAAGTTTGACAGATCCATTTATTAAAATCAAACGAAATGATTTTAGCGGTCAAGTTGGTGGTGGATTGGAATTTTTTGCACCCTATTTTAAAT
Organism: Crocinitomicaceae bacterium; assembly: GCA_024639405.1. Taxonomy (GTDB): domain Bacteria; phylum Bacteroidota; class Bacteroidia; order Flavobacteriales_D; family Crocinitomicaceae; genus M0103. The sequence goes on along the minus strand of JAHEIL010000001.1, from coordinate 144,361 downwards.
TTGGAATTGAATTAAAGTATTCACATAGTTTTTACAATTCATTAATTCAAGATAATTCACCTATCTCTAAACCAATTCAATCGTTGTACAACAGAGGTTGGTGGGTTTCATTTATATTTGAAGGTTAATGGCTGAAGTTGTACAATTTCAAATTTTACCGGAACAGGTTGATGATTTAGCATTGATTCATGCAAAAATTAAAAGTGAATTAGCGCTTACTCATGATGACTTTACTTTTGAATGGCGTAAACGAAGCATTGATGCACGCAAAAAAATCATCAAATTAAATTGTTCTTTTATTGTATATTTAAAGGATGAAGCTTCTGTTTTTACCCCGTTTTTTACCCCACAAAATGTAGCAGATAAAAAAAGAATTGCAATTATTGGGGCTGGTCCGGCTGGACTTTTTGCAGCTTTAAGATGTTTAGAAGTTGGTTTGTGTCCTGTTGTTTTTGAACGTGGTAAAGATGTTCGTTCACGAAGAAGAGATCTGGCGGAATTGAATAAAAAATCCATTGTAAATCCTGAATCGAATTATTGTTTTGGAGAAGGTGGCGCAGGAACGTATTCCGACGGAAAATTATACACACGATCTAAAAAACGAGGCGATGTAGAAAAAACATTGAAATTATTTGTTGAATTTGGAGCAGATAAAGATATTTTAGTCGATGCTCATCCGCATATTGGCACGAATAAATTACCCCAAATCATTGTTGGGATGCGAGAATTTATTGTTGCCAATGGAGGTGAAGTTCATTTTGAATCTAAATTAACGGATATAAAATTACAGGAAAATGCTATTTCAGCAATTGAAATCAATCATTCGAATTGGTTTGAATTTGACAGAGTAATTTTAGCAACAGGACACTCTGCTCGTGATATTTTTGAATTGTTACATACAAGAGGTATAAAAGTGGATGCTAAACCATTTGCACTTGGTGTGCGAATTGAACATACGCAAGAACTTATTGATACCATTCAATACCATGGTAGATTAAATGATTCTTTTATTCCGCCAGCATCTTATTCGTTGGTTGCTCAAGTTGATGGAAGAGGTGTTTATTCTTTTTGCATGTGTCCAGGTGGAATTGTAGCACCATGCGCAACGGCTCAAGAAGAAGTCGTTACAAATGGTTGGTCCCCCTCTAAACGTAACAATATTTATTCTAATTCAGGAATAGTAGTAAGTGTGGACCCATCTGATTTCCCAGGGAAAGAAAACGATCCATTTGTTTGCCTTGATTTCCAAAAATCAATAGAGAAAAAAGCATGGGAAATGGCTGGGAAAACTCAAAAAGTCCCTGCACAGCGTTTAGTTGATTTTGTTCAAAAGAAAAAATCAATTGATTTTCCTCGATCTTCCTACCAGCCAGGGATTGTAAGTGTAGAAATGGATTCAATTTTCCCTCCGTTTATTGCCAATCGCTTACGAAAAGCCTTTGTTGAATTTGATAAGAAAATGAATGGTTTTTTAACCAATGATGCTGTTTTACATGCACCAGAATCACGCACTTCATCACCAATTTTAATTCCTAGAAATCCTGAGACAATGGAGCATGTTTCTACAAAAGGATTGTTTCCTTGTGCTGAGGGCGCTGGATATGCAGGTGGAATTGTTTCAGCAGCTATAGACGGAATGAACTGCGTTGATGCTATTATTACTTCATTTCAAAAAGAAGCTTAACAAGTAAATTTTTCTTTGAAACCAGCTAAACGGTTTTTTGGAACAAAGAAATAATCACCTTCTTCTTGTTGAATTCCAGTTTCTTGTACAAAATTAAAATTTGCAATTCCAAATTGCGTGTAACCCAAATCTGAAAATAATGCAAGCATGGCGTCTGTATTTTTTGCAGAAATTTCAAGTTGAACGAATGGTTGAAATTTCTCCAAAATGGGTTTGATTTCTTCAAAAACAGTTAATTCGTAGCCTTCAATGTCGCATTTAATGTAATCAAGCGCAGTCAAATCTTTGAATAATTCTGTTCCTTTAACAATGGCTACTTCTTGTGTTGCATGTTGACTTTTTTCTTCTTCACTTTCAGCAATATGCGGCAATCCTGTTCGAATCATTCCATTAGATTTAGGAAGCACCATTGTGATTGAACCTTCAGTGTCTCCTAATGCTACATTGAAAATTGTTGCATTTCTATAAGGCTTTAAAAAATAAGAAAGTACCTTGTAAAATTGAGGAACAGGTTCAATCGAAATTAATTTTCCATTTGGAATCAAACGAGCGAATGTTTTTGAGAAATAGCCTAAATTAGCTCCAATGTCAATGATGTTAAAGTTGGGTTCAATAACCTTTTTCACCATGTAGTGGTACTTAAAACGTTCATCTTTTTTTAAGATTCCCAACGAATAAAGGAAGTAAAAACTTCGGTGCAACGTTTTTAAATACGTTGTTTCATTCAGTAATTTATAGAGTAATTTTTTTATTGTTCCCATTATTCTTGGATTAGTAGTGCTTTCATGATACCGTCGCGATCAATTTCTGTTAGTTGAACCTTGTTAAACGTATTCACTAGCGTTGCATCGTAAGGCATTTTTACTTTTACATAATTTTCAGTGAAGCCATACATGATGCCATGATCTTCTTCGTGTTCAAATAAAACCGTTCGAATCGTTCCAATATTTTCTTCGTAAAATGCACGTTTCTTTTTATCAGATAGAATGTGTAATTGTTTGCTACGTTCTCTTCTAATGTTCATTGGAACAGGTTCACCCAATTTTACAGCTGTTGTATTTGCACGTTCAGAATAGGTGAATACATGTAAATAAGAAACAGGTAATTCTTTTAAAAAATGAACGGTATCTAAAAATTCTTCATCAGTTTCTCCAGGGAAACCTACAATTACATCCACCCCTATACAAGCATCAGCGCGCAATTGTTTAATGTAATGCACACGTTCAGCATACAATTCACGTTCATATTTTCTTCGCATTGCTTTCAATAAGCGGTCATTACCAACTTGAAGAGGAATGTGGAAATGTGGAACAAAATGTGCTGATTCATTCAAGCAAAAATGAATGATTTCGTTGTTCAATAAATTGGGTTCAATGGAAGAAATTCGGTAACGATCTATTCCTTCAACTTGATCTAATTCTTTGATAAGAGAAAAGAAGTTTTCTTCACCACCTTGACCAAAATCGCCTATATTTACTCCAGTTAATACAACTTCTTTGATGTCGGTTTCAGCAATTTTTTTAGCTTCTAAAACAGTATCTTTAATGGAAGCATTTCTACTTTTTCCTCTGGCTAAAGGAATGGTGCAAAACGTACAAAAATAATCGCAACCGTCTTGAACTTTCAAAAAAGAGCGTGTTCGGTCACCAATAGAATAGGCAGGCACAAATTCATTGGTGTTTTTAATAGACTCAAATTCAACGATCGTCGTATCTGATTTCTCATTTAATTTTTCAATGTGTTCAATTAAATTGAATTTTTCATTTGCACCGAGCACTAAGTCAACACCCGGTATTTCTGCAATTTCTGTAGGTTTTAATTGTGCGAAACAACCAATGATTGCAACAAAAGCTGATGGATTGATTTTCAGTGCTTTCTTCACCAATTGTTTACACTTTTTATCTGCATTCTCTGTAACAGAACACGTATTGATAACATAGATATCAGGAGTATCCTCAAACTCTACTTTTGCATAACCAGCATCATCAAACAAACGTGCAATGGTAGATGTTTCAGAGAAATTAAGTTTACAACCTAAGGTGTAAAATGCTACTTTTTTAAATTGAATCATTGTGTTGTAAAAGTATAAAAAAACAATAATTTATTGAATAAAAAAAGCCTGAAAAAGCATATTAAACTTCTTCAGGCTTAATTTTATTTATTAGCTTAAATTAATTAAATGTTAATTTCATTTCTACACGTCTATTTTTTTGTCTTCCTTCAATAGTATTATTTGAAGCAATTGGTTTTGTTTTACCAAAATAAAAAACTGACAATCTTTTTGATTCAACACCTTTTTCAATCATGAATTTCTTGACTGCTTCAGCTCTTTTTCTTGAAAGCTCCATATTTTTTTTAGCATCACCAACATTATCTGTATGACCAGAAATCTCTAATTTCCAATCCGATTTTTCAATCAAAACAGTAGCTAATTCATCTAATGATTGAAAAGATGATGATAAAATAACATCTTTATTGGTTTCAAATTCTAAATCATTAAAGGCTGTTTTTAGTATTTTTTCTATTTTCTCATCAATTTTTGGACAACCATTATTTTCAATTGTTCCAGCTGTTTCAGGGCAATTATCATCTTTATCTAATACACCATCTTGATCTTTATCCATAAATGGGCATCCTTTATTTTCTATCGGACCTGCTTCTGATTTACAAGCATCCACATTGTCTAAAATTCCATCTTTATCTAGGTCACCCCATGGACATCCATTGTTTTCTAACGGACCAAATTCTGATGGACAGCCATCATTTTTATCTATTATTTTATCAGAATCTGAATCAGGGCAACCATTAAATTCTAATAAGCCAATTTGATCAGGGCAAGCATCTTCAGCATTTTTAACCCCATCGTTGTCTGAATCCGGGCATCCTTTAAAAGTTAAAATACCTGCTTCATTCGGACATTCATCTTCAATATCAATTATACCATCATTATCATTGTCAGGACAACCCTTTAATTCTTTTTTACCTGCTTGTTCAGGGCATCTATCTAATTTGTCAATAAGACCATCTTTGTCACTATCAGGGCAACCTTTAAACTCTAATGGTCCAGCTTTTAATGGGCATTCATCATCAATATCACGAATCCCATCATTATCTAAATCAGGACAACCTTTCATTTCTTTGCTTCCAAAAAGAATATCACAATCATCTTTTTTATCTTTTATTCCATCACCATCTTTGTCTTTTAAAGGTTTGATAACAATATTTAAACCAGTTGAAACATGAATGTTTTTAGCTGCTCCCGGTTCGTAGATCGAAAACACATTATCGCTTGCCAAGAAAAACTGAACAGGCCCAAGATGTAGATTAAATCCTAAACCTATATTTTTGGCAGATCGTCCGATGTAAGAATAATTTACGTTTGCAGAAAACCATTTTTTCACTTTAAATGTCAAACCCGCTGCAATTCCGAAATTATAATGTGACTGAAAAAATGAATTATACATTGTTAAATTTCCAGTTAAATACTTATTTAATAAATAACTACCTCCGATGTATAATTTTGCATGAAGCGCTGCATTATATGCAGTTGAATTAGATTGATAATTGAATATTTTGTTCAATGTGTCTTCTAAATTTTCTCCTAAATTTTCATTGTTAAAAATGGCATCTTCTAAGTCAACACCCTTAAACGTATAATTTATTGATGAAGATTCATAGTTTTTTATGTTTGATTTCCAATGAATAAAACCAAGGTCTAAAAGACTTGCATTTAGTACTATTTTTGGAGTTAATTGAAATGTACCGCCCAAATCTATTGCAAATCCTAAGTTTTTAAAATTATAAGCAGAATTTATTAGCTCGTCTGTTTGAACAGTATTATTATCACTAAAATACAAAGAATTTGAAGAATTAATTCTCATTTTCCCATCTAATGTTAAGTTGAAATCAGTTGCATCTGTTGTCAAACCAATTTGAGATTCAGCTGTATGTATGTTCGCAATTCCAGATAATAGTTTTAATTTAATACCAACATTTAATTTTGAATTAATTGCTCGATTAATCCCTAGTGCAATTTCTGTGTAACTATTAGCCTCGACACCTAAGCCATCCATATCTGCTCTTTTTCCTAAGAAATTACTTGATCCGTTTCCTTCATTAAGTAATTGTAATAAACCTTTTGGATAATTAAAAACAAGTTGTGTTTTATTTAAGATGCCAAAAGAAATGAAATTTTTCTTTTTAATTCGAAATCCAACACCCAAAATTTCCGATGTCATATCAACCGAGAAATTATTGGATTCTGATATCTTAGAAATTGCATTTGAAATATTAATATCTAAGGAATCATCATAACTTCTTGGTGTAAACAAATCATTAAATGTAAATCCTGTATGGTTTACATATATATTTTGAAACCCTATTGGTAAACTTAAATAAAAGCGATTGTCATTTTTATTTCCTGGATTTAAATAGATTGATTGTGTACAGTTTTCTAAAGAATAAAGCGTTAAATTTTGTTGTGAATTTAGTTTGAATGTAGTTGCAATAAAAATAATGAAAACTACAATTGATGTAAGTAAATGTCTCATTTTTATTGGTTTAAAATTTTTGTTTAAGTTTAACTTGCATACCTAATTTTAACAATAATTTATAGTCATCATAGATTTTTACAACTTGTGTTTGTGGTTGAGTGGTTGCAGCGGTAGCTTTCAAAATCACATATTTGGCATTTTTCAATAGATTAATCTTAGTTTTATCAAAAACAATGTCTATTATTTTTGAATTGACACTGCTTACTCTACCTGTATTATCTACTTGTGCTGCTCCTAAGAGTTCTTTTTCACCACCTATAAAATCAACGAGTGGATTATAGTTTTGATCGACAAAAGTACCTTCAATCATTAAATTCATTGGAAAACCATTTACCGAAATTAATCGAAATAAAACTTCTTCAACTTGATTTGTGTTTTCAGAAAAATTGAAATTCAAGGTATCTTTGATTTCAAAGTCATAAGCAAAGCCTTCTAGTGGTAATTCAAAATTAACTTTTAGTTTCAGCTGACTGTTTTTTGAGATATGATTTAATGTACCAGTTTGACCTGTTGGATTTGTAATGACTCCAGCAGAGTATGTGAGATATTTTGGCGTGTTATTAATTAAACTGTTGAAATTAGTAGTATTAGTATTGTTTATTTGTGTAAGATTTGTAACGGTCGAATCACCTACATTAACAGGTGCCGAAATTGCTATTGCATTTAAACTTGAATTTGAAATTGGAGTGATTTGATTTGTTATTACATTGATTGTTTTTAAATTGTTAATTGATAATTCTAATGGAATACCAAAACTATTGATGACTGAAAAATTTAATTTTGGGTTGGTTAACTGAAATGTTCCTGCAGTTGTACTACTAAAAATTCGTATTAAAACAGAATCTAAAGCTGTTGATAATGTTTCTTGACCAAAATATCCTTTAACGTTATCATATTCCATATTTTTTAAATCAACTGATAAGTCGATAGTTTCATTTCCTGTAATTTGATTACCTGTTCCAACTACTTTTAAAACAGCATTTACTTTAAGTGTATTTGTAGTTGTATTATTATCTGTTAAATCAATCAGCGCGTTATTTAAGGAAACAGTTGCAGTTGTTCCATGAGGCGTTGTTCCTAGGTAATTACTTGTAATTGTTTTTGTAACAGGAATTCCATTGATTTTTATAGAAGGAAAAGTAAGCTGAAATTCTACATCATGACTTAAATTCGTCGATAAAGTAAAGGCTAATTCACCTGATTCTAGTTGTATACTTGAAATTTCAATGTTATTAGGAAAAACTAATGGTATTGGAGTGTTAATTGTTGTTTGAATTGTTTGATTAAAGTTCGATACTGGGACAACCCCTATCGATCCAACGTTTGAATTAAATAATGAAAATTGTTGATCCTGTAAGGTTAATACATCTTTAGCTTTGATAGATGAAATTTCACCGTCATAATTTAATGCAACTTCTCCAGCTGAATTAATTATTACAATCTCATTGTTATCATGATTTTTTAAGATATCATAAATATCAAAATCTGAATATCCGATAGGGATGGCTAAGTTTGGATTCCAATTGCCGCCAGAAATTAATTCTGTTTTGGGTTTATTGCAGCTTGTTAGTAGTGTAGCAAACAATAAAAAGGGTAGAAGTGGTTTAATCATTGCTTTATTTATTTAATTTCACACTAAATTAAGAATAAAAATTAATTAACATGGAAAAAACACTTTCTATTAATTATTTTCATATAAATGATTGGACAGAATTAAGTGATCTTGATCAAAAAATGATTGAAAAAGCATTTGAAGCATGTGAAAACGCTTATGCTCCATACAGTAAATTCAAAGTAGGAGCGAGTGTTTTGTTGAAAAACGGTCATGTTGTTATTGGTAGTAATCAAGAAAACATAGCTTATCCATCTGGATTGTGCGCTGAACGTGTAGCTTTATTTCATGTAGGCGCTAATTTCCCAAATGAACCGATTGTTAGTATTTACATTGTTGCAAAAGGTGATCTCTTGCCATTTGAAAAGATTCTTGCTCCTTGTGGCGGTTGTAGACAAGTCATGGTTGAATCTGAAATTAGACAAAATGAACCTTATCGCGTTGTACTTGTTTCTCAAAATAGAAAAACTTTGATATTTAATGCTGCAAAAGATTTGTTGCCCTTTTCTTTTGGATCGGATTAATAACAATTAATTGTTTAAATATTTCTTAGTGTAAATTTTACACTTAGTATTGTTGTAAATTAGTTTTTTCTATATTTGTGAATTCAATTTTAAAGAATAATTAAAAATGGCTGTAAAAACTGCAAGTTCTCCATCGAAAACGACAAAAAAAGCATCTGTTGCTAGTAAGTCTAAGTTTTCAAAAGAAACGTATGTGAAATGGTACAAAGACATGTTGTTGATTCGTAAATTCGAAGACAAAACGGGTATGTTGTACATTCAACAAAAATTCGGTGGTTTTTGTCACTTATACATTGGTCAAGAAGCGATTGTAGCAGGAACTGCTAGTGCTTGTAGACCTGATGATAAACACATGACAGCTTACCGTGATCATGCGCATCCAATTGCTTTGGGAACAGATCCACGTATTTTAATGGCTGAGTTATATGGTCGTGTTACTGGTTGTTCAAAAGGGAAAGGTGGTTCTATGCACTTTTTTGATAAAGAAAAAAACTTTATGGGTGGTCACGGAATCGTTGGTGCTCAAATTGTGATGGGAACAGGTGTTGCTTTCGCTGAGAAATACAACGGAACAGATAATGTGACTGTAGTTTCTATGGGTGATGGCGCTGTACGACAAGGTGCGTTACACGAAACGTTTAATATGGCGATGAATTGGAAGCTTCCAGTGATTTACATCATTGAAAACAATAATTACGCTATGGGAACATCTGTTGAACGTACAACAAATGTTACAGATTTATCTAAAATTGGGTTATCTTATGAAATGCCTTCTAAAATTGTAGATGGTATGCGTCCTGAAGCAGTTCACGAAGCAATTGCAGAAGCGGCTGAGAGAGCACGTAGAGGTGATGGACCAACTTTGTTGGATGTCCGTACTTACCGATACAAAGGACATTCAATGTCAGACCCACAAAAATACAGGTCAAAAGAAGAAGTTGCTGAATGGATGACACAAGATCCAATTGAACATTGTTTACGTGTGATTCAAGAAAATAAATGGTTAACTGAAGCTGAATTGAAAGAAATTGATGCTTGGGTGAAAAAAGAAGTAGAAGAATCAGTTGAATTTGCTGAAAATTCTCCATATCCTGAAGCACATGAATTATACGAAGACGTATACATGCAAACAGATTATCCTTACATTAAAGAATATTAAAAAATACAAAAATGGCCGAAATTATTTACATGCCTAAATTGAGTGATACGATGACGGAAGGAGTCGTTGCTGAATGGACTAAAAAAGTGGGTGATAAAGTTGCTTCAGGTGAAGTTTTAGCTGAAATTGAAACGGATAAAGCAACGATGGAGTTTGAATCTTTTTACGATGGTGTTTTATTACACATCGGTGTTGAAAAAGGTAAAACGGCTCCTGTTAATGCTATTTTAGCAATTATCGGTGATGCAGGTGAAGATGTTAGTGCATTGATCGTAAATGCAGGATCTGCGCCAGTTGTTGAAGCTATGAAAGAAGAAGTAAAAGCAGCTCCAGCACCAGTTGCTGAAGTAAAAGCTACTCCGACTCCTGTTTCTACTCCGGCTGCTGTTCCATCATCAAACGCAAATGGAAGAGTGATTGCTTCTCCTTTAGCTAAAAAATTAGCAGAAGAAAAAGGTGTTGATATTTCAACAGTTGCTGGTACAGGTGAAGCAGGTCGAATTGTAAAAAGAGATGTAGATCATTATGTTCCTTATACTCCAGCTCAACGTTCATTTTCTGCTACACCAGCTGGTGAAGAATCATTTACAGATGTGACGATTTCTCAAATGAGAAAAACAATTGCACGTCGTTTGGCTGAAAGTAAATTTACTGCGCCTCATTTTTACCTAACAATGGACATTGATATGGATAATGCGATAAAATCGCGTAAATCCTTAAATGCTATTGAAGGGGTTAAAGTTTCTTTCAACGATATGGTAGTGAAAGCTGTAGCAATGGCTTTGAAACAACATCCAACAGTAAACAGTGCATGGTTAGGCGATGTAATTCGTCAAAATCACCACGTGCATATCGGTGTAGCTGTAGCTGTTGAAGATGGATTGTTAGTTCCGGTTGTTCGTTTTGCGGATTCAAAAGGATTGACTCAAATTGGAGCTGAAGTAAAAGAGTTTGCGCAAAAAGCAAAAGATAAAAAACTACAACCAGCAGATTGGGAAGGAAATACATTTACTATTTCTAACTTGGGAATGTTTGGAATTGAAGCATTTACTGCAATTGTGAATCCTCCTGATAGTTGTATTTTGGCTGTTGGTGGAATTAAAGAAGTTCCTGTTGTTAAAAACGGACAAGTTGTTCCTGGAAATGTTATGAAAGTAACGTTGTCTTGTGATCATCGTGTTGTAGATGGCGCTTCAGGTTCTGCATTCTTACAAACGTTTAAAAATTACATGGAAAATCCAGTAAATATGTTATTGTGATAGAAATATATTAGTAGTACAAAATCCCGGTTGAAAGATTGGGATTTTTTTTTTGAGTTAAAAATTTTCAGAAGAATTAAAAAAAAGCCACAAATAGACGAATATGCACGAATGTATTAGTGTTAGAATAAATAGCAGCCACTATTGTACAAATAAGCAATAATAAATTAGTGGTTTCAATTAACAAAAGTGGCCACAAATGAACGAATTTGCACGAATGAATTAGTGGGAATTCGTTTATTCGTGGCAGAAAAATAAGAGGTATGCTAATGAAAATTCATGTATTCGTGGAAGAAAAATCTAAATATCTTTTCAATTCTTCCACAGCTTCTAATCATTCATCATTCTTTTTTCCATTCAAGGCGTTCCACGTTTCATACATTTTTTCTTGTGCTGGACGATTTTCGTCAATTTCTCTAAGTGGTTCGCATGCTTTCATTGAAACATGACAATCGTTAGGTAAAGCTTGGTACAAAGCTGTTCCTTGCGTTTTCCAAGCAATCATTTCATCGGAAACTTCTTTTACAATCTTAGCAGGGTTTCCAACTGCTAAACTACGTTTTGGCAAGTGCATTTTTGCAGGCACAAACGACAAAGCACCAATGATGCATTCGGCTTCCATTATTACATCGTCCATGATAACACTGTTCATGCCTATCAAGCAATTTTCACCAATTGTTCCTCCGTGTATAATTGCACCATGACCAATATGAGCTCCTTTTTTTAATGTAACAGTTGTACCAGGAAACATGTGGATTGTACAATTTTCTTGAACATTACAGCCGTCTTCAATAATGATTTGACCCCAATCACCACGAATTACAGCGCTTGGACCTACATAAACGTTTTCTCCGATGATTACATTTCCTATCACACTTGCTTGCGGATGAACAAAACTACTTTCTTTTACAACTGGAATAAAACCATTGAATGAATAAATTGCCATTTTGTTAGTTTTTAGTTTCTTTTAATAGATTCATTCTAAATCCAAATACAACATTGTATTGTGCGAATAAGAAATGTTGTGAGGCTTTATCAGAAGTGTTTTTTGTAGTGCGAATATCTGGCATGTGAATAAATCCTCCTTTAACTTCCGATTGAATAAAGAAATGTTTGAAAAATGTAAAATTCAATGCACCAATTAATCCAACGCCATATCCAGCTAAATGAAATTGGTCGTAGCGTTCATTGTTCAATAATGTTGTATTTGTTTTTGGAATCAAAACTCCAGCTCCAATTCCTTCATTCATTGACAAGGTAAAGTTTTTTCGTTGAATAATTTCGTCAAATCTTCTTAGTTCAATGTTTTCATAATTCAATCCATCTGTATGTTCAAATTGAAGAAAATTAGGCTTTAAATTAATTGTTTCTCCAGAATAAGTACCATCGTAACCAGAACCAACATTGATCTGACCATTGATTGTTACATCTTGGTAATTACGCATTACATATTTCATATGATCAGCGCCTATTGAAAGCTGGTATTTATCGTGAATAAAATACCCAATTCTTAAATTATATTGTGGTATCGTCATGTTTGCAGGATTGAAATAAATTGAAGGATCAAATCTTGATTGTCGATCTATTGCCACAACATCATTCAACGTAAAATCATAATTATTGCCGTAAAAACGAATGTCAGAGTTACTATAATTGGAACCGTTCCAACCCCAATAAATAGAAAAATCACCTTTTTTATGTGTTAGATTTTTTTTTGAAAAAAAATTAAAAAAAGTCGTGTTTTGACTAAATGATTGAAAAATCAGAAAGCTAACGAATAAAGTTAAAAGTATTTTCATCGTATATTTTTTTGCTAAAGTAAATCTAAATTATTGAGTAGAAAATGATAAAAATCAGATTTTTTCCGCGATTAATTGTTGGATACAGTTGACAAATTGTTCAACTGGTTGAGCTCCAGACAAAGCATATTTACGGTCAAACACAAAAAACGGAACACCTTTCACACCAATTTGTTGACTTTCGTGTATATCCCTGTTTATATTATCTGCAAATTGGTTGGTTGTAATTGCGGTTACTATTTCAGGTTCAGTTAATCCAATTTGTTGACCCAATTCTACCAATGTTGGAAGGTGTGCAATATTTTTTCCTTTACAAAAATAAGCGTCGAATAAAATTTCTTCCATTTCATCTCCTTTTTTTATTGTTTTAGCCAATTGAATAAGTTGATGGGCATTGTATGAATTGGAAATAATGGTTTTTTCTAATTGGTAATTCAATCCAGCTTTGGCAGCCATTTGTGTTACGTTTTCGTGCATGGAAATAGATTGTTCAATAGACATTCCTTTTTTAGCAGCTAAATATGTAAAGCTATTTTGAAGAGCTAAATCTGATGGAATTGTTGGGTCAAGTTGAAAGCTTTTCCATTCAATTTCAATAGTTTCTGTAGGTTTTAACTGATTTAAAGCACTTTCTAGATGACGTTTACCAATGTAACAAAAAGGGCACTGTACATCTGACCAAATTTCAATTTTCATAATTTAGCATTTTTTACAAAATTAGTGCTTAATTCAATTGCATAAGCCAAAAATCAAGTGTACTTTTAGTTTTTTATTATTATAAAATGTCATATTGTAACTATTGTCATCAATTACCATCAACAGATTTGAATCGTATTTACCATGATCAACAATATGGATTTTTAATTGAAAACGATGATGAGTTGTTTGGTCGTTTGATTTTAGAAATTAACCAAGCTGGATTGTCATGGGCAACAATATTAAAAAAAGAGGAAAATTTTAGAAAAGCTTTCGATCATTTTTCTATTGCAAAAATAGCTGATTACACACAAGATAAAGTTGATGAATTAATGCAAGATGCTGGCATTATTCGAAATAAACTAAAAATAAACGCTGTTATTCACAATGCTCAAAAAGTAAAAGAAATCCAACTTCAACATGGGTCCTTTTTAGAATGGTTAAAATTAAATCATCCAAAAAACAAAGAAGAATGGGTGCGTTTATTTAAAAAGAACTTTAAATTTGTAGGAGGAGAAATTTTGAATGAATTTTTTATGAGTATTGGCTTTTTACCAGGTGCTCACACAAAAGATTGTCTAATTTATGTTAAACAACAAGAAATAAATCCAACATGGTTAAAACATTAAAATTAACGTTTATAGTAGTGCTTTTATTTTGTGCCAATTCATCAATGTTTGCTCAGTTTGGAATTGGTGGCGGACTCAGTGGCTTGTATGGTTTTGGATCGCCAAAATCATTTGGTGGATTAAATGTTGTTCTTGAGTTGCCACAAGATGATGAAATGACTTATTTTGGAAAAGTAACTTATCTTTTTCCTCGTCAAGATGATGTTACGTATAGTGAATACTTAAACAATAATAATTCTTTGTTATCAGGTCAAAGTTTTGATTATAATTTTACAATGGATTATTTATTGTTAGAAGGTGGTAAGCGTTTTTATATTGGAGATGGTTACGAATCTGGATTGGCTGGATATGGAAGTACAAATATCGTTTTGATTTTAAATACAGTGAAAAAGAATTTTGATTACAAAGAGTTTAATGCTTCAGATTATAACATTGCTACTGTTTCGCCAGAAAGAGGAAGTATTTTTTCACTTGGTTTAGGCTTGAATTTTGGAGGAAAATATACGGTTCCAAGTTTAAACGGGGCGTTTTATGCTGATTTAGGTTTGAATTACTTGTTGTTGCAACCGATGATTTCAAATGCTACAGCTAATGGGGGAGCAGCATTTTTTAAATCATTGTTTTTTACTTTTAATGTTGGCTTTAGAAAAAACTTGTACTAGTCCCTGTAAAAAAGTTTTTCGTTCTGAAAGTTGCTCAATTGATTCTTTAATTTCTAAAAAAGAATGAAATCGCTGATTGATAGCATGAAGTAAATGTTGTTGTACAACTTCTATCGGTAATAAATTAGGTGCTGTATTAAAATGGTATTTCACGCAACATTTCTCTATGATTTCAAACAAATCTTGTTGAATTTCAGTTGCTTTTGGAAGGGGGTAAGTTACTTGTAAATTGGTATAAACGCTTGGATTTGAATGATAAAAAGGCAAACGATTGGTGTGTAAATTCCAAATTGTAATCCCAAATGCAAAAATATCTGAACGCTGGTCTACTAAATTCAATTGGTTTAATACTAATTCCGGTGAAGCAAAACCCAATGGAAACAATGTTTTTCTTTTAATCTCATCATCTTTACGAATGGCTAAGCCAAAATCTATTAAAGAAACTTTTATGACCCCATGGATTTCGTGTATAATAAAGTTGCTTGGTTTTAAGTCATTATGAACTATGTTGTGCTGCAATAAATAGTTGAATATAGGTGTTATTTCACGCATGAAATTTTTGAGAAAAGTAAGGCGATTTCGTTTTTTTAATTTTGACCAATATTCTTTTAATGAAATACCTTCACAGTATTTTTTGATTAAATAATAAGAATTTATATCTTCTTTAAAATCAATTATTTGAGGCAGTCCATTGAAAGTAAAATCAAAAGTTCTTTCATGATGGATTTGTTCTATTGCTCGCTTGTTATTAACCGTTTTAAGGACTTGTTTGACAATTACTTTTTGATTTGAATTCAACATTTGACACAAGAAAACTTTTCCAAATTTCCGATGGCTTTGTTGACCAAGTTCTTGTATGATTTCTAATCCTTCTAGCATGATGATGTACCGATAAAATTAAAACTAATTGGTGGATATAAATCGTAAAAATTCTAATTTTCTATTATTTTTGTAAAAAAGTAAAAATGCGCCACATTAAAGACATTCCGCACGAACGATTTAAAATTCAATTGATGAATTACAATTCAAAGTACATTCTTAAAATTGAAATTGATCAATTTGAGCAATTGTATAAAATTGGTGAATTAGAGGTGACGTCACTTGATGCAATTGAGAAAATGGTAACACCTGAATTTTTAAAAAATTGCTTGAATCGTTTCATTGATATGAGAAATGATTGGCATGCAGCATTTCAAAATAGTTAATTAAGTTCGTATGAAAAAAATAGTTGTAGCAATTCTTATAACTGGTGCATTGGTTGCATGTGGTAAATCTGAGAAAAAAGAAGTTTCAACAACACCAAAAGTTGAAGCAAGAGATATGAAAGGTTTGAAAATCACTTACTACAACAGTGATAGTTTAAAAGTGTATTTTGAGTTCTTAAAAAGAGAAGAAGCGATTGTAACAAAAAAACAAAAAGCTTTTCAAAGTGAAGTGCAACGAAGAACCAAAGAATACCAAAATTACATCGTTCGCAACAATGAAAAATTGCAAAATGGTTTGTTGTCTGAAAATGAACAAGTTCAAATTCAACAAAATGCACAACGCATGGAAGGAGAATTGATGCAGTACCAACAGAATGAAGGAGCTCGCTTGGAAAATGAGACAATGAAAAAATTAGAGGCAATCAGCAAGAAAATAGAATCATTGGGTAAAAAGTTTTGTGAGCAAAACAACATCGATATTATGTTGATTAATGGACCAGGAGGTCAAATCAATTACATCAATGGTTCAATGGATGTAACAAAAGAATTTGCAGCGTATTTGAATCAAAATCAAGCTGAAATCGATAAAGACCTTAAAAAATAACTATGTTCGTTGCACAACAAAAACAACAAGAAAACATTGCTGAATATATTTTGTACATGTTTCAAATTGAAGATTTGATTCGTGCATATGATTTTGATTTAGAGCGAATTATTACAGAATATGTGCAGCCTCAATTGCCTGATCATTCATTTGTTGACCAATACCGCCAATGGTACAAAGGTTTGATTTCACAAATGCAATCGCAACGTATTGAGAAATTAGGACATTTGCACGATGTGAAAGATGTATTGGTTGAATTGTCTTATTTGCATAACATGTTATTGAACATGTCTAAAGATGAAAAATACAAAGTGTTGTTTGAAACTGCAACGCCATACATTGAAGAATTCAAAGATAAATCAAATTTAAAAGATAAAAACCACATTGAATTGTTGTTTCATGCCATGTATATGAAACTATTGTTACGTTTGAAAAAACAAGAAATCAGTGCGGAAACAGAAGAAGCATTTGATGCGATGCGTGTTTTGTTAGCATATATTGCACGATCTTACAAGCAAATGAAATCGGGAGAATTAAATTTTTTAAATAATTAATTAAAAACTTTTCCAGGATTCAAAATGTTTTTTGGGTCAAATACACGTTTTATTTCACGCATAATGTTCAAGGTTACTTCAGGGAATGCAATGTCCATGTAGGATTGCTGTACTAATCCAATTCCATGTTCGCCCGATAATGTCCCACCTAATTTAACTACTTCCGTAAATAATTCACGAATAGCAATTGGTAATTCATTGTTCCATTTTTCATCACTCAGTTCTCCTTTAATGATGTTGATGTGTAAATTACCATCTCCAGCATGTCCGTAACAAACAGAATGTAAACCATATTTTTCACAGATTGCTTTTGTTCGCTCTAGTAATTTTGGTAATTCGAAACGTGGTACAACCGTATCTTCTTCTTTGTAGATGGATTGTGATTTAACCGCTTCACCAACTTTTCTTCTCAAAGACCACAAACCATCTTTTTGCGCTTCACTTTCAGCAAACAAAATTTCATCCGTTTCAAATTGCTCAAGAACTTGCATAATTTGCTCGCATTCTTTCATTAATACTTCCGTATCAAATCCATCCACTTCTATTAACAAGTGTGCAGCATGATTTTCTTTCACTTCAATGGTATAATCATGGGTAAAATTTTGTGTCCATGTCAGGGCGTCACGTTCCATGAATTCCAATCCACTTGGCGTAATTCCAGCTTGAAAAATTGCAGCAACGGCTTCACATGCTTTTTCAGCATTGTAAAAAGGAACAAGCATTAACAAGGTTTGTGTGGGATGTGGAATTAATTTCAATACAATTTTTGTTATAATAGCCAACGTACCTTCTGAACCGACAATCAATTGCGTTAAATTGTAACCTGTAGCATTTTTCAAAACATTCGCACCTGTCCAAATGATTTCACCTGTTGGCAATACAACTTCTAGGTTTAATACATAATCTTTTGTAACACCATATTTCACAGCTTTAGGTCCGCCAGAATTTTCTGATACATTTCCGCCAATAAAACAACTTCCTTTACTCGCAGGATCTGGCGGGTAAAACAATCCTTTTTCTTTAACAGTATCTTGAAGAATTTGAGTAATAACACCAGGTTCAGTAATGACTTGGTGATTTTTCTCATCTATTGATAAAATTCGGTTGAATTTCTCCATAGATAATGCAATACCATTGTGTAATGGAAGTGCACCACCACTTAAACCAGTTCTTGCTCCAGAAGGAGTAATTGCAAGGTTATTTTCGTGACAATAAGCCATTATTTTAGATACTTCTTCAACTGTGGAAGGCTTTAAAACTACACTCGGAATAAAGACTAAATCTTCTGTTTCATCATGTCCATATTTCTCTTTATTTTCTTCGTCTGTAAAAACTCGATCTGAAAGGAATGACTGAAAAAAGGAAATGTCTTTTGGTGTTATTTTAGAATAATTCATGGTTGAAAGCTTGTTGTTTTTCACTGGTTGAAATTACAAATTATATCTTACAATGCATCAATTATTGTGTTTTTGAACGCTATTTTACATCACAAAGTTTATGTACTTTGAAAAAATACTATCTTTATGAAATCAAATTTAGTATATGTCAAAAGATGTTTTTATTGTAGATGGATTGCGTTCTCCAATTGGTAGTTTTGGTGGGACTTTGTCAACCATTCGCCCTGATGATTTAGCAGCAACAGTTATTAAAGGTTTAATGGATCGTCATCCAAATCTAGACCCTTTATTAATTGAAGATGTAATTCTTGGTTGTGCTAATCAAGCTGGAGAAGACAATAGAAATGTTGCTCGAATGGCCGGATTGTTGGCAGGCTTGCCATTTCAATCTGGTGGTGAAACTGTCAATCGATTGTGTGCGTCCGGAATGGCTGCAACGATCAATGCTTCTCGAGCAATTAAAGACGGTGCAGGTGATTTATACATTGCTGGCGGGGTAGAAAATATGACAAGAGGACCATGGGTTATGTCAAAAACAAGCACAGCTTTTGGTCGTGATGCTCAATTATTTGATTCCTCTTTCGGGTGGCGATTTATCAATCCAAGAATGGAAGCATTGTATGGTGTTGATGGAATGGGAAATACAGCAGAGAACTTAGTTGAATTATACGGGATCGATCGTGCTTCTCAAGATCAATTTGCATATTGGTCGCAACAAAAAGCGGCAGCTGCTATGAAAAATGGACGATTAGCGCAAGAAATTATCCCAATTGAAATCCCACAAAAAAAGAAAGATCCAATTATTTTTTCAGAAGATGAATTTGCAAGACCTTCAACTACGATTGAAAGTTTAGGAGGATTGAGACCAGCATTTAAAAAGGATGGAAGTGTTACCGCTGGTAATTCTTCAGGTTTAAATGATGGCGCTGTTGCCTTGTTGATGGCTTCAGAACAAGCGATTATTACCAATAATTTAAAACCAATTGCACGCATTGTAGGTGCTGCAGTTGCTGGTGTTGAGCCAAGAATTATGGGGATTGGGCCAGTTTATGCAAGTGAAAAAGTTTTGAAGCGAACAGGATTAACACTTGATCAAATGGATGTTTTGGAGTTGAATGAAGCATTTGCAGCACAAGTTTTGGCTTGTACACGTAAAATGGGCTTGGCTGATAATGATCCAAGAATCAATCCAAATGGTGGTGCAATTGCATTGGGTCATCCATTAGGAATGACAGGCGGTAGAATACTTTTAAGTGCAGCTTTAGAATTGCAACGCACCAACAAACAATATGCGTTGGTTACAATGTGTATTGGGGTTGGACAAGGTTACGCAACAATTATTGAACGTTTGTAACCAACAAATTCATCAATAAATACGATTTCAAAAAATGAAGTTATTTACAGTATTCCTTTTTGTTTTGATGCTTGTTTCTTGTAAGAAAGAAGCAACTTCATGGGATACTGATTGGGTTGTACCGATTGTAAATGATACGCTTTCTTTGAAAAATTTACAAAATGATTCTACGTTTTTTGTCAACGGTAATTCTTTCTACGAAGTTGATTTAACGCGTACTTTATTAAATATTGGCATCAATGAAATTGTTGCAATTCCTGATACATTTATAGAACAAAAATTCTCAACGATTTTTGCAAATTTCAATGTTCCTCCTGGATTTTCGTTTGTTAATGAAGTGGAAGAGCACACCTTAAATTTGAATGATATCCAATTGAAAAAAGCACATTTAACTGCAGGTAAAATTGATTTAACCGTATTTAATCCATTGGAAACAAAAACATTGTTCACTATTTATCTACCAGGATTAACTAAAAACGGTATTCCTTTTCAGCAAAACTTTACAGCAGATGCAGGAACAATTTCTTCACCTTCAACCAATAATATTTCTTTGTCAATCAATGATTATGACATAGATTTAACAGGTCAATCTGGGAATTCATTCAATAAATTGTTATCTCAATTGGTTATAAAATCTGACCCGAATGGACCAGCAGTTGTGATTCACAATACGCAAGAATTTAAATTTAAGGCTGCATTCAAATCATTGGTATTTGATTATGCAAAAGGTTATTTTGGAACGAAACTTTTTACGGATACTTCTGTAATAAATTTAGATTTTATAAAAAATACTTCCGGTTCTGTTGATATTCCAAGTCCACTTGTGCAACTTGAAATTGAAAACGGCATGAAAATCGGTGCAAAAGTATTGATTTCAAAAATTGAAAACACCAACAATAATTTGCAAACTGTAGCTTTGAATCATCCGCAAATTGGCTCATCGTTTTTCATTGATGGTGCTGTTGGAAATTATCAATCTTTTACTCCTTCTATTGAAACGATTACGTTTAATTCGAGTAACAGTAATTTAGAAAATTACATTGAAAACTTAGGAAATAAACATACGGTTTCCTATTCTATGCAATTAAATCCTTGGGGAAATGTAAGTGGCGGGTGGAATGAAATTTTTCCTTCAAGCAGATTAAAAGTGTTGTTTAAAGCTCAAATGCCATTGGCTGTTGGTTTGGATGGTTTAACTTTTTCAGATACATTTAATTTGAATCTTTCTAACGATCCTAAAAAATCACACATTTCTTCTGGGAAGTTAGTCTTAGATGTTTCAAATGCTTTTCCATTTAAAAGTGATTTAACACTTCGGTTTTTAGACCAAAATTACTTGCCCATTCAATTGATTACGGTTCCTTCAATGATTGAATCTTCTTTAATTGGTTCAATAGATCCAGTAGATGGGATACAGAAAAAACAATCGCATATCGAAGTTGCTTTTCCAGCTTCATTGTTGGAACATATAGAAAACGTAAAATACGTTTACATTTCAACCAAATTAGATACGCCAATCAATGCAACAACGAATGGACAAGTTTCCATCCCAGCAGGTGCATTCATCGCAGTTAAAATGAAAGCCTTGTTTCAATTCAAAACGGTGATAGAATGAGACATCTGCTTGTTATTTGTTTTGTTTGTCTTGCTTTTTTCGCGAAAAGTCAAACTTATTTTTCGTCAAATTATGATACCTTAGTGCATAAAAGTGAATGGTCGTTTAATGGATTAGGAGATTTAGGTGCAACTTCGTTAAATAATGAATTGTATGCTAAATTTATTCGTGGAGGTTACATTGTCACACCTTTAAAAGACCAAACGTTTGCAAATCATAGAACAGTTAACCGCTTTGGATTGGCTGTTCAAACGGAACTGAACTATATTAATTACCGACAAAGTAAAACAAAAAGAAATTTTGGAATTATTTTTAAAACGGGAGTTTACGGTGTTGGATCAGCAGTTTATTCTAAAGATTTAGCAGGTTTATCCTTGTTTGGAAACCAACATTATTTGGGTCAGACAATAGATCTTTCAGGTTCGAAATTTGATGTCATGAGTTTTCAGAAAATAGGTTTTGGGCTCATTCACAAAAAAACAAAATCGTACATTACGTTGAATGCATATGGAATGAATGCTTTTGCAAAAGGTGTTTTTCAAAATGGCCAAATTTTCCAAACTTCAGCAGGTGATTCTTTGTCCGTATTGTTAAAAGGTTCTGTGAGTTATTGCTATTCTAATTCATTGTATGCTGGTTACGGAATTGGAATTGATGGTGAATACAATTTCCCCTTCTTAATCAATGAAAACAGAACGGCCATTCTTCAACTTTCTGTTAAAAACCTTGGAATAGGTTATACAACAAGTCCTGTTGTAACTTATGATATGAGCAGCGGACATAACTATACTGGCGCAACATTTGATCAATTAGTAAACCAATCTTCAGGTTTGACTTCAACAGCTTTATTAGATTCATTGGGTATTCAAAAAACTGAAGTCAAAAATCAATTGTTTTTTCTGCCAGGATTTCTTCAAATTGGTAAAATCGCAGATGCACTTACAGATCGACGCTTGCAAAGTATTTTTGGAATACGCATGTATTTCATCGCTGGTTATTCACCGTTATTGTACATTGGTGGGAATTATAAGTTAGGCAAACACCTACAATTTGGTTGTGTTGGTTCATACGGAGGCTTTACTAATATTAGAGCGAGTGTTTTTGGAGCGCTAAGATTTAACCATTTTACAGTTCAATTAGCTACGGAAGATGTTTACGGAACTTTTTCAAGTCAGAGCAGGGGACAAGCCTATTCTTTTTCATTCAATTATAATTTATAAAATGAAAAACTTCGTCGTCATATTTTTTCTTTTGTTTGTTGTGCAAGTTGGTGCTCAAAATCATTTTTTTCAATCTTTTTCAGGAAATGATTACGACGAAGCATATGGCGTAACTCAATTAGCGGATTCTTCTTATTTTATTTGCGGAAGTTCTAGTAGTTTTAATGCAGGTTCGACACAAGCATTTCTATTGAAAATGACCAAAGAAGGGATTTTTGAATGGTCAAAAGAATATGGTGGAAGTGAAAGTGATGTTGCGAAACGTGTCTTAAATTGTGGCGATTCAGCACTTTATTTAGTTGGTTCTAGTAATTCTAACGCAACTGGAAATTATGATTTTTTCATGATCAAAACTTCGCTCGATGGAACTCAATTATTTGAGAAAAAATACGTTAAATCTGGTTGGGATAAAGTCAATGATGCATTGATTGGAACTGATTCCATGATTTACATTGTAGGAGAATCATCAACGATTGGAAAAGGAACCGAATTTTATATGTTAAAAACAACGTTGGCAGGTGATACCGTTTGGAGTAAAACAGTTGGATCAATTGGAGATGATGGTCTAAAAGCAATTCGACAACTGAATGACTCAACATTTTTTGCTGTTGGTTACCAATTCAATGCAGATTCAACACAAACAAAAGGAACAGTGATGAAATTTATGGCAAATGGACAAATCATTTGGCAAAAAGAAATTGGTGTAAATGGTTCGTATGCCCTTAACGACTTTTACCTTGAAGCAGATAAATTGAAAGGAGTTGGAACACGTACGCATCCATTAGGAGATCTGGATAGTTGGCAAATACGTATGGATGTTCAAGGAATTCTTGAAGCCAATATTGAAACGCATGATCAAGGTGATTACATTCATGAAAATGTTGCTCCAATTGGAACGAACGGAAAAATGTTTATTTCAAGCAGCTATAAAAACCAATATTCGGCTAGTTATAGTTGGGACAACGGCTACGAACGTTTTTCAAGTGATTTCACTTGGGATGATGTAAGTATTAATGTAACAATGATGTTTACTGAAAAAGGAAATCAACTAATTAGAACCAACGACATTGGTTTGATTTCTGTTGGAACAATAACATCCAATGAATTTGGAGGTTCGTTAATATTTGCTTTAAAAATAGGGCCAAATAGTGAATTCCCAAGTATTAATTTATTGAATACACAATCAATATTAGCTGTAGATCAAATTGAAGATGCTATTTGGTCTATTTACCCAAATCCATCACAAGGTTCAGTGACGATTTCGTCTAACAAATCAGGAGTAATTGAAGTGTTTTCCAATATTGGCGAATTAATAGAAGTTCAACCGACTACAGGAGAACTACACTTAAACTGTTCCAACTATCCAAAAGGATTTTATTTTGTTCGATTGTCAGATGGCGAAAACCAAGCTGTTAGAAAATTAGTAATTGAATAGTTTTACCATTCAAATGCTTTCTCTGTAAACCATTTTCCTTGCACTCTTAACGTTTGCTCGATGATGTCTCGAACACAGTTTTTTCCACCATTTTTAGGCGATTGATAATGAGCAATGGCTTTGATTTCTGGAACGGCATCTTGCGGACATGCTGCTAATCCAACTGTTTTCATGACAGGAAAATCTGGAATGTCATCTCCCATGTAAGCAATTTCCTCGTCTTTCAGTTGGTGGCGTTCTTTGATGTCGTTGTATACTGCCAATTTTGTGTGTGACGACAAATGAACTTCAGTAATTCCTAAGCCTTCCAAACGAGCTTTAACATCGTGAGATTTTCCGCCTGTAACGATGAAAATTTTATACCCCATTTTTGAAGCATACTGCAAAGCGTAACCATCTTTTGCATCCATCGAACGAATCACATCGTTGTTGATGAGTAAAATTGAACCATCTGTTAATACTCCGTCAACGTCGAACATAAACGTTGTAATGTGGTTCAATCGTTCTTTATAGCTTGTCATCTTTTTTATACGTTTGTTGAATACTTTTACTAATTAACAAATAGATTTCTCGTTGAATTCCTTCTTGAAGATCTAAGTGTTTTTGAATAATTTGTTCATCGTTTCTTCTTGCAGGGCCTGTTTGAGCATCATAAGGACTTAACGTTGAGATTTTTGCCACCGTTTCGTGTAGCAAGGGCAATAAGTAATCCCAATTTAAGTGGTTTTCATCACTGATATTTTTTGCAGTGTAAATCATGTGATTGGTAAAGTTATTGATCCAAACAGCAGCTAAATGGTACAAGCCACGTTCTTTTGAAGAAGCAACTGTTACTTTTGGACTTAACAATTGTGCAAATGTTCGAATTTCTTCAGTGAATGCAGTTGAAGTACTTTCAATTAAGAATGGAACCGTTGAAAAATCTATTATTTTAGAGCGATTAAAGGATTGTAAAGGGTATAATACACCACAATTTTCACGCATAATTGAAGCTAATTCAACAGAACCAGCAGTGTATAAAACTTTGCATTTAGTCGGAATTTGTTCAATCACTGTTTGAACAGCATCATCCGAAACACAAACAATTACCAAATCACTTTGAATGGTTTGGATATCCGAACAATGTTTTGTATTCCAGCGTTCGCACAACTCTAACTCATGGACGTTGTTTCGTGTGTGAATACACTCTATTGAAAAGCCTAATTGGTGTAGTTTCTCACCAATATGAAAACCTACATTTCCAGTTCCGATAAGAGCGATGGATTGAAACGTTTTCATTGCGTTGTTTGGTTAAAATAAAACCTGAAGCGAACTCCAGGTTTTTATTAAAATTATTTACCGTGACATTGTTTGAATTTCTTACCACTACCACAAGGACAAGGTTCATTTCTTCCTGCTTTTGGTTCGGCAATTACAGGTTGTCTTTTTTCTACTTCTGGCATTGAATTTCTCATTGCTTCGTCATAGCCTTCGCTTCCTTGAAAGCGGGGAGGAGTTGTTGAACTTGTTGAATTGCTTATTTGAGCTTTTTCATAATTGTTTTGATGCGTTACCGCTTTATTCGTACTTTGAACCTCTTGTTCATTTGGAATATCTAAACGTGCTAATAATTCTACAGCTTCATTATTTAATCGACCTAACATCGCTTTGAACAATTCAAATGACTCCAATTTGTAAACTAATAATGGATCTTTTTGCTCGTATTGTGCGTTGTTTACAGCTGAACGTAAGTCATCCATTTCACGTAAATGTTCTTTCCATTCATTGTCAATCATGCCTAAAATTATATTCGTCTCAACTGATTTCGCAATTGCAGTTCCGTTTGATTTGTAGGCTTTTTCTAAGTCCAATACAATTTGAACATTACGCATTCCATCTGTTAATTCGAATACAATGTTTTTGTATTGATTCGACATAGTTTCGAAAACATGCTTGATTTGAGGGAACGTTCTTTGAGCAATCTTTTCATTCTTACGTTCGTAATGAGCACGCAATGATTGGTAAACTTTCTCTGTCAACATTAAGTTGTCAATTTTAGCATATTCCTCGCTATTTACTGGAGAATCAATTCCAATCATTCGCAATAAGTCCAATTCAAATCCTTCAAAGTCAGATTTGTTGTGCGCTAAAACAATGTTATCACAAACATCATAAAACATGTTGTCAATGTCTAAATCTAAACGATCACCAAACAATGCATTTTTACGTTTTTTGTAAATTGCTTTACGTTGTGCATTCATTACATCATCGTATTCCAATAATCGTTTACGCATGCCAAAGTTGTTTTCTTCCACTTTTTTCTGCGCACGTTCAATTGATTTCGAAACCATGCTATGTGTAATCACTTCTCCTTCTTTTAAGCCCATTCGGTCCATCAATTTCGCAATTCGATCAGAACCAAATTTACGCATCAAATCATCTTCCAAACAAACAAAGAATTGAGAAGAACCTGGATCTCCTTGACGCCCTGAACGACCTCTTAACTGACGGTCAACGCGTCGTGAATCATGGCGTTCAGTTCCAATAATCGCTAAACCACCCGCTTCCTTAACACCTTCACCTAATTTGATATCCGTTCCACGACCAGCCATGTTTGTTGCAATAGTTACGGCTCCAGCTTTACCAGCTTCTGCAACAATTTCTGCTTCACGTTGGTGGTGTTTTGCATTCAGTACTTCATGCTTGATCCCTCTCATTTTAAGCATTCGACTTAATAATTCAGAAATCTCTACAGTTGTTGTACCAACCAATACTGGTCGACCTTCAGCTACTAATTTAGCTGTTTCATCAATCACAGCATTGAATTTTTCACGAGCAGTTTTAAAAACTAAATCATTTTGATCTTTTCTAATTTGAGGTCGATGCGTTGGAATTGCTACAACATCTAATTTATAAATATCCCAGAATTCTTTTGCTTCTGTTTCAGCTGTTCCAGTCATACCCGCTAACTTGTGGTACATTCTAAAGTAATTCTGTAAAGTGATTGTAGCGTAAGTTTGAGTTGCTGCTTCTACTTGTACATTTTCTTTCGCTTCAATTGCTTGGTGCAAACCGTCAGAATAACGACGGCCTTCCATGATACGACCCGTTTGTTCGTCAACAATTTTCACTTTACTATCTAAAATCACGTATTCAACTTCTTTTTCAAAAAGTGTATATGCTTTTAACAATTGATTGATTGAGTGAATGCGTTCAGATTTGATACTGTAGTCACGAATTAATGCATCTTTCTTTTCTAAGAAGGTTTCATTTTCATGATTTTCTTTTTGCAATTTCGCAATTTCAGCACCAATATCTGGCATGATGTAGAAATCACGCTCGTCTGCACCAGAAATTAAATCAATTCCTTTACTTGTTAATTCTATTGTATTATTTTTTTCATCAATCACAAAGAACAATTCAACATCAATTTTTTTCATGTGTTTGCCTTGTTCTTGCATGTAGTAATTTTCCGTTTTTTGCAAGTGTGCTTTAACGCCTGGTTCAGACAAGTATTTGATTAACGCTTTATTTTTAGGTAAACCTCTGTGAGCTCTCAATAACGCAATTCCACCATCTTCCAATAATTGTTTCGCATCTTTTCCAGCTTCTGAAGCATCATTTAAAACAGTTAACATTTTTTTAGCATCCGCTAAACATTGGTTCACATAATTTCTTTGTGCTGCAACAACATTTTCAACACGAGGTTTTAATTGGTGAAATTCATGTTCTTCACCGCGAGGTGTAGGGCCAGAAATAATCAATGGCGTACGCGCATCATCAATCAAAACTGAATCGACTTCATCCACGATTGCAAAATGGTGTTTTTGTTGCACCAAATCTTCAATGCTACCTGCCATATTGTCACGCAAGTAATCAAATCCAAATTCATTATTTGTTCCAAATGTAATATCAGCCAAATAAGCCATTCTTCGTTGTGGTGAATTTGGTTGGTGCTTGTCGATGCAATCAACTTTTAACCCATGGAATTGGTACAAAGGACCCATCCATTCTGAATCTCGTTTCGCCAAGTAATCATTAACAGTTACAACGTGAACACCTTTTCCTGAAAGCGCATTTAAATAAACAGGAAGCGTTGCTACTAATGTTTTACCTTCTCCTGTTTGCATTTCAGCGATGTTACCATTGTGTAGAACTGCTCCACCCATTAATTGAACATCGTAGTGAATCATGTTCCAATGAACATCAGTACCTGCAGCAGTCCACTTGTTATGCCAAATTGCTTGTTCTCCTGAAATTGTAATTCCATCTTTCGACGCAGCTAATTCACGATCAAAATCTTGAGCCGTTACTGTTAATTGTCCGTTTTCGGACCATCTTCGAGCTGTTTCTTTAATGACTGCAAATGCTTCAGGAAGAATAGCTTTTAATTCTTCTTCAATTTTTTCGTCAATTGTTTTTGATAATTTATCGATTTTCTCGTACAATTCCTCTTTCAAATGAATTTCAGTAGCAACATCATTTGCGGCATTATTTAATTGCGTTAATTCATCTTCTAGCGCTTGTGTTGCAACTTTCACACGATTTTGAAATTGAGCAGTTTTACCTCTTAATTCATCATCACTTAATGCTTGAACCGCATTTGAAAAAGAAATTGCTTGATCTATAATTGGTTGATATTCTTTTCTGTCTTTTGTTGATTTATCGCCAAATAATTGCTTTAATATTCCTGCTATCATGTTTTACTTTTTTCGTTTTAAAGAAGCTCCAAATTTAATGAAATATTGGAATTTTCTACTATTAATCTTGTTTAAAGTTTGATGCAATTTGACATAAATCGTTCCAAAATATAATTTATGCCATTTTGTCTAACTTGTTTTTAACAAATAGTGTTTGGTAACAATGCATTTTTTCTTAATTTATTTTGAATTTCATTGTATCTTTGCAGCATGCATGAAATGATATTAATACTTGATTTTGGTTCGCAATACACACAGTTGATTGCGCGAAGAGTGAGAGAGATGAATGTTTATTGTGAGATTCATCCATGGAATAAATGTCCTGAGATTACAGGAAATATTAAGGGCGTAATTCTTTCAGGAAGTCCTTTTTCAGTGAGAGATGAAGCGTCTCCTAAACCAGACTTGACTGCGTTTAAAGGAAAATTACCATTATTGGGTGTTTGTTTTGGAGCTCAATATTTAGCAAATAATTTTGGTGGAGAAGTATTGCCTTCTTCCATTCGTGAATATGGACGTGCCAACCTTTCTTATGTTTCATCTGATAATGTTTTGACAAAAGGCATGACAAACGGTTCTCAAGTTTGGATGTCTCACGGAGATACCATTAAAAAAGTTCCTTCAAATTATACAATTATTGCAAGTACAAAAGATGTTGAAGTAGCTGGTTATCATATAGAAGGAGAGCAAACATACGGAATACAATTCCATCCTGAAGTTTACCATTCTTTAGAAGGTGCGATTTTATTGAAAAATTTCATTGTAACAGTTTGTGGTTGCAATCAAAGTTGGACACCAGATTCATTTGTAGATGAAACGGTAAAAGCATTAAAAGAAAAAGTAGGTACAGAAAAAGTTATTTTAGGCTTGTCTGGAGGAGTTGATTCTTCTGTTGCTGCTGTTTTGTTGCACAAAGCAATTGGCGCAAATTTGCATTGTATTTTTGTTGACAATGGTTTATTGCGTAAAAATGAATTTCAACAAGTGTTAGATTCATACAAACACATGGGCTTAAATGTAAAAGGAGTAGATGCTTCTTCAAAATTTTATGCTGCATTAAGTGGATTAACAGATCCTGAATTAAAAAGAAAAGCAATTGGTAAAGTATTTATTGATGTTTTTGATGAAGAATCAAAATTGGTTGACGATGCAAAATGGTTAGGACAAGGTACAATTTACCCGGATGTAATCGAATCTGTGTCAGTTAATGGTGGACCTTCTCAAACAATCAAATCGCACCACAACGTTGGTGGTTTACCAGATTACATGAAATTACAAGTTGTTGAACCTTTACGTTTATTGTTTAAAGATGAAGTGCGACGAATTGGTCGTTCGATGCAAATAGACGAAGCATTGTTAGGTCGTCATCCTTTCCCTGGACCAGGATTAGGTATTCGAATTTTAGGTGAAGTTACGGCTGAAAAAGTGCGTATTTTACAAGAAGTTGATGCAATTTTTATCAATGGCTTAAAAGAAGATGGATTGTACGATGATGTTTGGCAAGCTGGAGCAATCTTTTTACCAATTCAATCTGTTGGTGTAATGGGCGATGAGCGCACGTATGAAAATGCTGTAGCGTTGAGAGCTGTAAGTTCAACAGATGGAATGACAGCAGATTGGTGTCACTTACCGTATGAATTTTTAGCGAAAATATCTAATCAAATTATCAACCAAGTGAAAGGGATTAATCGTGTAACATACGATATCAGTTCTAAGCCACCTGCAACGATAGAATGGGAATAATGATTAATTAATACGTACCCGATGAAAAAATGGATGTTTAGTATTTTACTGTTTTGCACGTTGAGTGTTTTTGCACAAAAAGACACGCTAGAAACAGAATTTATTGCAGGAAAGAAATATTACATTCACATTGTTCAAGCTGGAAACAGTTTATGGGGAATTCATAAATTGTACAACGTTTCAGTAGATGAAATTGTTGCTGCAAATCCTGGGATAGAAAATGGAATTAAAGTGGGACAAAAAATCAGTGTTCCCGTTCCTATTGAAGTAAAATACCATGAGGTAAGTGCAGGTGAAACATTGTATGCTGTTGCTAAAAAATATGGTGTCAAAACAGATGACTTAATTGCAGCAAATCCTGGAACTGAAAATGGCATTGTTAAAGGGCAAAAAATTATTATTCCTCAAAGTGAAGCTGCATCTATTCCTCAGCAAAACAATTCTCAAAAAATAGAAAATGTTCCTGTAACTCCGTTGAAAATCACATTTACAGATTCTACCATTCAACATGTTGTGCTGGATCATGAAACTTTGTACAGCGTTTCTAAACGTTTTATGGTTTCAATAGATGATTTGAAAGCCATTAATGATTTGAAATCGTCAAAAATTAAACCAGGTGATACGCTTTTGATTCCAATAAAAAAAGAAAAAATTGAACCTGTTAAAATCAGAGCATTGGACAAATTAATCCCAACAAATCCAGTAGATACCTTGCTTTATTTCCCTGTTAAAAAGAATTACAAAGTAGCCATAATACTACCATTTAACCTTGAAAAATCTCCTGGGTATTCAGAGAATGTTTCTGATTTAGCAACAGAGTTTTACATGGGTGCAAAATTGGCCTTAGATTCACTAGATGCTATGGGATTCAAATGTGAGGTTCAGGTTTTAGATGGTAAAAACGATACAATTTCGTTGAAAAAAGTTTTAAAGAAATTAGAAGCCCAAACAATTGATTTAATCATTGGACCTTTATTTGCTGATCACATTGATATTGTTGCGAAATGGTGTAAGTTCAATGGAACTCGATTTGTAGTTCCTGTTGGATTGAATACAAGTGCATTGAAATCAAATCCTTTTGTATATGCAGCTGTTCCTTCCGACGCGACTTTAATGACAGGCTTAGCAAATTATACTTTGAGAACCAGAAGTCAAAGTCAAGTAATTTTAATTAAACCTACTTCAGCTAAAGATTTGCCATTGTATGATGCGTTTAGAAATGAATTTTTAACAGGTAAGTTTACTGGTTTACGGCCAAAATTAGTAGAAGCTACTGTAGAGAATTTTACCACATTTATAAAAAAAGGTGCAGATGTCGTTGTTGTTATTCCTAGCAATGAAAAGGTTCCGGCAATCAAGTTTATGAATGCATTAAATGCCGCAGAAAATAAATTGACTTCTTCAACGATTCATATTTTTGGCACGAAAGATTGGTTGGGATTTGATGAAATAAAACCAGCTTTCAAGAATAAATATGATTTCCATTGTGCCAATACTAATGATTTCAATTACAAATACGAAGAAACAGAAAAATTGCATTATAAATACCGCTCAAATTACAATGCTGATATGAGTAAATTCGCAGTACAAGGTTACGATGTTGTATTTTATTTCTGCAGTCAATTGTTGATGAGAATAACACCTGAAACAATGGTGATGAATCGTTTCAATATGCGACGAAAAGGCCAAGGGAATGGTTATGAGAATTCAACTAGTTTCATCATTAACCACAAAGATTATCAATTAATTAATGTTGACGAGTTACCATGAGTCGGGAAGAAATCGCTACGTTATTCATGCAATTACAAGACCGTATTTGCAATAATTTGGAAGCCATTGATGGCAAAAGTCAATTCATTGAAGACAAATGGGATCGCAATGAAGGTGGTGGCGGTAGAACAAGGATTATCCAACAAGGTGGCGTTATTGAAAAAGGTGGTGTTGCATTTTCTAAAGTTCATGGAGATGTGACAGAAGCAATGCAAAAACAACTGGGAATCGAAGGAACTTCATTTTTTGCTACTGGCGTTTCAATTGTATTACATCCTGAAAATCCGCATGTACCAATTATTCACATGAATGTTCGCTATTTTGAATTGAATACAGGTGTGTATTGGTTTGGTGGAGGAATAGACTTAACTCCTCATTTTATCATCGATAATCAAGCGAAACAGTTTCATGAGGGATTGGCAACGATTTGCAATAAATACGATGTGACCTTTTACCCAACGTTTAAAAATTGGGCAGATGATTATTTTTTTATTCCTCATCGCAATGAGACGAGAGGAATTGGTGGGATCTTTTTTGATCATTTAAAAGAATCATCAACTATTTCAAAAGAGCAATTATTGCGATTTTGCATCGAATTGGGTGATAATTTTTCAGTATTGTATCAACAACAAGTTGAACAAGGAAAAAACAAACCATTCAATAAACAAGAAATTCATTGGCGTAATTTAAGAAGAGGAAGGTACGTGGAATTTAATTTAGTAAACGATAGGGGAACTAAATTTGGTTTGGTTTCAGGTGGTAGAACTGAATCTATTTTAATGAGTTTGCCTGCTAATGCTTCTTGGGAATACAATTATCAAGTAGAACCAGCATCGCCAGAACAGCAAACAATGGAAAAATTAAAAAAAGGTATTAATTGGTTGGATTAATTTATTCCTTTTCTTCTATTTCTTTCTTTCATTATTAACGATAACTCACGACCTGTTTGACCTGCAACAGATGTATTTTCATCTGCTCGTCTTAATAAATAAGGCATAACTTCTTTAACAGGACCATAAGGAACATATTTTGCAACATTGTAACCTGCGTGAGCCATGTTGTAGGAAATGTGATCACTCATTCCTAATAATTGAGCAAAGTAAACGCGTTTGTCAGCTGGCGCAATACCTTTTTGAAGCATTAATTGAGCTAATATTTGGGCGCTTTCTTCATTGTGAGACCCAGCGCACAAAGCCATTGCATCTAAATTTTCAATGATTAATTCCAAGGCTGAATTAAAATCTTTGTCACATGCCGTTTTATCAGGTTGAATAGGAGATGGGTAGCCCATTTTTAGTGCGCGATCTCTTTCTTTTTCCATGTAAGCACCTCGTACTAATTTCACACCGTAGTGTATATTGTGTGTTTTTGCTTTCGTAATTTCTTCTTTTAGAAAAGCTAAGCGATCATGGCGATAAAGTTGTAAAGTGTTGTAAACAATTGCTCGTTCCTTGTTGAATTTCAACATCATGTCGAATGTAATGCGATCAATGGTGTCTTGAATCCACGTTTCTTCTGCATCAATAAATACAGGAACATTGTTTTCATGCGCTGCAGCACA
Organism: Crocinitomicaceae bacterium; assembly: GCA_024639405.1. Lineage (GTDB taxonomy): Bacteria > Bacteroidota > Bacteroidia > Flavobacteriales_D > Crocinitomicaceae > M0103. Next base: position 110,647 of record JAHEIL010000001.1, on the reverse strand, counting down.
TATTTTGTCGATTCGTTGAATAATTGCTGTTAATTTTTCTTGTTCTTCAGTTGAAAGCGTTGAATTAAGATCGTTGGCTTTTTCTAAAATGGAAAACGAAGAAATTCCAGTAACTTTAAAAACAGCAAAAGGGATTTTGGTATTTCCAGCCGCAGCTTTTATCGTTGAAATAATTTCTTCAACTGTTGCATTGAAGTCTTCATCACTCGTTTTTCCTTCAATGGAATAGTCTAAAATTGTACCAATTCCAAAATTCGATAAAGTATTGATTGCTTTTGTGCAATCTGAAATCGTTTCTCCACCGCAAAATTGACTAAAAATTGTTTTCTTAACAATTCCTTTAATTGGAAGATGAAGGTTCAATGCAGTATTAGTCGCCCATTTACCAAACTTCACTAAAGATGGGTTGCCAATTATTTTAAAAAGCCAATATGCTCGTGTTAAATCTGCCGTTGATTTACTTTTAAAAGCTATTTCTGTATTGTCAAATGAAATCATGCCGTAAAAATAAGTTCTTTTATTACAATTTAATTAATTTCAGTACAACTTTCTTTAATTTTCTTTGAATTCAGTTTATATTTGAAGTATGCAACATTTACAAGGAACATCTTATTTTATAGAAATTGGAGATATTACACAATCTTCATTAGAAACATACATTGCTAAGCACTATCAACAAGCTAAAATTGTAATCATAGTAGATGAAAATACGCACGATTTCTGTTTAGAATATTTATTGACTTCATTTGATTGTTTGAAAGATGCTGAAGTCATTCTTTTACCTGCTGGCGAAGAGAATAAAGTTATGGAAGTTTGTTTTCAGGTTTGGGAAGCTTTGACGGAATATGGTATTGGTCGCAATGATTTGATTCTTAATTTAGGTGGTGGTGTTGTGACAGATATGGGAGGATTTATTGCTTCAGTTTATAAAAGAGGTGTTGATTTTATTCATATTCCTACGAGTTTACTTGGAATGGTAGATGCATCAATTGGTGGTAAAACAGGTATCGATTTAGGTGTGTATAAAAATCAATTGGGTGTATTTAACCATCCGAAAGCCATTTTTATTGATCCAATTTTTCTCGCAACACTCCCAGATGATGAAAAACGAAATGGTTATGCGGAAATGTTAAAACATGGATTGATAGCTGACAAAGGCCATTGGGAGAGAATTAAAGATAAAACAGTTGAGCAAATTACCATACAAGACATTGCTGACTCTGTTGGAATTAAATTTTCCATTGTTGAACAAGATCCGAATGAGAAAAATAGTCGAAAAACATTAAATTTTGGTCACACTATTGGACATGCTATTGAAGGGTATTTATTGGAGCGTGAACCAATTAGTCATGGTTATGCAGTAGCGATGGGAATGTTAGTTGAAGCTGGCATTTCACTTGATGAGCAAAAGATTACAGAAATAGAATTCGATGAAATAAAATCTGTTATTTGTAAAAATTTCAAACAAATTGCATTTGAAAAGGAAGAAATTGCTATTATTGTTGCCATCATGAGAAATGATAAAAAGAATGAATTGAACAAAATTAATTTCAGTTTGTTAAATAAAATCGGATCATGTGAAATAAATTGTTTTTTCGAGGGGAAACAATTAATACAAAAGTTTAACTATTTAAATTAACTAAAACTACTTAAAATGCTGATTACTATTTTATTATTGATTTTCACCGTTATTGTATTACCAATTTTTTCAGTTTATTTCGGAACCCCTTTAAACACCTTGCAGGTGGATGTTTTGTGGAGTACAATTTACATCGTTATTGGAGTTGTTGCTTACACGTTTATTATAGGTGAGTTGACCAACAACAATTCTCAAGTTGATAAATTATGGAGCGTTGTTCCGATAATTTATGTTTGGAACATGTTTTATCAAGCATATCAATATACACATGTCATTAATGAACGAATGTTATTGATGTCAATACTTGTTACTTTGTGGGGAATTCGATTGACTTATAATTTTGCAAGAAGAGGAGCATATCAATGGAAGTTTTGGGCTGGTGAAGAAGATTACCGCTGGGAAATATTAAGAAAACGTCCAGGTTTTAACAATCGTTTTGTTTGGATGATATTTGATTTATTCTTTATTTGTTCTTACCAAAATGTATTGATTTTCTTATTTACATTGCCAATATTAGCAACATTAGCTACAAATGCAACAGCATTGGGCTTAGCAGATTATTTGTTAGCAGCATTGTATGTTGGTTTTATTATCATCGAATACATTGCAGATCAACAACAATTTGATTTTCAAACTGAGAAACACAGAAGAATTAACAACAATGAAGCATTGGGTGAATACGAAAAAGGTTTTGTTTCAACAGGATTGTGGTCAATTGTTAGACATCCAAACTATGCTTCTGAACAATCAATTTGGGTAGTGTTTTATTTCTTTAGTGTCATCGCAACTGGTGAATGGTTGAATTGGTCGGTAGTTGGATGTGTGTTATTAATTATTTTATTCAAAGGAAGTTCTGATTTTTCAGAAGATATTTCAGCAAATAAATACCCTGAATATAAGAAATACCAAGCTTCTGTTCCTCGATTTATTCCTTTTACTAAAATTAAAAAAGGTTAAGCTGACGATTTGATTTTAAAGCTAGAAGGCGTTCTTTAATGCCTTCTAATTTTTCAATTACTTCTGTAGGTTTAATCACTTCAACAGTTTTTGAAACAATTGTAGGAGTTGGATTTTCAATCGATTGATCAAGTACCAATTCTTTAAATTGTTTTCTATCTTTTAGAATTTTTCTAGCACCTTCAAGGGTATAGCCTTTAATTTTAACCAAATGATAAATCTTGTTAAAAGTCTCAATGTCCTTTGGTGTGAACATTCTATTCCCTTTTTTACTTTTTTTAGGCTGAATTAAATTAAATTCTTTTTCCCAAAACCTTATTAAAGAAGGGTTTACGTTGAAAAAATCTGCAACTTCTCCAATGGAGTAATAAAGTTTTGTAAGGGCTTTTAGATCGAAGTTTTCCAAAATTGAAATTTTTATTTGTCGAAAATAGTTATAATTTTGCAAAGTCAATGCAAGCTTCATCATTCATATCAAAATATTTAGTTGTCTTTGGGTGCTTAATTTCTTTAAGTTCTTTTAGTCAAGTAACTGGAAATAAGGATATTAATTCTAAATCAGTTCTAAAAGACACGGTAAATAGAAGAAATAGTAAGCAAGTAGATGAAATGATTTCTTATGCTAAGAAATTTCTAGGTACACCTTATCGTTATGCAGGAACAACTCCTTCAGGATTTGATTGTTCAGGTTTTATCAATTATGTAATGGGTAATTTTGGGTTTGATTTAGTACGCTCAAGTTATGGATTGGCAGAATTAGGTGAAACGGTTCGTTTATCAGAGATCCAACCCGGTGATTTAATGTTTTTTAAAGGAAGAAGTGTAAATTCATCTTCAGTTGGACATGTTGCAATGGTTATTGAAGTTACACCAGAAGCCATCAAATTTATACATTCATCGACTTCTAGTGGAGTGGTGATTGATAATTTTAAAACAAGTAAGTATTTTATTCCACGCTTTGTGAAAGCTAAACGCTTGGATTATGGAAATCGATCCAACGAATAAACTATTTAATATAGTTATTGTTTAAATTAGAAATAGCAGTGGAAAATCTCGATCATACAAGTGGTATCAATCAGCGGCGACAGTGGTTGTTTGTTTTTTTGGTAGGCTTATTTGTTACCAATGCAATTACAGCTGAATTAATCAGCAATAAATTAATCGAAATTCCTTTCTCATTTTCAGTAAATGGTTCAAAATTCGGTCCATTCATTACCATTGTTGGTGTAATTCCTTGGCCAGTTGTTTTTATATTAACTGATTTGTTGAATGAATTTTATGGTGAAAAAGCTGTGAGACGAATATCTTGGATTACTGCGATATTAATCGCTTATTGTTTTATCATTGTTTCCATTGCGTTGAATTTACCTGCTAAAGAAATTCCAGGTTCTTCACTAGCAACAGATGCTGAATTCAAAAAAGTTTTTGGTCAGGCACAGTTGGTTATTGTCGGAAGCATTGCAGCATTTCTGGTGTCTCAATTAATGGATGCTACCTTGTTTCATTGGATTAAACGCAAAACAGGTAACAAATTAATTTGGTTGAGAAGTACTGGTAGTACTGTAGTTTCTCAATTTATTGACACGATCATTGTTTTATACATTGGTTTTGTTTTGCCTGGAAACATGGATTTGAAAACATTTTTTCAAGTTGCACCAACAAATTATTTTTTGAAACTTCTTATTGCAATTGCGCTGACTCCCTTAATTTATTTAGGCCATTACTTAGTCAAACGATATTTAGAAAAAGACAACATCAAGTAAGCGATTTTCTTTTTGAAAGATGCCAGATTAAATAAGTCGCTGCTAAAACTGCCATTAATATTCCAAAACTGAAACCAATATAAATTGTTTCAAAATGATTGTTATAGGTGAAAATCGTGGAAATTGAACCTAACATAATTCCTAATTCCAAAGCAATAAACATCGTTCCTGAACCAACTCCTCTTCGATCTTTGTGTGATAAATCTGCTGTCCAAGCAAACAATGTTGGGCTTGTAATTCCAGTAGCAACTCCAAATAGAACTGCAGCAGTTGTATAGGCGGTTAAATTGTGAGCTGTACCAATTAAAAACATACTTGCTATTAAGAGGAAAACTCCAATTAGTAAGGTTTTTCTTCTACCTATTTTATCGGACAGAGATGAAGTAAACAAGCGAATTACAATGGTTGAAATAACATATATCCCAAAAAACCATCCCTTATTATTGATGCCTAAATAATCAGAAATGTCCGGTGTTAACACAAAAATTATACCTGAACAGGATGCTGTTAAAAACATAACAAAAGCTGCGGGCAATACACTCGGCTCAAAAACATCATGAACTGTAATGCTTAAATGATGTAATTTGAATTTTTGTTGAACCTCAAGTGTTTCTTTTACATAAGCAATTAATAGCGCCGCAACTAACGAAATAATAGCTGCAAAAATAAACAAGTTATCCATTCCGTATAATCGAAATAACCAATCTCCCATGGATTGACCAACACCAATTCCTAATGAAATAAAGGTTCCCCAAATTCCCATTCCACGACCTCTCGATTCTTTTGGTAAAATATCTGTTACCAATGCTGTGGCGCCAGTTGGAAGGAATCCTGCACTAAAGCCATGCAAAAAACGTAGGATTAAAAAGAACCAAATAGAAAATGATAGCGGGTAGAGGAGCGATACAATGAAGCAAACGATAATTCCAATAATCATTACTTTTTTACGTCCGATCGTGTCAGATAATTTCCCTGAAAAAGGGCGTGAAATGGCAGCTGAAATCGTAAATAAAGTTATGATAAGTCCTTTTTGATTTCCACCACCTAATTCTGTAATAAACGTGTTTAATTCTGGAAGGATTAAATTGAAACTTGTCATGAACAAAAACATGGCGCAAGATAAAATCCAAAAATTTTTAGTGTTTTCTCCAAACATGGCGCAAAGATAGTGCGTATTTAGTTCTTAATTAAGAGAATGACCTATTTTAAATCAAAAGATTCAGATTTATCTAAAATATCCCATGTGTGATCGGCTAACAATTTTACAGTTGCTTGAAATTCATCCTGTTTTTTTGGATTATTCCATTGATTGGGTGCGATTAATGATAAAGAAAAAGAACCATTGTCATTTTTATACAAATGATATGTATGGTTAATTAAAGGTTCGAATCGAATTTCTGCTAAATAAATAAATTCAGAAATTAATTTACGATCATGTAATTTTTTGGCTTGAGCAGCTAATAATTGCATTTGCTCATAAATTTGATCTAGTTGAATATCTGTTTGGTGCTCCATCGCTGATAAAGCTCTTCCTTTAATCTTACCTTGATCTTCTGGCTTTATTAAAGCGCTTCCAGCATGGTGAGCGTATTCAAGCGAATGTGGATTTTCGGTGATTTTATCAGGATCAATTGGATTTACAAACGCTTTTTTCATCTTAGATATCTTTCTATTTAAACGAATGTAAAGAAAAAATGTTCACACTAAAACAAAAAAAAGGAGAATCAATGATCCTCCTTCAAAATCGTATTTTGTTGTTATTTTTTCACACGTTCAACGTAAACGCCAGTTCGTGTGTCAATTTTAATGATTTCTCCATTGTCTATAAACAAAGGAACTTTAACTTCAGCACCTGTAGCAATGGTTGCAGGTTTCATAGAATTCGTAGCAGTATCTCCTTTCACACCAGGTTCTGTATACGTAACTTCAGAAATGATGTACATCGGTAAATCGACAACTAATGGCATTTCTTCTTCAGCATGGAATAAGATGTTACACATCATACCTTCTTGTAAGAACAAAGGTTTTTCAATCATTTTACCAGGGATATTCACTTGCTCAAAAGTTTCATTGTTCATGAAGATAAAGTCAGTTCCTTCTTGGTATAAGTATTGGTAATCTCTGTTTTCTATTCGTACGATATCGATTTTATGACCTGCAGAAAAAGTATTGTCTATTACTTTACCACTTTCAATTTGTCTCATTTTTGTTCTAACAAATGCTGGGCCTTTACCAGGTTTCACATGTTGGAATTCAATGATTTGAAATAGTTTTTCATTGTGTTTAATACACAATCCATTTTTTATATCTGCTGTAGTTGCCATTATCAATTTTTTTTATTCGCTGCAAAGATAGTACTTTTTCAATTTTAGACAAATCGACATAAATTCAATTATTAATAAAGAATTGATTAATTTCGTAAAAAAACCAAATTATGATAGATTTTTGGAATACCTTGAATTTTTGGAATAAAGTAAAATTTATTTTTAGTTTAATTGGATTGATCTTTGGAGTGATTTTCTCTACATTGAATTGGAATTCATTGGAAGTTCATTTGATCTTCACTAAAATGAAATTGCCATTAACGATCGTTTTATTCTTTGCATTTATTATTGGAATAGCGTTTGCTAATTTATTGCACTTTCAACGCCAACGTAAAAAAGACAGAGAACAAGATCATCTCGACGATATAGAGAATACTTAATTTTTCAAATAAAAAAAGCCGTAAGTTTCATCTTACGGCTTTTTTTACAATTATTAATTTATTATTTATTTGCTTGCATTCTTTTTTTCAAGTCAATAAACAACAAGTCATATTGTTCTTTTTTTCTTCTTTCACTATTAGAAATAGACATTGTGTTTAGATTCCCCATTATTTTGTCAAATCCTTCAATATTTCGTGTGGCAAAATATGCTTCTAATAAATTGAAATAGATTGAAATAGTTACATCTTTATCAATTCTAGCTTTACGATTTGTAATGTCGGATTCTTGCAATGCTGTATTCCAAATTTCAATCGCATGATTTAATTTTGTTTTAGCACCTTCTTCATCATCCGCTAAGGCGTTTAATCCACTTGATGCTTCATTGTAAGCCATTAATAAATCAGCATATGTTTCATCTTTTGATTTGATGTAATCAATACCTGTTTTTCTTGGTTCTCTTTTGAAACCAATGCGATCATTTACTAAGTTAGAAATGAATGTTAAATTTTCTTGTAAAATTTTCTCTTCATAAGTTTTAGCTAAAGCCTCTTCATTATAACTAACTGAAGTTTTAGATTCAGCAGATTTATATGTTTTGTATGAATTTAATTCTTGTGGAGTTAAATAAAACAATTCTTTCCCATCTGCTCCAATTGCTTTTACAGACATGGTGTGACGGTATGTAAATTCAACATGGTAATAATTAACTTGAGAAGTTGTAGTTGAACCATTTGAAGAAGAAACCACACTTTTTTGCTCAGTAACTTGACGAGGTGTAGTGTATTCATATCCATTCAAAGTAACAATAATTTTAACTGCATTGTCTTGGTTGTTTTCAAAACCATCTAACTTAATGTATGTACTCGCTAATGCTGCGTAATCATACGTTCCTTTTAATTTAGGCATTGATACATTTCTTTTGTATGGAGCATAAGGAATGTTTTTGACTGGTTTATTGTTTTCATTCAATAACTGTTTCTCTAAAATTTTCTCAGCCATTGATTTTTCTTTCCACGCAGCCATTTCTTGCGCGTATTTGTCTTCCGCCGCTTTAACTTTTGCAGGGTATTCGGCCATAGCTTGTTGGTATTCTTGCTCAGCTAATTGTTTTTCTTGTTCATATTTTGCCATCAAATTTGCATTTTCAGCCTCGTATGAAGCAAAAATAGAAGATTGGTAGTTTTTAATTGATGAAGCAATTGGATTAGTAGGTAACTTAATGTATCGATACTCGATATCATCTGTTTTGATTCGTTGCGCAATTGAAGAACCAACCACAATTAGAGCAATAATTAAAGTGCTTATTTTTCTCATTTTCATGTTTTTTTTTCAAATTTAGTCATTTTAAATAGTTTACTACTTTTTTCGATATTTATTATAAATGTAAATCTTTTAGTAAAAAATACAATAAGTGATTTGTAAAGTGTATATTTACTTAAATCTAAAAAGTAATCTATGAAACTTAACTTATTATTTATTGGTGTATTCGCTTTAAACACAACCTTTTCACAAAATGCTCCAATTACTTTTGAACCAACTGAACAAGGTGCGAATTGGACTTGGACTGTTTTTGAAAACGATTCGCAAACTACATTAGAAATTGTTCCAAACCCAGCATCAAGTGGAATGAATTCTTCAGCAAAGGTCGCAAAGTTTACTGCACTTCAAACAGGTCAGCCTTGGGCAGGTTGTGAATCGGTTCATGGTTCAGATATTGGCACATTTACGTTAAATGCATCGAATTGTCAAGTTAAAATCTTAGTATATAAATCTGTAATTAGTGATGTTGGGATTAAATTTGCAACAGCAAGCGGAGCTTCATTAGGAGAATTAAAAGTAGCAAATACTTTAATTAATCAATGGGAAGAACTTACGTTTAATTTTACAAGTTATGTTGGAGCTGCTTCCTCTACAAACATTGATCAAATCATTGTTTTCCCTGATTTTCAACCTCGATCTACAACGAATGTTTGTTACTTTGACAACATTCGATTTGGACAAGTTGGTGCAGGTTTAAATGAACCGATGGTTGCAGCGCCAAATCCTACTGTTCCTGCAGCAAATGTTATTTCAATGTTTAGCAATACCTATACAAACGTTCCTGTAGATACATGGCAAGCTGCTTGGTCACAAGGTTTTGTAAATGAAATTCAAATTGCTGGAAATGCAACAAAAAAATATACTAGTTTAAATTTCGTTGGAATTGAAGCAACGGGAGCAAATATATTAGATCTTGCAACAATGTATAAATTACATGTTGATTTGTGGACACCAAATAGTACTACATTTAAAGTGAAATTAGTTGATTTCGGAGCAAATGGTATTTATGCTGGCGGTGACGATGTTGAGCACGAATTAACCTTATCACCAACACTTGATTCATGGAATTCATACACTTTATTATTGAGTGATTTCACTGGGTTAACAACAAAAAATCATGTTGCACAATTGATTTTTTCATCTCTAACAGGAGGTACTTCAGTAGCTTATATAGACAATGTTTATTTTTCAAATGATTTAGCTGAGATTGAATCACCATCTGCTTCAAAATTTAATGTCTTTCCTAATCCATTTTCAACTGAAATTTCCATTCATTCTGATATGAATGAAGCATCAATTTCTATCTACTCATTAAATGGTGAAGTTGTTCAATCTGAAAACATGATAGGGAATGATATAACGATATTTACAAATCAATTAAAATCAGGAATTTACTTCCTCCAAATAAAAACTCCCGTTTCGTTAGAAACAAGAAAATTGATCAAGAATTAATATAAAGCCTCTTTTATAGAGGCTTTTTTTTTGTTTAATAACGCTGAGTTCTATTTTTTGATTAACTTTAAATCAATGGAAAACGAGCTGCCTCCTTCAATTTTTAAAGCAACATTTATTCAGTTTTTTGAACATAACCTGACCCATGATCAAAACGAATTAGTGACGCAATTAGAAGCGTTTTTAAAATTAAAAGAACCGCAACAATTATTTATTTTGAAAGGGTATGCTGGTACTGGAAAAACATCTGTTTTAGGAGCTTTTGTGAAAACCCTTTCACATTTTAAAGTGAAAACAAAATTATTGGCTCCGACAGGAAGAGCTGCAAAAGTTTTTAGTCAAAAATCAAAAAAAGAAGCACTTACAATTCATAAGCAAATTTATTGGCGCGATTCAAAGGTGGATGAATTCTCCAAAATGACTCTTGCTAAAAATTTACATACTAATACAGTATTCATTGTAGACGAAGCATCGATGATAATTGGTGATCCTGCATACGGCAATACATCACTTCAGAATGATACAGCTTTCTCTGCTAGAAATTTATTGAAAGATTTAATAGAATATGTTTTTTCAGGAATTAATTGTCGTTTAATATTATTAGGAGATGAAGGTCAGCTACCACCTGTAGGTTCTGATTTTTCTCCAGCTTTATCAATAGAATACTTGAAAAATAATTTTCCGTTAGTGGGAATTTCAACTTTTTCATTAACGGAAGTGCTACGTCAAGATGAAGCCTCAGGAATCTTGAAAAACGCAACACTTCTGAGAGGAATAACAGGTAAAGAGTTTAAATTTCATACCAAAGGATTTTCGGATTTCATTCAATTGCCTGGAGAAGAATTCCAGGATGAATTAGATGCTGCTTTGTCTCAAAATGGAGTTGAAGAGACGCTTGTCATAACTCGATCAAATAAACGTGCAAATGCATACAACAATCAAATCAGAGCTAGGATTTTATGGTTTGAAGAAGCCGTTTGTGCAGGTGATTGTTTAATGGTTGTAAAAAACAATTACTATTGGATTGATGAATCCTCGAAAATGGGTTTCATTGCAAATGGTGAATCTTTAAAAGTAATACGAGTTAAAAAAATTGAAGAACAATACGGATTTGAATTCCTTCGCTTGATTGTGAAGTTTATCGATTACGACGAAATACCTGAAATGGAAGTATTGGTTTTTTCAGAATCGTTACAAGTGGAAGCGCCTTCAATTAGTAGAGCTCGACTAAAAGAATTGTTTTTCGCTATTGAAGCTGATCATCTAGACGAACGGAATCAACAAAAACGATATAATTTAATTCTCAAAAACCCCTATTTCAATGCGTTACAAGTGAAGTATGCATATGCTGTTACGTGTCATAAATCACAAGGCGGACAATGGTCAACTATTTTCATTGATCAAGGCTACATCGACCCAGAATTAAATGATTTAGAATACAATCGTTGGCTATACACTGCTATAACTCGTGCAACTGAAAAAGTCTATTTAATAAATTTTCCAGATGATAATTTTATTTAAAGATGAAGATCATTTTGTTTAATTGCTGTTGCACCAATCCAAATCTTCGTTTTTAAACATTCTCTGTTAAAGCGATCAATTACCAATTTTGCATCTTCTCTTTTTAAATACAATCCTGCGTAATAATTGATTTCTTCTTTTAATTTATTAAAGATTGCTAAAGACCTTAACGCACTTAATACCTCGTTTTTAGTCCAGTTGTTTTCATTCATCAACTCAATCAAAACTGGATTGGTTATGCTCAAATTTGAATTTACAGGATCAGTAAAAGAGTTGATTTCTAGATTTAATTCCCGGTCTAAATTGATAAACATTTCAGTCGTTCTTAAGCGCACAAAACTAGTATCCAGTTTTGCTTTACCTCTTTCTTCTGCTGTTAGTCCTGGATAACTTGTTAATTTCAAAGGTTCCTTATTTTTGATGGTTTGAATGCCATTCCAAATTCCTTCTCCTTGACCATTTACTGATATTTTAAAAGGGATTTTTTTATTTTTTAAACCTTCAAAAATTTGCAACAAGGCAAGGCTATCTGAGGAATGCAATAAAGATCTATTTAAATTAAATTTATCCGATTCGAAGACATCATTTAATTGTAATTGAATTTTTGAAGAATAATGAGGTTTTGCATCAATTAAACTAACATGCATCATCACTTCATCTGCTTCTTTGGATAAAGAATGATTCGGAATGGAGATTAACCTAATTTCAAAACCTTCTTTTTCTTTTTTTGGTGGAAAAACAAATTCTTGTGTAAATAAATCAAACGTAGAGGAATCTTCAAATAGATACAAGCCATCTTTCTCTTCAAATTTCGCCCATTTATAACCCATATTCCGTTTGTAAACTCCTAAAGTATTTTGATAATTCTCTTTTAAATCAAGAGCTGTTTGTTTATCCTTTTCTAGCTGTGCAATTTTTCTTTTATAATTTTCATAGGTGTTATACAATCGAACTATTTCATTTTGACTTTTCTTTTTCTCTTTTCTTGAACGGGTAGAAGGCTGGTAGTCGGTTGATCCTTTTCCATTTTTATAGCTGGATGGATTTGACTTTTTAGAACGTTTTTCGTTGGTTAAAATTGGTTGTGAATGTAAATCAGAATACGTGTGTTCATTTTCTTTTATTTTCAGTTCAACCGCATTTTTCTTTTTTGTTTGGTATTCAATCCAATAATCAAACCCTTTTTTCCCGTAGATTACTTCGTTCAGTTGACCAATTTTGTTTTTTTCTAAATCAGCAATCGTCTTTTGAAATGTTTCTCCAGATGAAAAAGTAGAATCTGGAGATAAGAAGCGTGTTTCACCAGAACCAAATAAATGGTAATTCAAGCCGTTTTTCTCAATGACTACTGTCGTTTGCTTTTTTGAATTATAGCCCCAAACATCAAAATGTAAATTTGTTGACCTGTTATCACCAACAGTAGTAAAATCAGTTGTTGCGAAAAGTTGAGAACTTATTTTTTGTTTTTTTGAAGCATCCGTGCTTTTTACAAGTTGATATGGGAATAGTCCAACTGCTTTTGGTAGACCTTTGTTCCATCTTCCTTTTTCGTCTTTTTCACGTTCGTCTAAAACACCAGATGTTGAACTGCCATCGCCAGCAGCAACAAGAACATTTTTGTATACTTCTGCTTGTCCACCTAATGCTTTATAAATTTCATAACTTCTATTTTCAACAAATTGATTAATAGCTTTGTTGATAGCGGTTAATACCATAAAACCATCTTCAAAATCCAAGAAATGCATAGATTGTACGAGTGCAACTTTTTCATCTAATGTCAAGCTAGGGTTTAAAAGTTGTTTTAATTTGGGTTGAATAAATGGCGCATTATTTTTCTCTTTTAACGCATTTGGAGGGAAATAGGCAATCAATAGTTCTTCAAATTTTTCTAAGTCCTTTAAGTTTTCTACTTCAATTTTAGAGCTTGTAAAAGATAACAATAGTTTATTAAGTTCCCAAATAGCCATTTTGTTAGCAGCTTCATTAAGCACACCTTTTGGTGACTTCGCAATTTCATCTTTTCGAATGATTAAATAAGCTGGTTGATTAATGATCAGCAATTCTAAGGAATCGTAATTCAGTTCATTGTTGTTAAATTTAATGATTGGGCCGGTATATTCGATTAATCTTCCAATTGAATGATCCAGAATAGGACTTTTTTTAACAATGTGAAACAAATAGGCACGTTCAGTTGGCGTTAAACCATCATTTACTTGTGAAAAACTAACAATTGGTAGTATTATTGTAAAAAGTAAACTTCTAATTTGAAACATGATTAAGATTTTGTAACAATTATAACAAAAAAAACCGCCTGATTTTTATCAGACGGTAAATAGGATAGAGGATGAATCTTACTCAAGAATTATTTTTTGTGAGGAAACAGAATCATCAGATTGAAATAAGACAGTATACATTCCTTTTTTCAAAGAACTTAAATCTAAAATTTCAGCTGCCTTAATCGTATTTTTTGAAAGTACAACTCTTCCAGTTTGATCAATTACACATAAAGTAGTTGAACCATTAAATGAATCAATTATATTTAATTCACCATTTGTTGGGTTTGGGTATACTAAAAAAGTTGATTTTTCTTGTTCGTTTAAGCCAGATGTATTCGTTGGTTGAACAGAAGATAAAATGTTTTTCTGACTAACCAAAGGTGTTGAAGATCCTGACTGAAGCACATCAATTGATGTATATACAAAAACTGGTAAAGAAGTTGCAGTTAAATTATAATATTCATATTGTTTTCTGATAATTTGAATGTCAGAAGCTGGAAATGGGAATGGTAAAATTGAAACTTGTGTAAAAATCGTATCAATTAACACATAACGTATCACATCGGATAAATTTGTATTACTTGGTAATTTAAGTGTTCCTTGTCCATCAATTTTCGCTAATGAATTCCCTGTACAAGTAGGAGTTTGTAAACCACCATTGAATGTAAATGAAATTGTTCCATTAAAATTATCTGTTACAGAGTTACCCAAAGAAAACGGATATGCTACAACTTTTTCACTGTTAGCATTGAAATCAGCAACTACATCTCCTAACACAGCATCATTGAAAACAAAACCTTGAGACAAACGTTGCGTTGGCGTTGAAGAAATATAATTTAACAGAGCGCCTTGAAAAGAAATTGCTTTTGTTGAATTTTGAAAAAACGCACCATTAGTAGTTTGTGCCGCGCTGACAATATCAATTAAACTTGTTGCGCCACCATCACTTACGATGTTAGAGTAATCCCACGTTACGTTATTACCCATTACAGTTGCTAAATTACTAACAGTTGTGTCACAAACATACATTTGTATTGATTGTCCGATTGCAGGTTCATTTGCTTGTGTTAACGATTGTCCAAAAGAAATAGAACTTATCAATGTAGCAATAATAAATAATTGTTTTTTCATAGTAAAAAGATTTAAATCAAAATTAGTATAATTTTCTTTGTATTCATAATATTCGCATAGTTAATCTCATAAAAATAATTTCTATTTTTTTTAGTTGGAATTCTACTTTATTGATCAAATAGGTAAAAGTTTTTTGTTAGTTTTAGCTTTTAAAAATCAAACTGAATATTAAAAATGAAAAATCTCTTTCGTAAAAAAGACATTCATCAACTGTTGAAACAAGTTGAAGCTGGTCAAAATGAAGATGGACATGGTTCACTAGGGAAGCATTTAGGTGTAAGAGATTTAGCAGCTTTTGGTATTGCAGCAATTATTGGAGCAGGTATTTTCAGTACAATTGGAAAAGCAAGTTTTGATGGAGGACCAGCAGTGATCTTTTTATTTATTTTTACCGCTATTGCTTGTGGATTTGCAGCATTTGCGTACGCTGAATTCGCGTCTATGGTTCCTGTTTCTGGAAGTGCTTATACGTATTCGTATGTTGCATTTGGTGAAATTATCGCATGGATTATTGGTTGGGCATTAATCATGGAATATGCCATTGGAAATATAACAGTTGCCATTTCTTGGAGTGATTATTTTACAGGATTTTTAGAAAGCATCAACATTGATTTTTTAAATATTCATGGAATCTCATTGCCAAAATGGATTCAAATGGATTATTTTTCAGCGTTAAACGGTCATAATGAAGCTGTAAGATTAGTTCAAGGCGGAAAAATTTTCTCACAATTAGAAGCGAATTTACAAGATGCTTTTCTTGCTTGGAATGCCGCTCCAAAATTAGGTGGTTTTCATTTCGTTGCGGATATTCCTGCTTTGGGGATAATTGTTTTTATCACTTGGTTAGTTTATAGAGGAATGAAAGAGTCTAAAAACGCAAGTAATTTTATGGTTATTGTGAAGTTGGCAATTATATTGTTAGTGATTGCTGTTGGAATTTTTTATGTAGATACAGATAATTGGAACCCGTTTGCACCAAATGGTATTTCAGGCGTTTTAAAAGGTGTTTCTGCTGTTTTCTTTGCGTATATTGGTTTTGATGCTATTTCAACAACAGCAGAAGAATGTAAAGACCCGCAACGTGATTTACCAAGAGGTATGATGTGGGCTATTATTATTTGTACAATATTGTATATTGTAATCGCTTTGATTCTTACAGGAATGGTTAATTATACGGAATTAAATGTTGGAGATCCTTTAGCATATGTTTTTCAAAAATTAAACATTAAATGGCTGTCTGGAATAATTGCATTTAGCGCAGTGATTGCAATGGCAAGCGTGTTGTTAGTTTTTCAAATGGGACAACCAAGAATCTGGATGAGCATGAGTCGCGATGGTTTACTTCCGAAGCGCTTTTCTAAAATTCATCCAAAATTTAAAACACCCTCTTTTTCTACGATAGTAGTTGGTTTTGTTGTTGCTGTTCCAGCCTTGTTCTTGAATTTAACAACAGTTACTGATTTATGTAGTATCGGAACATTGTTTGCTTTTGTGGTTGTTTGTGGAGGGGTTTTATTCCTTCAAAACAAACCAAATATTCCAAGAGGTAAATTTAAAACGCCCTATATTAATGGGAAATATGTAATGCCTATTTTGTTATTAATTGGAATAGTAGTTGCTCTTACGAACTACAAGAAAGAGACAGTATCGTTTTTAACTAATGAACGAAAAATAAGTACAGTCGAAAATGTTATTAGCTCTTTGAATATCAATGAAATTAATAAGGTCAAACAGCAGTGCGCAGCCTATTCACCTCAAAAGTTTAAAGCTAATAATGATGTTGAATCTTTTTTGTCTAATTTAAATCCAACTGAAGTTGTACAGATTTTAAAAGCCTCTAATATCAATGAAGAAAATTATTATGAAGCTGGATTTGATTTATTTCAACATAAAATTCCTACTTACATTTTTCTAATAATCACTTTATTATTAACTTTTTTGTCTGTAACACATAATTTATCTTTAATTCCAATGTTGGGTTTAATTAGTTGTTTGTACATGATGAGCGAATTAAATGTTTCCAATTGGATAGGTTTCGGTGTTTGGTTAATCGTTGGATTATTAGTTTATTTTGGCTATAGTAAAAAACACAGTAAATTAAATACTTCAGCAGTTGAATAAATCAGTTTTTCTGTATTTTATTTATTTGCTGATGCCACAAAATATCGCTAATTTCGCACTCTAAAATTGAAATAAAATGTTTGAAAATCTTACCGACAAATTCGAAAGAGCGTTTAAAGTATTAAAAGGTCAAGGACAAATCACTGAAATTAATGTTGCTGAAACATTAAAAGAAGTACGTCGTGCCTTATTAGATGCCGATGTGAATTTTAAAACAGCTAAAGATTTTACAACAATTGTAAAAGAAAAAGCATTAGGAAGAAATGTACTTACAGCGGTTTCACCTGGACAATTAATGATTAAAATCTGCCACGAGGAATTGGTAGAATTAATGGGGGGAAATGAATCTGAAATCGATGTAAAAGGAAATCCTGGAATTGTATTGATGTCAGGTTTACAAGGTTCAGGTAAAACAACTTTCTCTGGTAAATTAGCGAATTACCTTAAAACTAAAAAAGGAAAAAATGTATTATTGGTTGCGTGTGATGTTTATCGTCCTGCTGCTATAGATCAGTTACATGTTTTAGGTGAACAGTTGAATATTGAAGTATTTTCAAATAAAGAAGAAAAAGATCCAGTAAAAATTGCACAAGCTGCAGTTCAACATGCTAAAAGCAAAGGTTTCAATGTTGTAATTGTAGATACTGCAGGTCGTTTGGCGATTGACGAACAAATGATGAATGAAATCGCGCGTGTTAAAGAAGCGATTCAACCAACTGAAACATTGTTTGTTGTTGATTCAAT
This sequence comes from Crocinitomicaceae bacterium, assembly GCA_024639405.1. Taxonomy (GTDB): domain Bacteria; phylum Bacteroidota; class Bacteroidia; order Flavobacteriales_D; family Crocinitomicaceae; genus M0103. The sequence goes on along the minus strand of JAHEIL010000001.1, from coordinate 93,018 downwards.
GACGGGTCAAGATGCTGTTTTAACAGCCAAAGCATTCAATGAAAAAATTAATTTTGATGGAGTTGTCCTTACAAAGTTAGATGGTGACACAAGAGGTGGAGCCGCTTTGTCGATTAAAGCTGTAGTTGAAAAACCAATCAAATTTGTAGGTACGGGTGAAAAAATGGATGCGTTGGATGTGTTTTATCCTAAACGTATGGCTGATCGTATTCTTGGAATGGGGGATGTCGTGTCGTTGGTGGAACGAGCGCAAGAACAATTCAATGAAGAAGAAGCACGTAAACTACAAAAACGTATACAAAAAGATCAATTTGATTTCAACGATTTTTTAGGTCAGTTGCAACAAATCAAAAAAATGGGAAATGTTAAAGATTTGATGGGTATGATTCCTGGAATGGGAAAAGCCATGAAAGATGTTGACATTCAGGATGATGCCTTCAAGCATATTGAAGCAATCATTCTTTCTATGACACCTAAAGAACGATCTAACCCAGCTTTGATTAATGGTCAACGCAAAAATCGCTTGGCTAAAGGTAGTGGTACAAATATTCAAGAAGTGAACAAGCTTATGAAACAGTTTGAGGATACTAAGAAAATGATGAAAATGATGAGTAATCCAAAAAACATGATGAGCATGATGAAACAAATGAAAGGAATGGGTGGCGGAATCCCTGGGATGTAAAACATGGAAAAAGAAGCAACATTTGGAGCTGGGTGTTTTTGGTGCGTAGAAGCGTGCTTTAGCGAATTGAAAGGAGTAATTTCAGTAGTACCTGGTTACGCTGGAGGCCATGTTATGAATCCAACATACAAACAAGTTTGTGAGGGTACAACTGGTCATGCTGAAGTGGCCCATGTAATCTACGATGATGCATTAATTAATTTTGATGAATTGTTAGAGGTTTTTTGGTTTGTGCATGACCCAACACAATTAAATCGTCAAGGAAATGATATTGGTACACAATACAGATCAGTCATTTTCTTTCATGATGATATTCAAAAAGCGACAGCTGAAAGTGTAAAACAGAAATTAGAGAATGCAGCTATTTGGGATAAATCGATTGTGACAGAAATCGTTGCATTCAATAATTATTTTGAAGCCGAACAATACCACCATAATTATTTGGCTTTAAACCCTCAGAATACATATTGTCAGATGGTGGTTCGGCCAAAATATGAGAAATTCAAAAAGGTATTTGAAGATCGATTGAAGTAAAAAAATAAACATAAAAAAGCCTTCCAAATGGAAGGCTTTTTTATTACCATATTCTTGCTACTTTTTGTAAGGGATTTCTCATTTTACTTCCTTCTGGAATTGAGAAGGCTTCAAAAAATTCAGGGCAATTTTTCAAAGGACCATTAACACGATACATTCCTGGAGAATGTGGATCATTCGCAATTCTGTTTTTCATTTCTTCAGGTGTATAATTGATTTTCCACAATTGTGCATAAGCGATAAAAAAGCGTTGAGCAGGAGTGAATCCATTTATGACTTTACCGTCTTTAAAATCTGATGTTTTAGTATATGCATAATATGCCATTGTTAAACCTCCTAAATCTGCAATATTTTCTCCCATTGTTAAATCAGGATTCACACAATGACCTTCAATCGGACAAAAATCAGCAAATGTTGCGCCTAATTGTTGTGTTTTTTTCTCAAAAGCAACACGGTCAACTTCCGACCACCAATTTTTAAAACTACCATCAGCTGCAAATTTTGACCCCATATCATCAAATCCATGAGTAAATTCATGACCAATCACCATACCTATTCTTCCATAGTTTACAGCATCTTCAGCGTTTTCATCAAAAAACGGAGCTTGCATAATTCCCGCCGGAAAAGCGATTTCATTTAATAAAGGATGGTAATATGCATTTACCATATGAGCTGGCATTCCCCATTTTTCTTTATCAACAGGTTTGTTTAATTCTTGCATGTTTTTTTTATGCGAATAAATGCTTTCAAGGTTTACATTTGCAACATACCACTTTGGTTCAAATAACAATTCTGAATAATCTTCCCATTTTGAAGGGAATCCTAATTTTCTGTCAATTGAATTTAATTTGTTTAAAGCTTCTTTTTTAGTTTCATCTGTCATCCAATCGAGTTTTTTAATACGCTCTTTAAATACAGCTAACAAATTATCAACCATTGTATTAATTTTCGATTGTGCATTTTGTGAAAAATGATTTTTAACAAATAACTTACCTAAAATCTCTCCAAACTCTTTGTTTGTTATTTCATCAATTGCTCGTTCATTAATTGGTTTCATTTCCGTTTTTCCGCTTAATACTTTTCCGTAAAAGTCAAAATTCTTTTGAACGAAAACATCACTTAATTTATCGGCATAATGATTGATTACATTCCACAGTAAATAATTTTTCCAAACATCAATACTTTGAGAATTAATCATTGTAGATGTATTAATTAAAAATTCAGGTTGAGAAACAATAATTGAATCAAATTCTGAAATTTGAATTGTATTAAAATAATACTTACCAACTAAATCCCCCATAAAAGAAAGGCATTCTGCTTTTGACTTTTTGTTATAAGTGTTCTCTGGAATTCTTAATTGTGCTGGACTCATCATAAAAATTGCCAATTCTTTTTCAAATTGAACTACATCATTTGCCATTTGAGTTGCTGCAGCTTCAGAGTAATCTAAAAGAATGAACATTGAAGAAATATGGGCTCTATAACGTTCTAATATTTCTTTTTTATTATCATTAGTATAATATTCTTTATTAGGTAATCCAATTCCTCCTTGCCCAATATATGCAATATTTTTATTAATGTTTTTCAAATCTTGACCAACTCCAAATGAAAATAAACTTCCAATTCCTAATCGGTGGTGTTCACCAATAATTGTAGATATATCACTTTTTGATTTAAGATTAATGACTCGATCTAATTCATCCTTAATAGGTTTTGTACCTACAAAATTTCTAGTATTCATATCTGTCATTGAATGGTAGTAATTTCCTAGAATGAATTCATCTTGACCAGCAGTAGTAGTGGCGTTCATGCAATCTCTTAATATCCGAGTTAGTTTTTCTTTATTGTTTTTATCTAACTCATTAAAACTTCCCCAACGTGATTCAGATGGTGGGACAGGATTGTTTTTAACCCATTCACCATTTGAAAACATAAAAAAGTCATCAGTTGGTTTAATTGATTTATCCATATATGATAAATCGATAGAACTCATTGCTTTTCTATCTTTAATCGAATGCTTTAAATCATTGTTTTCTATTGATTTACAAGAGCTTATTAAAGCAATACTTGATATTATAAAAATTGATTTTTTCATAAGTAATTTTAATAGTTTTTTATTAATAACATTTCTAAATGAGGGATCCCATCTTCTAAATAGGCTTTACCAATGGATTCAAATCCTAATTGTGTATAAAACTTTTCTAAATGCGCTTGAGCAGAAATGCGTATTGCTTGTTTTTCTTCTTTCATAACGTAAGCTATTCCTGCTTGCATTAGAGCTTTTCCATTTCCTTTTAATCGAAATTTTTTGCTTAGGCAGACACGCCCAATAGCGATCTCGTTATAAATTAAACCTTTCGGTACAATTCTCAACGTTCCTATCAAATCCAATTCATTGTAAAATAATAAATGAATAGATTGTTGATCAATCCCATCTAAATCTTGGTAAACACAATTTTGTTCCACAACAAACACCTCGGATCTTAATGCCAAAAGTGCATACAGCTCGGTTGTTGTTAATTCATTAAATTTTTTTATCAAAAAATTCATTGCATCAAGTTTGAATGACACCTACATTGTATGGTTTTTCAGCAATTTTATGATTGGCCATTTCTATTCCAATTGAAATGGTATTTCTGGTTTTTGCTGGATCAATAATAGCATCTACCCATATTCGGCTTGCAGCATAATAAGGAGAAATTTGTTCATCGTAACGATTTTTAATGGTATCGTACAATTCTTTTTCTCTTTCTGGCGTAATGATTTCTCCTTTTGCCTTTAACGAAGCAACTTCAATTTGCATCAATACTTTAGCAGCTGAAGCACCACTCATTACAGCGATTTCTGCAGTTGGCCATGCCACAATCAATCTCGGATCGTACGCTTTACCGCACATCGCATAATTCCCAGCACCGTATGAATTTCCTACGACAACCGTGAATTTAGGAACAACTGAATTTGCCATTGCATTGACCATTTTCGCACCATCTTTAATAATTCCTCCGTGTTCACTTTTAGAACCAACCATGAAGCCTGTAACATCTTGTAAGAAAACTAATGGAATATTTTTTTGATTACAATTCATAATGAAACGTGCTGATTTATCGGCAGAATCAGAATAAATTACGCCTCCAAATTGCATTTCACCTTTAGCATTTTTTATAATTTCACGTTGATTTGCAACAATTCCAACAGCCCAGCCATCAATTCTTGCATAACCACAAACTATTGATTTCCCATAATCTGCTTTGTATTCCGTAAATTCTGAATCATCTACAAGGTGGGCGATTAATTCTTTTGTATCATATGGTTTAGAACGATCACTTGGAACAATTCCATAAATGTTTTTAAGTGGGTGCTTTGGTAATGATGGCGTTTTTCGGTCAAATCCGGCATTTTGTGGCTGACCAATTTTATCCATTAATTGTCGGATTGTAGACAAACATTCTTCATCTGTTTCTGTTTTGTAATCACATACACCAGAAATTTCTGTTTGTGTTGTTGCACCACCCAAGGTTTCATTGTCTATAGTTTCACCAATTGCTGCTTTAACCAAATACGAACCTGCTAAAAAGATGGTTCCAGTTTTATTGACTATCAATGATTCATCAGACATGATAGGTAAATATGCTCCACCAGCAACACAACTTCCCATTACAGCGGAAATCTGAACTATTCCCATTGAGCTCATGACAGCATTGTTTCTGAAAATTCGCCCGAAATGTTCTTTGTCTGGAAAAATTTCATCTTGCATTGGTAAATATACGCCTGCAGAATCAACCAAGTATATGATTGGTAAGCGGTTTTCCATGGCAATTTCCTGTGCTCTCAAATTTTTCTTTCCTGTAATTGGAAACCATGCTCCCGCTTTAACTGTTGCATCATTTGCGACAACAATACATTGCTTACCAGAAACTTTTCCTATTACAACAACAACACCTCCTGCAGGACAACCTCCATGTTCTTCATACATTCCGTATCCAGCAATTGCACCGACTTCAAATCTTTCAGAGGCTGGGTCAAGCAATAAATCTATTCGTTCTCGAGCTGTTAATTTTCCGCTTTCGTGCAATTTGTCAATACGTTTTTGACCGCCACCAAGGTAAATTTTTTCTAATGTCCGTTCTAATTGCGTGATTTTTAAACGCATAAGATCTTCATTGCTATTGAATTCAAGTTCTTTTTTAGAAATTGCCATTTAAAGATTGTTTTTTATTGAATTCAAATATAATAAGAGTAAGTGTATTATTGGTCTGTGAGTGATATTATTTGAAAACTTAAAAGTATGATTCTCAATTTTAAAATTCTTCCTACCTTTGAATCATGCAAGATTCATTTAAACACAAAGGACTAAGAAAACAATTAATTGAAGAATTAAAAGCGGACAATCGCATTACAAATCCAGCAATATTTGATGCTTTTTTTAAGATTCCAAGGCATTTTTTTTTAGACTTAGCATTTTTAGAACAAGCATATAGTAATAAGGCATTTCAAATTGGTGCTGGTCAAACGATATCGCATCCAATAACAGTTGCATTTCAAACGCAATTATTAGATGTTAAAAAAGGGGATAAGATTTTAGAAATAGGCACGGGATCAGGATTTCAAACATGCATACTGTGTGAATTAGGAGCGAAAGTATTTTCTATAGAACGTCAAAAAGAATTGTATCTAAAAGCGAAGAAAATCATTCAAGATTTTAATTTCAATCCCCGCTTATCATTTGGAGATGGCTATAAAGGTTTGCCAACATTTGCACCTTTTGATAAAATTATTGTGACATGTGGAGCGCCTGATGTTCCTCAAGCTTTAATTGATCAGTTGAAAATAGGAGGGAAGATGGTTATTCCAGTTGGCGAAGGCAGTGAGCAAACCATGAAGTTGATAACCAAAATTGCAGAAAACGAATTGATTACTGAAGAATTGGGCACGTTTAAATTTGTACCAATGTTAGAACAAGTTGTGAAATAAGTAATTTAAAAAGTTTAAACAATAAAAAAAGAAGCCCTAAAGCTTCTTTTTTTTATTTAATCTAGTTCAAATATTAGTGGCCTTGAGCAGCTAAATATCGCTCAGCGTCCAACGCAGCCATACAACCTGTTCCAGCAGCAGTAATCGCTTGTCTGTAACGCTTATCAGCAGCATCACCTGCAACAAATACACCAGGTACATTTGTTAAAGAAGTTCCTGGCTCAGCATATTTGATATAACCTGTTTCATCTAAATCTATAAATCCTTTGAAAATATCTGTATTTGGTTTGTGTCCAATAGCAACGAAGAATCCAGTACAAGGAATTGTTTTTTCTTCTCCAGAAACACTGTTTTTAACCAAAGCACCAGTTACACCATTTCCATCACCCAATACCTCAACAGTATCAGTGTTGAATAGAATTTCAATATTTGGCGTGTTTTTAACACGGTCAGCCATGATTTTTGAAGCTCTAAATTCTTCTTTACGAACTAACATCGTTACTTTAGTACATAATTTAGATAAGTAATGTGCTTCTTCACAAGCTGAATCACCAGCACCAACGATCACTGTTTCTTGACCTCTGTAGAAGAAACCATCACAAACTGCACAAGCAGAAACACCACCACCCATCTCAAGGTATTTTTGTTCACTTGGCAAACCTAAATATTTTGCAGATGCTCCAGTCGATATAATTATTGTTTTTGCATGAATTTCTTTACCATCTTCTGTCCAGCATTTGTGAACAGGACCAGAAAAATCAACTTTGGTAATAAATCCAAAACGAATGTCAGCTTCAAATCTTTTTGCTTGTGCTTCTAATTGAACCATCATTTCAGGTCCAGAGATCCCATCAGGATAACCAGGGAAATTTTCAACTTCATTTGTTGTCGTTAATTGTCCTCCTGGCTGCATACCTTGGTATAAAACTGGTTTCATATCAGCACGCGCAGCATAGATTGCAGCAGTGTAACCTGCTGGTCCAGAACCAATAATAAGGCAATTGATTGTTTCGATTTCGCTCATTGTATGTTGTTTTTATAAATAAATTTGTTACAACAAAAATAAGCGTAAAATTTTAGGTTTGAATTAAAAAATGAAATAATTCAAAACATTTTGTTATTCGAATTAAAGGCAGTACTTTTGTAGCCCCAAATTTGGTAGACAAATGATCGATGTAGAATTGTACGAAGCGAAAACACTTTACCCATTTCAAGAGAAAACTGTACATTCTATTGTAGAGGAATTAGAAAAGAACGGAAAGAATTTTAACCTGTTATTTCAATTGCCAACAGGTGGTGGGAAAACCGTTATTTTCTCAGAAATTGCCAAAAAAATAATTGAAACTAGAAATGAAAAGGTATTAATTCTTACACACAGAATTGAATTATCTGTTCAAACTTCAAAACAATTACATGCAATAGGTGTCAACAACAAAATCATCAACAGCGATGTAAAAACGATTCCAGATCAGAGCGAATACCCATGTTTTATTGCAATGGTTGAAACGTTGAACAATCGTTTGAATGAAGACGAAAATTTCATTGAAGGTGTTGGATTGGTAATTGTTGATGAAGCACATTACAATAGTTTTCGTAAAATCTTTCAATTTTATGAAGGGTGTAACATTCTTGGTGTAACAGCTACGCCACTAAGCAGTAACAAAGCTTTACCATTAAATGATAATTACAATAAATTAATTGTTGGTGAAAGTATCTCTAATTTAATTGAATCAGGTTACTTAGCAAATGCTGAGACATTTACATATGATGTTAATTTACATGGTTTAAAAATCGGTTCGAATGGTGATTTTACAGTCAATAGCTCTGATCAAGTTTATGGAAATTATTTCATGCAAGAGAAGTTATTGTTTGCTTACGAAGAAGTTGCTATTGGTGATAAAACATTGATTTTCAATTCTGGTATTGATACATCATTGCGAGTTGAAGAAACATTTAAAAAACGTGGATTCAAAATCAGACATCTAGATTCTACATTTAGTGATAAAGACCGAAAAGATGTATTAAGTTGGTTTAAAACTACTCCTGGTGCGATTTTGACATCCGTTGGAATCTTGACAACTGGTTTTGATGAACCAACAGTTCAAACGATTATTTTAAATCGTGCTACAAGATCATTGACGTTGTATCATCAAATGATTGGTCGTGGTTCTCGTAAGTTACCAAATAAAGACCAGTTCAAATTAATTGATCTAGGAAATAACGTTCGACGTTTTGGTTTGTGGCAAGATTATTTAAATTGGCAAGATGCATTTCGATTCCCTGATCGTTTTTTAGAATCTCGTTTGTCTGAAAATGAAGATTTAGAATTTGAAATAGAATTCGAATTCCCTAAATCTTTTAAAGAGCAATTTGATACATCCTTAATTGAAGCGTTTAGTATTAAAGATGCTTATTTTGAATGTATGGAGAATGGAATAAAAGGAAAAGAAGCTGTTGAGTTGTCTTTGAGCAACCATTTTGAAGCTATAAAAAATGCATCCCAAGATTTTTACCAAGCAATTGACTTTGTAAATTCTTTGCAAGACCACATTGAACACCGCTTGAAACAATATACAAAGTGTATTTCAAAAAGTACACCAAATTATTTAAAATATTTAATTGAAACTTATAACCGCCAATTAAAACAAAAATTAAGAGGAGTTTTAGATGACGAATAAAAAAAGGCAGTTTTTCAACTGCCTTTTTTGGTTAAAAATATTTGATTTTATTATGCGTCTTTTCTTTTGATTACAATATTCAATAACCACATGTTTTTGATTAATTGACCAATGTTTACAATTACAGAAATGAACCATGAAACTAAAGTGTTTAATACAAAGAACACTATTTCTTTTCCTGCTCTCATTGCTATTACAGATGAATAATAGCCAAATAACATTGTTAATGCCCCCATAGCATCCACATTATTTGTCAATTCAATGATTGTGATAATTAGACCAATTGGCCAAACTAAAAACATTGAAGCATCAAAAATGAAATTTACAATGTAATTGAAGTAAAAATTATAAATTGGATATGCAGAATTTTCTTCGTTATACCCAAGTGATTTTGACTCCCATAACATGCTTAAGCGAGCTGCTGCTTTCCCCCAAATTGCAAAAGGCAAAATGAATGGAATATAAATAATTAAATAATAAAGCGCTGACATTAAGGCTTTAAGAAAATGATTGGAAAAATTAAAATTTTCTGTTTTTTGTTCTGTTGCAATAGTAGTTGTTTCCATAGTAGTATAAATTAAATTAGCTCCTACTCATAAGGCTTTTCGGATTTCCGCCATTTTTAACCAAAATAAATTTATAGTTAAAATATTGAAAATCAAAAGATTTAGCCAGTATTTAATTAACAACTATTAGTTTAAAAACAGTTTAACCCTTTAAAAACTTATTACTCCTGATGGTTCAACTAATTATTTAATAAGTTAATGTAAGTTCAGTTGTGTCAAATGGCGTTGTAATGATTGATTTTACTCCAGTATCATTCGGACCAAAAGCAAAATACAAATAGGAGTAGAGCTGGTTTCCATCGTTAATACAGTAATAACTGGTAGATGTATTAATGGTGTATGTTCCGTGTTGACAACTACCATCAACATTTTCTTTTCCTTGTTGAATAGTATATTCTAATTGGTTCCCTCCAAAATTCGGGTCATTAATAAAATCAAGCTTTACCCATGCTTTTGCAGTGGTAGAATAATCTCTGATATTATCTGTATTCAAAGATAACGAAGAGAAATAGATGGTTTCTTCTAATGGAAAATAGTTTTCTTTTGTTATGCGTAAAATATATTTTTCCATGTTATCACGAGGAAATTTAAATGAATAATTTCCATCACTTCCAAGTGTTTGAGTCCCAATATATGTTTCCTCATTGCTACCTGCTTCAACTTGATATAAACTTACTATTGCATTTTCTAATTTTGTTGAAAAAGTTGCATCATTAATCGTGCCTTTTAAAACAAAATCAGCTTTTCCTTTTTCACAGGAAAATAATATGATTACTAAGAAAATTAATAATGATACTTGTTTCATAAGATTAAAATTAATTAAAATTTGTTGCTTTATAGAAAATTTATAAATATATTTATTCTACTATAAACTTAAAACTATTACTAATTATGAAATTTGGAATTAAACACCAAGAATCGTATTCTCGTGGAGAATTACTACTTAGAACATTCTTTGGAATGTTGTACATTTTATTACCGCATGCTTTTTTATTATTATTCGTATTAATAGGAAGCTTGTTTTTAAACTTTCTAACTTTTTGGATAATTTTATTTTCCGGTAAATTTCCACCAACCTTTTTTAATTATCAATTGAATTTACAAAGATGGAATTTAAGAGTGATGGCAAGATTTTCAAATTTATCTGATGGGTATCCAAGTTTCGGTTTGTCTGGAAAAGATGAGAATACTTGGATCGAATTAGAATGCCCAGAATCTTCTAGTAGAGGTAAATTATTATTACGTTTCTTCTTAGGTATTTTCTATGTCTATATTCCACATTTATTTTGTTTATACTTTTTAAGTATTGCAGCTTCTTTTGTTCGTTTTATCGCATGGTGGATTGTGTTATTTACCGGGAAATATCCTGCTGGAATGCATGGGTTTTCGGTAGGTGTAATGCGTTGGGCATTTAGAGTTAGTGCTTACATGGGTTATTTAACGGATACTTACCCTCCGTTTTCTTTGGAAGAAGAAGCATAATTCAACTTATTTTAAAATTAAATCCTCAGCGAAAGTTGGGGATTTTTTTTTGATTATTATTTTGATTACAACTTGATGTCAACAATGATTTATACGTTTGTTTTTAGTACTTTTGCTTAGAAAAATTGAACAATGACAAATAACGATATTCTAAAAAAACTAAGAGTAGCATTGCATTTGCGTAATGATGAAATTATAGAAATAATGAAATTAGTTGATTTTAAAGTAACAGCAAGTGAACTTGGTGCTTTATTTCGAAAAGAAGACCATCCTAACTACAAAGAATGTGGTGATCAATTTTTACGTAATTTTTTAAATGGTCTAATTATTCATAAACGTGGACCAAGAGAAGAGGGAAATCCTGAACAAGAGTAAATTATATTAAAACATAGTAAAATGTCTGACGATAAAAAAGTTATCTTTTCGATGGTTGGTGTTTCAAAATCAACACCTCAAGGAAAACAAATTATTAAAAACATCTATTTATCCTTTTATTATGGTGCAAAAATTGGAATCATTGGTTTGAATGGTTCTGGTAAATCTACCGTAATGAAAATTATTGCTGGTTTGGATAAATCTTACCAAGGTGATGTTGTTTTTTCACCCGGTTATTCAGTGGGGTATTTAGCACAAGAGCCAGATTTAGATTTAACAAAAACTGTTAAAGAAGTAGTGCTTGAAGGGGCGCAAGAAACAGTTGACGTTTTAAAAGAATACGAAGAAATCAACAATTCTTTTATGGATGAAGCGATATTAAATGATCCAGATAAAATGGATAAATTAATTGCACGACAAAGTGCTGTTTCTGATAAAATCGATGCGTTAGATGCTTGGGAATTGGATTCAAAATTAGACAGAGCCATGGATGCATTACGTTGTCCTCCAGACGATCAATTGATTGGAACGCTTTCTGGTGGAGAAAAACGCCGTGTTGCTTTGTGTCGTTTATTATTACAAAACCCTGATATTTTATTATTAGATGAACCTACCAATCACTTAGATGCAGAGTCAATTGAATGGTTGGAACAACATTTACAACAATACAAAGGAACTGTAATTGCTGTAACGCACGACCGTTATTTCTTAGACAATGTTGCTGGATGGATTCTAGAATTGGATAGAGGAGAAGGTATTCCTTGGAAAGGAAATTATTCTTCTTGGTTGGAACAAAAAGGAAACCGTTTGAAAGAAGAAGAGAAATCGGAATCAAAACGACAAAAAATGTTAGCGCGTGAGTTAGAATGGGTGCGTATGAATCCAAAAGGACGTCACGCGAAAAACAAAGCCCGTATTGCTAATTATGACAAAATGTTGTCTGAAGATGTCAACGCAAAAGAAGCTGTATTAGAAATGCCAATTCCAAACGGACCACGTTTAGGAAACAATGTTATTGATGCGGAGCATGTTGGTAAATCATTTGGAGAAAAATTATTGTACGATGATTTGAATTTCAAATTACCTCCTGCTGGAATCGTTGGTATTATTGGTCCGAATGGTGCTGGAAAAACTACCATCTTCAAAATGATCATGGGAGAATTAGCATCGGATAATGGGAAATTTGAAGTTGGTGAAACGGTTAAAATCGGCTATGTTGACCAAACACATAAAGACATTCATCCAGATAAAACAGTTTTTGAAGTTGTTTCAAACGGCCTTGAATTAATTGAAATCGGAAATCAAAAGATTAATGCAAGAGCTTATTTGTCGAAATTCAATTTCAATGGTTCAGATCAGAATAAAAAAGTCGGAATTCTATCTGGTGGTGAGCGAAATCGTTTGCATTTGGCCATGACCTTGAAAACAGAAGCCAATGTGTTATTATTGGATGAGCCAACGAATGATATTGACATCAATACATTAAGAGCTTTAGAAGAAGGAATTCAGAACTTTGCTGGTTGTGCTGTTGTGATTTCTCACGACAGATGGTTCTTAGATCGAATTTGTACACATATTTTAGCGTTTGAAGGTGATTCACAGGTGTATTGGTTTGAAGGTTCTTATACAGAATACGAGGAGAATAAAAAGAAACGTTTGGGGGACAATGGCCCAAAACGAATCAAATACAGAAAATTAGTATAAATAGAAGTATGGATCCATTACACGGTGTGAAATTAGAACAAATAGTGATTGATTTAGAACAAGAATTTGGTTTTGAAAATCTTGGAAAATTAATACCCATCAATTGTTTTAAAAGTAACCCAAGTGTTAAGTCAAGCTTAACGTTTTTGCGTAAAACTCCTTGGGCACGTTCTAAAGTGGAAGAGTTATGGATTAATCGAGTTTACAACATTAGAAATAGTTAATAAGCAAAAAATAAAATAAATGTCAGTAAGAAATTTAGAACCTAAAGCACTTTGGAATCATTTTGCAGATTTAAATGCTGTTCCACGTCCTTCTAAAAAAGAGGAGCGTGTAATTCAATTTATGGTAGATTTTGGAAAACAATTGGGATTGGAAACAATCGTTGACCGAATTCAAAATGTGATCATTAAAAAACCTGCTACTGCAGGAATGGAAAATAGAACAACGTTAATTCTTCAATCACATTTAGACATGGTGCATCAAAAAAATGAAGCAACTGTTTTTGATTTTGAAACACAAGGTATTGAAATGATTGTGGATGGTGACTGGGTGAAAGCAAATGGAACAACATTAGGAGCAGACAATGGAATTGGTGTTGCAGCAATCATGGCGCTTTTAGCTTCAACTGACATTCAACATCCTGCTTTAGAAGCAATGTTTACGATTGATGAAGAAACGGGAATGACAGGAGCTAAAGAACTAGACGGGTCGCATTTTTCAGGTAAAATATTATTGAATTTAGATACTGAAGATGATGATGAATTATCTATTGGTTGTGCAGGTGGAATTGATACTAATACTTCATATAAATATAATCAAGTTTCAGTAAATGAAGGATTTGTAAAATTAAAAATCAACATTAAAGGCTTGTTGGGTGGTCATTCAGGAATGGATATCGACAAGGGTAGAGGTAATGCAAATAAATTAATGACACGTTTATTGTATCAATTATCTTCCTTAGTTGAATTTCAATTGATTTCTTTTGACGGAGGAAGTTTAAGAAATGCAATCCCGAGAGAATCTAATTGCGTTATCGCTTTTAACAAAGAACAAAATCAAGAAATTGTAGCAAAAATAAATGAATTTGCAACTGTTTTAATCAATGAATATAAGTTGATTGAGCCAAATTTTGTTGTAACTACTGAGCATGTTATTTCTGATGAAAAAGCGTTAGATCAAAAAGATTTTCAGAAAATTCTAAATACGTTACATTGCGTTCACAATGGAGTTTTTAGAATGAGTCCAGCTATAAAAGATTTAGTTGAAGCATCTTCAAGTTTAGCAAGGGTGATAATAAAAGACGGTGAATTTATTACACAATCTTTGCAAAGAAGTAGTGTAGAAACCAGTAAAGATGATGTTGCAAATTCAATTCGTGCTGCATTTGAAAACATGGGCGCTGCAGTTGTTCAAACTGGAGATTATCCTGGTTGGCAACCAAATCCATCTTCACCAATTGTTTCGTTGATGGCAGATTTGTACCATGAATTATACAATGAAGCACCTCAAATAAAAGCATGCCATGCTGGATTAGAATGTGGAATACTTGGAAAACATCTACCAGGAGTTGATATGATTTCATTTGGACCAAACATTCGTGCAGCACATTCTCCAGATGAAAAAGTTCAAATTTCATCTGTGCAAAAATTTTGGGGTTATTTATTAGCCACAATTGAACGCACACCATTAGCACAATAAATACATTGAATTCTTTCAATTCAAAAGATGAGCTAATTAAATTAGCAAATATGAAAATGCCCTTCGGTAAATACGAAGGGTATTTTTTAATACACCTGCCTGAATATTATTTGGTTTGGTACCGTCAAAAAGGATTCCCAGCCGGGAAGTTAGGAGAGCAGTTAGCATTGGTTTTAGAAATCAAAACGAATGGGCTTGAACAATTAATTTATCCCTTGATTAAAAAATAATTTATTTCTGTTACTTTGTTTTTATGTCATATATAATTGTATATCAATTATTTAAAACTATAATTATGAAGTGTTAAATTGAATTTTAGTATACAAATTTCAATTATTTTACATTTTTTGTAACATTTTATTTCTTGTTTCCGTAAAGGTGAGAGAATTAAGTTTATTAGTTATGGAAGTAATTGAAAAATATATGATAAATAATACTGTAAAAATCGCTGAATACAAGTTAAACCAACACAGATTGGAAGGAACAAATAGTAATCTATCTATTTTTGAAGTAGCCAAATTAATGGATGCTTTAAAATTAGCAGATCAAATTAAGAACATGCAAACCAATTCAATTTTTCACTCGTTCAGTGTGAATTAATTAATTGAAAGTAAAATAGTTAAAGGAGCAATAGCTCCTTTTTTTATGTGCTAAACTTTTTTATTTTTCAAAAGTGCTAATTATTATTTATATTTGTAAACAATTAAAAATTTACAAATGTTAATTCAAGAAAGAATTCAGTTAATTTTGAAAATGCATGCATTAACTCCTTCTATGTTTGCCGATAAACTAGGGGTGCAACGATCAAACATTAGTCATATATTATCTGGAAGAAGTAAACCAAGCTTTGATTTTCTTGAAAAAGTAGTTGTTAATTTTCCACGTGTTAATGCAAATTGGTTATTAACAGGGGAGATGAAAGAAAATGCTACTGAAATTAAACCTTTAAAACCTTCTAATAACGAATCGTTTCAGCAAAAAGAAATTGTAAAGATCATTGAATTTTACAATGATGATAGCATTAAAGTGTATTTCACTAAGAATGAATGACACCTGAACCAACAAGTTCATCTTCAATGTACCACGCTGCAAATTGTCCTGGAGTAATGCCTCTTTCTTTTTCAGGGAACAATATGTAACAACCACTTTCTTTTCGAATTAAAGTTGCGGGACGCAATTGTTGACGGTATCGAATACGAACTAAGCATTCTAATTGCTGCCCTTCAGAAATCGCATAAGATTGATTGATCCAATTCATTTGTTGATCGTCTAATTTTAACGCAATCCTATTCAATCCAGGATGCTCATCTGTCTGACCAGAAAAAACAAGGTTGTTAACAGTGTCTGTTCCAATTACAAAAGAGGGCAGTGGTCTACCTCCGATATGCAATCCTTTGCGTTGACCAATGGTGTAAAAATGCGCTCCTTGATGTTGGGCAACTTCTTGACCCAGATCTTTGCTGTACTCAAAAGGTTTGCAAAGTAGCTCTAGGTTTTCGCTTGTAGAAGGAATCTTTTCGTAATCTAAAAATTGTTTTAAATCAGAAGGAATCTCAATGACTGCACCTGTTTTTGCTATTAATTTTTGCTGTAAAAATTGTGGCAAACTAATTTTACCAACAAAACACAAGCCTTGAGAATCTTTTTTATCTGCAGTAACTAAATTTAGCTCAGCTGCAATTGTTCTAACCTCAGGTTTTAATAGTTCACCAATTGGAAATAATGCTTTACTGAGTTGTTCTTGGTTTAATTGGCATAAAAAATAAGACTGGTCTTTATTTGGATCTTTTCCTGTTAACAATCCAAAAGTGCCGTCTGAATGTTCAATTTTTCTACAGTAATGGCCTGTTGCAACAAAATCTGCACCTAATTCCAATGCTGCTTTTAAAAAAACATCAAATTTTATCTCACGGTTACAAAGAACGTCTGGATTGGGTGTTCTACCAGCTTCATATTCATTAAACATGTAATCTACAATGCGATCTTTGTATTCTGCGCTTAAATCAATTACTTGAAAAGGGATTCCTAATTGTTGTGCAATTAAAAGAGCGTCGTTTGAATCATCAATCCAAGGACAATCATCGGAAATGGTTACGGATTCATCATGCCAGTTACGCATAAACATTCCGATTACTTCATATCCTTGTTGAATCAATAAATGCGCTGCGACACTAGAATCAACACCTCCTGAAAGTCCTACAACAACTCTTTTCATAGTGCAAAATTAAACATTATTAATTGATGAATTGAATGTTTACATATATAAATTATATTAGTTTACAATTGTAAATGAATTTGATTTAACACATATTATCAATTACAAAGGCTTCATTAAAAACTTTATGTATATTTTAGCTTCGATGAAATTTATGTACCTCATTTTAATTATGTCATTTTTGAATGGCTTTAATGCATTTTCACAACAATGTGATAACGTATTTGTGACAGGAAAAGTTATTGATTCATTACGTCCGCAAACATTCTATAATTTAATGGTAATAAATAAAAGAACAGGTCAAGGTGTTTTTGGTCAACCGAATGGAACATTTGCTGCTTATTTATTGAATAACGATACAATTATTCTCTCTGTTAAAGAATATGAATCCGTTTATTTTGTAGTAAAAGCGGATTCTAATTGTCAATACAAAGTTGTTATTCCAATTTATCATTTAGCTAAGCAGTTAAGAGAAGTAGTAGTTAGACCATTAAAATCATTGGAGCAAATTAAAGAAGAAAGAAGTTTACTTTCTTTAAGAGAAACAAGAATGGTTACTGGAATTGAGATGATGCAAAGCCCTATCACAGCCTTGTACCAAGCATTTTCAAAAAAAGAACGCAATAAAAGATGGATTGCAGAACAACAATATAAAGATAACCAGCGTAAAGTTGTTCAAGAATTACTTCGATTGTATGTTGCGAACGACATTATCAATTTAACAGAAGATGAATTCGATGATTTTATATCTTTCTTAAACATTAACGAAGAGTTTTTAAAAACTGCTACGGAAATGGAGTTAATAACCTTTATTCAAGATAAATACGAGCATTTCATCGGTGTGAAATAAGAAATTAATTTCCTAGCGCTTCTACACGTTTTTGTCGCTGCATTGGATTCTCATTATTCTGTTGTTTTTGCTTGAATAAATCATATCGTGTAGGTTCAACTCTAGCTGGCCATGCGTTATTGTTTAAGTCTGTATCAGCCGTTTCCAGGAATGGATCTACTCTAAAAGAAATAACAGGTTTATTGAAAATCAACACTTTTGAAACTTTATCTTCATACATTCTCCATATTTCAGCTGGAATTCGAACCACTTCTGTAGAGTTATCATCAAAAGTTGCTTCAATAATTAATGGAGAAACTAATCCGCCTAAATTTGAAAAACTTAATTCATAAAATTGCTTGTTTGCATTCAACAACTTTCGGTCTTCATCTGATAATTTAGCGTTAAATGCATCGAATTCTTTTCGATCTAAGGCGTCTACTTTGTATATATTTCTTTTTGCGTAAAAATCATCAATAGCAGCATCGTTTTCGTTGATTGTTTTAGTGATACTCGATTTGTTTCGAGTGTCTCCAATGAATTTATCTTTCGCTTTATCAGTTTGTTCTTTGATTCCTTTTTCAATTTCAGGATTTTGGGTGTTTAATTGAAACCATTTTACGTTGTCCAATGAGATATCAACATGATCAGTAGAGTAGAACCAGCCTCTCCAAAACCAATCTAAATCAACTGCTGAAGCATCTTCCATTGTTCTGAAAAAGTCGGCTGGAGTTGGGTGTTTAAATTTCCAACGTTCGCAATACATTTTAAAGGCATAGTCAAATAATTCACGACCCATAATCGTTTCACGCAAAATATTCAAAGCTGTAGCAGGTTTTCCATAGGCGTTATTCCCGAATTGAAAGATGGATTCTGAATTAGTCATGATTGGCGAAATAAACTTCTTATCACCACGCATGTAATCTGCAATTAAATAGGCAGGACCTCTTCTTGAAGGATAGCCGCGTTCCCATTCTTGCTCTGTTAAATACTGTACAAATGTATTCAATCCTTCATCCATCCAAGTCCATTGACGTTCATCTGAATTTATGATCATTGGGAAAAAATTGTGTCCAACTTCGTGAATGATTACACCCCACATACCGTATTTAGTTTCTTCTGAATACGTTCCATCTTCTTCTGGTCGACCGCCATTGAAACAAATCATTGGGTATTCCATTCCAATCCATTTAGAATGTACAGAAATAGCAACGGGGTAAGGATAATCTACTGTGTATTTGGAATACGTTTTCACGGTGTGTGCTACCAATTTTGTAGAATAGCGTTCCCACATTGGATTTCCTTCTTTTGGATAGTAGGACATTGCAAGAATGTCTTTTCCATTTACAGTTACTTTTTGAGCATCCCAAATAAATTTTCGAGAAGTTGCAAATGCAAAATCACGAACATTGATTGCTTTAAAATTCCATGTTTTGGTTTTATAATCCGGATTTTTCTCTTTTTCTTCAACTTCTTTCTGAGAGACAATAATGATTGGACTATCAGACTTTTTTGCTTTTTCAAAGCGATTTCTTTCTTCTGACGTTAAAACAGCTGAAACATTCTGTAATTCACCTGTTGCACCAACAATGTGATCAGCAGGAACGGTAATCGAAACCTCATAATCACCAAATGGCAATGCAAATTCTCCTTTTCCTAAAAACTGTTTGTTTTGCCATCCTTCTACATCACTGTATACACACATTCTTGGAAAAAATTGAGCAACGGTGTATAAGTAATTTTTATCTTTTTCAAAATATTCGTATCCAGAGCGTCCACCAACTGCCATTCGATCGTTGATATTGTACCACCATTTAACAGTGAAAGAAATGGAAGTATGAGGTGCTAAAGGTTTGCTTAAGTTAATACGTAACATTGTTTTATTGATGGCATAACTCATTTTTTGACCTGAAGTTGATGTTATGGCATCTATTTTAAAACCACCATCGTAATAAAATAATCGTTTTTTAACATCACCAATCGATTTGAAATCTTCCATTTTTTCAACTTCAATCAATTTCGATTCAGAATCTTGATTATAGATATTTTGATCTAGCTGTAACCATAAAAACTCTAGATAATCAGGAGAATTATTGGTGTATGTAATTGTTTCAACTCCAGATAATTTCTGTGTTTTATCATCAATTGTAAGCGCGATTTTATAATCTGCTTTTTGTTGGTAATAAGCATGACCAGGTCCTCCTGAAGCATTTCTGTATTCATTTGGCGTTGGAAGCAATTGGTCTAACTGTGCAAATTTAGATTGCGCTAAAAATAAACCTGGAATTAAAACAGCAAGTAAGATTATTTTATATTTCATAACAATTGTATTTCTTTAGTTGGTTGTGTGTTTAAAAACACCTCTGTATACGTTTTGTTTTTAAAATAGATTGTAATTTTATTTTGTTGGTTTTGAAAAACAGGCATCAACAAATTAAAAGAGACATTGATAGACGTAGGATTTTCTAGTTTGCTTGTGGAAAAGTGAATGTAAGTTAATCCATTTTGGAGTTTTTCTAAACCTTCGTAGTGAATTTCAAGTATTTGATTTTTACTTTTAAAAGACAAACCTGTTCCTACACTTTTTTGAATTGCTAAAAGTAAGATGGAGTCATAGGAAAAAGAAGGCAATTCTTTTGAAATCAATTCCTTAGACTGCATTAAATTTTCAAAATCATGAGAAGAAACAATGAGGGTACCTTCAAATTGTTGGCTAAAATCATTGTATTTTAATTCAGCAAATGCAAAATAGTAGTCGTGTGAAAAACTAGTAAGCGCATTAAAAAGAAAAAAAAATACAACAAGGTGTTTCATTGTTAAAATAAAGCATCTAAAATAATGAAATTATTTCAAATAACTAATTTCAACTTCAATCACTTTAAACTTTGTAAACAATGCTATTAATATTCATACCGGCCCCAACAGAAGCAAATACCAATAAATCATTTTGATGAATGGAATGTTCTTTAAGTTGACCTTTAACAATCATGTCATAAAGTGTTGGTACCGTTGCAACTGAGCTATTCCCTAAGCGTTCAATTATCATAGGCATAATTCCTTCAGGTGGTGTTTCAATTCCTGAATTTTTATACAAACGTTCAATTATGGCTTCATCCATTTTTTCATTTGCTTGATGAATCAAAATTTTGTTGATTTCTTTTAATGGTAAACCAATTTTATCCAAACAATACTGAATGGCTTTTGGAACTTGAATCAATGAATACGAATATATTCGATGTCCTTTCATTTTTATATATTTGGTAGTGTCTTTTCCGAAACGGTTAAAACTTTCCCCAATGTATAAATAGTCTTTTTCTTGTTGCGAATGAGAAACTGTTGCATGCGAAATAATTCCTCTTTTTTCAGATTCTACAACACCTTCAATGATTGTTGCTCCAGCTCCATCTGCAAAAATCATCGTGTCACGATCGTAAGGATCAACAACGCGAGAAAGTACTTCAGAACCAATGACTAAACATTTTTTAGCCTCTCCTAATTGAATAAACATGTGTGCTTGAATCATTCCTTGGATCCAACCTGGACATCCAAAAATCAAATCATAAGGAACACAGAATTCATTTTTTATACCTAATTCATGTTTCACACGAGAAGCTATACTTGGAACGATATCTGTTTGATTTGAGCCACTGATAACATCTCCAAAATTGTGCGCTACAATAATCATGTCTAATTCTTCTGGATTGATACCTGCGTCTTCAATTGCTCTTTTAGCGGCTATTGATGCAATTTGAGAACAAGATTGATTTTCTCGAACGTATCTTCTTGATTGAATTCCAGTAATTTCTTGAAATTTATCGATTACTATTTGATTGTCATTTTGAATACGCTTACCATCATCCGTACAAAAAGGATTTTCAATAAAGCTACTGTTTTCTACTTCCACTTCAGGAATATAAGATCCAGATCCAGTAATGACAGAATTAATCATGCTTGTTTAACGTTGGTGAATGGTAAAAATACTGAATTATCCATGATAAAACATGAATTGTTGTAATTTTTACAAAAAGTAATATAAACTAAAAAATCCCAACATTTCTGCTGGGATCTTTTAAAATTTTAACTTATTTCTTTTTGTTTTTTAATTGCTCTTGTTGCATTTTTTGCATTTGCTCTAAGCGCTCTTGAAATTTAGATTTCTTTTTCACTTTAGGATTAGCAGAATTGTTTGCTTTTCGTTCTGCCATTTTCAAACGTAACTTTTCTTCATCAACAAAAAACCATTTGATCAACAACATGATTAATATTGAAACCAATGTGGAAATGAAATAGTAGTAACTTAATCCTGCAGAATAGTTATTGAAGAAGAATATCATCATAACAGGGAAGAAGTACATAATCACTTTCATATTAGGCATTCCAGGTTGTTGCGGTTGTTGCATGTTTCCTGAATTCAACGATGTATAGATCAACGTTGTTCCTGCCATTAACAAGGTAAACAAACTCATGTGGTCACCGTAGAACCAAATATTTACTCCAAAGTTCCAAATTGAATCGTAAGATGATAAATCTTCCGCCCATAAAAATGATTGTTGACGTAATTCAAATGCAGAAGGGAAGAATCTAAAGACTGCTAACAAAATTGGCATTTGAATCAACATAGGGACACAACCAGCTAAAGGACTAGCACCTGATTCTCTGTATAAAGTCATCATATCCATTTGCTTTTTCATGGCATCTTCTTTGTTTGGATATTTTGCATTCAATTCATCAATTTCAGGTTTTAAAATCTTCATTTTAGCTGAAGAAACAAACATTTTCCACTGAATTGGCATTAAAATAAATTTCAAAATCAAGGTCAACATTAATATTGCGATACCAAGACCCATTCCTGTACTTGATAAGAAATTAAACATTGGTTGAACCGCATATAAATTAATCCATCTAAATAAACCCCAACCAAAATTCAAAATATCATCATAATTGTGTTTGTATGATTTCAATGTTTCATAGTCATTTGGCCCAAAATACCATGACATATTAACAGTAGAATTATTCGCGTCAGCAAAATTTAAATTTGTTTTCGCTTTAAAATCTTTCAAGTTCGTCCACATTTTTGGATGCCCTTCTTTGTATTGAAACACATTGAAAGAGGAGCCTTCTTTGATAAATCCATTATCAGGTCGAAGAATAGAAGAGAAGTAACTTTGTTTAAAAGCAATCCATTCGAAATCTTCTTCAGCAACTTCATCATCGTTACCCATTTCAGATAAATAATCCAATCCACTTTCTCTATTATTAAAGCAAATTGTAGTCATTTTGCGTTGTTCGCTAAATAAACGTTCCGACTTTCTAAATGCAGTTTGTAAGTTAAATCCAATGTTTTTCGGACTAACCTTCCCTCCAAAACCTTGGATATTAACTGAATAATTAATATCGTATTTATTTGGATTTAATGAATACCTGTTTTTAACCAATTGTCCATCACCCAAATCTAAGGTAAACGTAATGGCATTTTTTGTTTGACTTTCAATGTCAAAAATGTAAGAACCTGTATGAATTTTCTTTCCATTTAAAGGAATCACTAATTCGTTTAATGCGTCGCCATCTCTAAATAATTCAAGCGCCGTAATTTTACCATCTTTTTTAGCAAAATTCTTATAAGATTCAAATTCTTTTAAATAAACTGCAGCGACTTTACCACCTTTTGTTGAGAAATCAATTATTAATTTTTCGTTTTCTAAACGGATTAATTTGGTTTCTTTTTTCAACAAAGAAGAAGTGTTTTTAAATGAAGCAACTGTTTTTTTTGATTTAACAGCAGCAATCGCTTCAGCTTTAGCAACTTCTTTTGCTTGTTTTTTTTGGAGGGCTAATTCTTTTTGTTCTTTTTTGATTTCAGCGTCTGAAGGCTGATTTACAATAGTAAAAACTGATAAAATAACACCAATTAAAACTAAACCGATAACTGTATTTCTATCCATACTTATTTTTTATTTGTAATTGCTGCTTGAATAAACGCAACAAAAAGTGGGTGAGGGTTCGCAACTGTACTTTTATATTCTGGGTGGAATTGAGCACCAACAAACCATGGGTGATTTTCAATTTCTACAACTTCTACCAATCCAGTTTCAGGATTTTTTCCTGTAGCTTTCATTCCGGCAGCTTCAAATTGTTCCAAATATTCGTTATTAAACTCAAAACGATGTCTGTGACGCTCAACAATACTCTCTGTATTATATGCGACAGCTACTTGTGAACCTGGTTTTAAGTGACAATTGTAAGCGCCCAAACGCATTGTTCCACCTAAATTAGATATTGATTTTTGCTCCTCCATCATACTGATTACAGGGTAATTACTATCTTCAGCAATTTCAGTTGTGTGCGCATCTTCAAAATTCAAGACGTGACGAGCAAATTCAATAACAGCACATTGCATACCCAAACAAATTCCAAAGAATGGAACTTTGTTTTCACGTGCAAAACGAACCGCTTCTATTTTTCCAGAAATTCCTCTTGAACCAAATCCAGGTGCAACCAAAATACCATCTAAACCAGCTAATTCTTTATCGATATTTGCTTTTGTTAATTTTTCTGAGTGAATCCATTTCACATTGACTTTTGCTTCATTCGCAACGCCAGCGTGAATAAATGCTTCACTGATTGATTTATAAGAATCTTTTAATTCAACGTATTTCCCAACTAAACCAATATTTACTTCTTTAGTTGGATTTTTTAAACGATCCAAGAAATGCTTCCATGAATCTAAATTTGGAGTTGATTTAGAAGATAAATTTAATTTCTCCAAAACAACTTTATCCAATTCTTCCGCCTGCATCAATAAAGGAACATCGTAAATTGAAGCTGCATCTCTTGCTTCGATAACCGCATTCATGCTTACATTACAGAATTTCGCAATCTTTTTTCTTAGTGTTAAATCTAATTCATGCTCTGTTCTACAACATAAAATATCCGGTTGAACTCCTAATTCTAATAATTGTTTTACTGAATGTTGCGTTGGTTTTGTTTTCAATTCACCAGCAGCCGATAAATAGGGTACAAGTGTTAAGTGAACAACAATACAATCATTCTCAAATTCCCACAACATTTGACGAACCGCCTCAACATATGGCAATGATTCAATATCACCAACTGTTCCACCGATTTCTGTAATGACGATGTCAAATGTTCCTTTTTTTCCTAAAATCTGAATACGATCTTTGATTTCATCTGTGATGTGAGGAATAACTTGTACTGTTTTTCCTAAAAACTCACCTCTGCGTTCTTTTTCAATAACAGATTGGTAAATTCTTCCAGTAGTAACATTGTTAGCTTGAGAAGTAGGAACATTTAAAAAACGTTCATAATGTCCCAAATCTAAATCAGTTTCAGCACCATCATCCGTTACAAAACATTCACCATGTTCATATGGATTCAATGTTCCTGGATCAATATTGATGTAAGGATCTAATTTTTGAATTGTTGTTGTATAGCCTCTAGCTTGAAGCAATTTCGCAAGTGATGCTGAAATAATACCTTTTCCCAGTGAAGAAGTTACTCCCCCTGTTACAAATACGTATTTTGTTGAATTTGACATGAACTTAAATAAATGTAACTACGGGGCGCAAAGTTAGGATATTCTTTGAAATCAAACGATCTTTTTTGATGTTGATTTTAAAAATATATTAACATTTTATAAGAATTAACATTAATCGATTAATTCTATTGAGTTTTCTGTGAGTGTAATTACTTTCGCTTTGTATAATTTGCCAATCGCTTGTTTAAACGTTTTCTTACTCATTTGCATGATTTCACGTATTTCATCAGGATCACTTTTATCTGACAAATAAATTACTTTGTCACTTTTCAATTTTGTCAATACTGCTTCTGCAGCTAAATCAAATTTCTCGAAACCTGCTTTTTCAAAACGAACATCTACCTTGCCGTCTTCACGAATATTATAAATGTAACCTTTCGAATTCGAACCTCTTCTAACTTGTTTGCTAACATCGTTACGGTAAATAATTCCTGAATATTTTTGATTTACAATAACTTTTACACCCAGATCTGTTGTGTCACCAATTAATAATTCAACTTCTTGATTGATCATTTCTTCATCCGTGCACAAATCAAAATAACGGTTTACTTTAGTTGTTGCGTATAAACGATCTGTTAATTCATCTACTCTCAATGTGACAAGGTAATATTTACCTTCTTCCATTAATTGATTTTGTTCTTTAAAAGGAACCATCAAATCTTTCTCCAAGCCCCAATCCAAAAAAGCACCGAAAGCATTGACTTCTTTCACTTTTAAGAAGGCGAATTGATTTAATGTGATGAATGGTTGTTCTGTAGTTGCGACAATTCTATCCTCTGAATCTTTGTATAAAAAAACAGTGACTTTCTCATCTAGCTCCATGTCATCAGTCAAGTATTTACCTGGAAGCAAGACATCATTATCTTCTTCATCACCTAAATAAGCTCCAGGAGCTGTAAATCTTAAAAGTGTTAATTCGTTGTATTCTCCAATCTTCATCTGCTAAAAATAAAGTGCAGATGCCAATTTTGAATTTAACACCATACACGGTAATTGTTGTTCATTGGTTATCAATGACTGTGCAAAGGTATCAAATTGTGGCAACAAACTTTCAGAATGATAAGCAATACTTATTAAATCTATGTTTTTTTCTTTTGCGTAATTCATTATTTTCTTTTGATAGGAACCACTATCTTTTAGTAACTCTACAGAACACGAAATTTTGCGGTCTAAATATTGGTTCTTCACAATTAAAATCCTGTTTTTCATTTGTTGACTTAACAATTCATCGTTATGTTTTTCACCGATTACATGAACATTAGCACCGTAAATAGTAGCCATGTCGCCAGCAATATTGACAATCTGTAGACTTTCTTTTGTTAAATCAATTGGTACTAAAATATTTTTTATTTCATTTAATTGCGTGTCTTTTTGAACAACTAAAAATGGAATTTCAGAACTTGTAACAACTTTCATTGCATTACTGCCTAATAATTTTTGCATGCCTTTTGCACCATGTGTACCCATAAGTATTAATTGAGCACCTTCTTGTTTGGCAATTTTTCCAACATCTTCGAAAATACTTCCAACTTTTACCAATTTAGTTAGTTCAATGCCTGCAGGACATTTAATAGAATCAATGATACTATTCATTTTTAATTGTGCTTTCACCAATTCTTCTTTCGTAGCAACCAAATGAAGAACTTGAATCTCCGTATGTATATGCCTCCCTAAATGCAAAGCATAATTTAATGCAACATCTCCAACTGAAGAGAAGTCATGCATCACAATGTATAAATTCTTACTCATCTTGATTTTTTTTTTTTTTGAAATTAACGATTTTCAATTTAAGATGAAAATTAAATCAAACTAAATGAACATCTACAGTGGTTGATCGAAAGTTTTAACCTGATCAATGTTTATTTCTTCTTTTTCGCTTTCCTAAAGTAGCCTTCATATCGTTAGGATTTCGTTTATCATTCGTTTTTAATTCTAGTGAATTTGGTTCATTTTTAGAAGAATTAGAACCATTATCGATTGTGACTTTTTGTGGCGCTTCGTTTGATGGATTGATCCACTTTGCTTTTATTGATTTTTTTTCAACTTTTCCAGATTTCTGATTCATAACATAAATCGTGCTTTTTGAATCTGTGGCTTTGTTTAATCCAATAACATCTTCTTTCAATACCCATTTATTGCCGTCAAGAATAAACGCATCATAAGACAAATCAGGAGCATAAAAAGAATAGTAACCTTTTAAACTTGGTACTTCTGGTGATAAATGATCAAAAATAATACGTTTGTTTTCAGCTTCATACCGCAACGACATAGTTGATTTTTTTGTATGCTCAAAAATCATTCTTTTCAATGTTCCTTCTGAAATTTTGAAAATTGGACTCCCTAATTTAGGTGTTTTACCTGTAAAAAATAAACTTTCTATGATTTTAATATTACTAATGGAATTATTGCCATCCCAACCTAAAAGCGTGTAAACTGTTTTAGTTCCTTTTTGAATTGGAATAATTTTGTAATACAAAGCGCCATACCAATTTGATGCTTCAATAATTCCTTCAGGTCGAAATACACTATTTTGCTCTGTATCAATTAATTCAGTTACTTCAATCTGATTGTTTTTAGGTGAATTCTTCAAGATGAAACAAACATACTTTTGTGTCTGATCACTCAATTCAACGTTCCAATTAACAATGCGAACTAATTTATCTGGACTATCAACAAATCCAATTGATTTTAATTTTTGAAAAGGGTAGGAGAAGGCTGCTTTATCGGCAAGACACTCTTTTACTTGATTTTTTAAACGCTTATTTAATTCAATCTTTAAGGAATCAGATGAAGCACTTCTTAAACTATCCAATGTAACTGACAAGGAGTTTTCGATGCCTTGTAATTGATTCATTTCTTGTCCGATGACAGCAAATGATAGGATAGAAAACAACAAAATCAATTTCATTTCAATTTTTATTTAAATGTAATAAAATTAAACGATGGAACAGTTAAATTATTGTTTTTAAGATCCATTATTATTTGGGCTCTGTGGTAGTTTGAATGATTTAAAATATGGTATAAAACATCGTTAATAGACTTTGTAAATTCAACTCCTTCAGACGAATGGTAATTAATTTTGTTTTCAAGCTCTATTCGCTCAATAAAATCAATTGTTTCAGTGTAATTTGCTTCGAGTAATTTTTGAAAATAGAACAATGGTAATTCATCCCAAAAATGAGATTCTGCTTTTGAGCCTTTTAGTCTTGATAACCAAATGTGATGAACATTGATAATGTGTGAAAAAGATTTAAAAACAAATGAAGAAACAAAAGATTCCTGTTGCTCAATGTGTTCAATTAAATTTTTAGAGGCATAAAAATCGTATTCAAATTTCTCTAAAAAAAATGATTTCATCTTAAAGATTTTTTAAATCTTGAATTGTTTGTGTTGGATTTTTTGCATTAAATACAAAGCTTCCTGCAACAAGCGCATTAGCTCCTGCATCAACTAATCTTTTTCCCGTTTCTAAATTGACTCCACCATCTACTTCAATGATTGCATTAGAACCTGTTGATGCAATTAATTCTTTTGTTTGTTTCACTTTCTCAACAGCGTGATCAATAAATTTTTGACCACCAAATCCTGGATTAACAGACATAATTAATACTAAATCTAAATCAGCAATAACATCACTTAAGAGTGAAACTGGTGTGTGAGGGTTTAAAGCTACACCAGCTTTCATTCCTACTGCTTTAATCGCTTGAATTGTTCGGTGTAAATGACGACATGCTTCAAAATGAACAGTTAAAATATCTGCACCAGCATTTTTAAAATCTTGAATATAAGCATCTGGATTTTCAATCATAATATGAACATCCATTGGTTTAGTAGCATGCTTTTTCATCGCACTCAATACAGGGAAACCAAAAGAAATGTTTGGAACAAAAACTCCATCCATCACATCAATGTGAAACCAATCAGCACTTGAAGCGTTAATCATTTCAACATCGCGTTGAATATTAGCAAAATCACACGATAACATAGAAGGGGAGATGATAGTTTTCATACTTTTCTTATTTTTTTTGTAAAATTACACAATAAATTAAAGATACAATCAAGGACTGAGATAGATATTAAAAACGAGGTTTTAATAGTTAGTGATTTTGTTTGAATTTCGTACTTTCGTTCGATAAAAAAAAAGTAACATGATAAGTGTTTTAACAATAATTATTGGCATAACGATTTTAATCTCTGTTAATGCGTTCAATAACAATAATTTAAAAGAAAGATTTTTATTTATTCCGTATCGAATTAAACACAACAATGAACATGTGAGAATAGTTACTCATGTTTTAATACATGCAGATTTGACACATTTAGCATTTAATTTATTCTCATTGTATTTCCTTGGTTCTTTTTTAGAAAATTCATTCATTCAATATTATGGATTAGTTCAAGGTGAATTATTTTTTTTGATACTATATCTTTTTGGTGGAATTTTCGCTACGTTGATTCCTTATTACAGACACCATGAAAATAGAAACTACCAATCTTTAGGTGCGTCAGGAGCTGTTTCAGCAGTGGTTTTTGCGACAATTTTATGGAATCCAACTATGCAATTAGGAATACTTTTTATACCAATTCCAATACCAGCTTATCTTTTTGGACCCATTTACCTGTTTCTTGAATACTTGGCTGATAAAAAAGGAAACACTGGGATTGCACATGATGCTCACATTGGTGGTGCAATTTTTGGTGTTATTTTCATTTTATTGATTAATTTTGACAAAGGGAAAGAATTTTTCCATTTAATTTTCAATTGATTAAAATGCTTTACTTAAACAATAATGGTACGGTCTTAGCGAATGAAGGAGCAGCTATCGAGGCTACAAATAGATCTTATTTATACGGAGATGGAGTTTTTGAAAGCATTCGTATTTTCAACGGAAAAGCTATAAATGTTGAAAATCATATTCTTCGTTTATTAGCAGGTGCGAAAGCTATTAAAATGAGACCAGCAACATACTTAACGGTTGATTTTTTTCAAGAGAAAATAAATGAATTAATTCAATTATCAGATATCAAAGAAGGAGGGAAGTGCCGAATTTCATTAGATCGTGTTTCAGGCGGTGCATATAGACCAGAATCTAATGAAGTTAATTTTTTCATCGATATCTATCCATACGATTGTAATAATTTTGAATTGAATAGCAAAGGGATTGAAATTGATCAATTCATGGATATTAAAAAACACATCAATCCAATATCAAATTTCAAAACAAAAAGTGGATTAATATACGTATTAGCAGCCATTCATGCGAGTGAAAAAAACTTAGATGATATGCTCATACTAAATGAGAAAAACGGCATTATTGAAAGTTCAAGTTGCAATATTTTCATTGTTAGTAATGGCGTTTTATACACTCCAGGATTAGATGAAGGTTGTTTGGCTGGTACAATGAGAATGCAAGTGATCAATTTGGCTCTGGCAAACGGAATAAAAGTCTATGAATCTTCCATCGTACCTCAAAACTTATTAGCTGCAGACGAGATTTTCTTTACAAATGCAATTCGTGGCATCAATTGGGTTAGTGGTTACAGAACAAAACGATATTTCAACAATGTTTCTAGAAAATTAGTTGCAATTTTGAATGATCATTGGGAAAATCAATTGCAATTGAACGAACAATGACGATTACCAATAGATCAGCTTTAAAAATGGGGATGTATGTTGCCATTGTATTAAAAAAAGATCAAGCGACCGGTGAATTAACTGAGGGAGAAATCAAACAAATTCTAACAAATTCAGCACATCATCCACATGGAATTAAAGTAAAATTAACGGATGGTAGTGTAGGTCGTGTGAAAGAAATAATAGAGGAATAGACATTATTCAAGCTTCAAATCAATTAATATTCTTACATTTGTACCATTAAATTGAAAATCAGTTTAATTTAGTCTTCATGACAACTCGAGAAGTATATCGGTAGTAGAAATATTTAATTTCATTCATCAGTTTTCATTTCGTCTTTTTGTGATCCTCTAAATACAGGTAAGACTATTTAACATAATATTATCACAATTAACGAATGGGAAAATCTCAAGAAACATTTAGTAAGAAGGAAAAAGAAAAAAAACGTTTAAAAAAGCGTCAAGATAAATTAGTAAAAAAAGAAGAACGTAAATCTACTTCTGAAGGTGGTTCATTAGAAAGCATGATGGCATATGTTGATGAATTTGGAAACATTTCTGATACGCCGCTAGATCCAACAAAAAAGAAAAAAATTATTGCAAGTAATATAGAAATTGGAGTACCTAAACGTGATGACGAACCACAAGTTACTGGACGTCAAGGAAAAGTAACTTATTTTAATGACGCTAAAGGTTACGGTTTCATCAAAGATTTAATGACTCAAGAAAATGTTTTTGTTCACATTAATGGATTATTAGATCCAGTTAAGGAGAATGATAATGTTACGTTTGAAGTTGAACGCGGGATGAAAGGAATGAATGCAGTTCGTGTAAAAAAAGCATAATCAAATCATAATACAATTTAAGGGAGTTCATTCTCCCTTTCTTTTAATCTTAATTTGTCTTATAATTAACATTATGTTAAATAAAATTGAATTAAATTAAAAGTGTAAATTTGTAGCAAATCAACTAGAATGCTTTCTAAAGAAGAATTAAAACTAAAGAACACCCTATTTTGGAATGGATTTAAAAAATTCATGCAAAAATATAAATCATCCAATGGTAAACGGATGAATTGGGTTTCTTATCCATCTGATGTTAAAAATGTGTACATCAGATTATACACAGATTCAAAAGTTGCGCGTTTAAGTTTTGAAATTCAACCAAAAGACAATTCAGTTCGTGAGATTATTTGGGAACAAATGACTGAATTAAAAAAAGTAATGGAAGCATCCATGAAATATGAAACCATCTGGGATGAAAAATCATACTCAGTTGAAGGGAAAATCTATTCCAGAATTTATTGGGAATTAAAAGATGTTAATTATTTCAACGAAGAAGATCACTCTAAAATTTATGATTTTTTAAAAGATCGTTTAATAGAATTTGATGAATTTTATCAAGAATTCAAAGAAATACTAATATCTCTTACAGATTAAGAATTGTTTCGTTAAATTTGCACTTATTGATTAATCATTTTTAGATTCCATGGTAAAATACATTTTCTTTCTAACACTTGTTTTAACTTTTTCAAAAATTAACGCGCAAATAACATTGTTTAACGTTGATTTTCAAAATGGAATTCCCTCAAATTTTTCAATGATAGATAATGATGGGCTCACTCCTGACCCAGCAGTTTCTGAATATACTTCTGCTTGGATAAGTACAATTGATCCTTCTAATGTGACAGATTCAATTGCAGCTTCCACATCTTTTTTCTCTCCAGTTGGAACAGCTAGTAGATGGTTGATCACGCCTAAAGTTAAACTAGGTTCTTTTGGAAACTTTATTGAATGGAATGCCCGTTCTCAAGACGCTTCATTTCCAGATGATTATTTAGTATTGATTTCAAGAACAACTCCAACTATTGCTGCTTTTGAAGACACGATTGCTAAATTAAGTGCAGAATATGTTGATTGGACAACAAGAATTGTAGACTTATCACTGAAAGGTTTTAATGATGATTCTGTTTATGTTGCTTTTGTAAATAAAACAAATAACGGATACAAGTTATATGTGGATGATATTCGTATTTGGAAAGAAGATCCAGCAAGTTTAATTGAAGTTTCGAATGTTAATACTGTTGATGTCTTTCCAAATCCTTCAACAGATTTTGTAAAAATATCAACAATTGATGCGTTTAAATCTGCTACTATTCACACATTAAATGGTCAAGAAATTCTTACCTCTACAAATCAAAAAATAGATGTACATGCTTTAGAAAATGGTGTTTATTTTATTTCTATTGCAACTTCAAAAGGGATTGTTTCAGTTCGATTTGTAAAGAATTAATATTCAAGAAAAGGTTTCAATATTATTTTTTCTTAATTAATTTATTTTTCAATAAAAAACTAACAGTACTCCTACTCCAATTTTAATTATAAAATCATTTCATTTTTCTGTAGAGTCTTATATATTTCTTTTGAAACTGAATCTTTTAATTCTGCTTTAATTCGTTGGCGCCACAATTCACCATTCTCATAACCTTCAATTGCAACAACTGTCTTAAATACATATTTAAAACCGTCCCAAGAGAACAAGCAATTGTAAAAAATAATATCACCCTCTACATTGTCGTTGAAACGTAAAACCAAATCGTCATAACCATTTTTTGTTCTGATTTTAGCAATTAAATTTGCGACAAAAGCATTGCATTTAACTAATTCACCTCGTTCTCGTACAAAAGCTAAAAATCTCCTTAATTTTATTCCACCAACTTTAGATTTTATTTGAACTAAGAAAGCGTTCTTTACATTGATTTTTTCATTCATTTGAAAAACTTTAAAAAATCTAGGAGAACAAGCTGGTTCTAAATAATTTGAAGTATCTTTTTGAAATGATGAGCAAATTTTCAATTCTTCTAGAATTTCCTTGTGCGCTTTGTCTTGAAAATCATCTGTATCAAATAACGTTTCAATTGAAATTATTTCACCTGTTGGGTCAACTTTCTTTTTAGTGACCGGTTCTTCATTACTAGAACAAGAAACGACGATTAAACTGAGTAAAATAAATAAAAAGATATTTTTCATAATTCTATTAATTAAAAATTTTGGCAGATAAATTATAAGAATCATTAAATTCTAAAGGATGAATTCCAGTTTCAATGTTGTTTTCTCGGAACCATTCTATCATAACTTCTGTAGGCATATTTCCTGTTAACTGATCCATTGCCATCGGACAACCTCCAAATCCTTTTATTGCTCCATCAAACCTTCTGCACCCAGCTTCAAATGCTGCTGCGACAAGAGATTTAGCGTTGCTTGAAATGGTGTGTAAATGTACACCAATTTCTGAAGTTGGAAGAGCTGGAATCAAATCAAGTAAGGTTGATTTAACTAATTCAGGCGTAGCAACACCAATTGTATCTGATAATGCTAATATTTCAATTCCTAATTTCGAATGTAAATCATTGCACCATTTATACAGTAAATCAATGTTCCAATTTTCTCCATATGGATTACCAAACCCCATCGATAAATATAAAACAAGTTTTTTATCAGATTTTGTACTTAAATTTTGAATTTTCTCTACTTCTAAAAAAGAAGATTCAATAGTTGCATTGGTATTTCTTTTTTGAAATTCTTCAGAAATAGAAAACGGAAAACCTAAATATTTAATTTGCTCAAAATCACAAGCATTAACCGCACCTCTTTCATTCGCGATAATAGCTAATAATTTTGTTTCAGATGGATTTAATTGTTCCAAGACGATAGCAGTATCTTGCATTTGGGGAATGGCTTTTGGCGAAACAAAACTTCCAAAATCTAAGGTGTCGAAACCACATTTCAACAAAGCATTGATGTATTCTACTTTTTTTGAAGTTGGAATAAATTCTACAATTCCTTGCATTGCATCTCTTGGGCATTCAATTATTTTCAAGGATTTCATTTCGTCCGTTCTTTTAAAATTGCTTGATTTATTTTTTTAATTAATCCAGATCCTTCATATATAAATCCAGTGTACAATTGAATCAATGCAGCACCTGCATGTATTTTTTCAAGCGCATCTTCTGCTGAATGAATTCCACCTACCCCTATAATTGGAAACGAATGATTCGATTTTACGGCCAAATAGCGAATAACTTCGGTTGACCTTTTAGATAATGGTTTTCCAGATAAACCACCAGCACCTATTGAATTCACCATTGTTTTTGAAGCATTCAACCCTTCCCTGCTAATTGTAGTATTTGTTGCAATAACTCCGTCAATGGCTGTTTCTGTTACGATTTCTACGATATCATCCAATTGCTCATTGGTTAAATCGGGTGCGATTTTCAATAAGATAGGTTTTCTTTTATCTTTTGTTTTATTAAGATCCATCAAGGTAACAAGCAATTGTTTTAATGGTTCTTTTTCTTGTAATTCTCTTAAACCAGGTGTATTTGGTGAGGATACATTTACAACAAAATAATCAACATATGGAAACAATGCTTCAAAAGTAATTACATAATCATCCGTTGCATTTTCATTAGGCGTAACTTTATTTTTACCAATATTCCCTCCTATTAATAACGATGTTTTTCGTTTTTTTAAATTTTCAATCGCTACTTCTACTCCGTCATTATTAAATCCCATTCTATTAATGATCCCGTTATCATCTTTCAATCGAAATAATCTAGGTTTTGGATTTCCATCTTGTGCTTTAGGCGTAATTGTACCGATTTCAATAAATCCAAATCCACATGCTGCCAATTCATTATACATTGCAGCGTTTTTATCAAACCCCGCAGCTAATCCAACAGGATTTTTAAAGGTCAAGCCAAAAACAGTAGTTTCTAATTTTTTATTATTAACTGTGTAATAATTACTCCATAAACACTTGAATCCAGGTATTTTTAATAAGAATTTTAAAAAGCTCATCGTGAAGTAGTGAACTTTTTCTGGATCGAATAAAAACAGGAAAGACCTTAACAGTTTATACATTAACTTAAATTTTAGCTATAAAAAAAGGTGACTCAAGCCACCTTCATTTTCAAAATTAGTATTTTTTATTAGAATTTGTATCTTCCTTTGATAATACCACCAGAATTTCTTTTGTTATCCTTGTAAGTAATATTTTTTGACACTACAAAATTCAAATAATAATATGAATCATTTTGGCTATCCCCTCTTTTTGATCCAGGATTAAACCATGCTGAATTTACTTGTGCAGGATTTGATAAATGCTGAGCTGCTGGAGAACTTAAATTAGAAGGGTCATAATATACACCATGAACATCATCGATGTAGTCACTAAATGTTTTTACATAACTTGCTTCAATCCCAATACTCCACATTCTTCCTAATGCTGTTCTAAAACCTATTCCCATTGGGATTGTTGCTGTTATTGGTAAATATTCAGAAGGCCCTCCTGCTAAACCTTGTC
Source organism: Crocinitomicaceae bacterium (assembly GCA_024639405.1). Classification (GTDB taxonomy): domain Bacteria; phylum Bacteroidota; class Bacteroidia; order Flavobacteriales_D; family Crocinitomicaceae; genus M0103. The sequence continues at coordinate 56,728 of JAHEIL010000001.1, read as the reverse complement.
CTTCTGTTTTCAATGCACGCAAACCTACCCATTCATTGTTGTATTTTGCTTGAGAATAAAAATAATTGATTCCTATTCCTGAAAATAAGTAAATACGTTCATTTTTATTTCTTGCTTTTGATGTATTTTTTGAAGAAACAAATCCTTCATTTGAATAAAGAATGAACTCAATACGTTGATTTAATTCTACCACCCAAGATCTAAAGTGTAAATTTCTACTTTTTCTTACAATATCTTCGGTGTATGCATCATCACCTGCTAACATGCCAAAATTCAAAACAGTAGTTGTTGACCACATAGGAGCAAATCGATAGCGAAAACCTATTAAACCGGAGAAACGAGTTGCTCTCAAATCCAAATCTCTTAAACTGTAATCTTTACCAATTCCATCTGATCCTCCTACATCTCCAGTAAATTGAGTTGCACCAATTCCAAATAGAATTTCTTTTTTATTTAAAGACCAATTTTTTTGAGTGTTGAAATTTGCATGTTGAGAAAAAGCAACTAAAGAAGAAAAAATGGTTAAGGTATAAATAACGTATTTCATTTTAATATTTTTTGGGTTTCAATAATAACGTATAACAAATTTAAGCAAATTTATTATATGTCACCCACTTTAAATAAAAAAAATAAAATAATACAAATTTAGTTATGAATAAATAAATCGTTTATTTAATAAATAAGCGAATAGATGGCAATGAATTAACTTGGTTATTTGTATCAATTGACAAAATGTTTGTAATTGAAACGGGTAATTGATTGTGATAAGTTAATACATCTTTTTTTAGCTCTTCAGAAAGTTCATCTCCAATAATTTCCTTTTCTATAAAATTTGAAATTTTAAAATAATTAATTTTATAACTTACTATTTTTGATGAATTCGCAATTTCAACTTTTACGGCATTTAAAAATTGATCCCTTGTAATCGTTCCATACTCAACTCCAGAAATTGATGGTAAAATCGAATTCCTTTGCTTATTTGCTTTAATTTCAGTTTTGATTTTAGGTGTGAATTCAACTATTTCATCATGAAAATCCTCTTTTTCATTTTTTATATTTGTTCCATTTTTCAAAGGTTTACTCATTGAAATTATTGGTTTCACATCATTACTTGTATTGTAAGACTTGTTGGGTAATTTTGTTTTGTTTAATGTAATTTTAGTACCATATGTTTTTTTTGTTGAAGTTTTAAATGTAGTTGAATTCAGTATAAAAATACCAGCAATCGAAGTGAGTCCAATTGCTCCGTAAAACAATATTTTTTTAAATAAATAGGGTTTAACTGTTTTAATTTGATTTAATATTGTATTAAAATCTTGTCTTTTTTCAATTTCAGAACTTGACAGTTCAGGGCGGTTATAATTTAATTTCATAACGCTGGTTTTTTAGTTAAAAATAATGTTTTTAATTTCTCAAGTGCTCTAAAAGTCTTCACTTTGGCATTGTTTTCTGTAAGCTCTAAAATTTCTCCCATTTCCTTAAAAGATCTTTTCTCAAAAAATCTTAATTCAATTAATTGTATATCTTTTTCTTTTAATAATGAAAGTGAGTCTAATAAGTGCTTTTTATTTTCTTCTGTTTCATCAGATTCAATTTCATCAATGATAGCTACAACATTAATTGCATCAATATTGATTGTACGTTCTGCTTTTTTATCACGAAAAGATTGATAAAGTTCACTTTTAGCTATTCTATATAACCAAGAAGAAAAAGGAACACCTCTGTATTCGTACTTAGTAATATTTAACAATGCTTTAATGAATACTTGCGCTGTAATATCATGTGCTAACTCAATATCATCCATTCGTTGGTAGATGTAACGGAAAATTTGCTCATGGTATTTATTATACAATGGTCCAAATTGTTCAGGATTTTTCTGCGCTTTTTTAATCAAGTCTAATTCATTTTGAAGTAGTTGATTCGTTTGATGGAAATTTGAATGAACTCTCATACGCTTATTTTTTCTAGTTTTTAAAATAAAGCTGCCAGACTTTATGGAAATAACGAAATTGGAGACTTCCGTTACACTTTAAACGATGAAAATTTTTATTTCGTATGTATGGATGTTTTTTTTAAATAAGTTAAATCGGTTAAGGATTTTAAAAACACAATTAATTGGTATTTTTCTTCCTTTGACAAATTAAAGGGTTGAATGTTTTTACTTTGTAATGTGTGGCCTGCTCCTCCTCTACTGTAATGATCTATCACATCATTTAATGTTTGCATGCTTCCATCATGCATGTAGGGATATGTAATTGCGCTATTCCGCAAAGAAGGAATCTTGAAAAAGCCAATTTGAGTTGAATCTAAATGAATTCTGAAACGACCTTTGTCTGACTTAAAATTTTTGTAAAGACCATTATTTTCAGGTAAATAGGTTGTAAAATCTGGTGCTGGGTGACATTTGGTGCAATATAATTTTTCACTAAAAATTTTCCAGCCAGCTTTCTCATTTCTTGTCAATGCAGTTTTGTTTTTACCCGAGTAATATTGGTCAAAACGAGAATTCTCTGAAAGCAATGTTCGTTCATAAGCAGCAATGCTTCTTGTTAATACATATGCGTCAAATTCTCTGTCAAATGCTTTAAGCGCTAAAGAATTATAAGGCTCTATTTGTTTGATTTTTTTGATTAAATCAATCATTTTCATATCCATTTCAACATGTTCTTGAATTGGCACGATTACTTGCATTTCTAATGTTGGTAAATGCGCGTCATACATTACAGTTTTTAATTTATACGAATTTAATAATGAAGGAGAATTGCGCTCAGTTTTTCTTCCATAGACACCTTCACTAACTTTTTTTCGATCTGTAAAAGCAAATTTTGGGACGTGACATGTAGCACAAGAAACAGTATTATTAATAGATAGACGCTTTTCAAAAAACAGTTTCTCACCAAGATGAATGGTTAATTGTTCTTTAGTTCGATCAATTTCTTTAGCTATTTTTTTAATTTCAATCGAATTTTTAACCATAAAAAAAGGCACAATAAATGCGCCAATTGAAAACAATGTAAATGAAAACGATTTTAAACGCATCAATGATTTATTTTAATCGCATTCAATTCAGTACCATCTGAACCTACAATCGTAAACAAGTAAACTCCATTACTCTGTTCATTTAAATCAATTGATCCAGATTCATTCGCTTTTGCAGTTAATACTAATTTCCCTGTTAAATCTACCAATTGAAAACGGTCTGCATTCTTAACATTTTGCCAATGCATAATTTTGTTTTCTGCTTGATATATTAACGTTCCTTTTGTATAAGTTAATGAATTTACAGCTGCTGTTTCAGGTTGATCGAATACATTTTCATGTAATACATTCAACATGATTGAAGCATTGTAATTAATAGATGCATGTTGAATACCAACTGTTTTTATAGGAATATTTTTCATCCAACGATCAACATGGCAATCCATGTAAACGTCAATCATTTCAGGTGTTGTGTTCGTTTGAATAACATTTAAAGAAAGCGTATGATAATTTGCATCGCCTAAATTGTGTAATTCAAATACTTTTTCAGGATCTTGATCATTATTTGCATCTGCTCTACCACCGATTATCATGTGCATATAGCCCGCAGACCAACCCCAATACATTGAAGGATCTTGAAAACTCAATGGATGGTTTGATGGATAGGAGGAAATATCTAAAGCATTTGCTCCTGCTTGCGTATTTAATATAGGTGGAACTCCTATACCAAATTGAATGGACTCAATATTTTGAATCGATAATATGCCTAGATTTAAAACATATTGGTTATGTTTAATTAAAAAAACGGTGTCCGATAAATCTAAATCTTGACCACCATCGTGAATTAAATGCAAATTAGACAAGTAATAATTAAAATGAGCCAATTTAAACAGATCACCATTTAAACTTGTGTAATTATTGTCCAATTGTAACACCTCACTACCTACTTTCGGAACAATTGTTAAGTAAACATTTTTCTGAGAATGTAGTGTAATAAATATTCCAAAAACAGTAATTAATGATAGTAAATTTTTCATTGTTATTTATTTGTGTACAATATACAAAATTTCTTTTTCTTGCAATCTAAAACGATTAATTTGAGACGAAGAGTAGAATTTCTCTTTTTCAAATACCTCTACATTAAAACCTGCATTTTCTAACCAATTTGGATAGTCTTTTCCAAATAATCGAACGTGATCTTTTTGCCAATAATAACGTTCTCTGTCTTCTTCGCTTGTAATTGAGGAATCTTCAAATGTAATTTCACGATCAAAATCTTGAGGCACTTGCATAATCCCCCAGCCTCCTGGTTTCATTACTCTGTATAACTCACGCATACATTGATTTGCATCATTCACATGCTCTAGCACATGATTACAAAAGACCACATCAAATCGATTTTCTTCTAAAGGAATTTGATGTAAGTCAAAATGAAGATCTGCAATTGGAGAAACTAAATCTCCGGTTAAATAATTTAAATTTTCTTGTTGTTTAAAGCGTTGGTGAAAACATTGTTCTGGAGCAATATGCAACACATTTAACTTATTGCTAGTAAAAAAATCAGAATGATCTTTCAAATACAACCACATTAATCGGTGACGTTCGAGTGTTAAATCGCCTGGACATAAAACATTTTCACGGTGCGCTATTGAAGAACCATAGGATAAAAATTTTGAATACGAACGATTGCAAACAGGACATTCAACATTGTTTCCTTTGTAAACAATTGGAGCAATTTTTTTAAATAAATAACTTAAACGAATCAATAATGGTCGTGGTAATTTATTCAATAAAAACTTATATAGCTTCTTCATATTACAAATTTAATGAAAAGAAAATAAAACTTTGAATTGTAAAAACTTAATTTCTACTAATTTTGTTGAAAGAATCAGATTTATAACGATTATTCACAATCAATTTTGTTTTTATTTTGAAAAAAACAGTGCTATTTTTTATTTTATTGAATGTTTTATTCAATACAACAGCTCAAAAAGATAGCCTTCCTTATACTCTTTTCAAAGAAAAAATTCTTTTTTATCAAGATTTAGGTTTTAACACAACCCCAATTGTTATATCTGGTGCATTCAAAAACAACATACAATCAATCACATATATTAACAATCCTCGTTTAATGCTCTCTTTAGGAGGGACTTATAAATGGTTGTCAGGTAGATTAAGTGTTGCTATTTTTGGTAATATGTTATCTATAAAAGAATATGGTAAAACATCTCAATTTAACCTAGGATTTAATTTCACTGTTAGAAAAAATTATTTTGAAGTAGATCTAACAACTGCAAAAGGATATGCTGTATTAAATTCTGATCAATGGTCAAGTAATAAATTGCAAAAATTACCTGAAATGAACACGGTTGATTTAGGATTGAAAACATGGTATTTCCATAATAAATTCCTGAAAATGGAATTATTAAAAGGAAGAATTGGTCATTACAACAAAGAAATCATGTCTTTATATGCAAAATCAGCTTTTAATATTTTCAACTTAAACAATTCAAGCAATTCAATTATTCCAACAGAATTAATTGACTCCCTCAACACTAAAACACTGTCAAATAATTTCTCATCTATAGAGCTTTCATTAATACCTGGCTTTGCTTATGTAAATAGAAAAAACAATTGGCAATATTCACTTTTAATAGGAATTGGAGGAGCATTTCAATTGAAAAACTTCAATACAGCTTCAATAAATCGTTCTTTTATTGGCTTAGCACCACGTTTTGATTTTAGAATAAATGGAGGTTATAATACACCTCAATATTTTTCGTTTCTATCTGTAGAATACGATAATAAATCAGTTTCTTTTAACGAAATGAGTTATTATCAAAATTATATTTCAGTAAATCTTACTGTCGGTGTTCGGTTAAAAACATTTAAAGATTGGAAAACATCAAAAATTAAATCAAGTTAAAAAGCCTACTTTCTTTTAATTTAATTGCAAAATTTTCTCTGAAATCACCTAAATTTTGAAGTGTTGTATCAAATAGAATGGAATCAGGAAACGATTTTAATTCGTTAAAGTGAATACGTTCAAGCGTTCCGTTGTTTTCAATTAAAACAGATAAACGGTTGAAAAAGTCAATTTTTAATTCCGAACCAATAGATTTTATAAATCTTACAGAAGAATCAATCGAACAACCAGATGCTTTTACTTGTTTTTCATCAACAACAAAAACTACAAAATTATTTAGAATTACTGCCGCTGAAGCAACTAATTCTTTGCCATGAGTAGCCCATTGTTGGGTAAATTCTTCTAAATTACGATGTATAAAATCAATTTCATTTTCAGCTATTTCACGATTTGAACTGTAAATCCAAACGCGACTTGTATCTGAAAAACCCGGAAATGATTGGTTAAAGTTCTGCTGCATTTGCGATTAATTCTGCTATATCTAATACTTTAACACTTGTTTCTTTCTCGACAGTTTTTACTCCATCAGTCATCATAGTATTGCAAAAAGGACATCCTGTAGCAATAATTTCAGCAGAAGTTTCAACAGCTTCTTCGGTGCGTTCAACATTGATTTCTTTGTTGCCTTTTTCTGCTTCTTTGAACATTTGCGCACCACCCGCTCCACAACACAATCCGTTTGTTTTGCATCGTTTCATTTCTACCAATTCAGCATCTAACTTTTCAATTAAAGAACGTGGAGCTTCATATACATCATTTGCGCGTCCCAAGTAACACGGATCATGAAATGTAATTTTCTTTCCTTTGTATGTTGAACCCCCTTCTAATTGAAGTTTACCAGTATTGATTAAATCTTGAATCAATTGAGTGTGATGAATCACCTCGTAAGTTCCACCTAATTCAGGATATTCATTTTTAAGCGTATTAAAACAATGTGGACAACCTGTAACAATTCTTTTTACTTCGTAACCATTCAAAACTTGAATGTTCATCATGGCTTGCATTTGAAACGTAAATTCATTTCCAGCTCTTTTAGCAGGATCACCAGTACAACTTTCTTCTGCTCCTAACACTGCAAATTTAACATTGCAATGATTTAAAATCTTAACAATTGCTTTCGTGATCTTTTTGGCGCGGTCATCAAAACTTCCAGAGCAACCAACCCAGAATAGTATGTCTGGAGTTTCTCCTTTAGCCATCAATTCGGCCATTGTTGGTACTTGTAATGCCATAATTTTATTTTTCAAATACTTGAATACTTACTGTTTTATCCACTAAATCCGTGAACTTACCCTCGAAACGAGTTGCTCTAACAATGTGATTATCAATCCAATGATAGTTTCCACCTCTTGGTTTCCCCATTAATAAAGCATGGTAGTTAAATCCGTTTTCTTTCAACCAAATCTCTGTTACACTTCGGTGTTCTTCTACTCGAGAGGTAAAAAACGTGATAATATGCCCTTCTTCAAACCATTTATTGATAGTAACCAGCGCATCGGGATACAATGCTGCTGTAGCCATTCTTTCTGGTTCTTCATTAGGAATATCGTCACAAATAGTACCATCAATATCAATTAAATAATTTTTAATATGATCTGGTAAAACAGGCGATATTTTATTCCCGTTTTCTTCTATTTCAACAAGTTTAATGTCTTTAGTCTTCATTTGCCCAATTTAAACGGTCATTTTGAGAAAACTGCCACGGAGCTCCATTGTTCTCAATATTGGTTAACATTCCAGTTAATTCTGTTGGCATTTTTGATTCTTCCATCACTAAATACCTTCTTAAATCAACAATAATAGATAAAGGATCAATGTTTACCGGGCATTCTTGTACACATGCATTACATGAAGTACATGCCCAAATTTCTTCTTCAGAAATATAATCTCCCAGCAGGCTTTTGCCATCTGAAAAATCTTTTCCATTTTTTCGAATACCATTTCCAACTTCTGTCAAACGATCTCTTGTATCCATCATAATTTTCCTTGGAGAAAGTAATTTCCCAGTTGTATTTGCTGGACAAGAAGATGTACATCGGCCACATTCAGTACAAGAATATGCATCCATTAAATTTTTCCAAGTCAAATCTGTCACGTCTTTTGCACCAAATCGTTGTGGTGTAGCATCAGATACTGGTTGAGCGTATGGATCTGCAGTTGGATCCATCATTAATTTTACTTCAGCTGTAACAGCTTCCATATTCGTGAATTGTCCTTTTGGATTTAAATTTGAATAATACGTATTTGGAAATGCAAAAAGTATATGTAAATGTTTGGAAAATGGTAAATAATTTAAAAACACCAATACCATCGTGAAATGTCCCCACCAACCAATTTGTTCTAATGCATGAAGTGTTTCATGATTTTTGATTCCTCCAAAAAATAATGGTCCTACATATTGACTAATTAAAAAACCATTTGATTGATTTGATTTTAAATTCAGTAATGCCTCGTCAGCTCCATTCATTGTAAAAATAAAAGAAACCAAAATGACTTCCATTATTAAAATCAAGTTAGCATCTTTTTTAGGCCAACCTGTTAATTCCTTCATTGTTAAACGCGGTAACTTCAATAAGTTTCTTCGAGCTAAAAAAGCAATTGTACCAATTAAAGCCAATACAGATAACACTTCAATAAAACTTATCATAAACGTATAAAAAGATCCTAAAGCTGGAGCGAAAAAACGATGGTTTCCTGAAATACCATCTACGATAATTTCAATTAATTCAATTTGAGTAATAATAAACGCGACATACAAAGCCAAGTGCAACAAAGCAGGAATAGGTCTTGTAAACATTTTCTTTTGGCCCAATGCAACTAATAGCATTGTTTTCCACCTGGTTGAAGCGTCACCACTTCTATCCAAATCTCTACCTAATAGAATATTAGATCTGATTTTGAGTATTTGCATGAAAAAGAAGCCGAAACCTCCAAAAAATAATAAAGTAAAAATCACACTTGCTACCATTATAATAAAATTAGTTTGGAACAGAGTCCAATAGTTGTCTTAATTTTAATTCTTCTCGTTGACTCAAAGGAACACCTTTTGTTTTCGCTCCAAACACTGAAAAATGAATAAAACGCTCAGGATGCATTTGAATATCAACCACTAAATTCTGTAAATCCTTGTTAGTTGTTATCAATTCGTTGTACAATTTCTCATCTTTTAATAATTTACCTAAAGTACCTTCTCCTTTTTCAGCAGTTGCCAATATTAGATTCAAATTCTTTAATGTTTCATTGGCATTTCCAATTACTTTTTTAAAATCAGCTGTTACCAAATCGTCAGTTATCGTTTTTGCATTTCCAAGAATTGCAGCAATTTGATCATTACTCTTTTTTAAATTAAATGAAATACTCTCGACATTGGTTAATATGTTTGCTAATTTAATTTTTTCATCCTGAACTAAATCTTCAATATTGACAGCAACATTTCCAAAACGTTTGATCGTAAGTTTTAAAACTGAAAAACTTTGTTCGATTTCAGAAGTAGCTGTTTTATCCCAGAAAGCATTCAAAGAATTCACCATTTTATCAACAGAGACCAATGCTGTTTGAACTTTTTTAGACAAAGGGTCCGCAAAAGATTTAACTTGCCCAAACATATCAACTGCCATTTCTCCAGGTATTACATCTCCAGGTTTGTAAAACCCTTTCGCTAAATTAGCACTGACGTCGATTAACATTCCTTTGCTAAATAAATCAAGTGCTCCAACTTGAATTACAGATCCTTTGGGGATTTTTACTTCATCATTTTGAATTGAGAAAGAAATTTTTACACAACGCTCAGCAGGTTGACTTGGAACATATTCAACTTTTAAAACTTTCCCTACAACAACTCCATTTAAAGTAACGTTGCTCGAAGGAACCAATTGACCTGAATTAGGAAAATAAGCATAATAAATATCATCGCCTCCGAAGAAACTATTTCCTTTCAGAAAGTTAATTCCAGTTACCATTAAAGCAATCGCAAAAATTGTAACAATTCCGGTTTTTAATTCTTTACTTATTTTCATAGTTTATTCCTCACCAATTTAACATTCGGTTGGTTGAATTGTAAGATGTTTCAAAATTAATAATAACTAAATTATTTATTGGATAAATTCATCGCTTTTTCCAAACTTATTCGTTCACCATTTAAAAATGCTACTACAAATGCATGTTGAAATCCATTCCCTCTCAATTCATTTTTATAATTATTTGCCGCTTTAAAATCTTTACCAAATTCCCCAGTTGTATATTTATAAAATCCATCCTGCTTGTATTCAGCAACTTTTAAACCTTTGAATTTAGAATGATCAAATGGAATTGAAGATTCAGAAGTTTCAATTTGAACAGAATAAACTAATCCTTCTGAATTATCTGTCGAAGTTTGGGTTTTTATAACCTCTTGATTTTCTATAGTATTATTTTTTTGTTGATTCTGTCTTGATTGCACACCTTCCAACTCCTTTTTATAATTTTCAAATGCTGTAAACATGGCATTTGCCATTGCGATTTGCCCATCAGTACTTCCTATAAAACCTTCATCTGATGGGTTTGTTAAGAAACCTGTTTCTATCAATACACTTGGCATGGTTGTTTTATACAACACTAAAAAACCAGCTTGTTTTACTCCGCGATTGTAACGACCGATTTTTTTAAATTCCTTTTGTAATTTATCAGCAAACTTGATGGAATGATCTAAGAAAACAGATAATTGGATTTGATGAGCTATCAAAGCGTCAGGTGACATGTCAAAATCTTTGTATTTAGCTCCTTTATCATCTTCTAAATAAATTGTAGCATTTTCTCGATCGGCTACTTTTTGTTGTGATTCTGTTCTATGCAATCCTAACACAAATGTTTCTGTTCCATAAGCAGCAGGTGAAGCCGAATTGGCATGGATACAAATAAATAAATCAGCTTTTGCTTTATTTGCGATCATTGCACGGTCATCTAATTCTACAAATTCATCTTTATCTCTTGTGTAAACAACTTTTACTTCTGGAAATTTTCTTTTGATTGCTTCACCTAATTTTAAAGCCATTGACAAACAAACATTTTTTTCATTTGCAGAAGCACCATGACAACCAGGATCTTTCCCTCCGTGACCAGCGTCAATAACAACTGTTTTAATTGTATGCGTATCTTGATTTGCTTTTTGAGCACGACTAAAACCTATAAAAAAGAAGGTTAAAAAAAATAAAAAAAGACTCTTTCTGAGATATGTTGTATTTTTTTCCATTCTTAAGCCGTAAATTTAATAGTTTTGCAATCTAATTTAATACCAATAAACAAAATTACAGTTCATTTTTGAAGAAAAAACAAGACATATCAATAATTATCTTCGTCGCATTGTTAATAATGTTGTTTTCTGGATCCATATTTTCTCAAAACAACTTAATTAAAGACACCTTAACCCTTGATGATTCTTCAATTTCTGAGAAAATAATTTACAGCGCTCGCGATTCGATATTCAATGATTTAAAACATCGTCAAGTTCATTTATATGGTAATGCAAAAATCACCAATGGACAAATTAATATGGAAGCAGGTTATATTCTAATTGATTTGAACAAACGTGAAATTTATGCACGCTATGCTTATGACAAAGATAGCGTTAGAACACAATTTCCTAAATTCACAGATGGAACTGAAGAAATCAATGCTACCAGCATTCGCTATAACATCGATACGAGAAAAGGTTACATAGAAGAATTAAAAATTAAACAGGATGAAATTCATTTGTTTATGGGTACGGCTAAACGCCAAGCAAATGATGAAATTCATTTTATAAAAGGTCGATTTACAACGTGTGATTTAGAAGAACCACATTATCATTTTCAACTTTCACGCGCCATTATGATTCCTGAAAAAAGAATTGTAACTGGTCCAATGAATTTATGGGTGGCTGGCATTCCTACACCATTAGGCTTGCCTTTTAGTATGATTCCTCAACAGAAAAAACGAACAAGTGGAATATTATTCCCTGAAATTGTTCCAACTTCATCCTATGGATTTGGTGTTCAAAACTTAGGATACTTCATTCCAATTAATGATTATTTACAAACGTCTGTTTATGCAAACCTTTATTCAAGAGGTAGTTGGGGATTAAGAAATGTGTTGAATTACGCTAAAAAATACGGTTTCAGAGGTACCCTCGATGTTGGTTTTCAGCAATTTAAACTTGGTTTCCCAACTGACACAAAATCCAATAAATTAACGATTAGCTGGACCCATTCAAAAGAAGCTAAATCAAATCCATTTTGGAATTTTTCATCCAATGTTAACTTTATTTCAGATAACCAATCGAAAAACAATTTAGATCCTTTAAATAAAGATTATTTCAACAATAGTTTCTTCTCTGACATCAACATTAACCGCTTATTTCCTGGAAAACCTATTACAACAGGTATGAAAATTTCTGTACGCCAGAATTCAATCACAAAAAATATTGCGCTTGTTGCCCCTGTTTTCAATTTAAATGTCACCCGATTTTTCCCATTTAAAAACAGTTTTACAAAAACTACTGGATTGTCATCTTTAATTTCAAAAATTGGTGTCACATATAATGTAGAAGGTCAAAATAAATCAAACATTCAAGATTCTCTATTAACGAATGGTTATTTCAAAGAGATTGGCAATCAATTTCAAAATGGTTTCAATCAAACTGTTTCAATTCAAACAACAACAGGTTTTTTCAAAAACACATTAAAGTTTTCACCCTCTTTTAATTATGGGAATAAAATCAATTTTCAACAGATTGCAAAATCTTATAATTCAATAACGAATAGCACTAAAATTGATACCATTCAAAAAATGGGAATGGCACATGAATTAAGTTTTTCAGCTCAATTAACCACGTTAATTTATAGCTATTACAAATTCATAGGAAAAAAACAACCTTTACTTCGCCAAATAATAACACCATCTGTTGGGTTTAGATACACACCGCAAGTCAATGAATTAATTAGCGCTTTTGCAGGAACTAATCAATCGTTAATTACGTACTCTCCCTTTGAGCGAAGTATCTATTCATCAAGTACAGCTAAGAATTCTGCAGCGATAAATTTCGGTATCAACAATACATTTGAATTGAAACGCAAATCCGAAAAAGACACCATTACAGGATTTAAAAAAACACGCATTATTGACATCTTATCCATTACTGGAAATTATGATTTGATAAAAGACTCTATGAATTTATCTGATTTAACCATTAACTTAAGAATTAGTCCAGCAACTTGGTTAAATTTTGTTGCCAATTCAAGCTTTTCTCCTTATGCTTGGAACACAACTACAGGTGCTAAAACTAGTAAATATGCATTGGGAAACAACCAAGGTTTGGGACGTTTTTTAAATGCGAATTTCACTACTACCTTAACATTGGTTCCTAAAAAGAGTCAAGATGAATTAAAAAACTCTGCACAAATTGTAAGTTCATCCGAATGGAATGCAGATTACAATTATTTTGCATTGCACCCTGAAGCTTTAATGAATTTCAATATTCCATGGAAAGCATCTATTTCTCATGTTTATTCACTTGTTAGAAACACATCAAAAACATTAACTAATCCTGACGAATTTAGAACAATTCATACATTAGCATTAACTGCTGATATGAGTTTTACAAAACGCTGGAACATTTCTTGTGTCTCCAACTATGATTTCACTTCGCAAGAAATAACAAATGTTCGGTTTACCTTGTCTAGAAATCTTCATTGTTGGGCACTTTCGTTTAATTTAACACCAATTGGATTTAATAAAAGTTTCTTGTTTTCAATTAGAAACACATCTTCTATTTTTCAGTCTGCTAAATTGGATATTCGTCAACCACCAGTATTCTTATAGATAATGATCGATATTGCTTTTAAAAATAATATCAAACCTACTAATGGTTGTGTGTTGATTTCAGATCCTTTTTTAGACGAAGATTTTTTTCGTAGATCTGTCATTTTATTGTGTGATCACTCCAGTGAAGGCTCCTTTGGTTTTGTGTTGAATAATTTTTTAGACATTGATCTACATGAAATCGATAACGATTTTCCTGACATAAATGCTGTAATAAGTGTTGGAGGGCCTGTAGAAACCGAAAGTTTATTCTACATCCATACCTTTGGGGACATAATTAAAGACAGTACACCTGTCAATGATTCAATTTCAATTGGAGGAAATTTTGAACAAATCAAAGAAGAGCTTTCAAAAGACCAAGAAAATCATGCAAAAATTAGATTTTTCCTAGGTTATTCAGGTTGGGACAAACTTCAATTATCACGAGAAATGAGTGATAATTCATGGATTGTTGCATCAAATATTACAACTGACGAACTTTTAACCATTCATCAAAAAGATTTTTGGCAATATTGCATTGAAAAGCAAGGTGAACGATTTAAAACGATCGCAAAATTCCCGATCAATCCAATTGATAATTAAACCAATTTATCTTTTTATTTTATTAAATTTGTTTCTTAAATATTAGAAGAAACATGTCTTTTTTAGCTCCACTTGCAGAACGTATGCGACCTAAATCTTTGGAAGATTACATAGGTCAAACACATTTGTTGCAACAAGGGGCTTCACTTAGAAAAGCATTGGATGTTGGATTGGTTCCCTCACTTATTTTTTGGGGCCCTCCAGGTGTCGGCAAAACAACTTTAGCATCCTTGTTAGCATTACATCTAAAACGACCTTTTTATACACTTTCTGCAATATCTTCTGGTGTAAAAGATATTCGTGATATTATTTCAAAAGTTGAAAAAAGCGGACTATTTCAAGAAAAAGGAGCGATTGTTTTTATTGATGAGATTCATCGTTTTTCGAAATCGCAACAAGATTCATTATTAGGTGCTGTTGAAAAAGGTACAATCACCTTAATAGGTGCAACAACAGAAAACCCTTCATTTGAAGTGATCTCTGCCCTACTTTCAAGATGTCAAGTTTATACGTTAGCAGCTCACAGTAAAGATGATTTATTGAAACTGTTGCAACGTGCTATTCAAGAAGACGAAGTTTTAAAAACTAAAAAAATTGAATTGCTTGAAACTTCAGCTTTGTTAGCAATATCAGGCGGTGATGCTCGAAAATTATTAAATGTTTTTGAGATAATTATTGGAACATTTGGAACTGCAACTACTATTGAAATAACAGATGAACTCGTTTCATCTATCGCGCAACAAAGTCTTGCATTGTATGATAAAGATGGAGAACAACATTACGATATTATTTCAGCGTTTATAAAATCAATTCGTGGAAGTGATCCAAATGCAGCAATTTATTGGTTGGCACGCATGGTTGAAGGTGGTGAAGATGCTAAATTCATTGCAAGAAGATTAATCATTTCTGCAGCTGAAGATATTGGACTTGCAAACCCAAATGCCTTGTTGATTGCTAACAATTGTTTTCAAGCAATAAATACAATTGGTTGGCCTGAAGCGCGAATTATTTTGGCTCAATGTACACTGTATTTAGCAAGTTCCCCAAAAGGAAATGGAGCATACATGGCAATCAATAATGCCCAAGAATTAGTTCGAAAAACAGGAAGTTTATCTGTTCCATTAGCATTAAGAAATGCACCAACTAAATTAATGAAGGAATTGGATTATGGAAAAGAATACATGTATTCGCATGATTTTCCTGGAAATTTTGTTCAACAAGATTTTTTACCTGAAGAAATTAAAGGAACACAATTTTACAATGCTGGAAGCAGTAAAAAAGAACAAGAAATTGAAACGATTATCAACCATCTCTGGGGAGATAAATACACGAAGAAATAATGCAAAAAATCTTGTATTATCTCATATTGTTGCCATTTTCGTTGCTTCCATTAAGCATAATATACGTATTTACAGATACCGTTTTCCTTGTTTTTTGTACGATTTTTCCTTATCGTAAAAAAGTCATCATCGAAAACTTATCGAAATCATTTCCAAATTTATCCAAAAAAGAAATTAGACTTATACAACGAAAGTTTTACCGACATTTTTGTGATTTATTAGCCGAAGGAATCAAAAACTTAAGTATTTCAAAAAATGAATTATTGAAACGTATAAAAGTAGAGAATCCTTTAATTATGGATCAATTATTTAAACAAAATAAAAGCGTTATTTTAGTAGCTGGACACTATAATAATTGGGAGTTTTTAATAAGTGCGCAACACCTATTATTCAAACACGCTGCATTTGGAATTGGAAAAAAAATGACCAATGCGTTCATGGATAACAAAATCAATGAACGAAGAATGAGATATGGTATGCACGTGATTCACAAAGGGAATTTTAAAGAAGAAATTGAAAAAACACTACCTACTCCGATTGCGATTCTTACATTAACAGATCAATCACCTTCAGATACCCACAAAAGTTATTGGATGGAGTTTTTAAACCAACAGACTCCAGTTTTGTTTGGTGCAGAACAAATGGCGCATTCGTATGATTTTGCAGTTGTTTATTTTGAAACAAAAAAATTAAAACGAGGTCATTATTCCATTGAATTAAAAATAATTACGGATCAACCAAAATCGTTGGAATGGGGTGAAATTACGGAAGCGCATACAAAATCACTTGAAGCAACAATTATTAAACAACCTGAATTCTGGCTTTGGTCACACAAACGCTGGAAACGAACTTTACCTGAAGACATGAACCACTTAAAAGAACAACAACATGATAAATTCAATGAACGCTATAAACGTTAGTCTAACTTTTTGTTTCATTTCAACTTTTTTGTTCGGACAAGAAAGTAATAAATACACACGAAAAAACGAATCTGCTCCAATCATAAACTATTCAACTGAAAAATGTTACGCAAGAACAATAATAGTTGAAAACAATATGGTTTATACTGGAAATTCAGATGGAAGTTTGTGGAAAACAGATCTTTCAACAAAACAATCAACCAATTTATTGGAGCACAAAAATTTTGGAGAAATGAGAGATCTTGCTTCTGTTAATGGGACCTTCATTGGTATGCAAAGTGGGTCAAATGGCTTACTCGTTCAAACAACTCCTGTTGAATTTAGAAATTTTGTATCTCCTACCTCAGAAATCTGGCATGGTGTATTTCTTGATGGGATGGACTTTTTTAAGTCAACAGGTTTCTTAATGGGTGATCCTAAAAATGGAAAATTTTCTTTGTTCGTTTCAACAGATAATGGCGATTCATGGGATACGTGTAAAGGAACTATCGACGCTATTGAAGGAGAAGCTGCTTTCGCTGCAAGTGGAAAAAACGTTCAGTTATTAAATGACTCAACGTTTATATTTGTTTCTGGTGGTATGAAAAGTCGTTTTTTTAAATCAAAAAACAAAGGCTCAAGCTGGGAATATTCGTCACTTCCTTTTTTCGCAAGTGAATCCAGTGGCGCATTTAGTGTGAGTTTTAAAAATGATCAAAATGGCGTTGTTGTGGGTGGCGATTATGCAAATCCTCAATTGAATAAAAATTGCAGCTATTACACAAATGATGGTGGAAAATTTTGGATAAACTCTTCAATTCAACCTAGAGGATATCGTTCATGTGTACTTGAAAAAAATGGGATTTATTACTGTTGTGGTACATCGGGAATTGATGTTTCATTTGACAACGGAAAAACATGGAAAGCTTTTGCAAATGGAAATTATTTCTCCATGACAACTGATCAACATCATTTATATGCAACTACCATCAATGGGTCGTTTCAAGTATTTAAATTAATAAACGTAGAATGATTGTAAAGACGATTCTTGAACACGTTAAAAATCAATTTGAAACGGATACAACAGGTCACGATTGGTTTCACATTGAACGTGTTTATAAAATGGCTTGTCATTTGCAAGCAAAAGAAGGTGGTGATCTAGAAATTATCCAATTAGCTGCATTATTACACGATATTTCTGATCATAAAATGAATGGTGGAAAATTAAATGAGGGTGGCAATGTAGCGCTTCTATTGTTGCTTGAAAACGGTTACGAAGAAAAAAAGGCAAAAATTGTAGCAAATATTGTAGATGGTGTTTCATTTAAAGGAGCGTTGGTTAAAGACCAACAAATTTCTATTGAAGGTAAAATTGTTCAAGATGCTGATCGCTTAGATGCAATTGGAGCTATGGGGATTGCAAGAGCTTTTGCTTTTGGTGGAAGTAAAAACAGACCGATTTATGAACCATCTGTATTACCAGAACTACACGATGATTTTAAAAAGTATGCAACAGCAAAAAGCCATACAATCAATCATTTCTATGAAAAATTATTGCTTTTAAAGGATCGTTTACACACTAATACAGCGCAAGTAATTGGCTTAAATCGTCACCAAATAATGGAAGCGTTTTTAGTTCAATTTTACGATGAATGGAATTTAAAAAATTTAGATTAAGATATGATGAATCAATACGCTTTAGGAATAGATATTGGTGGTACATCAATAGAATATGGAATTGTTAATGATAAAGGCGAAGTACTTTTTAGCAATGATTTCCCAACAAAGGATTTCCCAACACCTGCTTCGTTAGTAGATGTAATATACAATGAACTTAATAATCTTGCTGAATTCAATTCAATAATTGGAATTGGAATTGGTGCGCCAAATGGCAATTATTTCACAGGACACATTGAATATGCGCCAAATTTAGCATGGAAAGGAATCGTTCCATTAAAACAAATGTTTGAAGCAAAATTTGGTATTCCAACTTTACTCACAAACGATGCAAATGCAGCTGCAATGGGTGAAATGGTTTTTGGAAACGCCAAAGACTTAAAGGATTTTGTTACCATTACTTTAGGAACAGGAGTTGGAAGCGGGATTGTTATCAATGGGAATTTAGTTTATGGTCATGATGGATTTGCAGGCGAATATGGCCATATACGAGTGGTTCCAAACGGAAGAAAATGTGGCTGTCATCGGAATGGTTGTTTAGAAACTTATTGCTCTTCAACAGGGGTTGTTCGAAGTATTCATGAATTGGACTCTGACAATAAATCATTTTCGGTACTTTCTTCTATAGAACATCCAACCGCAAAAAATGTATTTGAGTTAGCGGAAGAAGGTGATTTATTTGCAACAGAAATTGTTGATTATACAGCTCAAATTTTAGGCGCTGCACTTGCAGATTTCGCCTGTTTTTCCAGCCCAAAAGCGTATGTTTTGTTTGGAGGAATTGCTCAGCACAAAGGTGATTTTGCTCACAGGGTTAAAAAATATTTAGAAGAAAATATATTGGTTATTTTCAAAAATAAAATTGACATCCGAATATCATCTCTTCATGACCGAAATGCAGCTGTATTAGGTACTGCAGCTCACGTGTTTTGGGATTTATTGAAATTAAAAATTAATTAATAATGAAAAATACCTTCCTTTTTTTAGTAGTTATTTGTGCTAATTCAAATTTATTTAGCCAAGCACTTGGTGTGGATGTTTTGAAACAAAATCACGATAAAATTGATAAAATTGTAGCATCTACAAATAAACAAAACAAAACTTCAAAATCATTGTATGTAAATCCATTAATTGGAACTGGTGGTCACGGCCACACATTTCCAGGAGCTACAGCGCCATTCGGAATGATGCAATTAAGTCCTGACACACGGTATGATGGTTGGGATGGCTGTTCTGGATATCATTATTCTGATTCGATTATTTATGGTTTCAGTCATACTCATTTAAGTGGGACAGGCGTGCCTGATTATGGTGATTTACTAATTGTACCACAATGTGGAAAAGCGAAAACTACTCCAGGTTATTTGTCAAAAAAAGGATATGGTGATCAATTTAATCACGATGATGAAAAGGCTTCTCCTGGATTTTACAGTGTTAAATTATTGAAACAAGCGATAGATGTTCGTTTAACCACAACTGAAAGAGCTAGTATGCACGAATATACATTTCACAAGAAAAAAGGCAAAAAATATATTCTAATTGACTTAGATCACCGAGACAAATTAATTAGCCAATCTATTCAATCAATTGACAAACAAACTATAAAAGGATATAGAGTATCAGCAGCTTGGGCGAATGAACAACATTTTTATTTTTTCATTCAATTGAATTCACCTTTTTTAAACGAAGCTCACATTACAAAAAATGGTCAGCACAAATTAATGTTGACTTTTCCAGCTGAAACTGAAAAAATTTTAATTAAAGTTGGAATGTCAGCGGTTGATGAAAAAGGTGCTGAATTAAACCTTAAAACAGAAATGCCGAATTGGGATTTCAACGAGATTAGAGCTAAAACAGTTAAAAAATGGGATGAAGAATTGAATAAAATTGACATAAAAACAACTTCACCTTCTATATTAATCAATTTTTATACAGCGTTGTATCATACCTTTATTCAACCCAATGTTTTTAATGATATTGATGGG
This sequence comes from Crocinitomicaceae bacterium, assembly GCA_024639405.1. GTDB lineage: Bacteria > Bacteroidota > Bacteroidia > Flavobacteriales_D > Crocinitomicaceae > M0103. Next base: position 36,507 of record JAHEIL010000001.1, on the reverse strand, counting down.
AAATACCGAGGAAGAGACAATCAAATTCATACAATTGAAAACAATCATTCTCAATACACTGTATTTTCAATTTGGGACACCTATAGAGCTGCAAATCCTTTGTATACGATCATCCAACCAAAACGAACAACAGATTTTATCCACACATTTTTAAGACAATTTGATCAAGGAGGAGATTTGCCTGTTTGGGAACTTGCTGGTAATGAAACGGATTGTATGATTGGATACCATAGCGCTTCTATCATTTCAGATGCATATGCTAAAGGAATAAAAGATTTTGATGCGCTAAAAGCATTGAATGCAATGGTTTTTACTTCTAAGATTAATGAGTTAGGGAAAAAACAATATGGAGAAAAAAGCTTTATTAGTTCAGGTGATGAACCAGAATCCGTTTCTAAAACATTAGAATATGCCTATGATGATTTTTGCATTGCAGAAATGGCTAAAAACTTAGGAAAAATGGATGTATATCAACCTTACTACAAACGTTCGATGAATTTCATTAATTTATATGATCCTCAAACCAAATTCATGCGGGCTAGAAGAGATGGTGCATGGTATACTCCTTTCGACCCAACTGAAGTGAATTTCAATTATACAGAAGCAAATAGCTGGCAATATTCTCTTTATGCACCTCATGCCATTGATTTGTTGGGGCAACTGATGGGTGGTAAAGATTCATTAGAAAATTGGTTAGATCGTTTGTTTACAACGAATGCATCTTTAAGCGGTCGCGATCAAGCTGATATTACAGGTTTAATTGGACAATATGCACATGGAAACGAACCTTCGCATCACATGGCTTACTTGTATAATTACACCAATGCTCCACACAAAACCAGTTTTTATGTAGATAAAATTGAGCGTGAATTGTATGCAACAAAACCAGATGGTTTATCTGGAAATGAAGATTGTGGTCAAATGTCTGCTTGGTATGTTTTAAGTGCTTTAGGCTTTTATCAAATTGCTCCAGGAAATCCATGGTATGATTTTGGACGTCCATTAATTGATCAAGCAGAGCTTCAATTAGAAAATGGTAAAACATTAAAAATAAATATTTTAAATAATTCAAAAGAAAATAAATACATCCAAAAGATTGCATTAAATGGCAATGAGATTTTAATCAATGGTATTACGCATCAACAATTAATCGGAGGCGGAGAACTCACCTTTGAAATGGGATCTGAGCCATCTAAAACAATTCGATCATCAGTTGGAAGTCCTATTACAAAAGAAATGGCATTAAACATGCGATTCACTCCTACTCCATTTTTTAGAGTTGACAATCGTGTATTTGAAAATCAATTAACTGTAAAAATTGAACATCAAAAACCTTTAAACTGGGAAAATATTCGAGTTCAATATCGATTTGCAGACGACACAACTAAACAATTTGATTATTCAAATCCATTTACCATTGAAAAATCATGTGAAATTGAAGCACGTCAACTAACCTCGATCTCACCTCGCTTAGATTATAATTCAATGCCATCCTATGAAACAAATTATAGTCCATGGGTAAAAGCCAATTTCATCAAACGCGATAAAGAAATCTCGCTATTATTAAAAAGTGAATATGCGCATCAATACGAAGCTGCAGGTCCTAATACACTTATTGATGGTGTAAAAGGAACCAAAGAATTTAGGACAGGTGATTGGCAAGGCTATTACGCAAAAGATTTAGTAACTGAAGTAAAATTTGAGAAGCCAAGAATATTAAAAGAAATTGGAATTTCCTGCTTGCAAGATATGAAATCGTGGATTTTTTATCCTAATTCCATCGAAATTGAAATTTCTTATAACGGAAAAACATTTGAGAAATTAGCTCCAATTGAAACTGTACAAGCGAGTGCATCTGCAGCCAATTCAAATACTATTATCCCTTCATTCTCATCGTATGTCGGGCCAACAATTGCTGAATTCTATCGTAATATAACAACTGACAAACCTATTTCAGCATTCAAAGTTACGGCCAAAAACTTTGGAAAATGTCCTAGTTGGCATTTAGGTACTGGAAATGATACGTGGTTATTTACAGATGAATTAATTTTCAGGTAAAGAAGTCTGATTTATGCTTAATTTTTAACAAAATGTTCTTATTTTTGGGAACAAATAAATAAAAACTAGAAAATGAAACAATTTAAAATTACTTTAATTGCATTCTTCTTATTGGTAGGCACTTTTGCGAAAGCTGATGAGGGGATGTGGTTCTTAATGTTCATTGATCGATTGAATCATCGAGATATGCAGAAAATGGGACTTCAGTTAACTTCTGAAGAAATCTACAGCATCAACAATCACTCATTAAAAGATGCAGTTGTTCAATTCAATGGAGGTTGTACGGCTGAATTAATTTCAAAAGAAGCGTTGGTATTAACAAATCACCATTGTGGATACGATGCGATTGCTGAATTATCAACTCCAGAAGCAAACTATTTAAAAAATGGATTTTGGGCAACAGATCGTAAAAACGAATTAAAACCTAAAAGTTTATACGTTCGTTTCTTCGTGAGAATGGACGATGTTTCAAAACGAATTTTAGCGAAAGTTAATCCTGGAATGTCTGAAGCTGAACGTGAAAAAGCAATTGCACAAGAGATTTCTGTTATAGAAAAAGAAAACAATGAAGGTGGAAAATATACAGTTTCTGTCCGTTCATTCTTTCAAGGAAATGAATTTTACTACTTCGTTTACCAAGATTTTAAAGATGTTCGTTTAGTAGGAACTCCACCAGAAAGCATTGGTAAATTCGGTGGTGATACTGACAACTGGGAATGGCCTCGTCATACAGGTGATTTTTCAATGTTTAGAATTTATGCTGATAAAGATGGAAATCCAGCTGAATACTCTCCAAACAATGTTCCATTAAAACCAAAACACCATTTACCAGTAAACATTGGTGGCGTGAAAGAAAATGATTTCGCAATGATTCTTGGTTACCCTGGAAGAACAAATCGTTGGATGCCAGCTGGTGGAATTGAGCAAAATGTAAAATTTGCTTATCCTGCTTGGGTTGAAGGTGCTAAAACTGGAATGGACCAAATGAAAAAGTACATGGATAAAAGCGAAGCAGTTAATTTAATTTACGCTTCTAAATATGCATCTACAGCAAACTATTGGAAAAACCGTCAAGGTATGATTGATGCATTGACTAAATTCCAAACTGCAAAATCTAAAGCAGCACAAGAAGCGAAATTCAATAAATGGGCTAACAAAGCTGAAAACAAAGAAAAATACGGCAAAGTTGTTGAAACAATTAATAACTATTACAGCATTACTAATGAAAAAGCACGTCACGATAACTATTTGCAACAATTGTTGCGTACTTCTTCTTTTGGTGTGATTTCTCGTTCTTTAGGAAAACAGTTAAGTATGTATGCGCAAGCAGATGCAGTAAAACAAGCTGAAATGAAAGCAGAACTTGCGAATGAAATCCATGCGTTCTACACAGAATTATACATGCCTGCAGAAATTGATATCATGGCTGCTCAATTGAAAGTTTACAGTGAGAAATCAACTGGATATGCTTTAGCACCTTCAGTTGTTAAAATCGGTAAAAACACTGAGGCATATACAAAAGCAATTTTTGCAATGAGTATTTTTAGTTCTGAAGAAAAAGTAATGGCATTCTTAGATGCTCCTTCTGATGCTATGTTAACAAACGACCCTATCTTCGCACTGTCAAGTGATTTGATTAACCACATCAACACACGTTCTCCAGAAGTTACAAAAGCACAAAATGATTTTAGTGCTTCTTTTAGACTTTTAGTTGATGGTTTAAGAGTTGCTAAATTAGCACCAATTCAATATCCAGATGCAAATTCAACGTTACGTTTAACATATGGTAAAGTTAGAGCATTACCAGCTGACAAACGTAATGACGCAAAAATCAACAACTATACTACTATGGATGGTATGGTTAAAAAATACAAAGCTGGAGATTCAGAATTTGATTTACCTACTCGTTTAATCGACATGAATAAAAGCAAAGACTTTGGTCGTTATGCTGATGCAAAAGGATACATGCCTGTATGTTTTTTAACTGATAATGATATCACTGGTGGAAACTCGGGCTCTCCTGTATTAAACGGAAAAGGTGAATTAATTGGTTTAGCATTCGATGGTAATATTGAAGCTATGGCTGGTGATGTTATTTTTGACGCAAACTTACAACGTACAATCAATGTTGACATTCGTTATGTCTTATGGGTAATTGAAAAATTCTCAAATGCTAAAGTAATTGTTGATGAAATGGATATCATCAAATAAATAAATGTCATAAATTATTAAAAATCCTGTCATTTCTGACAGGATTTTTTTTTGAATAAACTTAACGATTTGTTTCCTTCTTGTTAACAATTGAATAATATTCAACTAGTTAATTTGTAGTGTTAAAGAATGTAAAAAGCAAACCTATGGAAACAATAAACGTTCAACTAAATCAGTCTTCAATTCATCAATCGGATTCAGAATCTGCATTGATTCTTACTTACCTTGAACTTGGTAATATAGCAGGGAAAAACGGTAAAACAGACGAAGCAATTGATCATTATGTAAGAGGTTTACAAATAGCTAAACGCATTCAACACAAACCAAGAATTCAACAATTTTCAAATTTAATCTTAACGTATATTTGAAAATAATAAATCTATTAAACAAAAAAAAACACCTTTAATTAAGGTGTTTTTTTTTTGTTTTTATTCTTAGAAGTTTTTGAAGGAGAATCTGTTGTTCATTTCTCCCCAAAGAATGCTTTCGCTTGTTTATCAGCTGGATCCAAATCTTTTACAATTTGCCAATTTATTTTTGCTTTTGCTAAATCCTTTGCTTTAGAAGTTACGTAGTAATCACCTAAGTATTTTGCTGACTCGATTACCATTCCCTTGTTATTTCCAACTGTACGTTCCTCAACCTTCACCATTTCAATTACTTTTTCATAATATGGTTGTGCCATCCAATTTGCATTTTTAGGATCTTGTTGGAAGTTAGAACGAGCTCTCCACAACATTGCAGGTGCATATGTTGGAGAAATCACTAAAAGACGTGCAAATGAACTGTCTGCATTAACGTAGTCTTTTGGACCAAAATAATATGAACGACCCAATTCAAATAATTCTTGAGGAGACAACTTAGAAGCACTTGCTTTTAAATTGTAGTAAAAAATTACTTTATCGTACTTTTTCATTTTCAAGTACATTTTACCAATGTCACCTGCTAATTCTTTTGCTGCTTCTTCATTAATAGAAGATGCTTTTTCCAACTCTAGAATCGACAAAGAATCGCTTCCAGATTTAGACAATAATAAACCTTTGTATTTGTAATCTAAAAACAATACTTTATCAGCAGGAGCAATTTCAAAGAATTTTTGACTTGCTGCTAGTCCTTTTTTAGTTGATTCTGCATCTTTCCAACATTCAAAATTTGAATAAGTTAACATTCGTTCCATGTAAAAATTATCAAACCCTTTTGCTTGTAAACTTTCAATCTCTGTAATAGCATCACAATATTGTTTCCCAGAGAACAAAGCTGTACAAAAACGGTATCTCGCTTCATCACTATTGTTCAATTCTAAGTATTTCTTCCAGTTCTCAATTGCTTTTTTAGATTGATTGAAACGCATGTTTAATTCTGCATTTTCTCTATATGCAGGTGCATAAGTAGGATCAATTGTTTGAGCTTCTTTGTATTTCTCATTTGCTAATTCAAAGTTTTGTGCTCGTTGGTATACTTTAGCTACACGAACAATTCCACGCGGCGATTTTGAATTAATTTCTAATACTTGGTTGTAACTTTTAATTGCCTCATTTCCATTTGTAGGATTTTTCTCAATCAATGCATCACCCAACATTAAAAAACCATCTTCATTTTTACTTTCTAAGTTCGTTGCTAATTGTAATAATGTAATTGCTTCGTCTAAATTTTTATTTTTAGAATAAACATACGTTCCAGCAATCGCTCTAATGACTTCAGCATTTTTATTTTTAGTCATTTTCATAGCATTTGCGAATTGTGTTTTCGCACCTACTTGATCTCCAGAAATCCATAATGATTTTCCTAAACTAACGATTGACAAAGGAGATAATGCCTGAACATCGTATGCTTTTTTCCACATGATCATTGCAGAATCTAATTCACCTTGAAATTGATAATTTTCACCTGCATAAAAGTATATAGAACCATTTGCTGGTTCAGAGGCGATTAATTTTCTAAAATCATTATTTGCTTCTGCAAAACGCTCATTGTCTGTTTTACGAATTGCATCTTTCAATGTTTGTCCAAAAGTAACACTTGAAACTACAGTCGTAAGTGCTAAAATAATATGCATTTTCATCTTGAAAAATTTTGTTTTTAATTTTTGTAATTTGCTTAATTGTTACACCGTCAAAATTATAAAAAATGGACGGATTGAAAAGCAATTTTAGTTAATTGATTGTTAATTATTACTCTTCACGTAACTGAATCAATCGAACGGGCGCATTTGCAGGAACTAAAGCTGATTTCTGAACGATTAATTGACCTTTTTCTCCTTTCATGAAAAGAACAAAACCTGAGTTCAACGTTTGTCGTCCAGCTTTATTTATCATCCAAATTTCTCGTTTCAACGGATATTCTCTCGTATATATAAATCCAGCATAAGGTTTAAAATAGCCTGATTTTTTGTTTTTTGCAACACTCATTACTTTCAAACCGTTCACAAAATCAAGCACATCAAAATCGTCTTGATCACTGATCCAATTCAATCCAATCACTCCTAATGCATTTGGATTATTTTTTACGTAATTAATAACTTCTAAATTTGAATGAACAGCAAATACATTTATTGGTAATTGTTTCAATTTGCATAACTCAATCAAGTAGGCAAAGTTTGCTGAATTTTTTTGATCAAAAACAACATTAATTTTAGCTTGATTGGATTTCCAAGTTGTTTGTTTTCCTGAAATTATTGCTTTCAACTCATCTATTGTCACCAATGAATCATTGTTAGATGGATGAATAATTAACGCAATTGCATCTTCCGCAATTTTATCGCTTCTTACTTCTACACTGTTTTTCTTTAGTTTGTATTTTTCAGCTTTTGTGAAATCTCTTGATATCGTTATAGTTTTAGTTTTGTTTGCAAAAAATGCATTTATAATTTCACCTTCAGATTGAAAGACAGGAGTAATATTTGCTTTCGGGAAAAAACTTTCAAAGGTGTAAATCGAAGTATCAAATAAAGGTTTAAACGATTCTTCAATATAAATTTTCACAGCTCCTCTTCCGTGCGCATTCTTAGCATAACCCATAGGATTATCTGATGCGTCACATCCTGCCAATAATATTACTGAACTAATTAAGGTGCATATTTTAATTTTTTTGAACATGCTAATTTTTCTTTAAAGTTACATATAATCGGTAAATTCTATAAAGTGCATAGCAACATAAAACAATAATTAATGCTGTTCGTTTTGTTCCGAATAATCGGTCACTCATTATATCAGTTAACGCAAAATAACAAGCCATTACAATACACATAATTACAATTGCAGCGGTTAAACCAATCGTGATAATTTTTCCCATAATTGTGTAAAAAAAATCCCCGTTTAAAAACTCAAACGGGGATTCAATAAAAAGTTAAATTTATTCTAATCTAAAATCAATTGGCATTCTAAAGTAAGCTGTTACACTTCTACCTTTGATTTTTGCAGGTTTGAATCCACGCATCATTCGAACAACGCGCATTGCTTCTTTGTCACATTCAGGACAACCACTGATTCCTCGAACCAATTGTACTTTACTTACATCTCCTTGTTTATCAACTACGAATTGCAAGTAACATTTTCCTTGAATGTTGTTTTCGATCGCTTCTTGAGGGTAATTCAAATTCTTTTGAATAAACGCCATCATAGCTGCAAATCCACCTGGAAACTCTGCTTCTTCTTCAACAATCATCTCTGGTTCTTCTTCTTTTTGTTGAACAACCGGAGGTGTATCATCTCCTACAACTGGAGGAGCGAAGCTTTCGTTTTCTGTATCGTTGTTTTTTGTATCTGCTTTTGTATCTTCCATCGCTTCTTGTGGTGGAATTTCATCTTCAACAGGAATATCTACAACAACAGGAGGCATAAACGCCACTGTTTTTTCCATTGGTGGTGGCAACTCTTCTTTTGGTGGTGGTGGAACATCCTCTTCAGGTGGAGCCGCTACCGTAAATTGAGTTGTGTCAACTGGTGGTAATACTTCTTTCTCTTCAGGTAAATTTTTGATGAACATGTAAGTTCCAAAAGATAAACCAATTGCAAGAACCAATCCCAACATGATGAACATCAGCCTTTTGTCATAATCTCTTCTTAAAACAAATGCTCCGTATTCTTTGTTTCTGTGTTCAAATACGATTTCATTACGAACAGAAGAGGTAACTTGCTGCCAACTTCTTGCTGCGAAATAATCATAAAATGTGATCAATGCAACAATAACGATTAAACTGATAATTACTTCCATATCTATTTCGCGTTTTGTTTCAATAATTCCAATTCACTAGCTAAGATATCAACTGGAGCAATAACTCCTACTTCTGCAATTTTTAATTCATCTACTAAATCGATGAAGTTTTTACAGGTAGCCTTATCATCCGTTTTGATCAAAACTTTTAACGCTTCTCTTTTTGATTTAAAATCAATTAATAAACGTGTGTAAGTAGTATCTGCTATTTCCTTGCTTTTTAATTTTTTATCCAAACCTTCTTTACCTTCTAAAACAAATTTATTTTTATCCGCTAAAAGTTTGCGCAATCCACTTGGACCAAAATTTGTTTCAACTAACTTAGTTGGACCTTCTGGACCTGGTGCATTTACTGGATAATATTGACCTTCGTAGTAAAAGACTTTGTCTTCTGTTACCAAGAACGTAATTGCGTTATTAATTTTTGGTGCATCAACTTTTTCTGTTTCATCTGGTTTAGCAGGATACACTAAACTCATTACTTTAGGTTTACTAAACGTAGAAGTCAATACGAAAAATGTTAACAACAAGAACGCTAAATCCACCATTGGTGTCATATCGACTCTTGTAGAACTTTTCTTGGCTCTTTTCTTTCCTTTATCGTGGCCACCGCCACCGCCTTCTGCAATTTCTGCCATGTCTTTAAAGTTTTATAATGGAGCTGCTTCCATTGAAGTTACAAAATTCAAGTTATTCAAATGTAAATCTCTAAATGTACTGATTACATTTTGAGCGTGAACATATGCTGCTTTCCCATCTACTTTCAAAATAAACTTAGGCTTAAAGTCGTTTACTTCAGGTGATTCACCTTTCATTTTCGCTTCTTCATATGCAGTTTTACCTGTATTCAACGCAGCGATATTTCCGTAGAAAATCCAATCTTTCAATTGGTTCTTTGTTGAATCTGAAGGAATCCCAACAGTATTAAACATTTTTCTCTTTTCAGATTCCAAACTTAAATACGTTGGTAATTCTTGCATTGAACAGCCAAAAGTTGACATGTAAACAAACTCATCTATTTGCTCTTGACTAAGTGCAGTTTTGTATTTAGCACTCATGTTTTGCAATAGCTCTCTTCTCGCTTCAGGATCAGACATGTTGAAAAATACACGCCCACCTTTATCAATCGTAACCATTACAATATTCTCAGGAATAATGTGATCACTGATACTCGTTGGGACATCTACTTCAACTGGTTCATTTGAACGAAAAGAAGCGGAAAGCATAAAGAAAGTAACAAGCAAGAAAGCCAAGTCGACCATAGGCGTCATGTCTATGGACGGGGTGCTTTTGGGCATTTTAATTTTAGGCATTTCTTTGAAATTAAATGTTAGTTACTTCTGAATTATTTTGTTGATGCAGAAAAATCCTGAACAACTGTAAAACTTGCTTCGTCAATGCTGTAAGTCATCGCATCGATTTTAGTTGAGAAGAAGTTGTACATAATAATTGCGATAGTAGAACCAGCAATTCCTAAGAATGTATTAATTAAGGCCTCAGAGATACCTGTTGCTAATGCAGCTGTATCAGGTGAACCTTGAGACATTGCAGCAAATGAACGAATCATCCCTAATACTGTACCAACCAATCCAACTAATGTTGCAATCGATGCACATGTAGAAAGTACTACTAAGTTTTTAGACAACATCGGCAATTCTAATGCAGTTGCTTCTTCTAATTCTTTTTTCAAAGATTCTACTTTTTGCTCTTTGTTCATATCTGAATCATTCGCCATGTGTTCATATTTTTCTAAACCAGCACGAACAACATTCGCTAAAGAACCTTTTTGTTTATCGCACTCTTCGATAGCAGCAGAAATTTCTTTTGAACCTAAAAATCCTTTGATTTTAGAAACAAATTTATCAACTCCCCCTTTACCCTTAGCTTTTGCTAAAGTGATAAAACGCTCAATTGAGAAAATAATAATGATTAAGTTAATTGCAACAAGGATTGGCACGATAAATCCACCTTTGTAAATAATACCCATTAAATTTCCTTCTAACGGTTCACCTGCAGGATCACGATCAACAAAGTTTCCTGGATCTCCAAAAATGTACTTGTAAATCAATACTCCAATAACCAATGCAATGACAATAGCAATCGATGCCATTAACGATGAAAAACCACCTGCTGTCTTTTTTGAGTTGCTCATAATTTTACTTTTTTATTTTTTAACTTTTAGATTTAGGCGTCAAACATAGTAAAAAACTTTTAAAAGAAAAAAATATTCTACTTTACCTTAGTGTTAAATTTACATTTAATTTGATAAAGTGTGCCTTTCTTTTAGTTAAGTGTTTAAACTAGAGGCTAAACATTTTTAATAACTTAGTGAAAAGTTTATTGGCAAGTCGAAATAAGAGCTAACACTTACCCCTCCTACCTTACCTGGTTCCCATTCTGGCATTCCTTTCAATACACGAATTGCTTCACGATCACACTCTGGACAACCTTGAATTCCTCTAAGCACTTTCACAGAGCTAATTCTTCCTTCAAAATCTACTATAAAGCGCAAATAACATTTTCCTTGTGCATTAATTTCAATACCTTCTGTTGGATACACTAAATTTGTTTGAATGTAACTCATCAATGCTGGATAACCACCAGGAAAAAAAGCTTCCTTTTCTACAGAAGTATGAACTTCACGTTTTGGAGGTGTAACAATTGTTTGAACGTTTTTTGTTTCACCAACCAATTTAAAATCGTTTGGAATGATTTTACGCACCGTAATTGTTCCAATCTGTTGATCATTTAGTTTTTCTTGTGCTAAAACAGAATCATTCACCTTAACATCCACCACTTTCATTTCGACAAATTGTTGTTGATTCGTTTCTGGTTTAACTTCTGTTTTTTGAGGAACTTTTGGTTTTGGAGGCTCAATTTCATCTAAAATTAAAACTGTTGTATCTTCAATTATTGGAGGGTCAATTATCACTTTTGTTGCTTGAACCGGATTTTTAAACCCATTATAAGCAGCAAATAATATTCCTGTCCCAAACACTAAAGACAACATAATCAATACCAAATTTCGGTCATAATCTTTTCGAATCACATAAGCTCCATAAGCTTTATTCCGTTTTTCAAACACTGTTTCATTTCGAGTTTCAGAGGTAACGCGTTGCCAACTTCTTGAACTAAAATAATCTACTAGAGAGAATACTGCAACGATGACGATAATACTTACAATAACTAACATAACTAATCGTATTAAAAGGTTAAACAAAACGAAACAACTTCAATAGTTATTTCAACTTTTAAGCTGTACACGTTTACCAACGTTTGGTTCATTAAATTTATACGAAAAGAAGAATTAATTTACAGAAAAGTGATTATCTGTAGTTTCAATTGACTGAATGTCTGTTTGAATGATTAAATGGTTTAACAAGCATTGATTTATTCATGCAAATAGCATCTTCCACTGCTGTTTTTTGTGCGATTTTTACAACGCAAGCCCTTTTTAGTAGTGCCTGAGCATTGAGTTGCATCACTATCACCAGTAGAATTTGAAGATTTTTTAGCTGTTGAATGTGTTAATATTATCTTCCAATCCCACGAATCGACTGAACTGTTTTTCTCTAATCGTACTTCTAAATCATCTTGCAATTCAGGAAAGAAATCTAATTTGGTTATTTTTTCAAGTTCATCGATTGAAAGAACGTATGAACTTAATGGTTTTGATCCTTTAATATTTGGTAAGATTAAAGCAATCGCTTTTGATTGATTGTTTTTGTAATCTAATATCACTTTATAATAAAAACTTGGGACAGAAACTCCATTTACTCCAATTTTAGGTAAACTAGCTGTTAAAACAGGTCCTGTTACCACCAAAACAGAATCGTACAGAACTGCCCAGCTTCGAACTTGTTCTTCTAATTTTTTCCAAATTCCACGGTTAAACGAAGGGTTTTGTGGTGACATATTACTATAATAAAACGATTCAATCATTGAAACACTCGAAAATCCCATATCACCAGCTGGAGCTAAATGTCCTCGATCATACCCACTACCTTTGTAATCATCATTTGTAGCAGAACCAGTTTTTACGGATGGGTCCGTGTTGAAATCATTTGTTCGTTCATAGCGAGAAATAGTCTCTGCAGCAGTCAATACGTATGCTACCCATTTTGCCTGTTCGTGTTTTTCGTCATAACATAATGTGTATGCTTTGTGTTCTACAATTTGATCGTTTTCAGAAACAAATGGCCATTCCAAATGAGAAAAAAAAGAATTTGTGGTTAAAGATGCATCAACATTTTCTACATTTATTATACTAGCCGTTTTACTAATTGGCTGTTTTAATACATGGTGGTTTTCAGGTTTCTGAACAGCGTTACAAGCAAGCAAGTAATAACAAACCACTAAAAACAAGCTAATTTTCATATTATTCAATCGAATTTAGAAATGCCATCGTATCTATTCCGTCAGCATAATCGTTCAACATAGGACATTGTGCTTTTCCGAATGGAATGTAACCATGACCAACAATTGCTTGAATAGAATCCTTATTTTTTTCAATAAAATCGTGCACATCTGAAAGTGATGCAAAACGTTGATAATGAATCATTGCAAGTGGACTAAATAAGCTTTCATTTTCTCTAAATAACACAAAGTTATTATCCAATAATGGGATTTTATTCAATAAATAAACAGCTTTGTTGTAATCGTAGTTGTTCGCATATTTATGGTGATTCACAATGTCTGCATACCCAACAATTGCCTCAAAAATTCGATTGATATCAAAATCAGTTGGTATTAAAATATGTGATACATTTCTACAACCTAGCCCAAAATAATCAAAGAAATCATGTCCTAATTCGATTAATTCCTCTTTCGTTTCGTTTCCCGTTAATACAGCAATTGAACTTCGATTTCTTCTAAACACATGTGGGTATTTCCCGAAATATTCTTCGAAAAACTTTAGTGAATTATCACTTCCTGTTGCTATTACAGCATCAACTTTTCCAATATTACCTATTGTAAAAATGATTCTTTCAGTTAATCCTGGGCACTTTTTAATTAATTGAGATGCTAAAGCCGGTAACAACGTTTTATCATCAGAACTTAATTTACAAACAGCTATATTTCCTGATAAAAGCACACATAAAAAATCATGGAATCCAACCAATGGAATGTTTCCAGCCATTATGAGCGCAACTTTTTTAGGATTTGATTCAAAAGTGTAGGAATTTGTCCAATTGGTTAAATTTTCTAAAGTCAATTTACTACCCAATGCTTTTAATGAGTTGCAAACATTCTCTTTTACAAACCAACCATTTAATCCTTTTTGCTTATTTATATTGTTAATCAGCTCATTGTAATCATTTACTTCAATTTTTGATTGAATATTCTTAACTGATTCCATATTACCTAATTCGTTCATTAAATGACCTAAAAAAACGAATCCCTCAATAATTTCTTCTCTTTTCACAGGGTAAAAATAAGGTCTATCCATTAAAAAAATCAAAAAAAGGCTATTTTTTACTTAAATACCTTAAAATATTACATTTTACCTTGTTATATTTGCACTCTTAAAAAAGACGAAATGGCAATAATGATTACAGATGAATGCATTAATTGTGGTGCATGCGAACCAGAATGTCCAAATAATGCTATTTATGAAGGCGGAGCAGAGTGGAAATATTCGGACGGAACTTCTTTAAAAGGAATGATTACAACATTAGATGGTGATTCAATTGACGCTTCTAATGCTTTTGAACCTAAGGATATGGATGTTTATTACATTGCACATGACAAATGTACAGAATGTGTAGGCTTCCATGATGAACCTCAATGTGCAGCGGTTTGTCCGGTAGATTGTTGCGTTGATGATCCTGAATACAGAGAGTCTGAAGACGAATTACTTGCGAAGAAAGACTTCATGCACTTATAATTTTAAACATAAAATAAATCATATAAATGAACAACACATCACTTGGAAATCATATTCTAGTTGAATTTATGAATTGCGATCCACACATCATGAATGATGTTGCTGGAATTGAACGTGACATGGTAGCTGCAGCAGAAAAAGCCAATGCAACTGTTATCAACTCTACATTTCACCATTTCTCACCTTGGGGAGTTTCAGGTGTTGTTGTGATTCAAGAAAGTCATTTAGCAATTCATACATGGCCAGAATACGGTTATGCAGCTGTTGATTTGTTTACATGTGGAGATATGGATGCTTGGATTTCGTTTGATTTTTTAAAAGAAGCTTTCAAGTCTCAGTCTTATTCTGCAATAGAAATGAAGCGCGGTTCAGTTAACTTATTAACACGCAATGATTTCGACATGTCAACAATGCGTCAAAAAGCGAGTGAATGGAGAAATCCAGAATTTTTCACACGTAACGTATGGTTTACTGACAAAGATGATTTCCAAGCATTGTCTTTGCGTTTTACAGGTGAAGTATTTTTTGATGTTCAATCTCCATTTCAACGTGTTCGTATAATTGAATCCTACAAATACGGAAAAATGTTGGCCTTAGACGATATGGTCATGACTACAATAGAAGATGAGTTTCATTACCACGAAATGATTTCACATCCTGCACTATTTACTCATGGAAATGCCAAAAACATTTTAGTTATCGGAGGTGGAGACGGTGGAACTGTTCGAGAAATTTTACGTCACGAAGGTGTTGAAAAAGTAACGATGGTTGAAATTGACGGAGAAGTTATTACTGCTTGTAAAGAGCATTTACCTCAAATAGCAGCTGCTTTTGATGATCCACGTTTAGACTTAATTGTAGATGACGGAATTGCATTTATTAAAAATGCTGCTCCTGAATCGTATGATTTAGTTATTGTTGATGGTTCTGATCCTGTAGGACCTGCTGAAGGTTTATTCTCTGTTGAATTTTATACTAACTGTTACAATTCTTTAACTAAAGATGGAATTTTAGTAGCACAAGGAGAATCACCAAAATTCAATGAAAAAGCATTTACAGAATTGAATCATACATTACAAGATATTTTTGGTACAGACAAAGCACCCGTATCATTGTTCTTTGTCCCAACTTATCCAACTGGAATGTGGAGTTTCCAATACGGCATCAAAGGTGAGAGACATCCTAAACACATTTCAAATGAAAGTGAAATAGATGCATTTGTGGATAACAAAGGATTACGCTATTACAATGCTGATGTTCACAAAGGAAGTTTTGCGACTCCAAATTTTGTCAAAACATTATTAAAAAAATAAAAAAAAGAGGTGGTATTTTCCACCTTTTTTCATTTCAATACAAAAAGCATGACATTTGACCCAAATGGTGTAGGAATAGCCAACGGAAATTTATTTGGTTTTCCTGTTACTGAAGCAGATGCAGATATCGTTATTATTCCCGTTCCTTGGGATGCCACAGCGTCTTATGGAAAAGGAACGAGTGATGGACCTGAAGCGATATTAACTGCTTCAACTCAATTGGATTTCTACCATCCAAAATTAGAAAACGCCTATCAAACAGCTGTTTTTATGACTCCTGTTTCTTCGGAATGGAAAGCAATCAATACAAAATTATGCATTGAAGCGATTACTTACATTGATTTTTTAGAGAACGGTGGAAAGTTGGAAGAAAATATAGATTTTCAACAAACTGTTGCAGTTATTTCGGAAGCACAACATGCCATGCGTGAAAACTTAAGAAATCGCGCAAAAGAATTATTGAGCCAAGGCAAAATTGTTGGCGTATTAGGAGGAGAGCACTCTACTCCACTCGGATTAATGCAAGCAATTGATGATTTGGGTCAATCGTTTGGTATTTTGCAAATCGATGCGCATGCAGATTTAAGAGATGCCTATGAAGGCTTTGAACAATCACATGCTAGCATTATGTTTAATGCATTGAAAAACTTGAAGAATCTTTCTAAGTTAGTACAAGTTGGAATTCGTGACATTGCACAATCAGAAGTCGATTTAATTAATTCTTCTAATGGAAAAGTAAGCACCTTTTTTGATTGGGAAATAAAGGAAGGAAGATACACAGGAAAAACTTGGGCACAACAAGTTGATGAAATCATTGAAAAGTTGCCTCAAAACGTCTATGTTTCCTTTGATATTGATGGTTTGAGTCCAGAACTTTGTCCAAATACAGGAACACCAGTTGCTGGAGGATTTAAACTAGAGGAAATCAATTATTTATTGTTCAAATTAGCCGAGTCAGGACGCAAAATTGTTGGTTTTGACTTAAATGAAGTTGCGCCAGGTACTGATGATGATTGGGATGCAAACGTCGGAGCAAGAGCTTTGTGGAATTTAATTTGTTCAGTTGAAAAAAATAGACGACTTTTACTAAATCTATGCTAAAAAAGATTTTTTCAAGTTATATTGTTTTGAGTGTTTTAGCACTTTGCTATGCATTATTTTCATATTTCACAAAAGAAGGAATTGAACAGTTGTTATTTGTTATCATCGGGTTTTTATCATTTGTTGCAGCGTTGTCATTTTTATTGCTTCCTTTAGAAACTCCTTCAAAATCGTATGTTGTATTTTACAGTTCAGCTTTATTATTGATTTTAATTTCAATCGTTTCACTTAATAACCCCATCATCGTTTTTACCTATTGGAAGGGAATTATTGTGTTAAGTCTATTCCATTTTCTAGGAATTTTAACCTTAAAATTTTTAATCAAAAAAGGAAAGTTCTGGCAATACATTTTGATTTTTAACAGCTTGTTTTTTGTTGGAATGTTAATAGCGATACTTTTCAATATACATACCATGCTTTATTTCACCACGGTTGGTGGCTTTTTTTTAGCAGGATCACTTTGTGTAATTTTAAATTTATTACATAAAATTAAAGTAAATATTAAACACTGAATTAATTCACAAACGTTCCAAAACCAGCTATTTTTTTTAGCCAATAATCAGATTTTTCAATTTCTGTAATCACTACGCCTTTTGAAGTTGAGGCGTGAATCATCACTAAAGGTTCATTCTTTTCAGATAGGATTATTCCAACATGAGAAACACCTGTTCCACTGTCAAAAAATATTAAATCACCTTTTTGTACTTCTGATTGCTTAATTTTTTTTGCAGCTTCAAATTGTTCGGCTGCTGTTCGCGGTAAATTAATTCCATTCTTTTTCATTACATAACAGGTATAACCACTACAATCAAAGCCATTTTCATCAGTTCCAGCAAAGACATATGGAGTACCAATGTAATTTTTTGCAACAGAAATCAACTGATTTCTTTCTGCATTGTACAATTCGTTTTCTTTTTTTGATGGTATATTTTCAATCGTTTCAATTGTTTTTATCGCGTCAAAAAAAGTACCCATAACATCTTTTAACTCATTGTACTTAAGCTCATTTTTTTCTATTTTGTAAAAATTAAGTTGTTTATGTAAACGAGCTTTTAACTTTCCTAATTCAGTTAAATTCTTTGTAATCAAAACTTTGCCTTCGTTTGAAGAATTGATAGAAGTTAAAATAGCTTTCGTTTCATCCAAAACATTGTCATGACGCATCAACCAAAATTTATTCTTACTCAGTTCCAACGCTGTAATAGCTTTGTAAAATTTTGGCGTTAATGAAAAATCAAATTCAGGAGAATCTATTAAACGGTTTGCTTTTCTAAAAACCATTCTTATGTGTTGTTGCTTGTATAGTAAATCTAATTGATCCAATTGTCTTTGTTGGGCAAAAGAAACTATGCTAACGAAGGTAACTAAGAATAATAAAACTAATTTTTTCATAAAATCTGATCTTCATTCTAAAATTGCTGATTTATTAGCTTGTATTTTGAAAACTACTAAAATTTAATAAACAGCTGAATGTTTACTTTAAAAATACAATGTTTGTTAAACAGGCGTTAAAAAAATCCCGATTAATTTTTTTTCAATTATATTTAAGATCTTAAATAAAAAATCAACAGAAAGAATCCTTTTGATTCTATTGAAAACAATAAAACGAATGAAGAAATTACTTTTTATCCTTTCAATTACAACAACATTTATCAATGTTCAAGCGCAACAAAACACCAAAAAACAGGCAGCTGTTTATAAATTTGATGAGATTCTTAGTCATATAAATGGTCGTTACGTTGACACTGTTAACAATAACCAATTAGTTGAAGCAGCCATTGTTGCTATGTTGGAAAAATTAGATCCACATACAACTTATATTTCTAAAGAAGAAGTAGACGATGCCAATTCATCGATTAATGGAAGTTTTGTTGGAGTTGGAATTCGTTTTCAGATTATGAAAGATACTTTAAATGTTGTCGCAACAATCCCTGGTGGTCCATCTGAAAAACTAGGTATTAAACCAGGTGATAAAATCGTTATGATTGATGGCAAAACAATCGCTGGAGTTGGATTGAAAAACAACCAAGTTCGTGAAAAATTGATGGGGGAATTGGGAAGTAAAGTTGCAATAGAAATTGTACGAAAAGGAATTTCTAAAAATTTAGCATTTGTTATTACGCGTGATAAAATTCCAATTTTCTCAGTTGATGCGTCTTATATGATTACACCAGAAATTGGGTATGTGAAATTGAATAGTTTTTCGAGAACAACCTTAGATGAAGTTCAAAAAAGCATAGCAGAATTAAAATTAAAAGGCATGAAGCATTTAATTTTTGATTTAAAAGGAAATGGTGGCGGTTTGTTGGATCAAGCACAAAAGATTGCCGATGAATTTTTATCCGATAAAAAGTTGGTTGTTTATTCAGAAGGAAGAGCGCAGCCAAGAAGTGATTTAGAAACATACAGAGATGGGCTTTGGGAAAAAGGTTCATTGGTAATTTTAACAGATGAATATACTGCATCAGCAAGTGAAATTGTTTCAGGAGCGATTCAAGACTGGGATCGTGGCTTGATAGTAGGTAGAAGAACCTTTGGTAAAGGATTGGTTCAACGTCCGATTGATTTATCAGATGGATCTCAAATGCGTTTAACTATTGCTCGCTATTACACACCTAGTGGTCGTTTTATTCAAAAACCATACGACGATGATGTAGATTCTTACAGAAAAGATTTAAAGAATCGTTATTTAAATGGAGAATTACAGCATTTAGATTCAATTAAACTTCCAGATTCATTGAAATTTCAAACCTTACAAACGAAACGAACTGTTTATGGTGGAGGTGGAATTTTACCAGATATTTTTGTTCCATTGGATACGACTGAGATTACAGATTATTTCCGTTCTTTGGTTCAAACAGGATTGATGAATAATTTCACAATGGATTACATCGAAAAAAATCGTGAGGTTTTGAAAGAAAAATATGCTAGTTTCGATGCGTTTAATCGTGAATTTAAAGTGGATGAATCATTTATGAAAACATTCTTTGCTTTTGTTGCAAAAGAAGATCCTAAACTGACATTCAATGAAAAAGAATATGCGACGAGTGAGAAATTAATTCACTTGCGTATCAAAGCTCAAATTGCACAGAATGCTTATGGAATTAATGAATTTTATCAAGTATTCAATGAATCTGATGAAATTATTCAACGTGCAATTCAAGCATTGACGACAAAAGAATATTCAAAAGCAAAATTGAAAAACTAAAACATGAAAAGAAAGGTAATTTTTATAGCAACGATTTTACTTCTTAATGCATGTTCTTCAGAAAGTAAAAATGGTGCTTACCAATCATCTGTAGCTGCAAATCCAGCCACTGAAGCCGAATTAAAAGCTTCACTTCAAGAAATTGAAGCTGAAGAACAGGCTCGATTAAAAGAAGAAATGGCGACTAAAACAACGATGGAATTTGAATCGTTGACACATGACTTTGGTAAAATTTTGGAAGATTCAGAAAATCGTGCATCTTATGTTGTCAAAAACACAGGTAAAAATCCTTTAATTATTGACAAGGTAGAAGTTAGTTGTGGTTGTACAACAGCTTCAAAACCAGATAAACCTATTCTACCTGGAAAAACTGATAAAATTGAAATTGTCTTTCATCCAAAAGTTGGACAATTAAACCAACAAGAAAAAACGGTAACTGTTACAGCGAATACAGAACCAAAAACGGCTGTTTTAGTTTTAAAAGCGAATGTGCAAAAGAAAAGTTAATTCACTTCTTCGAAATCGACATCTTGAATAAAATCATCTTCTTTTTTAGTAGGTGATTTTTTCTTTGCATTCAAAATTGAAGTTTTACCAAAATTTTTCAATTTTTGATTGCGTTCAGATTCAACATCTCGTTGTTTCTTATTCAATTGACGTTCTTCCTCCATGTTTCTTTTAGCAATCATCAACTGACCTAAAAAACGAAGTAAAACAAATGCCCCTAAAATTAGGAGCACTGTTTTAAAAATTCCAACTATTGATGCTTCAACAATCATTATTTAGATAAATGCATGTTTCTTTCAGCGTATATTTTTGTAAAGAACGGATCTTTCAAATCTTTGATAAAACGAATTGCTTCTCCAGTAGATTTCATTTCAGGTCCTAATTCTTTTTTAACATCCGGGAATTTCTCGTAAGAGAATACAGGTATTTTAATCGCATACCCTTCCTTACGAGGATTGAAATTAAAGTCTTTAACTTTTTTGTCGCCCAACATTACTTTTGTTGCGTAATTTACGTACGGCTCATCGTAAGCTTTCGCAATAAATGGCACTGTTCTAGATGCTCTTGGATTGGCTTCGATCACATACACTTTATCGTCTTTTATTGCGAATTGAATATTCATTAATCCAACCGTTTTCAAAGCAACTGCAATTTTACGAGTAATGTCTTCAATTTGTTGAATCACAAAATCACCTAAATTGTATGGAGGTAAAACAGCGTAAGAATCACCCGAGTGAATTCCAGCTGGCTCAATGTGTTGCATGATTCCAATGATGTAAACATCTTCGCCATCGCAAATTGCATCCGCTTCTGCCTCAATTGCTCCACCTAAAAAGTGATCCAATAATATTTGATTGTTCCCCATTTCATTGATAATATCAACTACGTGGTGTTCCAATTCCTCTTTATTAATAACAATTTTCATTTTTTGTCCACCTAATACATATGAAGGACGCACCAATAATGGGAATCCTAACGTATCAGACAATTCAATTGCTTGTTCAGCGCTTTCTACAACACCGTATTGAGGGAACGGTATGTTATTATCTTCCAAGACTTTAGAGAATCTACCTCTATCTTCTGCTAAATCTAAAGCATCGAAACTAGTTCCTAAAATTTTAATGCCGTATCGTTCTAATTTCTCAGCTAACTTCAAGGCAGTTTGACCACCTAATTGAACAATTACACCTTCTGGTTTTTCATGTTTAATGATATCGTAAATGTGTTCCCAGAAAACAGGTTCAAAGTACAATTTATCCGCTGTGTCAAAATCTGTAGAAACCGTTTCAGGATTACAGTTAATCATAATTGTTTCATAACCACATTCTTTAGCGGCTAAAACACCATGCACACAAGAATAATCGAATTCAATTCCTTGTCCAATTCTATTTGGTCCAGAACCCAATACTACAACTTTTTTACGATCCGAAACAACACTTTCGTTTTCGTATTCAAAGGTTGAATAATAATAAGGAGTTAATGCTTCAAATTCCGCAGCACACGTATCTACCAATTTGTAAACTCGGTTAATTTTAAATTCTTCTCGCTTTTTATAGACTTCAGATTCCAAACATCTTAACAAGTGTGCAATTTGACGATCCGCATACCCTTTTTGTTTCGCCTCAAACATTAATTCTTTTGGCATTGAATCCAAATGGAATTTTTCAATTTTGCGTTCCAATTTGATTAATTCTTCAATTTGCTTTAGGAACCAAATGTCAATTTTTGTTTTCTCTACAATTTTTTTGAAGGGTATTCCTAATTTGATTGCATCGTATATGTGGAACAATCGATTCCAACTTGCGAATTCTAAACTGTGAAGAATTTCATCTTGGTTGGTTAATTCACGTCCATCAGCTCCTAATCCATTTCGATTAATCTCTAAAGATTGACATGCTTTTTGCAATGCTTCTTGGAATGATCGTCCAATTCCCATTACTTCACCCACTGATTTCATTTGCAAACCAAGACGGCGATCTGTTCCAGGGAATTTATTGAAATTCCAACGTGGTATTTTTACAATTACATAATCCAACGTTGGCTCAAACAAAGCAGAAGTTGTTTTTGTAATTTGATTGTTTAATTCATTTAAATGGTAACCGATTGCCAATTTAGCTGCAATTTTAGCAATTGGATAACCCGTTGCTTTAGAAGCCAAGGCAGAAGAACGAGACACACGTGGATTAATTTCAATTGCTATAATGTGTTCATGGTCATCCGGAGAAACCGCAAATTGTACGTTACAACCTCCTGCGAAATTACCAATTGAGCGCATCATTTTAATGGCCATGTCACGCATTTTTTGGAATGTCGTATCTGACAAAGTCATTGCTGGTGCAACAGTAATTGAATCCCCAGTATGAATCCCCATTGGGTCAAAGTTCTCAATAGAACAAATGATAACAACATTATCATTATCGTCTCTCAATAATTCCAACTCAAATTCTTTCCAACCTAGTAATGCTTTATCAATCATTACTTCGTGGATCGGCGACAATTGCAAACCACGTTCCAATAAGCTATCAAATTCTTTTGGATCGTGAACAACAGAAGCTCCTGCTCCACCTAAAGTATATGAAGCTCTAATACATAAAGGAAAACCAAATTCTTGTGCGACTTCTTTCCCTTCTAAAAAAGATTTTGCAGTTGCTTGAGGAGCCATTGGCACATCAATTTCCAACATTAACTCTCTGAAGGCTTCACGGTTTTCAGTGATTTCAATCGCTTTAATATCAACACCAATAATTCGAACATTGTATTGTTCCCAAATACCCATTTCATCGCATTGAATACATAAATTCAATGCAGTTTGTCCACCCATTGTTGGAAGAACGGCATCAATTTTATGATTCTTTAATATTTCGATGATGCTTTCAGGTTCTAGCGGCTGTAAGTATACATTATCAGCAACAACTTTATCTGTCATAATCGTTGCAGGATTAGAATTGATTAAAGTAACTTCAATTCCTTCTTCTCTTAATGAACGTGCTGCTTGTGATCCTGAGTAGTCAAATTCACATGCTTGACCGATTACAATTGGTCCGCTTCCTATGATTAAAACGGATTTAATGGATGTGTCTTTTGGCATTTTCTGCTCTTTTGGGGTTCAATTATGAATAATTCAAATAATTGAGTGCAAATTTAATCAAAAGTCTTGATGTTTGATGATGATTTTCTTGATGTTTTTAACAATCTACGTGGATAACTTATTTTTAATTGAAAAGAATATAAAATGGTTGAAAAAATGTACTTTCGTTGCAGAAATCATCCGATTAACAATTCAAAAAAAAGTATGAACAACATCTTGAATCAGCTTGAAATAGAACAGAAAATCAACCGTTTAGCACACGAATTATTAGAAAACTGTTTTGAAGAAAAAGAAATTTTTATTGCTGGAATAAGTGGTAATGGTAGTTTATTGGCAGAGAAATTATCTTCGATTTTAAAGTTAAACACTACTCAAGAAGTTCATGTTTTTGAATTATCTGTTAATAAAGATGAACCTTGGAGCGAACCAATTACTTTATCGATTCCAGAAGAACGTTTGAATGATGCGTTTATAATTTTAGTTGACGATGTTTTGAATTCAGGCAAAACGATGCAATATGCACTGGTTAAACTTTTAGAACGTCCTACAAAAGCTATTAAAACATTGGCATTGGTGGATCGAAGTCATCGCCGCTACCCTATCAAAGCAGATTTTGTAGGATTGAGTTTGTCGACTACATTAAAAGAACGCGTTGAAGTTGACTTAAGTTCTAGCAATGCTCACGCCTATTTAATTTAAGCATGAAAAAAATTACAGAATCTACTTCAAATCATGATCATTTAGACCAAATGTCAACACAAGAATTGTTGGCTAACATGAATTTTGAAGATCAAAAAGTAGCATTAGCAGTAAATGAACAAATAAGTTCAATAGAAGCATTTGTTGACGCTTGCTATTTACGCATGCAAAAAGGAGGTCGCTTGTTTTACATCGGGGCAGGAACGAGTGGACGATTAGGTGTTGTAGATGCAAGTGAATGTCCACCAACCTTTGGAATTGACCACGGAATTGTTGTTGGAATTATCGCTGGTGGTGATGTTGCCATTAGAAAAGCTGTTGAATTTGCAGAGGACGACACAGAACAAGGGTGGAAAGATTTAGAAAAATACGCCATCAATTCAAATGATACTGTTGTTGGAATTGCAGCCTCTGGAACAACACCATATGTTTTGGCTGCATTGAAAAAGGCTCGAGAACATGGACTTTTAACTGGCGGAATCACGTGTAATCCTGGAAGTCCGCTTGCGCTACAATCTGAATTTGCTATTGTACCTGAAGTTGGTCCTGAGTTTGTAACTGGAAGTACACGGATGAAATCTGGCACTGCTCAAAAATTGGTGTTAAATATGATTTCAACCAGTTTAATGATCAAACTGGGAAAGGTAAAAGGCAACAAAATGGTTGACATGCAATTAAGCAACGACAAATTAATTGACAGAGGTATTAAAATGATTATGAG
This sequence comes from Crocinitomicaceae bacterium, assembly GCA_024639405.1. Lineage (GTDB taxonomy): Bacteria > Bacteroidota > Bacteroidia > Flavobacteriales_D > Crocinitomicaceae > M0103. The sequence goes on along the minus strand of JAHEIL010000001.1, from coordinate 11,502 downwards.
TGAAATCCCAGTAAGTTATGAAGTTGCATCTGAACTGTTAAAAGAATATGGTTCAGTAAGAAAAGCTGTAGATCATTTTAACGCGTAAACACCCATTCTGTTTCCGAAGATAAATTGGCGTCAAATCCATAACCATCTTTAGAAAACAATTTTAGATCTTCTGGATTTTCTAATTCATTATCGACAATAAAGCGAGCCATTGCGCCTCGAGCGTGTTTAGCGAACATCATAATAATTTTGTAATCTCCATTTTTAAATTCTTTGAAAACAGGTGTAATAACTTTAGAATGCAATGTTTTTACATCAACAGCTTTAAAATATTCACTGGAAGCTAAATTAATGATTGGTTCATTTTCTTTAAGTTCATTGTTTAAATAGGTTGTGATTTTTTTGTCCCAGAATTGGTAAAGGTTTTTAGTTTTTGGGGTGATGTTCCATTTTGTCCCCATTTCTAAGCGATAAGGTGCAATTAAATCTAAAGGTTTAAGGATTCCATATAAACCAGACAAAATCCGAACGTTTTCTTGTGTATACAAACTTTGATTCTCACTTAATGTATCCGCATCAAATCCTTTATATACTTCACCATTAAATCCATAAATCGCTGGAAAAGAAGCTGTGTTTTCATTTATTTCTTCAGTCCAATTGGCATATCGTTGAACATTTAAAAGTGCTAATTCAGAAGAAATATGCATCAATTTTTCCATTTTTTTAACAGACAACTTTTGTAATTTCTTCGCCAAGGAATTCGTTTCATTTTTAAACACAATTTCCGTTGAAAACAAATTTTCATATGTTTTGTCCTGATGAATTGATTTTGCTGGAGAAAGAAGAATTTTCATGTAAGTTGTTTTTACAAAATTAAACAATACTTCACTTATTTTGTTTAAAACTGAACAATTCTATTTAGTTAAAATTAAAATAATATTAATTTAGCAAAACTAAAAACACACAAAAAAAACAATGAGAAAATTTATATTTATTCTGAGTTCACTTTCAATCCTTTTTTCAAATATTGCTTTTTCGCAGAAAGAGAATGAAACAGGAGCAATTCAATGTGAAAGTTTTAAGGTTTCTAGACCTTTGAGAGACTTGTTAATAGAAAATCCTGTAAGTGAGAAAAAAATTGCGCGTCAAAACATGCGTAAGAAAAATGGTGAATCAAAAGATCGTAAACACAGAGAGCCACAAAAATTCCCCCTATTGAATTCTAAAACTTCCGGAGAATATGGAAATGACCCAAGTTTGATTCAATTTGAAAATGGAACAAGACCAGCACCTTCTTCAAAAATCAACATTAACGGAGTTAACAACGGTTCATACCCGCATGATCCATCAGGAGCGGCTAGTACAACTCATTACATTCAAGCGGTTAATGCTACTACAATTAGAGTTGTTAATAAAACAACTGGTACAACCGTTTCAAGTTTTACAATGGGAACATTGTGGACACCAGATTTAGCTTCTAATGATGGTGATCCGATTGTTCTTTATGATCGTTTCGCTGATCGTTGGTTTTTGGCACAATTTGGTCAAACTGGTAATAAAATTTACATTGCTGTTTCTTCAACAAATGATCCACTTGGAACATGGAATTGTTACACCTTTTCATCTCCAGCATTTCCTGATTATTTAAAATTTTCAATTTGGCAAGATGGATATTACATGACATCTAATCAAAATTCTCAAAAAGTTTTTGCGTTTGAACGTTCAGCTATGTTAGCAGGAAATGCTACTGCAAAATCAGTTTATGCTTCATTCAATCCACCAGATGGTGGTGGTTTCTTTTGTCCTCTTCCAGCAGATGCAGATGGAAATGGCGGATTACCAGCAGCAGGAACTCCTTGTCCAATTATGTCTTATTCTGATAATGCTTGGGGAGGTGGAACAATTGATGGTATACAAATTTATCAAATGACCGTTAACTGGACACCTACAACTCCTACTGCTTCAATTTCATTTGTTTCAGCTGTCCCTACCAATTCATTTGATGCATCTTATAATTCAAGTTGGAATGATATATCGCAACCAGGTACAACTCAAAAATTAGATGGCATTGGGGGTATTTTAAATTACAGAGCTCAATATCGTAAATGGTCAACCTATAATTCAGTAGTATTGAATTGGCCAGTAAAAATAAGTACAACACAAAGAAGTATTATGTGGGCGGAACTTCGTCAAGATTTAACTTCAGGAATATGGTCAATATACCAACAAGGGATTTATACACCTGATACATACAGTCGTTGGTTAGGTTCTATTGCAATGGATGACGCTGGTAACATTGGTTTATGCTATGCTAAATCTGGTTCAAGTACTATTTACCCTGGTTTGTATTACACAGGAAGACTAGCCAACGACCCATTAAATACTATGACATTTGCTGAAGCTACTGCAATTGCGGGTATTGTATCACAAACAGGTGGAATCAATCGTTATGGTGATTATGCTCATACGGCATTAGATCCAGATGGTTCTACATTTTGGCATACAGGCGAATGGTTAGGCGGAACAACTTCTAACCCAAAAAGAACGCGTATCTATTCGTTTCAATTCGCATTAGTCACAGACGCTAATGTTTCAATTACTTCTTCTGATGCTGATAATTCAATTTGCTCAGGTAATTCTGTTACATTTACTGCATCACCAACAAATGGAGGTTCAAATCCAAGTTACCAATGGAAATTAAATGGAACAAATGTTGGGACGAATAGTCCAACTTTTACAACCAACACATTAACAACTGGACAAACTATTACATGTGTTATGACTTCAAACATGTCTGGTGCGACAAATAATCCAGCGACATCAAATGCTATTACAACAACAGTTAATCAAATGTCAACTCCTTCAATTTCTGTATCAGGAACATCAACAATTTGCGCTGGAGTAAATTCAACATTTACAGCTTCTTCAATTGATGGTGGAACTGGTCCTAGTTATCAGTGGCTGGTAAATGGTAATGCAGTTGGATCAAACAGTACAACATTTTCAACGACTTCATTAACAAATGGAGCAACAGTAAGTTGTATATTAAATTCAAATTATGCTTGTGCTACACAAACTACAGTAAATTCTAATGTTATTACAATGACTGTTAATCCAATTCCAGCGACACCAATTGTTACTGCTTCTGCAGGTACTTTATATTCAAGTGCAGCAACAGGTAATCAATGGTATTTGAATGGTACAATAATCCCAGGGGCAAACGGTCAAACTTATACACCAACGACAACGGGTACATTTACTGTGCAAGTTAATGTGAATAGTTGTAAATCGAGCTTTTCAAATGGGTATACAGTATTTGGTTTAGGAGTTGATGAATTGAATGCTGCGAACTTAGCTATTTATCCAAATCCATCGACGGGTGATTTCAATGTTTCTTTTGATGCGATTACTGGTCAATTATATACTTTGAAAATTTACACTGAAGACGGAAAATTGGTTTATGAAACAACAATTGAAAACCAACAAGGTACATTTGTAAAACAAATTCAATTAGGAAAAGTGGCAAGTGGACTTTATACAATCTCCCTTTCAAATGGTCAAAAAGTTAGTAATCATAAATTGGTTATCAAATAACTAAATTGAAAATAAAATATCAAAGGCTATCAGAAATGGTAGCCTTTTTTTATTCACAAACATTGTAACCTTCATTCAAACATTTGACCATTTTGGGATTTATCTCAATGAAAGTATGTTTTAGATGATCAATTTCCCAAGCCTTTTTACATTGATTGTAATATGCTTTGTTTTTATTCATTTTGACTAATGCAACAATGTGCACATCATCTTTACCATTGAAAGAACACGTTCCATACTGAATAAAATACTTATTATTCAAATCATTTAGCTGAATAGCATCTAGCAAAATAAAACGAGCGTTCATTCCATGATCTGGATTATAAGCTTTTTCAAATAAGACAATTAGGGAATCTCCGTATCCATATAACGCAAAAGCTTCGTTTGTATCTTTTCCAAATGAATGATTCAATAACAAACCGCCATAATCATTGAATTTACTAAATGATTCAAATTCTGAAAAAACGCTATAATCTTTACCAATAAAATCCTTAAAAGCTGGGTTTTGAGCGAAAGTAAAAAATGACAAACCGATGAAAGTAACTAATAAGATATTCTTCATCTAAACACATTAAAGCAAAAATAAAGCAGCAAGAAAGATTAACCCAATTGCGATACAATTTAAAACAAATCCATATTTCACCATATGTTTAACGTGTAGAAAACCAGAAGAGAAAACTATAGCATTTGGTGGTGTTCCAACAGGTAACATAAATGCAAGACTTGCGCCAAGTGTTAAAGGAATGGCAAAATTTTGAATAGGCACTCCCAGTTGAATGGCAAAATTTGCAACTATTGGAACAAAAATACTAACCATGGCTAGATTGGATAAAACTTCAGATGCAAAAACAGCTAAAACAATTAATGCTGCAATGATTGTTAAATAAGAATAGCTTGATAAATTGACCATTAATTTAGACAATTCTAACATGACACCATTTTTCTCCAACATTGCTGCAAGTGCTAATCCCCCACCAAACAACACTAAAATTCCCCAAGGTAATTTCTCCGTATCTTTCCATATTAACAATGGTTTTTTCTGTTCAAAACTTGGAATTACAAATAATAATAAACCTCCAAACAACGCTACGTTTTCATCTCGATAAGAAAACCCTAACAAAGGTGTTATTAGGTCTTTAAATGACCATAAAAACACAACTAATAGAAATATGCATGAAACTATTATCTGATCTTTTGACCAAGGCGTTTTATGAATAACAAAAGCTGCATGCTTTTCTTTCCGTTCTTTTCCCATTGAAAAATAAAAGAATCCAAACGTAGCCAATAACATCAAAATACTTATTGGCATTCCAATTTTCATCCAAGTGAAAAAATCAACCCGAACATGGTAGGTATTTTCTAAAATACTTGCCATTTGTGTATTGGGAGGAGAACCAATTAAGGTACCTACTCCACCAATACTTGATGCATATGCAACAGATAATAATAAAAACAAAGCGAATTTACTTTTATGTTCTTTCTCAGGTAAAGCATGAATGATAGCCATTGCCATTGGCAACATCATTAAAGCAGTAGCAGTGTTTGAAATCCACATACTAATTAAGCCTGTACTCATCAAAAAGCCAAATAAAATGCGTGGTTTTGAATCACCAACAAAATGAATAATGGCACGTGCAACTTGTTCGTGTACTTTCCATTTCTCTAATCCAAGTGCTAAAATAAATCCACCAAAAAACAAGTAAACATTACTATCACCATACGCACTTGCGAGTTCTGATTTATCCAAAATCCCAAGAGGAACAGCTAATACAAGTGGAATTAATGCTGTAACATAAATTGGAATCACTTCGAAAACCCAAAAATAAATCATTAGTCCACCAATTGCGATGGTATTCCAAAATGTACTTTTAGCTCCAGTGGAAATTAAAATTGTAAAGAATAACAATAAGCCAATTGCAATTAATAATTTACTTTTTATAGTTTTCATTGTTCAACGATTTATACTTCTTTAAAAATGTGACTTTATTCCATAAAAAAAGCGGGTAATGTACCCGCTAAAATAACTTATTTTGAATAAAATTAAACGTAAAAGTTTAAAATCAATTCATTGCATTTAATTTATTAATAAAATCAATTGCTGTATTTTCAATTTCTTCACAAATTGGTTTGAAATCTGCTTTCGTTTTAGAAGCGTTGATTTTAGTCAACATTGTATCTTGGAAAGTCGCTGCAGCATCAATGATAGCATCCGCTTCTTTTGTTTTTGATTCATCTAAAATTTGAATCGTAAAACACTCTTCAACGATATCAAAAACCATGTTATTTAGGTTTCTTTTTAAATCTTTTCTACTTGCCATTTTATTTAATTTTTGGTAAAGATATAAAAACTTACGAAATCAACGGTACACCTTTCCCAATACATTTTCATTGATGGAATAAATGAAGTCTTGATTTTCATCTCTTTTAATCGTTTCTCCTTGTAACATTGCTTCAAATTCAGCTAATACTTCATCTACTTGAATCAATTGCATACAACTATTATTTCCTTTACAAGGTGGAACTTCAAAGTCGTGAACACAAGGACTACAATACACTTTTTTATACAAAATTTTAGAATTAGCACTTTTTCCATATTGATCTGGTGAACAAGGTCCAAACAAACATAAAATTGGCGTATTTGTAGCAAAAGCTATGTGCATTGGACCTGTATCATTGCTCAACATCAACTGTGCTTCAGCAATCAATACAATCAATTCATCAATACTTGTTTTACCTGCCAAATTAATAACATTTGAGACATTTAAAGCAGAGTAAATTTCAGTTGTGTAATCCACTTCAGCAGGACTACCAATTAAATAAATAGTTGTTGTTGGATGTGTTGCACTGAATCGATTTATGAAATTGACAAAATTGGTTGTCCCCCATTTCCGTTCAACTCTTAAATCAGATGCATTTGGATTAATGACGATGTATGGTTTACGTTCGGAAGAATGCGGTAAGTTTTGATGAATGGGAAACAACGATTCGTTTTCAATGTCGCAACCGATAAGAGCAGCAGTTTGCAAATACACTTTTGAAATCGGAACACGTGGGTTGAAAAACATCATGTGTGTATAAATTCCTGTTCTAAATGAACTTGAGCGCAAGTAATACCCTACTCGATTTGTAGACAAAGTAGCTAAAGTAAATAACGTGCTATAATCAGAATACACTTCTAAATCAATGAACAATTCAGGTCGCATTCGAATCAAACGATACAAGGAAGTAATGTTCGTTTTAATAAACTGAAAAATTGAACGATCGTCCACCAAGACCAATTCATCAATGCAAGTAATTTTCTCTAAAATTTGATGATTTGCTTTAGAACTTACAAACACCAATTTTGCACCAGGATATTTTGAACTTATTGCCATCAACATTGGTGTTGCTTGAATAATACTTCCCATTCCTTTAAATTTACTTACAACAATTGTTTTGTATGATCGATTTAAATCATGGTTGATGCGCAGTATTTTCCCAACTAATTGAACCAAATAATTCAATAAAAAGGCTAAAGGTTTAGCGATTCCTTTGTCAAAAAACAATTGCAATTTAACGTTCATAGCGGATGTCTTTCATGAAATTTACTGTATAACTTCTGTTTTCAGGTAATATTCGAATAAAATTTGGCTGCACCTTGTGCCATAAATACTGATTACTCAAAGGAACTAAGTAACTTTTTTCACCTTTTATTTCTGTGTATTTAACTTCTCCAACAACTAGTGAATCTTTTAGCAATTGAATTGTTACTTGTTGATTATCAATTGGCTTTTTTGTTTGTAGTTGTATGAAAACACCTATTTCTTTGAATAACTTTTTAGGGATGTGAAATAAATCAACTTTTGGATGTACATTCTTTCCATTTTCAATACCTTGTAAAATAGACTGGTGGATTTTAAAATGGTGAAATTGAACGTGAGCTGACTTTTTATAGTCGAAGATGGCACTTTTTTCAATTAAGGTATCTTGTTCCAAGGTTTTTAACTTCCAATTGCGTGATTTCAATCCCCAAACACTTCGTTTTCCAACAATACCAAGCGGTTTATATTTTTTGAAGATGTAAGATGCAAGCATGTAATGGCGAGTTTCACTTGGAACACCATCTGTTGCATCAAACCAATTCTTCGGATAATTTGAAAAGATAACTAGCGGAACCTGTTGTTTTTTCAACTGTTTTAATTGTTCAATTTGTAAGTAATCATCAATAGTATTTTGAAGATTTTGACAAAAATAACTTGGGACATTGCGATTCGAATAATAATATAATATTGGAGAATTTGAAAAATCAAAAAATGTTTCTTTATACTTCAAATGTTGGTTTAAGAATGAGTGAATTGGGATAATTTCTGTTTTATTAAATTCCTCATTCAACATTACCCTTCCTTTAAAATTGTCTTTATTTAGTGCTTTATCTAATTTATACAACGTATTTTCTGAGAAAAACTGATTGAAGAAACTATTGTTTTCATTCATTGGAAAGTAACTCCAAGTTATCACGAAAATAAAACTAGCACTGAAAAAAGTAACAAAACGCGTTGCATTATTTTTAAAATGAATCAACGATAATAGCAACAAACAACAGCCTAGAAAGAAAAATGTATTGATGATGCTATCATTGCTCTCCATAAAACCATGACGAACGATACCGCGTTGTATGTTAAACAAATAAATCAAGAAAACAAAGATTGAAGCATGCGCCAAGTTGGAAGATTTCAACCATTTTGACTCTTTATTTTTTAGCATTATCGTTAATGTACCGATCATGCAAACTGCAAAAAATGGAAATACAAAATGAAATAAATAAAATTGTTGGTTGAATACATCCGTACTTTTAGAATAGCCATGTGCTTGACTTCCTGCAATGTAATGCAAGGCATTTTGAACATTTGAAAGTAAGTACTCCAAAGGATAAAAACTTGCTAAGACTAGTATTACACATATACAAATGAAAGCAATAATTGCAATTGAAAAACTTAACTTCTTTAGGGACAATTTATCAGTTCCGAAAAACGCTTGTAGTAAAAAGTAAACAACTGCAGCCATTCCAGTTGCAATTCCAGTGTCTAATCGCCAAAAAACGAGTGCTATTAAAACCAAAAATAATACTATGTAATTTTTTACTGTTTCTTGATGCTTCAATTTTTGAAACAAGAAAAACACAAAGAAAGCAACATAAAAATGATTAACTAGATACGCACCTAAATAGGGAAAAATGGCGATAAATAAGAAGGCAAACCAAGCAGATTTAAAAACAAATTTTAAAAAATAGAACAAGGCTGAAAAAGCAATAATCGTGTATAGAAAAGCATACGTTGTAAAAGCTAAATCATTGGAAAAACCGAAAATAGCATGGTAGATGATACCGTAAAATTGCTCGGAAAACATATGAGAAGAAAGGAAATCCACAAAAGGAATTTCATGCGATTGAAATAATTTTAATTGCGCATTTGCACTGTTCGCCAACTCAAATAATTCAGTTGATTGGGTGATAATTGGGTGGTAATTGACTGAAAGTATGAGTCCGATTATGGCTGCTAAAGCAAAACGAGCTTGTAATGAAGCAGCTGTAATTCTATTTTCTTTAAGGAACAAATTTAGAATGATGTTTACCAAAAACAAGGCTGCGAAAACAATTTTATACGCTAAAAAAAAATCAAATTTTAAGCGAAAAAATATAGCTGATTCAACTGAAACAAAAACCAACAAAGGAATCCAAACAAGCGTCTTAAACAAACAAAAAACTTGATTGAACGAGTACTTTTTCACTAATTTCAACTGAGTTAAAACAACTGAAAATACTAAATGAACACTTCCAAAAATAAACCAAGAATTGGAATTGAACGAAGTTGAATTATTATATAAAAATTGAAGTGCACAAAAACTTAAAAAACTAATTAATAAACTTGAAGGATGCCAGAAAAACTGAATGACCAATGGAACGAATTGCTTTAAGAAAAACGTTAATAAATTCAAGACCATTCCAACCAAGAAAAGAGCGACAAAAAAATGAAGCATCCCTCCTACTTTAACACCAAGAATTTCACTTAACAAAGCGCTGATTCCTAAAAAAGCGACTAATCCAAGTTGATTTTGAGTGCGTTGAATGAATAACGGAAACTTTGAAAAGAAAAGATATAGTAAGGTTCCAGCAATTGAAAATCCAAAAAGTGCTTTGTACATTAAACTCACTTTTGCATTGACAGAGACAAGGTCTAATGTAGCTTGTGAAATAAACAACGAATCAAAAGATTTTAATTCAAAAGTTGTGGATTTTAACCATTGATAACAAACATATGCAGCAACAAACACAACACTTGTAAAAAGGCTCCAAGTAGTGAATAGCTTATTTTGTTGACTTTGCATTTAGTTTTCTTTCATTCAAAGATAATTTAAAAATTAGGTGAATTGTAATTATTTTTTGTAAATTGTATGGTATTACAAACATTTAAAACACATGAAACTAAAAAAATCCATTACATTCTCACTTTTTTTAAATTGTTTGTGCATAATTCCATCAATAGCTCAACAAGAACAAGACAAACTGTTTTTTAATGAAATTTCTATTTCAGCAACCCATTCATTTGCAAATGAAAAATACATTGTACTAGATCGTATTGGATTCAGTATTGGATGTTTTCGCAATACAAAATCATTAACTCGATCAAGTGTTCAATTTGGAATTTGTTTTGATTACCTTCCAGAAATGACACAATATGTTTTTACAGGAGGAATGGGAGGATATACTGATTACAATACAAAGTTTCAGGCGAATTCTATTTCGATACCAATTAGTTGGCATTATAATTTAGGAAAAAACAAAAGCTGCTTTTTTGAAATTGGAGGTAAATACATTTTCTCAAAGTATTCACTTGTTAATTTAGGTGCAATAACTTCCTTTGGTAAAAACATTCCTTTGAAAAAATGTGATTTAACCTTACGAATAGCATATCACCATGATCTGATTTTTTTAAATAGTTTAATCGAAAACCCAACTTTGAGGTTATCATTTGGGATTAAGATGAAAGATTGAATTAAATATTTTAGTTTAAAATTAATAGATCGAATAAATGTAATTGGAAGAATTTGTTTTAATGCATTAATCAATACATACTTAATACTAGTTGAGCGTAAAAAAAATAAATTTAAGACAATGAAAAACCTCATTTTCATATTATTCACTTTCTTTGGAATTATTAGTCTAGCACAAGATACTTTACAATTTAGTTATGTAAATTCAATTGAATATAATTTCAGAGTACCAATTAAGCAGAATAATAGTAATATCAATACATTTTCTATTATGCATGAATCAATTCTTTTTGTTGGATCAATTAATAACAACTCATTTTTTATTGGTCCACAAATTTCTTATTTGAATGGCTTTCTTTATGATCCTATAGAAAAAATTAATCATATTAATTATGGATTAAATTTTGGCTATGAGCGAAAATTTCCAATTATATTTAGTAAGAATGGTTTTGAGTTTACAACACGATTATCTTTTTCAATTTATGAAATAAGTAAAATTGATTATCCATTAGGTTTTACAGATGAAATTCAAACAAGAAAAACAATTCTTGAAAACAATTTATACGTAGGATTAAAAAAATCATTAAATCCTAATTTTTATGTTTATACAGGTTTTGGCTTTGGTTCTACAAACGGATTTTTTTTAATGATAAACTCTTTTATGCTCGCAAGTACTTTTGGATTTGGATTTCAATTTTAACTTAAAGACATTACAATCAAGTCACAAAAAAAAAAAACGGCACATTTAAATGAGCCGTTTTCAATTTATTTTAAAAGCTTACGCTTGAGGCGCATCTTCTTTTTTCTCTGGTCTTGGTAAAAGAACACGGCGAGATAATTTCCATTTTTTCGTTTTTGGATCTTTTCCAACAACTTTAAATTTCAATAAAT
>JAHEIL010000050.1 GCA_024639405.1 Crocinitomicaceae bacterium | reverse complement strand
GCATTTTGATTGGCGAAACAGTGCGCGATTTCTTGTTTACAGTTTTCAATTGTAATATTTCTATGCAAGCTATTTTGCCCTTGCAAACTGAATTGGCGACCTTTGTTTCTTATTGCCAAGGGTTAACGGTTCAATTTGAAAATGATTCATACGGAGGAACGAATTATGCATGGGATTTTGGTATTGTAGGTACTTCAACAGATGTAAGTTCAAGTTTTGCTCCGACATTTACATATCCAACAGACGGAATTTATACGGCACAATTAATCGTAAATCCAGGTTGGCCTTGTACTGATACAGCAACCATGTTAGTGAATGTAAACAACCAATTGCAAACTCAATTCAATACAATCGATTCCATCTGTTTCATCAATAATTCTTTTGATTTTTATAGTCAAACAAATAACTTAATACCAGTCAATATTGCATGGGATTTTGGACCTAATGCGGCCATTCAATTTGCTTCAACTCCCAATGTATTAAATCAATCGTTTTCTGTTGCTGGATTTATTCCAATCGCATTATCTGTTTCTTCAGGTACTTGTACAGACACGTATTTTGACTCAATTTATATCTTCCCAAAAGCGGAAGCTGAAATTGATATCCCAACTGACATTGCTTGCCTTGGTTTAACGGTTCCTTTTGGTAATTTATCTCAACATGCATATAATTACAATTGGACCTTTAATAGCATCCCTCCAATAATTTTTAGTGATACAGCTCCAACGGTTACTTTACCAAATGGTGGGACTTATACTGTAACATTAATTGCAAATTCAACTGGACTTTGTAGTGATACAATTACGGAAACATTTACTGTCAATGAACTTTTATCAGTAAGTTATACAAGCAATGATTCTTTGTGCATAACGGGCAATTCATTTCAATTTGATGGCCAAATGACAGGACCAAGTTTTACACAATACGCATGGGATTTTGGAATAAATGCAACACCACAATTTAGTACCTTATTAGATGTTTCACCTGTCATATTTTCAACTGCAGGATTTCATCCTATCACTGTTTCCGCATTTTTTGATCAGTGTTTAGTCACCTATACAGATAGTGTATTTGTATACAGTGAACCAATTGCAAATTTCACTACCGAACCAGGTCCTTTTTGTGCGCCTGATGCCGTGCAATTTATCAATTTAAGCACAGCTGATGCTCCGTTAAATTACTTTTGGTCGTTTGGAGATGGAACGAATTCAACATTACAAAACCCGAATCATTATTATCCAAACGCAGGAACGTATACAATTGGATTAACAATTGTAGCATCGGAAGGATGCACAGATACTATTACGTTATTGCAACCAAATTTAATTACCTTACATCCTTCACCAGAGGCTAAATTTTCGGTTACACCAGATTACACTGATATTTGCCATGCAGCTATTGAATTTACAGATCAATCTTCAGGGGCAACTTCGTTTTTCTATTGGTTGGATGATGAATCGGCTTCGAAAACGCTCCCTACTTTTGATTATACCTATTTAACAAGTGGTTATAAGCGTCCGATGCAAGTTGCAACCAATGAATTTGGGTGCGACGACACAGCTTATAGAGAATTATTTATTGAACCTTTTGTTATTTATTTCCCCAATACGTTTACACCTGACAAGGATGAGTTTAACAATGAATTTAATGGAACATTTGCACTTGAAATGTTAAACTGGAATTTAAAAATCATGAACCGTTGGGGCGAAATTATTTTTGAATCAAACGATGCAAAAGTAGGCTGGGATGGCACCTACAATGGCAGAATGATGCAAGATGGGAACTATTTGTATGAATTAAATTATGTGAGTTGTGAAAAACCTCAGATAACTCAAGTATTAAGAGGTCATGTAAATTTATTGAGGTAATCAATTTAAATTGTAAAAAACAATTTATCTTTATCGCATGAACCACTTGAAAGACATCCTCAATATTTTTTCACATTTAAATTTATCCCGAAGTTGGAACCTTGTATTATTACGTGTTTCTTTTTATTATGGGAAAATTGTAAAGCGTCCGATCCATTTCGGCCAACCATTCACCTTGTCAATTGAACCCACAACTGCCTGTAATTTGGCTTGTCCAGAATGCCCAAGTGGTTTGAAGCAATTTACACGTCCAACTGGAAAACTGAATCTCGAATTGCATGATAAAATGTTGCAACAAGTCCACAAATCCGTATTCTACATCAATTATTATTTTCAAGGAGAACCGTTTTTAAATCCTAAATTCTTGTCGTTCATTCGCCAAGCGAAGCAATATAATATTTACACAGCAACTTCCACCAATGCGCATTTTATCGATCAAAAGAAAGCTGAGGAAATTGTGGCTTCAGGTTTAGACCGATTGATTATTTCCATTGATGGGTTAACACAAGAAACGTATCAAAACTACCGAGTAAATGGGAAATTGGAAAAAGTGATTGCTGCGAGCAACTTTTTAATTAAGGCCAAAAAACAAGCTAAAAGTAACACGCCATTTTTGATTTTTCAATTATTAGCGGTTGCACCCAACGAACATGAAATCCCTGAAATTTTTCAATTGGGCAAATCTTTAGGAATCGATGAGGTGCGCATAAAAACTGCCCAATTGTATGATTACCAGAATGGAAATCCATTGATGCCGAAGAATGAAAAATATGCGCGGTACAAACAGCAAAAAGATGGAACGTATAAATTAAAATACAAAACAGGCAATCATTGTTGGCGCATGTGGTCGGGGAGTGTTTTAACCTGGGACGGAAAAGTTGTACCCTGTTGTTTCGACAAAGATGCACAACACATTTTAGGTTCACTAGAAACCGCTAGCTTTCAAGAAATATGGGGAAACACAAACTACCAAGCAATGAGAGGTACCATTTTAACGAAGCGAAATGAGATCGATATTTGTAAAAATTGCTCCGAAGGCGCGAAAGTTTGGGCATAAAAAAAACGCCTCAAAAAGACGTTTTCAATAGAGTAAAGAAATTTTATACTTCTGTTGTTTCTTCTTCGAAGATTCTTTTTGGGCGCATTTGCTCAAAAACACCTAATGTAATCCAAAATGGTAGGATGAAACCCATTAAAAATAACAACATCCAAAATGCCATTCCTGCAATTAAAAGAAACAAAACTATACCGAAAACGCTCATCTTTTTTTATTTAAAGTGCTTAATTATGGGGTAAAAATACAAAATAATTCAAAACTGTATACAAACTTTATATTTTTTCTTCAATAAAAATGGACAAATAGAAAAATAGCCAATACTTAGTGTCATTTTAACATTAAGATATTCGGAATCTTTTTATATTTGTTTTTTTAGCGCATTTAATGCCTATTTTTGTTGTGCAAATGTCGAAACAGAAAAAACACATATTGACTTTTCAACAATCGTATGATTTTGATATGATTGGTATTTGCTCACACCACAATGATTACCGTTTAGCATGGAGTATCAACGATACACTGAACATTATGCTAGCAAAAGCGGATCATGAATATGTGGTTGTCAACAAAAAAGGGGTCAAGCAATCCGAACATTCATTGTATGAGTTTAAGGATGAAGAAAATTTGACAGAATATTATTTAGTGAAAAATAAAGTCAATGGGAAATTTTTAATTCCTGAAAAACCATTGATTGACTATTTCATTTTTTTAATAGAAAATCACATTATTGACCCGTTTCAATTTGCGCAAGCATTAAAAAAAGTGTCAAGTGTTTTAGGAACATTTGTTTTTGATCCTGAAGAATTTGAATCAACTGATACAATTGTATTTAATTAAAAAATGATGAAAAAAACTAAAATTGTTGCAACATTAGGTCCTGCTTCGAGTGATAAAGATACCTTGCGTCAAATGTTTCAAGCTGGCTTGAATGTGTGTCGTTTGAACTTTAGTCATGGTTCTCATGAAGATCACGCTGCTGTTGTAAAAACGATACGTGAATTAAACGATGAAACAGGTTTAAATGTTGCAATTTTAGCAGATTTACAAGGACCGAAAATCCGTACCAACGAAATGGAAAACAATGGCGTTGAATTGGTAAATGGTTCAATTGTTACGATTGGAATTGAGAAAGTGGTTGGAACAGCTCAACGCTTTTCTATTAACTATGAAAAATTGCCACAAGATGTGCAAGCAGGTGAAAGAATTCTATTAGATGATGGAAAATTAGCGTTGGAAGTAGTTGCTACGGATGGAAAAAAAGAATTCACTGCGAAGGTAATTCACGGTGGAATTTTATCGTCTAAAAAAGGGGTTAATTTCCCAAACACCCGCATTTCGATGCCTTCTTTAACGCCAAAAGATTTAGAAGATTTAGAATTTGCGTTAACGCAAGATGTGGATTGGATTGGACTTTCATTCGTGCGTTCTGCTCGAGATATCATCGAATTGAAACACATTATTGCTTCAAAAAAAGCCAAAGCGAAAGTGATTGCAAAGATTGAAAAACCAGAAGCTATCGACGATATCGACGAAATCATTCGTGAAAGTGATGGTTTGATGGTAGCTCGTGGTGATTTAGGCGTTGAAGTTCCATTCCAAAAAGTTCCGTTGATTCAAAAAATGTTGATTACGAAATGTATCACACAAGCCAAACCTATAATTGTGGCAACACAAATGATGGAAACAATGATCAATAACATTACACCAACGCGAGCAGAAGTTAATGATGTTGCCAATGCTGTATTAGATGGTGCAGATGCAGTAATGTTATCGGGTGAAACTTCGGTTGGTAAATTTCCTGTTGAAGTGATCAAAACAATGGCAAACATTGTAACCGAAATGGAGCAATTTGATGGTATTTACAACAAAGAAGAATTACCTGAAAGAAATCAAGCACGTTTTATCACGGATTCAATTTGTTTCAATGCGTGTCGTTTATCGCAACGTGTAGAAGCGAACGCTATCTTAACGATGTCGTTTTCAGGTTACACAGCCTATAAAATTGCATCGCAACGACCAAAATCAACCATTTTTGTTTTCACGAGTAACAAACAAATATTAACGCAATTGAACTTAGTTTGGGGTGTTCGTGCATTTTACTATGACAAACAAATCTCAACGGATCATACCATTGCTGATATCAAGTATTTATTGAAAAAAGAAAACTTGTTACAAGAAGGAGATTTAGTAATCAATGTGGCATCCATTCCATTAGAAGAATTAGGAAGCTCAAACATGCTGAAATTAAGCTATGTAGATTAATAGTTTAAAATTTTTTATTGTTGAAAGTCTATCCGTTTTTGGGTAGACTTTTTTTTGCTAGAAATGGTTCATAAAATTTAATTGTTTTTCATAAATTTCTGTCTGTTATTTTATACAACAAACGTATATTTGCATTCTCAAATTCAAATATATAGGTATGAGCGCTTTTTCTAATAGACACATTGGACCAAATGCAGCTGAAAAGACTGCGATGTTGGCAAAAATCGGTGAGAATTCTGTTGCTGATTTAATTAATAAAACCATCCCTGCTCATATTCGCCTTGGTGCGGAGTTGAACGTTTCTGCTGCAATGAGTGAACAAGAATACTTGAATCACATCACAGCTATTGGAAACAAAAATCAAGTTTTTAAATCATTCATTGGTTTAGGATACAGTGAAACAATTGTTCCTTCTGTAATTTTACGCAATGTGCTTGAAAATCCAGGTTGGTATACAGCTTACACACCCTATCAAGCTGAAATTTCTCAAGGTCGTTTGGAAGCATTGTTGAATTTTCAAACAATGATTGTAGAATTGACAGGCTTAGAAATTGCCAATGCTTCTTTATTGGATGAAGGAACAGCAGCTGCTGAAGCAATGATCATGTTCTTTAATTCACGTTCAAGAACAGCGGTCAAAGAAGGAAAAAATAAATTCTTTATTGCTGAAAATGCCTTTCCACAAACGATTGATGTCGTTCACGGACGTGCCATTAATTTAGGAATTGAATTGGTAATTGGTAACCCAGATACCTTTGAATTTGACGCTACCTTCTTCGGTGCAATTGTTCAATATCCTGCGGCAAATGGTGAAATCACAAACATTGAAGCATTTATCGCTAAAGCAAAAGCAGCAGATGTTCAAGTGGCTGTTGGAGCTGATATTTTATCGTTAGTGATTTTGAAATCACCAGGATCGATGGGTGCTGATTGTGTATTTGGTTCTTCTCAACGATTTGGTGTTCCGATGGGATTTGGTGGACCTCACGCTGCATTTTTCGCAGTGAAAGATGAATACAAAAGAACAATTCCTGGTCGTATCATTGGTGTTTCGAAAGATGCAGATGGGAATACAGCATTACGTATGGCTTTGCAAACACGTGAGCAACACATTAAACGCGATAAAGCAACTTCAAATATTTGTACGGCGCAAGCATTATTGTCTGTAATGGCAAGTATGTACGCTGTTTATCACGGTCCTGTAGGAATGCGAGAAATTGCAATGCATGTTCATTCGTTAGCTTCAAAAACAGCAAAAGGATTGAATGAGCTTGGATTTGAACTTGTGAATAAATCATTTTTTGATACAATTACAATAAAAACTACTGACACAACAGCAATTCGTAAAATCGCAGAAGCACACCAATTGAACTTTAACTATTCAGTACAAAATCAAGTTAGTATCAGTTTTGGTGAGCCTCATACAGTTGCAGATGTAGAAACAATTTTAGCTGTTTTTGCAGAAGTAGTTGGAAAATCAAAAATCACATGTTCACATGAGTCGGAAGCAGCGGTTGCTAGTCAATTGTTGCGAACAGATGCCGTATTTACACATGCTACGTTTAATTCGTATCATTCAGAATCTAAAATGATGCGCTACTTAAAGCGTTTAGAAAATAAAGATATTTCATTGGTTCACAGTATGATTCCGCTAGGATCATGTACAATGAAATTAAATGCAGCATCAGAATTGATGCCAATCACGAATCCTCAATTTGCGAATTTACATCCATTTGCTCCAACGGCTCAAGCAGCTGGGTACTATGAAATGTTAAACGAGTTAGAAAAAGATTTGTGCGCTTGTACAGGTTTTGCAGCAATGTCGTTGCAACCAAATTCAGGAGCACAAGGAGAATACGCTGGTTTGATGGTCATAAAAGCATACCATGAATCACGTGGAGATTTGCAACGTAAAGTGATGATTATTCCTTCATCAGCACATGGAACGAATCCTGCATCTGCTGTTATGGCAGGTTTTGAAGTGGTTGTTACTGGTTGTGATGAAAACGGAAACATTAACATTGAAGAACTGGCAGCTGTTGCGACAGAATTAAAAGATACATTGGCAGGTTTAATGGTGACGTACCCATCTACTCACGGTGTGTACGAAGAAGGAATTCAAGAAATCACCAAAATTATCCACGACAATGGTGGTCAAGTTTATATGGATGGTGCCAATATGAATGCACAAGTTGGATTAACGAATCCAGGAAATATTGGTGCAGATGTTTGTCACTTGAACTTACATAAAACGTTTGCAATTCCTCACGGGGGTGGTGGACCAGGAATGGGACCAATTGGTGTTGCTAAGCATTTAGCGCCGTTCTTACCAGGAAATAAATTGGTAAAAACAGGAGGAGAGCATGCGATTCATGGTGTTTCTGCCGCTCCATTTGGAAGCGCATTAATCTTATTGATTTCTTATGGATACATCAAAATGTTAGGTGCTGTAGGATTAAGAGAAGCAACTGAAATAGCAATTTTAAATGCCAATTACATCGCTGCTTCATTAAAAGAAGACTACGATATATTGTATACAGGAAAAAATGGAACGGTAGCACACGAATTAATTTTGGATTGCCGTGAAATCAAAAAGAATTCAGACGTTGAAGTTGCTGATATCGCAAAACGATTAATCGATTATGGATTCCATGCTCCTACGGTTTCTTTCCCTGTTGCTGGAACCTTGATGATTGAACCAACGGAGTCGGAAGACAAAGAAGAATTAGATCGTTTCATTATTGCTATGAAAACAATTCGCAAGGAAATTGCAGAAATTGAAAATGGTCATGCAGACAAAGAAAACAACTTGTTGAAAAATGCACCGCATACAGCTGATTGTATCATCAACATGGATTGGAATTATCCATACACTCCGCAAGAAGCAGTTTATCCAGCAGCTTATTTGAAAGAGTTTAAATATTGGGTACCAGTTCGTCGTGTTGACAATGCTTTTGGAGACCGTAACTTAGTATGTTCGTGTCCTTCAGTAGAAAGTTACAGAGTAACAGAAGCATAATGCTTTTTATATAGAAAAATAAAAGGCTGATTCATTGAATCAGCCTTTTTTTATACATTAATCGTTTCTCCTTGTAAAAGAAATTTTATTTTGGTGTTAACATGTTCACGGTTGACATACTTCTTTTTGGCTAAAACTTCTACTAACCCTCTGCCAATTTTTTGTTCATCATGGCTTGATAAAACAATTCTACATTGCGTTTTTCTTAATAATTTAACCGCTGCAGAATAGCCTAAATTTACTTTACCGCCAAGCCAAAAAGGCAATTGATACCTTGAAGTTGTAGTGATTAAAACGTTTACTTTGGGCACTTGTTTTACTTTTGAGCCATGAGGTGCATACAAGATGGATTCATTGCCATGTTGAATGTAATAAGCATTATGAACAAGATCAAAAGGATTCAATCCTTTAATTATTTTTATTTCAAATGGAGCGTTTTCAATTAATATAAGTTCTTTAAAATGCCCCCATTTTTTAATTTTATTCACTACTTTTTTATTCCCAATAATAGGAATAGAAGGATCAAATTGAACCAATGTTTCCTTATTACAATGGTCTGTAAAGGGATTTGAAATAAAAATGTAATCAGGTTTTTTTAAATCTGTTACTGTTGGTTGTTTTGTCTTGTGGTATTGAATACTAAACCAAGATGCTAAATCAACTTGATACGGTGTAAACCATGGGTCAATCATCAGAGTGGTCTCAGTAAAATCAATCAACCAAGACGAGTCGTCATTTAGTTTTGTGATTTTCATATGACCAAATTAAAAATTAATTTCTATTCAACAACAAAAATTATTTAAAACATTGGTAGATTTCATCCCAAACTTTAGTTGCAGCATTGTCCCAGCTAAATAATTTACTTCTCTCAAGCCCGTTTTTACTTAAATTTTCTTGTAAATCTTTAGACATTTCTATTTCAATCATTTTTTCAGCAATATCCTCTACTTTAAACGGGTCGCAATACAGCGCAGCATTTTCAGCAACTTCAGGTAAAGAGGTTAAATTCCCAGCTATAATTGGAGTTCCGCATTGCATTGCTTCTAATAATGGAATCCCAAATCCTTCAAAATAGGGAACATACGTAAGAGCGAGTGCACTACCCATCAATTGTGCTAATTCTTCCAATTGTAAATGTCCAGTGAAAATAATATCATGGCTGAAATCTTCAGGCAAAATCAATTTGCAACTTGTATCACGCCACAAAGAAGCTCCTACAATCATTAATTTTGTTGAAGATCCAGCTGTTTTTTTAAAGCTTACAAATGCATCAATTAAGCGTTGAATATTTTTTCGAGGGTGAATAGCTCCGACAAAAATAAAATAAGGTTCACCGCCACTATATTTTAATTGTATTGCTGATTTTAGTTCTTCAGAAATGGGTTTAAACAATTCAGACGCGCCATTCCATGTAACGGTAATTTTAGAAGCATCAACACCATATTTTTGCTGAATATCCGTTTTCGAATAGTTTGAAACTGTAATTATTTTAGTTGCTTTTTTTGCATATTTTGGGAAGAAAAAACGCAAATAAGTGCGTGAAAAAAACGGTAAATCTTTGGGATAGTGTTCAAAATTAATATCGTGAATCACACCAATTTGTGGAATTTTTGAACGCAATGACAAATAACCATCTGGCGAAAACAATACATCAATTTGGTGTTTTTTCATCGCTTTTTTCAATGAAAATTCATACCAGATCGCATGTAAAATTGGATGACGAGCAGGAGGAGAAACGATGACACCAGTTACATTTTTCCCAAAAATAAATTTTGAATCAAACGGACGATCAAAGAAAAATACAAATTGGTGTTCTGGATGTTGCGCTACTAATCGCTTACAAATTTCAAACGTGTACCAACCAAAACCTTCCATTTTGGTAGTTAATAAAAAACGTGTATTTATTCCAATAATCACGTTTAAAAATTATAGATGTAATTCGTTTTTTTCTCTTTTTCGATTGTAGTTGTCGGGCCATGGCCACAATAGACAACTGTATCTTCCGGTAACTTAAATAGGGTGTTAAAAATACTTTCTTTTAAGACTTCAAGATCACCTCCGGGAAGATCTACACGACCAAAGCTGCCATTAAATAAAACATCGCCATTAATGACAAATTTATTTGCTTCATTGTAAAACACAACATGTCCTGGAGCGTGTCCTGGCGCAAATAAAACAGTCAATTCAATTTCTCCAAATTTCAAAACTTGTTGATCTTCCAGAAAAAAAGTTGGTTCAGGAGATACTTCATAACCTTCAAATCCATATAAATGAGCATAATTACTGACAGAATTTAATGTTGGAAGGTCCAATTTATGTAAGTAAGAATCTATATTGAATGTACGTTTTACAAATGCATTTCCTAACACATGATCAATGTGCGCATGCGTATTTAAGAGCGCTAAGGGTTCAAGTTGTTTTTCTGAAATAAACGAAAGAAGTTCATTTTGTTCTTCACGATTGTAACAACCTGGATCGATAATGACACAATTTTTAAAGGAATCATATAAAACAACAGTATTTTCCTGAAAACCATTAAAAGTAAACGTTTTGATAAAAATTTCCATTGTTTTATTTTTTGGGTTAGCAAAGTTAATCTTTTCTGTTAGTAGATTGTTATGCGCTGGACGTAAAAATCAAAGAAATTTTAACTTTTTCAAGAATCTTATTGGTTATATTTGTAAAAAAAAATAGTATGAAATATACCTTAATTTTTGTAATCGGTTTAATTGCCGTTAGTTGTGGAATGAAAGTTCCTTATACCAACCAAGTTCGTGAAGATTTTAGTTTGGACACCAACAAACAATTGAAAAAAGTTCAATTTTACACTTCAGCAACCATTATTTTAGAGAAAAGTAAATCGTCTCAAAATCAAGAAACAAGTGGTGATGGTGCTTTGGTAACTAGTTCAAATAAAAATTCAAATCGAATTATTATTCCTGCTCAAACCAAATGTATCTTCGAAGATTTTGGACCTAATGGTGAAACGGGTATTCGTTTTGAAATGGGAACAGGAAAAGTATTGTATTTTAATGTACGACCTAATCAAACAAACGGGAAATATTACATGACTGCAGAATGGACAGCAGATAAAGGCGGGAAAATCACCTATGGTGAAGAAACGTTCTATATTTCATCGTTTACAGGGAACACGTATTTGCTCGTTAAAATGAGAAAATTACAAAAAACAAAACGCAAAGATCGTGTTGTAAAAGGATTGAAAGTTTAAAATGGATAAAAAAACAATTTTAGTTACTGGTGGAGCTGGATACATTGGTTCGCACACGATTGTTGAATTGGTACAAAAAGGCTTTCATCCGATCATTGTAGACGATTTTAGAAATGCCAATAAAACGGTTGTAAGTGGATTAACTGAAATTTTGGGATTTTGTCCTTCAATTATTCACGTTAACGTGTGTGATATAAATGCTTTAGAACCTGTTTTTCAAGCACAAAAAATTCACGGAATCATTCATTTTGCTGCATATAAAGCAGTTGGCGAATCGGTGGTTGATCCATTGAAATATTACAAAAACAACTTGCAAGGTTTGGTGACAATCTGTGAACTAGCGTTGAAATACCAAGTTAATAATTTTGTATTCTCTTCATCTTGTACAGTTTACGGAGAACCTGAGGGCTTAAAAGAAGTAGATGAGGCTACGCGTTTATCGAAAGCGAACTCACCTTACGGAAATACGAAATTAATTGGGGAACAAATTTTGATCGATGTGCAAGCTCAAAACCCACAATTTAAATGCGTAAACCTTCGTTATTTCAATCCAATTGGTGCTCATCCATCAGCAAATATTGGTGAATTTCCAATAGGTACGCCCTCTAATTTATTACCTTACATTACTCAAACAGCCATTGGTAAACGCGAAAAGTTAACAGTTTTTGGAAATGATTATCCAACTCCAGATGGCACATGTATTCGAGATTACATTCATGTTTCTGACTTAGCGAATGCACATGTTGCTGCTTTAAATTTGTTAGAATCGACTTCAACACCATTTTTTGAAGCCATCAATATTGGAACTGGAAAAGGGACAAGTGTGAAAGAAATTGTTGATTTGTTTGAAACCAATACGCACCAAAAATTAAATTGGGAAATTGGAAATCGTCGACCAGGTGATGTTGTTGAAATTTATGCCAATGCTAAAAAAGCCAACGATTTATTAAATTGGACAGCCAATTATACGGTTGAAGACGCAATCGTACACGCTTGGAATTGGGAAAAAAAATTAGCTGAAAATGATTAAATTTTATTTAATTACCGTTTTCTTTTTTACGGTTTTTTCTGCGATTTCTCTGCCTGAAGATTCTACTCTAATTTCTCGCCACCGACCAGGTATTTTTTGGTATTTTAATGGTTTAAAACCAGCAAAATCTTCTAAAATTCGTAAGTATGATCGCTTGGTCTTTGATGTTACATACAATTCATGGAAGGGTGATCAAGCCGCTTTTTCCAACCGTTGGAATTCAATTGGTTTAACGACTAACTTATTGTTTGATATTCCATTAGATGCCAACAACCAATTTTCTATTGGCACAGGAATTGCTCATTCTTGGTTCAATGTAGCGTTCGATCCAAACTATAAATTTTACACCTATTCGAATCAAACTTTTTTGGGAAATACGCCATCAACTGAACATTTCAACAAACAACATTTAAGTGGTCATTCGTTTTCAATTCCCCTAGAGATTCGTTTTCGTACAAAAGGATGGAAGCATTTTAAAATTCATATTGGCGGAAAAATTGGCTACCAATTAACTATTTATGCTACGTCTGTTAGAAATGAAGAAAACGGACAATACATCGAAAAAAACTACAATTTTGGCGATATCAATCGTTTCATCTACTCCGTTCACACGCGAATTGGAATTCGAAATTGGGGGTTGTTTGCAAATTATCAATTGAATCCATTATTCACGCATTCTTCTAGTGTTAAATTGAACATATTTCAATTAGGTTTATCTCTTTCATTGTTTTAATCATGTATTTCATCGATACCCATACGCACCTATATTCAACAGAATTTGATTCTGACAGAACAGAAATGGTAGAAAATGCAATCAAAGCAGGAGTAAAAAAGCTTTTATTACCTAACATTGACGTTGCATCTATTGAACCCATGTATCGATTGTGTGAAGAATTCCCTCAAAATTGTTTTCCAATGATGGGTTTACATCCTGGATATGTCAACGAAAATTGGGAACAGGACCTTCTAATAATTAAAAAGGCAATAGACGAAAACAAGCACATTGCAATAGGCGAAATCGGAATGGATTTGTATTGGGACAAAACGTTTATTGAAGAACAAAAAAAGGCTTTTCGCATTCAAATTGAGTGGGCTAAAGAGTTGAATCTTCCAATTGTAATTCACGCCAGAGATGCTTTTGACGAAATTTTTGAAATACTTGATGAATTGAATGATGCAGCTTTATCAGGTGTTTTCCATTGTTTTACAGGAACACTTGAACAAGCTCAGAAAATAAATTCTTACGGCGGTTTTTACTTGGGAATTGGTGGCGTTTTGACCTATAAAAAAAGTGATCTACCATCCGTTTTAACTGAAATTCCCCTCGAGCAAATAATAGTAGAAACAGATGCACCTTATCTGCCACCAACACCTCATAGAGGAAAACGCAATGAAAGTAAATTTCTTTTGCACGTTGCTGAAAAAGTTGCTGAAGTTAAAAATTGTTCGTTGATGGAAGTGGCTAGAATTACTTCTGAAAATGCGGAGAAATTGTTTCAATTGAAATAATAAGGCTATCATTTTCTTTACAATATTGCAATGTTGTAATTTTTTTTTGACAACAATCCAAAAATAATTCATGTATAAACATTCGTGAAAATTCGTGCTTTCGTGGCAAGTATACCTCATAATAATCAAAATTTAAATAAAAAAGGGAAGTATTTCTACTCCCCTTAACCTAAAACCTAACCTGATTATCTTGAAACCACTCTATGTTAATCGATACAAAGAAACGGCAGATTTAGTTCATACAAAACCATTTTTTGTTCTTAAAGGTCAATATACATTATCAAGCGTAGCGCACTCTAAGTAGAACTACGTAGCTGAGACCATAAAATTCATTTTTAAACAATTTTCATTTTTTTTGAGCCCATTTATTTTTATTAATGTAGCTTTGATTTTTCTTTAAAAGAACAACTTTATGGCGCAACCATCTATTTTGATGCTTTATACCGGCGGTACGATTGGCATGATAAATGATCCCAAAACAGGTCAATTAATCAGCTTCGATTTCAAACACATGCACGACCATGTTCCTGAAATCAATCGTTTAAATGTTGCACTCACCACGATAAGTTTTGAACATCCGATCGATTCATCGGAAATGGATCCGAAAACATGGAAGAAAATGGCAGATATCATTGCTGAAAACTACGAAAACTACGATGGCTTTGTTATTTTGCATGGCTCTGACACCATGGCGTTTACAGCTTCTGCTTTGAGTTTTATGTTGCAAGGATTAAGAAAACCAGTGATTTTAACAGGTTCTCAATTGCCAATTGGTACTATTCGTACCGATGGGAAAGAAAACTTAATTACAGCCATTGAAATCGCTGCAGATAAAGACGAACAGGGTTTTGCGATTGTTCAAGAAGTGGCCGTATATTTTGAGTATTCTTTGTACCGCGGCAACCGTTGTTCGAAAATATCTGCCAATCAATTTGAAGCGTTTGCATCTCCCAATTATGCTGAATTAGCAAAAGCAGGTGTAAACATCGCATACAATTACAATCAATTGTTTCGGACAAATTTACCAGACTTCAAGTATTACTCACAACTGAATACAAACGTCGGCTTATTGAAAATATATCCTGGTTTTCCAGCTGCTGGATTTGCAAGTTTATTCGATACGGATACCATCAAAGCTCTCGTAATAGAAACTTTTGGAGCCGGCAATGCACCAAGTGATCAAGCCTTCAGAAACTACATCCAAGATTACTTACAACAAGGAGGAATTATTCTAAATGTAACGCAATGTAGCTCGGGTGCTGTTCAACAAGGCAAGTACCAAACAAGCTCGTTTTTCAATGAAGTTGGTGTTGTCAGTGGTAAAGATTTAACAACTGAAGCAGCAATTACCAAATTAATGCATTTGGTTGGCCAAAACATAAGTATAGATGAAGTAATTGAAAAATTAAACCATTCGCTTTGTGGAGAAATGGGTTGATTTATTAATTACAAATTCACAGGTTTTAGTATAAAATATGATCTTTCTTAACCATAAATCTAAATTTATAAAACTTATTGCATTTTTCATTCCTGTGATTTTAGGAATTTCTTCCTGTAGTTTGTTTGAAAATTCAGCAAAACATGATTTTAATGATGGGTATTATTTTCAAAGAATTAATGGTAAAAAACAAAGCGTATATAAAATTTCAAAAGATGACACGCTAGTTATTTACACGACCAAATTTGAAGGTAAACTAAAAGTGATTGACACATTGCAGCGTGTTCTGATCTTACCTAGTAAAATTTCATCTGGAAATAAACATGCCGCTACATATAATAAATCTTTTTTAGACATAGATTTTTTTACAATTCCTTTAAAATACAGACCATCTCAAGTAAATGTTCCTGCACAACTAAACGCGAATTTAAATGGGGCACTTTATGTAGGTTTTAGAAACGATCGGTATGCTTTAAATTATTTTTCAAATCCATTAGGTTGTTCTGTGAGGAAAATGAATCATTTGGGATTTTCTATTGGCGTGTTTTCAGGTTTAGGGAACACGTTTATGTCACCAACAAATACTAATAATGGTATTCAACAAGAATACGATGGTGTTGTCTCCACAAATGGGATAGCAGGGGTTTTTGCTGTAAACAATATTACCTTTGGATTATCTGTTGGTTTTGACCATTTATTAGATCACAACCGTTCTAGTTGGATCTATCAAAACAAACCTTGGTTTGGACTAGTATTTGGAATACACTTAAATTAAATTTACTGTAAATGATGGAACCAAGAATTGTAAATTTAAAACCTAAAAAACTAATTGGCATTCGCGTGCAAATGAGTTTAACCAACAACAAAACGGTTGAACTATGGCAAAAATTTATGCCTAATCGAAAGGATATATTATCTACAATTTCTTCTGATCTAATCGCATTGCAGGTTTATCAACCCAACCATTTCCAAGATTTTAAACCAACGAATGAATTTGAAAAATGGGCTACCGTTGAAGTGGCTTCTTTTGAGAATGTTCCATTAAATATGGAGTCATTTTCTTTGGAGGGTGGATTGTATGCTGTGTTTGATTACATAGGCTCTAGTAACGATTCTAGCGTGTTTCAATACATTTTCGGCACATGGTTACCCAATTCAATATACGAATTAGCGAACAGACCGCATTTTGAAGTTCTAGGAGAAAAATACAAAAACAATGATCCTTCTTCAGAAGAAGAAATTTGGATTCCGATTATTGAGAAGTAGGAAGCGTTAAATCATAAAAGCCAGCCTTTCGGCTAGCTTTTAATTTATTGGTGGGTTAGGGTTTGCTTTAGTAATTACTTTCTGAACTACCTCCTCCTTGTGAATAGGTTTTTTTATACCTTTTACCATCAGTGCAAGAAATAATTAATGTTTGTTTATCTATGAATTTAATTTTATCAATATTTTTCCCACATCTACAATCAAAATTAGATTGATTACTCCATTTGCCATTTTCAGTGATTGTACATATTTTTGATTCGCCATTTGATTTCCAATAAATCAAATAATATTTTTCATTTATCAGACCTTCAGCGAAGTCAATTATTGGATTATTACCACCGTCTTGAAAAGTTGAAGTTGAACCTCCTTTTTTTACCATTAAATCTCCGTTTTTGACAAAATAATCAGCAGCTTGAGCTCTAGCTGCTCCAAACATGAACATCATGGTTGCCATTAATAATAACTTTTTCATTTTATTTTTATTTTAGTTTAGTTCTTACTCTTATCGATTTTCAGAATACTCGCTGTTTTTGGTTTGGTTTACTTGTCTCCAATTTTATCTCATTATTGATTTTTGCACTTTTCATGTTGAACTGCCGTGAATTTTTCAATAAATTCAGCAGATTTAGTCACAAAACTATGATTACTTGTTTTAGATGCTTCACATTTATCTGGCGCCATATATACTGTTTCAGTGAATCCAGGATAAATCGCTGTCATTTTTTTTGCTAATTCAAATTTTAAATGTAAGTTATTTGTAATGCTTGTTAACATACTTTCTACACAATATTCAACGGTCTTAGAATCATCTCCTTTAAAATTTTTGACCCTGTAAACGAATTCTTTCTTCTGGTTACACAAAGTACATTCTTGCCAAGATCTTTTACAAGTGACTTCATAATCGCCATTTGGCATTTTCACGGTTTGAGCATTTACATAATTGAATGATATCAATAATGTTGCAATTAGAAATAGTTTATTCATTTTTTTAAGTTTAGTTTTAGTAAAATTAGAGTTGTAAAATTCTCTTTCTGTATTTTTTCAAAAGTATCCATTAAACCATTTTCCAAAAAAACCAAATGTGTCCAAATAACTCCATTCTTATTTTTACAAATTATGAAACCTTAAATTTGACAAAACAATTTAACACCAATGCCAGCTCCAATTAACATATCAATCGAAGAAAAAAAGTGGATTAAAACCTATTTAAAAGATATTTATGAAATTGAAGTTAAGGACAACTATGATTGTAAAAAACTCTATGAACTAATAAATGAAAGGAACAACATAAACATAAGCCTTACAACACTTCGACGTTTTTTTAATTTAATTCCTGATATTGGTTTTCGGTCATTATATTCGATGAATCAACTAGCAATTGCTATTGGATTTGAGAATTATCAAAAGTTTAAAAGTTATGTTCACCGCTTTGACATCAACTTAATCAATCAGAACATACAATTATACAGTTTAGATACCAATACGTTCAGAGCTCAAATCCTATCAACATTAAAAAATCTTTCTTTCAACCAATGGGAAGAAACATTTCAAATGTTGTCAATTATTTCATTAGCTATAAAAAACAAGGATGAATATGTTTTGAATTTTATTCTTAAAGAACAAGAAGATAGTACATCTGAATTCAATGAAAAACAAATAATTGCTACTCAAGAGTTTTATTTCGAAGCAAGAAAAGGGAACGAATTCGTCATTAATTTTATTAAGAAAAACGTAACTACTTCTACTTTTCTTCAGGTAAATCTTCTTCAGTGTTATGTAGATGAATATAATTTAAATGGTTTCTTTGGTGATTGGCTTTCTGTAGATTTTAAGAAGTCAGTTCCTGATTTAACTATTTTTAAAACTTTATTGTTGTGTCAATTGAATTTTGTGAATGCTGAAATTCAAACTGCTCAACAACTTTTCAAAAAAGTTAGTGACTTAAAAGAAAAAGCAAATTTTAATTTACACCCAATTTTAAACGCGAGAATTTGTGCTTGGAATGTAATCTTCTATAACGATAATACTCACATTGAAGTTTATTATAAAAAGCTTAAAAATCCTTTTGAAATTGCTGATTTCACGGTCATTTTAAGTCGGCTTTTGTGGGAGTTTCATTCTGATAATTACATTGAAATTTTAAATCAAGTTGTTATCGATGCATTTCCATTGCACAAAAATTATTTTGAAAAAGGGCGATACAATATTTTGCTTTTAACGTTAGCTATCAACTATTTCAAACAAAATGAATACCAAAAAGCTACAAAGTATTTTACCTTATTTGATAAAAGTTTGATTGGATTTGACATCACGAATCTAACTTTCTATACGCAATGGATTGAAAAATTTGAAGTTGAATTTAGTAAAGTTTAAATCTTTAGATTACTCGCTGCGCTCGTGAACCCGTTTTTGGGGGTTGCTTCAAAAATTTTCAAAAGCTAAGCTGCTGCGCAACTTTGACTTTTTTATTTCACGTTGCTTTTAAAAGCGAGCTTTTATCGCACGTAAAACAAAAAAAGCCTGCCTTTCGGCTAGCTTTTGAAAATTATGGCGGAGAGGGCGGGATTATCTCAACAATTAAAATTGTTTTCGATGGACGTTGTCTCAAACCAAGGTTCTCATCCCACACTTCCTTCATTTCATTGCGGAGAGGGCGGGATTCGAACCCGCGATACACTTTTGGCGTATACACACTTTCCAGGCGTGCTCCTTCAGCCACTCGGACACCTCTCCATTGCCTTAAAAAATTAAGGTGCGCGAAAGTACGAAAAATATCACAACACGTCTTCCTTTTTACTTACTTTTGTGTATGCTGAATTTTGAAGTAATTAATCCAACGCGTATTGTTTTTGGGAAAGAACAATTAACTAGACTGCCTGAATTAGTAGGTGAGTTTGCACCATCTAAGAAAATAATGCTTGCTTACGGAGGCGGGAGCATTGAAAAAACAGGTTTGCTAACCAATTTGTTAAATGCGCTAACTGGTTTTGAAGTGGTATTATTTGGAGGAATTGAAGCGAATCCTCAGTATACTACTTTAATGAAAGGCGTACACTTAGCGCGTGAAAAGAACATTGAATTTATTTTAGCTGTTGGCGGTGGATCCGTTATTGATGGCGTGAAATTTATGACTGGCGCATTTTATTATGAAGGTGAAGCGTGGGATGTTTTGGACCGCAAACCAGGCTGTGATTTTTTAAAAGCATTGCCTTTTGGAACGGTATTGACACTTCCTGCTACAGGATCTGAAGCCAATTCAGGAGCAGTAATCAGTAGAGCGGAAACGAAGGAAAAACGTGCGATGGGTGGACCATTATTTTTTCCAAAATTCTCGTTTTGCGACCCAACCTTAATTACGACCTTACCGAAACGTCAATTGGCGAATGGAATTACAGATGCGTTTATGCATACGTTAGAACAATACATTACCTATCCAACGGATAATCTACTGCAAGAACGCCAAGCAGAAGGGATTTTATTAACGCTGATCGAAATTGCTGAAAAAGTAATTGAAAATCCTGCTGATTATCGCTTAGCATCGAATTTAATGTGGTCGGCAACGCACGCTTTGAATGGGAATTTACGTTGTGGTGTACCAACGGATTGGGTAACTCATATGATTGGGCACGAATTAACTGCAATTTATGGGATCGATCACGCGCGAACACTAGCAATTATTGCACCGCGCTTGTACGAAAATCAATTTGAAACGAAAAAAGAAAAATTAGCGCAATACGGAAAACGTGTTTGGAACTTAATTGGAACGGATGAAGAAATTGCGCTCGAAGCTATTCGTCAAACAGAAGCATTCTTTAACCGTTTAGGAATTGAAACAAAAATTAGTAATTATTCAACGGATACGGATACGATTGCTGCTGAAATTAAAAAACGATTTGAAGATCGTTCATGGTTAACGATGGGAGAAAGGGGAGCAATTACACCTACGCACGTTGCTCAAATTGTTACGGCTGCAATTTAACGAATAAGCTATGAAGTATTTAATTATCGGTTTAGGCAATCCAGGTGATAAATATGCGGAAACACGTCACAATATTGGATTCAAAGTGGTGGAAGCTTTAGCGAAAGAATACGGTGGTAAATTTGCCAGTAACAAATTAGCAGATGTAGCTGAAATAAAGTTTAAAAGTCGAACCTTGGTACTAATTAAACCAACGACCTTTATGAACCTTTCTGGTAAAGCGGTTAATTATTGGATGCAAGCTGAAAAAATACCCCGCGAAAACATTGTTGTTATTACCGATGATTTAGCACTTCCTTTTGGGAAATTACGCATGAAAGGGAAAGGCAGTGATGGCGGACACAATGGATTGAAAGACATCCAGGCGGTTTTAAATTCTCAAGAATATTGCCGTTTACGCTTTGGCGTGGGGAGCGAATTCAACAAAGGGCAACAAGTGGATTATGTGTTAGGTGAATGGAACAGTGAAGAACGTCTAACAATTGAAGAACGCATTCAAACTGCAACAGAATTCATAAAAAGTTTTGCTACGATTGGGTTGAACATGACCATGACCAATTGGAATAACAAATAATTTCAAACCATTTCTTTTTTATCCATTCATAATAGCTTAAAATAGGCACTTTCTTCTTATTTTTGTTCGTCAAAATCAAGAAACATGGAAAGAGTTAAAATAGTTGATCTTATTAAAGACCCAAAAATCGGTCAAGAATACCTTGTAAAAGGATGGGTAAGAGCATTTCGAAGCAATCGTTTTATTCAATTGAATGATGGTTCAACTATTAATACCATTCAAGCTGTAGTTGATTTTGAGCAATTCGACGAAGCAATCTTGAAAAAAATCACAACGGCAGCAGCGGTTGGTTTAACTGGTACCTTAGTTGCTTCTCAAGGAACTGGACAAGCGTTTGAATTACAAGTTTCTGCTATTGAAATTATTGGGGAAGCAAATCCTGATGATGTGCAACGAACAGTGATGCAACCAAAAAAACACAGTCTTGAATTTTTACGTGAACAAGCACACCTTCGTTTTAGAACAAATACATTCGGAGCAGTATTTAGAATCCGTCACGCTGTAGCGTATGCCATTCACCATTATTTTAATTCAAAAGGTTTTTTCTATTTACATACGCCAATTATCACAGGTTCTGACGCAGAAGGAGCAGGGGAGATGTTTAGAGTTACGAACTTAGATCCTAAAAACCCACCTTTAAACGAAGATGGTTCTGTAAATTATAAAGAAGATTTCTTTGGTAAAGCCGTGAACTTAACAGTATCGGGGCAATTGGAAGCTGAGTTGGCTGCTTTAGCGCTTGGTCAAGTATATACGTTTGGTCCAACGTTTAGAGCTGAAAATTCAAATACGTCGCGCCATTTAGCCGAATTTTGGATGATTGAACCGGAAGTTGCGTTCAATGATTTGAAAGCGAACATGAACTTGACAGAAGATTTTTTAAAATTCATTTGTCAATACGTAATGGATAATTGCACCGATGATTTGAAATTTTTAAATGACCGTGAAAGCCAAGAACAAGCCCAAAAACCTCAAAATGAACGCAACGAATTGTCGTTGATTGAGCGTTTACAATTTGTTGTTGCAAATGAATTCAAACGTTTAACATACACGGAAGCGATAGAAGTCTTGAAAAATTCTTCACATTATAAAAAGAAAAAATTCAAATACGATGTCTCTTGGGGGATCGATTTACAAAGTGAACACGAACGCTACTTAGTTGAAAAAGAATTTAAATGTCCTGTAATACTTACTGATTATCCAGCTGAAATTAAAGCGTTCTACATGCG
Source organism: Crocinitomicaceae bacterium (assembly GCA_024639405.1). Taxonomy (GTDB): domain Bacteria; phylum Bacteroidota; class Bacteroidia; order Flavobacteriales_D; family Crocinitomicaceae; genus M0103. Next base: position 28,991 of record JAHEIL010000050.1, on the reverse strand, counting down.
TCAAAATGACGATGGTAAAACGGTAGCTGCCATGGACGTTTTATTCCCAGGGATTGGAGAAATTGTTGGAGGGTCACAACGTGAGGAACGCTTAGATATTTTGAAAGAAAAATGCGCTGCGTTTAACATTCCTGAAGAAGAATTATGGTGGTATATGGACACGCGTAAGTTTGGTTCTGTGCCACACGCAGGTTTTGGCTTAGGATTCGAACGAATGGTAATGTTTGTGACGGGAATGTCAAATATTCGCGATGTGATTCCTTTCCCTAGAACACCATTGAACGCGGAGTTTTAATCTAAAAATATTAAATTCTTAATCCCAATTACACTGTAGTTGGGATTTTTTTATCGAATGATGGTTACAAATCCTGTATGAACTTCAATTGGAGATTCACTTGGCTTGAAGTAAACAACGTATGTATAAACACCATCTGAAACACGCTGTTTAGTAGCATCATTTGTTCCATCCCATTTTAAATAATTCGGATCAAATGCATGAATTTGTTCTCCCCAACGATTGAGGATGTAAGCTTGTTCAACCAATCCTCCATAAATCACGATTTCAAAGGTGTCGTTTATTTTATCAGCATTGGGTGTAAATACATTTGGAATAAATACGGTTGGAATTTCAATTTCACAATTTTCTATAGTAATTGTAACAGTGTGCATATAATCACAACCATTTGCGGTTTGTTCTACTTGCGTTGCAATTGTAGGTTCAGCATACCAAGTATTAAAGACTTCAATTGAATCTCCTTCACAAAAGGTAACAGATTCATTTACAGGGTTTACGGTATAAAGAGAAAGTGTGACTGAATGGGTGCTGTCACAACCATATTGATCAATAAATGTTCCGGAATAAACACCTGCTAAATTTTCCCAATTGCCAAAAAGTAGAATGGAATCTTCAGCACATATTACGGAATTAGATGAGGTAGTTTGTGGCGAACAAGGCGCATTTACAAGTAAAGTGATACAGGTATCGCTCATGCAATTACCGGAACCTGTTTGATAACAAACTTGAAAAGAACCCACACTTGCATCTGCTGGATCAAAAACACCAGTTGCACTTAAGCAGGTGCTGCAATTAGATGACCAAGTTCCACCTGTAGGAGACCCTATGAGTTGTAGAGGTGAATTTGTGGTTAAAAACGGCCCAGCTGCTTGAATTGTTGTGGTTCCAACTCCTGCACCACTTGTTATAGTAAATGATTCTGAATCAGAACAACCATTTGCTGCAGTTACAGTTACAGAATAATTTCCACCACATAAATTTGAAAGTGTCGAACTCGTTTGTCCGTTTGACCATAAATAGGTAAATGGTCCTGTTCCATTATTTACTGTAACAGCCGCACTTCCATTACAACTTCCTTGACAGGTTTCATTGGTTACAGTCGTTGAAATAGACATTGGAGTTGTGGAACCACATTGAGGATTTAAAGATGCAATCCATGCCGCATTTTGAGGACTATTTGGCGCACCTGGCGTTTCATCACTTGAGTTTACCCCAGCAGCCCAATTCCCTTGTGTGTTCCAGTTATTGGAAACGGTATTGTTGAATGAAAAAACCGTGCCTGCAGCCGTACCAGTAAAATAGATTATTGGATTTGTTGAGTTGTTTCCCCAACTTACAGCATGAAAAGGTGCAGTAGTATTTGTTGAAAGTGGCAATTGAAATGAATCTCCTCCATTGGCCATCCCTAATGGTGACCAAGTTGTTCCGGTTGACCAACTAGCCGTTGGAGGATAAGCAGAATTTGTAGATGTTGGACTCACGGTTGCCTTTTCAAATAAAGTAGAGTTGATTGGAATGACCAATTTGCAATTACCATCCGTTAGTGAAAGATCATCCGCTGGCAAATTGGTGTTAGCACTGGTATTATCGTAGATTAAAATGATGGTGCCTTGTGGAACATTCTGCCAAAAAGGGATATTTGCAAATCGAATTGCACCAGATGCAATTCCCATTCCCGTACCACTCGCAAAATAGCCATTATTATCGTCAAAAATTACTGTGCGTAAATCAACTGTTGGAACAGGTGTTACACAAGTTGGTGTTCCAATCACCACAAATTCAACGTATTCACCATTTGAAACTACACCTTGAGAAACTTCATTGATGATCAGTTGTTGTGAATAAACAAAAGCGTACAAGAAAAAACTAACAACTAAACTACCTAATTTAAACATCTAACGTTAACCTAATAAATCTTTTAAAATTGGTTTCAAAAAATCGTAATTTTTATCAAGGAGGACAATTTCAAATTGTGTCAAAATTACAAAGAAGAATGACACAAAAAAAATTATTTTTTAACTTAATAGTTTCTTAATTATAGCTTTATATGCGAAGATGCAATTGGCTTTTGCATGAAAATACTTGCTTTTTCGTCAAAAACAAGGTTGTTTTCTGTTGTTAAGTAGTTAGTTAAACTATTTTTAGAGCATTTTTCAGCTATTTCAGGATGTCTTTCCAAATAGGAAATCAATTTTTCTGCAACGATGGATCCTTGGGCAATGATTTGAATATTGGCAGGAACTATTTCTTCTAAATAGCTCTTCACAATTGGATAGTGTGTACAAGCTAAAATAATGGTGTCAATTTTGGGATTAGTTGCTATCAATTCATCCATATCGTTTTTAATCAACATTTTTCCAGGAATAGAATTGTGAAGATTGTTTTCAATTAATGGAACCCAAATTGGACACGCTTTTTGTGTAATATGTACAGTTGGAGCATACTTCTCCAATTCTATTTTATATGAATTTGATTGAATGGTTCCTTGTGTTGCAACAATTCCAACTTCTTTTGTTTGGGTCAATTCACTTATCACTTCCGCACTTGGTCGAATGACACCCAATACACGTTTTTCAGGGGCAATTTTTGGCAAATCAGTTTGTTGTATCGAACGCAAAGCTTTTGCAGAGGCAGTATTACAAGCCAAAATTACCAACGAGCAACCTCTGGAAAACAATTCCTTAACGGCTTCCAACGTATACTCGTATACAACATCAAATGAACGATTTCCATAAGGTGAACGCGCATTATCTCCTAAATACAAAAAATCATGTTGTGGCAATGCTTTCTGTAATTCACTTAATACAGTTAAACCACCATATCCAGAATCAAATACACCAATAGGTCCTTGTTGTTTTTCCATTGTGTTGTAAAGCTACAAAAAAAGGGTAATCGTTGTGATTACCCTTTCAATTTTTTTATTGTTGAATTATTTTTTCATTGCCTCAGCATCTAATTTCAACACTTCTACAATTACTTCTGCTGTAACATCCATTCCACCTTTGAAATACAATGTAACAGATTCATCAATTACATAATTTAATTTTTTTCGGTCAGAAACAATTTCAACTGCTTTTTGCACACGCTCTAGAATCGGTTTGTTCAATTCTTGGCTATAAGCTTGCATTTCTTGATTCAATGTTTGCTCACGATCTTGCAAAGCTTGTTGTTTTTTCATTAATTTTTCCTCTTCAATTTTCAACAACAAAGGTGTTTTATCTTTTGAAGTTTCTGTGAATTTTTTATAGCTTGCATTGAAATCTGCTTCCATTTCTTTTAATTCATTAACTCCATTTGTTTCAAATTCTTTTAACTTAACCATCGCTGCTTTTCTTGATGGTAATGTATCTAATATTTTTTGAGAATTTACATGTGCAACTTTAGATTGCGCCATTGCTGCCCCAAATCCCATCATTAAAACGATCGCTAATACTACTTTTTTCATCTTGTTTTATTTTTACTTTTTAAAATTAAGGCTTTTATTTTACTGTTATTCCCATTTCTTTGAGAACATCATTGCTTAAATCTGTTTTACTATCAGCATACACCAAATTACTTTGGTTTGCTTTGTCGAAAACAAAGGTATAATTTTTTTTGGATGCAATTTTTTGTAGCGCATCAAATACTTTATCTTGTATTGGTTTCACAAGCTCTTGACGTTTGTTAAAATAATCACCACTTACGCCAAAACGCATTTTTTGAAGTTCTAAAACTTCTGTTTCTAATTTTGAAATCTCTTCTTTGCGTTTCGTTTTTTCTTCTGAAGGCAATAACACTTCCTCACGAGCAAAATTATCTTTTTTCATCTTCAAAACAGCATAGCGATCTTCAATGTCTTTTGTCCAACGATCCGCTAATTTGTTCAATTTATCTTTCGCTTCTTTATATTCTGGAACACTTTCTAAAATATAATCTGAGTCAATATAGCCATACTTTTGACCAAATACAAAAGATGTGCCTAAAATGAATAAGAAAGATAAAATAAGATTTTTCATAGTTTTTTAAATCATCAACGACGAAATTAAGAAAATTATTGTGTTTATTACAATTCTCCTAAATTCATTCCAATTGTAAACGTTAATTTTGGGTAATAGCCTTTTGTGGAAATTGAAGCGTCTGATGCACCGCCGTATCCTGAAGACCAATAATCCAATTTATCAAATCCTAAACCATAATCCAATCCTAGCATACCAAACATTGGCAAGAATACGCGGATTCCTGCACCAGCTGTTCTCTTCACATTGAATGGATTGAATTTATCAAAGGATGGAAACACATTACCTGCTTCAGCAAATAACAATGCATAAAACGTTGCAGATGGATTTAATGATATAGGATAACGTAATTCCAACGAATATTTAGCAATGATAGGCTCTCCAGAAGACGAAGAAATTGAATTATCTTCATAACCTCTTAATGCAATAATTTCTCTTCCTCCTAATTGATTTACACCTGATAAACCACTTCCACCTAAAGAGAAACGATCAAATGGTGTAACACCTTTGGATTTATTATATGCCCCCATAAATGCAAATCCAAATCGTGGCATTAATATTAATTTTTTGTCAGATGTTAAAGGGAAATACCATTCACCAGTAAATTTCATTTTAAAATACTCTAGGTACTTAAAGCGATCTTGAGCAGATAACAAACTATAGTCCTTGTTTCCTTCAAAATAAGAATAGGGCAATGAAGTTTTAGCAGTAAATGTAATATTCGATCCGCTTTGTGGATAAATAGGTGCACTAACTGAGCTGCGTTGCAAAACATATTTTAATGCAATATCATTGGCAAATCCATTATTGAAAATAGGGAAACGTGTGTCTTTTACCACATCATAATACTGGTAACTTAATTCGTAATAAGCAGTGAAATAGTCATCTGGCCATTTTTTTCTTCTACCCATACCAACACCAACTCCAGTAATACCAATCCCTGTGTAGTTTGAATTTGTTTTTAAATAACCATTTCCTAAAGCTGTATGATTCATCCAAACAGAAAGTGAATTTGCTTTTTTACCACCAAACCATGGTTCAGTAAATGAAAAATTGTACCCTTGGTAGTATTGTCCATTGGTTTGAACGCGTAAGGATAGTCTCTGTCCATCTCCTCCTGGCAATGGTGACCAAGCTTCTTTTTTGAATAATTTTTTTGTCGAGAAATTACTAAATGTTAACCCAACAGTTAGAATTATTCGCCCTGTTGTTGTTGGACCTGCACCTCCGTAACCTCCAGAAAGTTCTATTTGATCAGATGATTTTTCTTCAACAACATATTCAATATCAACGGTTCCATCTGCTGGATTAGGCATTGGGTTTACTTGAAATCCTTGTTCATTGAAGAAACCTAGTTGAGCCAATTCTCTTTGTGTACGAATAATGTCATTTTTGCTGAATAAATCTCCTGGTTTGGTTCTGATTTCTCTGCGAATTACATTGTCACTTGTTTTTGTATTTCCTTTGATAATAATTCTGTTCACTCGCGCTTCTTTTCCTTCCATTACGCGCATTTGGTAGTTAATGTAGTTGTTGCTGACGTTCGTTTCAACTGGAACTACTCTGAAGAATAAATACCCGCGGTCCATGTAAATTGAAGTGATATCACGACCGTCTTGACTCGAATTTAAGCGTTGATCCAACAAGCTCTTATTGAACACATCTCCTCTTTTTATTCCTAAAACGGTATCTAAATAAGAGGTTTTAAATTTTGAATTTCCAATCCATTCGATATCGCCAAAATAGTATTTGTTCCCCTCATCAATTGAAAGTTGAATGATAAGATTTTTTTCATCTAATTTGTAAACGGTGTCCATTTTAATGGTTGCATCACGGTAACCTATCGCATTAAATTTCTCTAATATTGCTAGTTTGTCTTTTTCGTAGGTAGATTCAGTGAATTTTGAACGTTTAAAAATGCGTAAAATAGACCGTTGTTTTGTATCCTTCATCGCCAATTTTAATTTCCATTCAGGAATTGTCGTATTGCCCTCAATTTCTATTTTTTTGATACCTATTTTTTTATTTTTTTCGATATCAATAAAGAAAATCTCTGAATTATTCATTAAAGTGTCAACCACTCTACTTATTTTAACTTGTACAGCATAATGACCTTTTTCTCTAAAATATCCTTTGATTTTATTTTCAGTCTGGTGAACAAGATTATTTGTGATTGTTTTACCTGAAAAAAGGGTGATTTCTTCTCTGATTTTATCAGCGTCTCGTTTGTTAATTCCTCTAAATTTGTAACGAGATAATTTAGGTAAAGGCTTGATTTTTATAGCTAAGTACACAACCCCTAACACTTCTCTTTCTACAAGAATTTGTACATCTGAAAATAAGCCTTCTTTCCATAAATTTTTAATGGCTTTTGAAATAGCTTCCCCTGGAATTGAAATTGTTTGACCTTGACGTAATCCTGCAATTAATTTGATTGCTTGTGGATCGAAATTATCAGCCCCTTCGACATTTATTCCTCCAATTTCGTATTTTTTCGGCTCTTTATAGTCAAATTTTGTTGTTCCTATCCCAATCGCATCATTGTTTTCTTGACTGTTCACACAGCCTAGAATAATGAACGTGAAAAGCAATAAAAAAAGTTTAAATTTTTGCATAATTATGTTAATTGTTCTGAAACCATACCAAATCTTCGTTCCCTCGATTGATAGTCAATAACAGCTTTGTATAAATCTTCTTTTTTAAAATCTGGCCACAATGTTTCCGTGAAATGAAATTCAGAATAGGCGATTTGCCACAATAAAAAATTACTTATTCTGTGCTCTCCACTTGTTCGAATTAACAATTCTGGGTCTGGTATTCCTTTTGTTGTAAGGTGATTTGAAATTTCTTCAGTACTAATCTCAGTTAATTCACCTGATTTTACTTTTTGTGCAATTTCTTGTACTGCATTTGTAATTTCCCAACGTGAACTGTAGTTTAATGCTAGTACTAATGTTATTTCTTTGTTGTCTTTTGTGAATTCAATCGATTCAGCTAACTCTGTTTGGCAACTTTCAGGTAAACCTTTAATATCGCCAATAGTTTGTAATCGAACACCGCTTTCGCTCAACTCTTTTACTTCATTTGCCAATGATCGCACCAATAAATCCATCAATCCATCAACTTCTTCTTTTGGACGATTCCAATTTTCTGTTGAAAATGCATACAATGTAAGGTATTTTACTTTCAATTCTTTGGCCGCCTTCAACGTTTCTCGGATAGATTCTACACCAAAATTATGTCCATACAATCGTTCGTGGCCTTGTTTTTTAGCCCAACGACCATTGCCATCCATGATGATAGCAATATGCTCCGGTGTGTTTGATACATCTATTTTAGACAAATAATCCATTTTTTGGCAATAAGTAACGAAAATAAGAAATCTAATGCAAAGTATGAAGTTTTCTAATTTTAACTTAACATACCTTAACAAAAAAAGGGAATTGGTAAACCAAATCCCTTTTCTCAAAATTTATATAAAATTATTCTGCAAGCACAATAATTTTGTCATTCAATAATTCCATTACACCACCTTTAATGGCAACGTGAATTACTTTTGAATTTGTTTTATCAGTTGTAATTGAAGGACTTACTTTCTCAGTTGTTTCAAATGAAGTTGGTAAGTCAACTTTAACAATTCCAGTGTTTAATCCTGCGATGATTGGAGCGTGACCAGCCAATACTTGAAACGAACCATCCAATCCTGGAAACTGAACCGCAGTTACTGTTCCTGAAAAGATTTTTGTTTCTGGTGTTATTATTTCCAATTGCATACTCTAATGTTTTAGCGAATTAATTTGTTTCTGCTAACATCTTTTCACCTGCATCAATCACATCTTGTATTCCACCTTTTAAGTTGAATGCTGCTTCAGGATATTGATCGTATTTACCATCCAAAATCGCATCGAATGCTTTGATTGTTTCTTGGATATCAACTAATACACCAGGTATCCCTGTAAATTGCTCAGCTACGTGGAATGGTTGAGATAAGAAACGTTGAACACGACGTGCTCTGTGTACAATTGATTTATCTTCTTCAGACAATTCATCCATACCCAAAATCGCAATGATATCTTGTAACTCTTTGTAACGTTGTAACGTCAATTTAACACGTTGTGCGCAATTGTAATGCTCTTCTCCAACGATTTCTGGTGTTAAAATTCTAGAAGTTGAATCCAATGGATCAACCGCAGGATAAATTCCTAACTCAGCAATCTTACGAGACAATACAGTTGTAGCATCCAAGTGAGCAAATGTGTTTGCTGGTGCTGGATCGGTAAGGTCATCCGCAGGTACGTATACCGCTTGTACAGATGTAATAGATCCATTTTTAGTTGAAGTAATTCGCTCTTGCATCGCACCCATCTCAGAAGCCAACGTTGGTTGGTAACCTACTGCTGATGGCATACGTCCTAAAAGTGCAGATACCTCTGAACCAGCTTGTGTGAATCGGAAAATGTTATCAACGAAGAATAAGATATCTTTTCCTTGTCCATCTCCTTCACCATCACGGTAATATTCAGCCATTGTTAAACCTGACAACGCAACACGTGCACGTGCTCCTGGTGGCTCATTCATTTGACCAAATACGAATGTTGCTTTTGATTCTACCATTCCTGGTACATCAATTTTTGATAAATCCCATCCGCCTTCTTCCATAGAATGCATGAAATCATCACCATATTTAATAATTCCTGATTCTAACATCTCACGCAACAAATCATTTCCTTCACGTGTTCGCTCACCAACTCCTGCAAATACAGAAAGTCCACCGTGACCTTTAGCGATGTTATTAATCAATTCTTGAATCAATACTGTTTTACCAACACCAGCTCCACCGAATAAACCAATTTTACCTCCTTTAGCGTAAGGCTCAATTAAGTCAATTACTTTAATTCCCGTATAAAGAACTTCAGTTGCTGTTGATAATTGATCAAATTTCGGCGCTTCACGGTGAATTGGTAAACCATTTGAATTATCAACTACATTGATACCGTCAATAGCTTCTCCAACTACGTTGAATAATCGACCTTTGATTTGATCTCCAATCGGCATTTTGATCGCACTTCCAGTTGTTGTTACTTCCATTCCACGACGGAATCCGTCTGTTGAATCCATTGAAATTGTTCGAACTGAATTCTCTCCAACATGCGATTGAACTTCTAATACAACACGTGTACCATCTGTTTTAAACACTTCCAATGCATCGTAAATATTTGGAAGAGATACTCCTTTTTCGAAGTTTACGTCTACTACAGGACCAATTACCTGTGAAATATTTCCTTTAATTGCGGACATCTATTGCCTTTTTTAATTAGTAACTCTGAGTGAATCATTCACTGCTCTGAATTTGGGCGCAAAGATATATTTTTTATCTGAAGTATAAAAAGAATATGAATAGATTTTTTATTTTTTTTATTGGATTGTATACAATCAATAGTTTAAATGCCCGAAATTTTTCTTCAAAAGCACATAAACAGGTAGGTAAGAGAATAAAAATCCAATCAACGAAACCAACGAAATGATTGTTAAACCATCACTCAATTTTAAGACAATTGGAAAAGCTTCTCCATTGCTATTTGGCATTGTTAATATACCTGTTTGAAGTTGTATAATACAAATGGAATAACCAATAATTAATCCAACAACAATTCCTTTACCTGCAATCAAAATTCCTTCCCATAAGAAAATTGAAAACAGTGTTTTTTGATTGGCTCCAAATCCAATCATTGTTTGAATGTTGTCTTTTTTCTCGATAAACAAAACGGTAATTGAAGCAATCAAATTAAATGAAGCAAGTATGAAAATGAATACCAACAAAATTAAAACGATTATTTTTTCTGATTTACTGGTTTTGAAAATTAGTTCGTTTTTCTCAGCAGCTGTTTTTACTGTAAAATTCGAACCTAATTGGGCTTTGATTTTCGCTTGGACTTCTTCTTTTGAATACCCTTTTTTCACGCTTAAAAAGATGCCTGAAACGGAATTTGAATAGTCACATAATTCTTGTGCAAAAGACAATGGAACGACAATTTTTTCTGTATTTACATCTTTATTGTAATTGATTCTTCCTGCTATTTGCAACAAACGACTCGTAAATGGGTTCGAGCCAATTCTGATTTTCGCATCTCTTTTAGGCGCGTAAATTTGAATGGTTTCTGTTCCTCTTTCTGGAATAAAACCACCCAATTTGTCGAGCAAATTCGCGCCTATCAAACCTACGGATTGGCCTTTCTTTTCAATTGCAGCCGTTCCGTCAACTAAGTGCTTATTGGCTTTAGACATCTTTAAGAAAATCGGATCAACACCTAAAACGTGTGCATTGACCCATTTTTTTTCGTGTTTAAGCACAACAATTTCTTCAATGTAATAGGTAAGGTGTTCTACGCCTTCAATTTTTTTTAGCCGTGTTAATGGCAATTGGTCACTAGAAAAAGTTTTTCCTGCATTCGATCGGATTGATATTGCTGGATCAAAATCAGAATATAACTTTTCTATCAGTGATTCTATGCCGTTAAATGCTGACAAAAGTATGACCAATGCTGCTGTAATTGTTGCAATACCAACAACAGAAACCCGCGTAATCAATTGAATGATTGATTTTTTGCGCTTGGACGACAAGTAACGTTTGGCGATATAGAAGGAAACGTTGATGGCTTACTTTTTAAGTAATTCTTCAATTTTCATAGCGTAGTCTAACGAGTCATCAATGAAGAAAATTAACTCAGGAATTTTCCGCATATTTTTCAAACGTTTTCCAATTTCTCCTCGGATTTTCCCCTTGTTTAATTGGATATTTTCTAAGACTTCCGTTTTTGGAGGACCAGCAAAAACACTTAGGTAACAGCGAGATAATGATAAATCTGAAGTTACACGAACTTGTGTAACACTCACCATTGCACCCAAGCAAATTTCACGCGCATTTCGTTGAAAAAAAGTAGATAATTCTTCTTGAATTACACCTTCAATTTTATTTTGTCTTGTTGAACTCATAGTGCAAAAGTAAGAAATGTTCGTTCTCTTTTGAAAACTTAGCCAAACAAAAACTTATATTTGTGCCAAATGAAAGATTTTAAACAACTTTATAAATGGGTCTTTGCACACAAAAAAAGTGCTAATCTGACGATTTTTTACAACCTGTTATTCGTCATTTTCAACTTGATTTCATTGTTGTTATTTATCCCTTTTTTACAATTAATTTTTAAAGAAACTAAAAAAACATTGGTCTTAAAAGCACCTGTTTTACAAGATGGTTTTTTTGCAATATTTAATTACATAAAAGATTATTACAATTACTACATGCAAAGCATGGTCAACGAGGATCCAAAACGTGCCTTGGTTTTCGTTTGTATCACTGTTTTTATGGCATTCTTTTTAAAAAATGTTTTTCGTTATGGCGCTGTTTGGCACCAATCACACATGCGAATGGCGGTTGTGCGCGACTTAAGAAATCAATTATTTGAAAAATCCCTGAATTTACCATTGTCATTTTATACGGATGAAAAGAAAGGCGATCTAATGGCACGCATGCAAAGTGATGTTGGTGAAATAGAAGTGGCGGTAGTGTATGTTTTGGAATTTATTTTTAGAGAACCAATTGCGATTATTATTACAGTAGCAACATTATTTTATTTGAGTCCACAATTAACTATTTTCTCCTTTATATTATTGCCAATAACTGCATTTGTTATATCTAGAATCGGTAAAAGTTTGAAAAAAACAGCAAAAGCGGGTCAAGAACAAATGGGTGTTGTATTTTCCGCCATCGATGAAGGTCTTGGTGGCATCCGCGTAGTAAAAGCGTTCAATGGATTTAACCAAGTTTTCAATGCATTTAAAGTCATCAATTTAAAACACCAACAATTAATTACTAAGACATTTCGTAAAAAAGATGTTTCTCCCTTGTTAAATGAAGCCTTGGGTTCGGGAGTCATGATGTTATTGGTTTGGTTTGGTGGTTCAATGATTCTTGACGCAAAAGTGGGGAATGATTTATCCGGAGAAGTGTTTATAACATTCGTCATCGTATTCTCTCAGTTAATGCGCCCAATTTCTGGTATTTCTTCAGCCATTGCTTCTTTCCAAAAAGCGAAAGTATCGCAAGATCGCATCAACGAAATCATTCACATGGATGAAAAAATCTATGAACAAGTAAATCCCATTGCCTTAACAGAATTGAAAAATTCCATTCGCTACGAAAATGTATCATTCAAATACAAAGATGATTTTGTATTGAAAAACATCGACTTGACCATTAATAAAGGAAAGACAATTGCTTTAGTTGGTGAATCGGGTAGTGGTAAGTCAACGATGGGAGATTTATTAGCACGCTTTTATGACGTAAACGAAGGAACGATCTTTTTTGACGAAACACCAATTCAAGCGTGTTCTATCACAGATTTAAGAAATCATATTGGAATCGTATCTCAAGAATCAATTTTATTCAATACTTCTGTGCGCGAAAACATTGCATTCGGTATGGAAAATGCAACCATTGATGCAATTATGAATGCAGCAAAAATTGCCAATGCTCATGAATTCATCATGCAATTAGAAAATGGCTACGAAACCAATATTGGTGAAAGAGGAAATAAATTGTCGGGCGGACAAAAACAACGCATTAGCATTGCACGTGCTATTTTGAAAAACCCCACGGTGTTAGTTTTAGACGAGGCAACTTCGGCATTAGATACTGAATCAGAGAAATTAGTTCAAGATGCGCTAGATCATTTAATGAAAGACAGAACTTCAATCATAATTGCTCATCGTTTAAGTACGATTAGAAATGCGGATGAAATCATTGTTTTATCGAAAGGAGAAATAAAAGAACGTGGCCAACACCAAGAATTATTGGCTTTAAAAGGGATGTATTATAACTTGTGTACATTGCAAGGATTGTCTGACCAACAATCTTAGGTTATTATTTCTGTTTTTTGAGCAACTTTTTGTCGGTTCATTCGTTAATAATGTATAAAATATCTACAAAGCATGCATTTAAAGCTATTTATAGGATATATTTAGGGTAATGAAATGTAGAATCTTACATATCACTTTTATTTTAATAAGTTCATTCAACTTAGTAAATGCTCAATTAAATACCACTCCTGGTATGTCGCCAACTGCTTTGGTTCAAAATGTATTATTAGGTACTGGTGTAACTGTTTCAAACATTCAATTTTCAGGTAATGCGGCAGCAATAAGTAAATTTACAGCAAATAATACCAATTTAGGCATCTCAAGTGGTATTGTGATGACAACAGGCACAACATATAATAATGGTGACGGACCTCAAGGTCCAAACAATAAGCCAGATGGTGGTTTTGACAACAATGCACCTGGTAATAGCCAGTTGGCAAGCATTGCTAATGGTACTACATACAATGCAGCTGTCCTACAATTTGATTTCATTCCTTTTTCTGATACCATTAAATTCAAATATGTATTTGGTTCAGAAGAATATCCTGAATATGCACCACCACAAAGTGCAGATTACAATGATGTATTTGGTTTCTTCATTTCAGGACCAGGTATTTCTGGTCAACAAAATATTGCTAAACTTCCCAATGGTTCCATCGTTTCTATTAACAATATTAACCCTGTCAACAATAGTTTTTATTACATCAATAATGGTAATGGAAATCAGTCGCCTTATAATGGTAGTTCCAACTACATACAATACGATGGTTTCACGAAAGTCTTAGAGGCAATTGCTCCCGTTCAATGTGGTAAAAAATACCACCTAGTATTATCTATTGCAGATGTTGGTGACGGCGTTTGGGATTCAGGCATTTTTCTGGAAGCTAATAGTTTAACATCCAAAAAACCTATTGAAATTGATTACACCATTTCAGGTCAATCATTTGGAAATGATAGTACAATGGCCGAAGGATGCGTGAGCGCAACATTCACTTTAACACGCCCAGCAAGCTCAAGCTCTAGCGCAGTTACAATTCCAATAACAGTAACTGGAACGGCTACACAAGGTGTTGATTATAGTGCTATACCAACATCTGTTTCATTTCAACCAGGTCAAACCTCCATTCAATTTACATTCAATGCCTTGGCAGATATTTTAACGGAAGGCTTAGAATCTGTAATTCTAACATTTGAGCTAACTGATGCCTGCGGAAATGTTAAACCAGAAAGTTTTAATTTAGGTATCAATGATATTCAACCGGTTGCTGTAACTGTTCAAAGCGGTTCTGTTTTATGTCCGGGCGATGATTTGGAAGTTATTGCAAATGCAACTGGTGGAGTAGGACCATATACCTATTTATGGAATACAGGTGAAACAACTTCTTCTATCTTTGTTTCTCCAACTAGTACTCAAACCTATACTGTTACTGTTGTTGACAATTGTTTATTACAAAGCGCAACTGGTTCTGGAACAGTAAGTGTACCTGTTTATCCGCCATTAGTGGTCCAGTCAACTGCAAATATTACGGAGATTTGCCCTTACATTCCAACTGATTTACTTGGAGTCGTTACTGGAGGAGCTGGAAATTACACGTACCAATGGAGCTCAACTGTTGAAGGACAATTGGGGAATCAAATAGGACAAACCGTTACACCATCAACAACTACTATATATACAATAACAGCTACAGATCAATGTGGAACGGTCGATTCTGCCGCAACAATTTATACCATTACAAGTCCACCATTGGTTTTAACAATGTCTCCCGGTGTTGAAATTTGTCCTTTTGATGGGGTAACTGTATCTGTAACTGCTACGGGAGGTTATGGTAATTACCATTACATCTGGCCACAAACGGGAGACACCATCAATCAAATATTTGTAAACCCAGGAATAACTACTACTTATAATGTAATTGTTTCTGATGATTGTCAAACATTTACTGTGAATGGCAACACTACCATTACTGTAGTTAAACCAACAGCTGATTTCAACATTTCCAGTCAAACATTGTTCAATGATTTACCCATCACGTTTCAGAACACTACTTTAAATGGGGATTATTACCAATGGTATTTTGGAGATGGAAATTCGAGTTCTTTAGTAAATCCGAATAATATATATGACCTTCCTGGTACGTATGAAATTTTATTAATAGCAACGGATGAAAAAGGTTGCATTGACTCCATTCAAAAACCGATCACCATTGAAGATGAATATTATGTATATGTTCCCAACGCGTTTACTCCAGATGGCGAACGATTTAATGCTTATTTCTGCATCAGTACGATTGGAGTAAAAAGTGGTGAAATAGCAATTTACAACCGTTGGGGCGAACTTGTTTTTGAATCAAAAGATCTAGATTTTCAATGGGACGGAACGTACAATGGAACCTTAATTCAAGATGGAACCTTAACGTGGAAATTAAAATACACTACCAATTCAGGTAGAACCATAAAAACAACTGGTCACATCAACCTTTTAAAGTGATTTAGTTCGACCTCCATCAACAGGAACATTGATACCATTAATATAAGAAGCATCTGGTGAAGCTAAAAAAGCAATCGCTGCAGCAATTTCTTCTGGTTGCGCAATGCGTTTCATCGGAGTTTCTAAAGCCATCTCTTCAAAAACCGCTGCAACCGTTTCTTGGTGCTGATCTGCTTTCACTTGAGCAATACTTTGCAAACGTGCAGTATTTGTAGCTCCTGGCAAAACGTTGTTCACTGTAATTCCATATTGACCCAATTCATTGGCCAATGTTTTACTCCAACTTGCAACTGCTCCACGAATTGTATTGGATACACCTAAGTTAGGTAATGGTTGTTTAACAGATGTAGAAATCACATTAATAATACGACCATATCCAGCTTCAATCATTCCTGGGTAAATAGCTTGTGCTAAGATATGATTGCAAATCAAATGCTGATTAAATGCTGCAATAAATTCATCCGGATGCGCATCTTTAATTGGACCACCTTTTGGGCCCCCTGAATTATTGATAAGGATGTGAATGGTATTTCCTTCTTTAATATAGGTGTCAATTACTTTTTGAAGTTCAACTGGATGTGAAAAATCAGCTATTAAATAAGTGTGTTTTTGATCAGTTGAAAGCATCGGTATTTCTGCCAGCGTTTCTTTTAATTTCTCTTCATTTCTTGCAATTAATACAAGATCTGCTCCCATCTCAGCCAATGCAATTGCTGTTGCTTTTCCGATGCCTTGTGTGCTTCCACAAACCAATGCTTTTTTTCCTGATAATTTCACGTTTTTTCTTTTATTTTTTTCAAAATTAAGCTATTCTATTAAATTCTTTAAATACTTTAGTATTTTTTGTAATTAATTATTTTGTTATTCATTACTGACATAACTTTTGACGTAAAATCAATGTATTAATTTATATTATTGTTAAAATATTAACAGATTTAAGACATGAAAAACAATTGTACATTTTGTAGCTTATAAATCAGCTATTTTTTTTGTTATATATTTAACTATATTAATTTTTTTAAAGTATCTATTAGCTTGAAAATTTTTACTATGTTTGCTAACATACTAAAAACAATATTATTATGAGAAAAATTTACAAAATGAAGGTGATATTATCCCTAGTCGCCTTCTTTTTTATTCCAACAGCATCACTTTTTAGTCAGATAAGTCTTACAGCTTCTACTGGAACTGCTTCTGGATCGTACACTACAATTAGTGCGGCCTTTGCTGCAATTAATGCAGGGACGCATTCAGGAAACATCGTTATTTCTGTTAATGGCAACACAACTGAACCAGTTGCACCAGTTTATTTAAATGCTTCTGGTATGACAACTGCTTCATATGCAAGTATTTTAATTAAACCTACAGTTATTGCTATAATTGAAGGTGTTCCAAATGCGGGTTCAGCTGTGATCAACTTTAATGGTTCAGATAATGTTACGATAGATGGTTCAATTACGGTTGGAGGTACAACACGTGATTTGACGATTCGAAACAATAACCTTGCAACAGTTTTAAATACAGCAGCGATTCGATTATTAGGATGGACAACTGGTGGGATGGGTGTTACCAACATGGTCATTAAAAACAATGTGATTATTGGAAGCACACCTGGTAATAATGGTTCTTCTGGAAGTACAAACACTACATCATATGGTATATATGCTGGTTCTAATACATTAACCACTATGTCATCTACAACTGCAGGTGCAAATTATGATAATATAACGATTGAAAACAACGAATTTAAACGTGCATACATAGGTATCAATTTATATGGAGGTATTGCACCTAATACAAACGATAATGTCATTATTAAAAACAATACGCTTGGCGCAACTTTAGATGCTGATTTTATTGGATTTAAAGGAATAAACATTTATCAAACTCAAACAAGTTCTATTGAAGGTAATAATATCTTCAATATTAAAGCTACAACATCTATAAATGTAGCTGGTATAGAAATAGGTGGAACAGCTTCGTCAGCAATCTCAGTTTCAAGAAATAAATTGGAAAGTATTTATAGTGAATCAACAGGTGGTTGGGGAGCCTATGGTATAAACGTTGTAGGAGGAAATAACCACCAATTTGTGAATAATGTAATTACTGATTTGCATACAATAAATTATAGCGCAACATCTTCAACTTATAATGCTTTTGGTATTCGATTTACAAGTGGCACAGGGCACAAAATTTATTATAATTCCATTAATATGTTTGGAAATTTAACACTTGGAGCAAGTACAACCTGTGCTTCATCTGCTTTATGTATTACTTCCACAACTGTTACAGGTCTTGATATAAGAAATAATATTTTCTCAAACAAAACTTCATCTTCGGTTGCTACCCAAGAGCATAGTGCCGTTTGGTTTCCAGCATCTTATAATTTCCAAACTACGACTTTAAATAATAACTATTATGGTGTTTCAATGGATGCTTTCCATTTTGTAGGGAAAATTGGTTTAACAGCTGGAGCTGGTTTGTACAGTGGTTTAGCAGCATGGCAAGCGATGTCTCAAGTGAATAACACAACTAATGACAATCAATCTCGTCCGATTACAAACTTACTTGCACCTTATACATCTAATTTAAATTTAACAATCCCATCTGGGACAATTACTGCTATTGAAAGTGGAGCTGTTGAAATTACCTCACTAGGTGTTCCCAATACAGATTTTTTGGGTGCAACAAGACCTGGAACTGGTGGTACGGCACCTGACATGGGTGCTTACGAAGGTATTTATGCACCAATTACGTGTCCTCAACCAACAACAATTGGTTTAACTATTGCAACAACATCTGGGGCAACAATTAACTGGACAGTTGGCGGAACAGAAACGGCATGGCAATTACAATATGGACCTGTTGGATTTGCTGTTGGTACAGGAACTTCATCTCTTGCCTCATCTAATCCTTCTTCAATAACTGGATTAACAGCAAATTCATTCTACCATGTTTATGTCAGAGGTATTTGTGGTGCAGGGGACTCTTCTTTATGGACTGGGCCATTGTTGTTTAATACATATGGACAAGGTCAATACATGGAAGCAGATACAAAATGTCCTACAGCTGGATTTACAGATATCAGTGCTACTGGTATCCAACAAACATTTACTTCAACAAGTCAAGCGATTGGAATGCAGTTACCATTCCCATTATTATACCAAGGTCAGTTACAAAACAACATTTCGTTAACAAATACGGGAGCTGTTACATTTAATGCTGTAACATTCTTTACGAATTCTAATTCTGCAATAACTTCTTCAACAGTAAATGGGTTGTACACTTACTGGGATGCATTGCAATTTACAGGAGGAGCGGTTTATACTCAAATTATAGGGAGTGCTCCTAACCGCAAGTTTATTGTGCAATGGAATTCACCACTCGTTTTAAACGCTACAAACAAAATCAATGTACAGCTAATAATTGAAGAAGCTACACAAGAGGTTTATTATGTGTATGATGATGTGAATGTTGACAATGTTACTTTTGACAATGGTGCATCTGCAACAATTGGTGTTGCAGGTCCAAATCAAGATATTCAATTATCATTTAATAATAGCACTTATTTAACAGATAATTCATGTGCACATTTCTACTACACGAACTGTCCAAAACCTAAAAACTTCGTAATTTCAACTTTGGCACAAGAAGATGTATCCTTTTCATGGACAGCAGGTTTAGCGAATGAAACAAACTGGACAATCATTTATGGACCAGCAGGATTTGATCCAGCGACATCTACATTAAGTGATACAATCACTAGTTCAGTTGCAAATGCTTCATTATCAGGGTTGACACAATTGACGCAATACGATGTTTACATCTATTCAGATTGTTCACCAACGTTACAAAGTGAAGCAGCATTGTTCGGAACATTCTTAACATTGCCATTCTGTTCAAACCCATCAGCTGGAGTTATGTCAAGTGATGTTGATTCTATCAACGCATCTTGGTCATGGACAGCAAGCGACACATTATTATACCCAGCAACAGGATTTAACTTACAATATGGATTCTCAGGATTCCAATTGTATTCTTCTAATTCAATAGAAGTAGTAGCAAATGGAACAAACTTCGCAGATACGATTGTTAATGCTAATTTATTAGGTGGAGGAGTTTACCAAGTATATGTTCAAGCAGTTTGTGGATCAGATACATCACAATTTATCGGACCATTCAGTGTAACTATGCCGTTATCTAACGATTCAGTTTGTGGCGCAGAACTATTAACTGTAAACGGACCATCGTATGTATTCAATAACACAGGAGCAACAGTTCAACCAAATGAGATCAACATTGCACCAACAGCAACAGGCGCTCAAACAACGAATGGCTGGATTGCAAGTACATTGAATGGAACAACATGGTTCAAATTTGTTGCACCAACTTCAGGTAATATGCGCATCAATTGTACAAGTTCAAACAATGCATGGAATACGTTCAATGGACAAGTTGCCGTGTATGAAAATGTTGGTGGATGTTCAGATTTTGCGAATTTCACTTTGAATTCAGCAAACGACAACGCAATTGGTAGTAGTAGTGTTGCACCAAACTACACAATTTGTGGATTGACACCGGGTACAACTTACTACATTATGTTTGATCATAGTGGAACACCAGGAGCGTATGCGATGAAATTGACATCAATTGATTTAGAAGCAGGATCAGCTAATCCAGTAGTGAATGTTTGTGCTGGAGATTCAGTTGATTTATTTACATCAATCACAGGAAACCAAGCAAATGGGGTTTGGACAGCGCAATTGGCATCAGCTGCAACAGGATTATCTGGAAGCATGTTCCAATCAGCAGGTTTAGCGTTCCAAACATTTAACTTCCAATACCGTTTAACAGATGGTTGTGCATACGATTCAATCATTGGAAAAGTGAAAATCTTCCCTCCATCATCTGCAGGATCTGACGGTACGGTTACTGTTTGTAGAAACCAACCAGTAGATTTATTATTTGGCTTAGGAGGTAATGTTGAATTAGGCGGTGTATGGTACAACCCAAGTAATGTTTCAATTACTGAATCACAAATTAATGCTAGCAACATCCCAGGACAATACAACTATGTTTACATCACTGGAAACAATGTTTGTCCAGATGATTCAGCTACTGTTTTGGTGAATGTTCAGGCAGGTTGTAACTGGTTAGGTTTAGAAGAATTAACAGGAACAAATGTTACCTTGTATCCAAATCCAACAACTGGTAATTTGAATGTTACTTTGAATGAAATAGAAACAATCAATGCAGTTGTTTACAATGCACAAGGAAAACTAATTTTAACAGTGAATAACTTGAAAAATGGTTCAATAATTGATTTATCATCAGTTGAAACAGGAGTGTATATGGTTCAATTGAACACTGAAAATACTTCAATAATTCAGAGAGTAGTAAAAAATTAGATACAAAGCAGCTTATAAGCCGCTTTGTATTTTTATAATCACACAATTTTAAAGTACTTAAGTATAATAAATTAAAACTAATTAAATGAAAAAGTTAAACACACGAATATCTATAAGCCTTTTAGGTTTATTAATGATGTTCACTTTCATGATTCCTTTTACGTCTATCGCACAGTATTGTGCAGCAGTTAATTCTGGAGGAACGGGTACATTAATCAATCAGGTGACATTTGGAACTAATGTCAATAACACATCCGCCTCAAATCCAACAGCTAGTCCTTATTATACATATTATAATTTGAACTGGCCACTAGTTGCAAATGTACCAGCTAATTTATCAATTACATTTAGCGCTGCTGGAACTTACAGTGCTGCAAATGGTTCGGCTTGGATTGATTGGAATAATGACAATACTTTCAATGCTACTACAGAATATTATGCCTTAACACCAACTATTGCAGGTATACCATCAGGAACAGCTACAGCCCCAATCTCAATTACACCCCCAGTGAGCGCATCAGGTCAAACCGTTAGAATGCGTATTAGAACGAGAGGGAATAACAATCAAAATGGCCCAGGAGATGCATGTTTGTCAATGGGTTCAGGTGAAACAGAAGATTATTCCTTATTTATTCAAGCAGGATCTCCATGTACAAATCCTGTTAATGCGGGAACTACTATAAGTACGAATACATCTATTTGTCCTTCTGTTCCATTTACCTTGAGTTTAAATGGTGCTGATTATGGTTCAGGTATGAATTATCAATGGCAATCATCTTCAAACGGAACTACGTATACGAACATTACAGGTGCTACAAACCCATCATATACAGCAACTCAAACAGCAGATACATATTACAAATGTGTGTTAACTTGTGGAACAGGTACACCAACTTCATCAACACCTTTATTAATTACGACGAATTCATTTATTGATTGTTACTGTTCTAGTAACGCATTGTATACAACTTATAATGAAATTAGCAATGTTACTTTAGGCACGATGAATAATACATCTACATGTACTACAGTTGCTCCTGGACCAGGTTCTGTTGCAAGTATGTATTCTAATTATACAACCTCAGTTGCGCCACCTGTTTTAGCAGCATCAGCTAATTATCCTTTTTCTGTTACAGTAGGGAATTGCGGTACAGATTTATCGAATGTTACAAAAATATGGATTGATTACAACCACAATGGTTTATTTACCGATGCAGGAGAGAACGTTTATACTTCAGCGGCATATTCAACAGGTTCTCATGTGGAAGCAGGTTCATTTACGATTCCTGTAACTGCTATGACTGGTTTAACAAGAATGCGTGTTGTTACAATGTATACTACTGTATTAACAGCAGTTCTTCCATGTGGAACGTATTCATATGGAGAAACAGAGGACTATTTCGTAAACATTGCACCGGTCCCTACTTGTCCACAACCAACAGCTTTGAGTTTAACGACATCAACTACTACAACAGCTGATATTGATTGGACAGCAGGTGGATCAGAAACACAATGGCAAGTTCAATGGGTTCCAACAGGACAAGCAATTAACTCTGCAAACGCACAATACGCACTAGTTTCTTCAACAAGTGCTTACCAAATTACAGGTTTAACACCAAACTCATTTTACACGGCTTATGTTCGTGGAATTTGTTCAGCAGGTGATACTTCTTACTGGGCTGGAATTATAAACTTCAACACATACGGTCAAGGTCAATACATGATTTGGGATAACGAATGTCCAGTATCTAATTTTATTGATATTTCTGCTACAGGAACGAACTTAAACACAACAGATGATTCTGAGGCAGGTGTAACTTTACCATTCCCTTTCTTATACCAAGGTTCATTAATTAATGACATTACTGTTGGAAACAATGGTGGTATTGTTTTAGGCACATTAGCGGGCGCAGTTGGTTACACAATGGTTGCAGGAAATGGCTTGTATCCTTACGTTCAAGATATGAACACACCTTATACAACAGGTGGTGTATTCTACAAAGTAATCGGAACAGCTCCAAACAGACAATTTATTGTTGAGTGGAAAGATGTTGCACATTATATTTCATCTTTAGGTACTGATGGAACAACATTTGAAGTTATTTTAGACGAAGCTACACAAGAGATTTATTATGTTTACCAAGATGTGTGGCATGACAATGTATTGTACAACAATGGCTTAGATGCAGAGATTGGTGTTCGTGGAAACAACCAAAACATCAATGTATCAATGAACAATGCTTCATACTTGACAAACAATTCATGTGTACACTTCTACTACTCAAACTGTCCAAAACCTACCAACTTTGTAGTTTCAACATTGGCACCAGAGGATGCATCATTCTCATGGACAGCAGGTTTAGCAAATGAAACAAATTGGACAATCGTTTATGGTTTATCAGGGTTTAATCCTGATTCAACAAATCAAGTAATTGGAACAATCACTAGTTCAGTTGCAAATGCTTCGTTATCAGGGTTGACACAATTGACGCAATACGATGTTTACATCTATTCAGATTGTTCACCAACGTTACAAAGTGAGACAGCATTATTAGGAACATTCTTAACATTGCCATTCTGTTCAAACCCATCAGCTGGAGTTATGTCAAGTGATGTTGATTCTATCAACGCATCTTGGTCATGGACAGCAAGCGACACATTATTATACCCAGCAACAGGATTTAACTTACAATATGGATTCTCAGGATTCCAATTGTATTCTTCTAATTCAATAGAAGTAGTAGCAAATGGAACAAACTTCGCAGATACGATTGTTAATGCTAATTTATTAGGTGGAGGAGTTTACCAAGTATATGTTCAAGCAGTTTGTGGATCAGATACATCACAATTTATCGGACCATTCAGTGTAACTATGCCGTTATCTAACGATTCAGTTTGTGGCGCAGAACTATTAACTGTAAACGGACCATCGTATGTATTCAATAACACAGGAGCAACAGTTCAACCAAATGAGATCAACATTGCACCAACAGCAACAGGCGCTCAAACAACGAATGGCTGGATTGCAAGTACATTGAATGGAACAACATGGTTCAAATTTGTTGCACCAACTTCAGGTAAAATGCGTATCAATTGTACAAGTTCAAACAATGCATGGAATTCGTTCAACGGACAAGTTGCCGTGTATGAAAATGTAGGTGGATGTTCAGATTTTGCGAATTTTACTTTGAATTCAGCAAACGACAACGCAATTGGTAGTAGTAGTGTTGCACCAAACTACACAATTTGTGGATTGACACCGGGTACAACTTACTACATTATGTTTGATCATAGTGGAACAGCAGGAACGTATGCGATGAAATTGACATCAATTGATTTAGAAGCAGGGTCAGCTAATCCAGTAGTGAATGTATGTGCTGGAGATTCAGTTGATTTATTTACATCAATCACAGGAAACCAAGCAAATGGGGTTTGGACAGCACAATTGGCATCAGCTGCAACAGGATTAACTGGTAGCACGTTCCAATCAGCAGGTTTAGCGTTCCAAACATTTAACTTCCAATACCGTTTAACAGATGGTTGTGCATACGATTCAATCATTGGACAAGTGAAAATCTTCCCTCCATCTTCTGCAGGTGAAGACGGAACAAAAACAGTTTGTAGAAATCAACCTTTTAATTTATTATCAGGTTTAGATGGAAATGCTGACATGGGTGGACAATGGTACAACCCAAGTAATGTTGCAATGCCAACACCGAGTATTTTCTCTAGCAACATCCCAGGACAATACAACTATGTTTACATCACAGGAAACAATGTTTGTCCAGATGATTCAGCTACTGTATTGGTTGACGTATTAGCAACATGTAACTGGTTAGGATTAGATGAATCTGAAATGACTAATTTGTCATTGTATCCAAATCCAACAAATGGAATTGTTTACATTTCAAATGAAGGTTCTTCAGTTGTTTACAACTATACAATCACAGATGCTCAAGGTCGTGTTATTGCAAATGCAAACAACGCAATCAAAGGAGCTGCAAAAACTGAAATCAATTTACAAGGTAAAGAAACAGGAATTTACATGATCCGAGTTTTCAATGAAAATTCAGAAAAAGTTTTCCGTGTTGTTTTACAATAATTGAATAACACTTTTTAAGAAAAGGAGATCTTCGGGTCTCCTTTTTTTGTTTTCATTCAGTTTTTTATTTTATTGATTGTTAAAATTTTATTTAAATCCAACTTTTTGTATTTATTTACGTCTTTATTTTTATATTAGCAAATTAATAAACGTAAACAAAAACTAATTTCTATGAAAAAAGATTACAATTTAATGCTGTGGAGAAAGGTGTTAGCCTTGCTTCTTCCAGCCTTATTTGCAGTTGCAAATGGGTACAGTCAGTATTGTACACCGACGTATTCGTCTGCGTGTTCATCTGCTGATTTAATTAACAATTTCAGTACAACCGGTGGTGCAACTAACATCACAAACAACAACACAGGGTGTAATGGAAATGCGAACAATTACATTTACTACAGTGCGATGTCATGTTCCCAAATTCAAGGTCAAACTATTACTTTAAACATGCAGTCAGGTTCGTCTTGGGGGCAAGGTTTTCGTGTATGGATTGACTGGAATGCAGACAATGATTTTGCAGATGCTGGTGAAGATGTAATTAGTTTTGCTTCAAGTACTGCTGCAAATACAGGATCAATTACGGTTCCTTTTTCTGCTACTCCAGGAACTACACGTATGCGTGTGATGTGTCGTTATGCAACTACTCCTGTTACAACGGATTATTGTGCTACAACGCTTTCATATGGTGAAGTTGAAGATTACAATTTCACCGTTGTAGGTTCTACAGGATGTAATGGCACCCCAACAGCAGGTGCTGCTTCAGCAACTCCAGCTGCAGTTTGTCCATCAGTTAATTTTGGTGTTTCATTAACAGGAGCTACTTTAGCTGCTGGTTTAACATACCAATGGCAATCATCTCCTAACGGAACAACGTATACAAACATTACAGGTGCAACCAGTTCAAGTTTATCAACTTCTCAAACTGCTGACACATACTATAAGTGTATCGTAACATGTACAGCAAGTGGAGCTTCTTCTACTTCAACTCCAGTTTTAGTTACAACTAACTCATTTATCAATTGTTACTGTACAAGTAATGCATTATACACGAACTATTCAGAAATTCATAATGTTACCATTGGAACTATGAATAATACATCTACTTGTGGTGTTGCTGCTCCTGGGCCAGGTTCAGTTACTAGTTTGTACTCTAACTTTACAACAACTGTTACACCTCCAGTTTTAGCAGCATCTGCTGCTTACCCATTCTCATTAATGATTGGAAACTGTGATTATGAATTAACAAATGCTCAAAAAATCTGGATAGATTACAACCACAATGGGTTGTTTACAGATGCTGGTGAAAACGTTTATACTTCAGCAACTTCTCCAGGTTCACATATTGAAACTGGTTCTTTTACGATTCCCGCAACAGCAATGACAGGTTTAACGAGAATGCGTATTGTAACTTCTTACAATAGTGTTCCTTCAAGCATTAATCCATGTGGAACGTATTCTTACGGAGAAACAGAAGATTACTATGTAAACATTGCACCTGTTCCAACTTGTCCACAACCAACAGCTTTAGGATTAGTAACTGCAACTACAACAACAGCAGATATTGATTGGACAGCAGGAGGATCAGAAACACAATGGCAAGTTCAGTGGGTTCCAACAGGGCAGGCAATTAACTCTGCAAACGCACAATACGCTTTAGTTTCAACAACAAGTGCATACCAAATCACAGGTTTAACTCCAAATTCATTCTACACGGCTTATGTTCGTGGAATTTGTTCAGCTGGTGATTCTTCTTACTGGGCTGGAGTAATTAACTTCAATACATACGGTCAAGGTCAATACATGATTTGGGATAACGAATGTCCAACATCTAACTTTATTGACATCTCTGCAACTGGAACGAACTTAAATACAACAGATGACTCAGAAGCAGGTGTTTCTTTACCATTCCCATTTTTATACCAAGGTTCATTAATTAATGACATTACTGTTGGAAACAATGGTGGTATTGTACTAGGAACTTTATCTGGAGCTGTTGGTTATACAATGGTTGCTGGAAAAGGTTTATATCCATACGTTCAAGATTTGAACACGCCTTACACAACAGGTGGTGTTTTCTACAAAGTAATTGGAACAGCTCCAAATAGACAATTTATTGTTGAGTGGAAAGATGTTGCGCATTACTATTCTACATTAGGAACAGACGGAACAACGTTTGAAGTAATTTTAGACGAAGCAACACAAGAGATTTATTATGTGTATCAAGATGTATGGCACGATAATGTTTCATACAACAATGGATTGGATGCAGAGATTGGTGCGCGTGGAACTAACCAAAACATCAATGTTTCTATGAACAATGCTACGTACTTGACAAACAATTCTTGTGTACACTTCTACTATTCAAACTGTCCAAAACCAAACAACTTTGTTGTTTCAACATTGGCGCCAGAGGATGCATCATTCTCATGGACAGCAGGTTTGGCAAACGAAACAAACTGGACTATTATTTATGGGCCAGCAGGATTTGATCCTGATTCAACAGGAACAACAATCACAAGTACAACAGCGAATGCTTCATTATCAGGTTTGACACAATTAACGCAATATGATGTTTACATCTATTCAGATTGTTCACCAACATTACAAAGTGAGACAGCATTGTTTGGAACATTCTTAACATTACCATACTGTTCAAATCCAACTGCTGGAGTTATGACAAGTGATGTTGATTCAATCGGAGCATCATGGTCATGGTCTGCAAGTGGAGTAGCATACCCAGCAACAGGATTTAACTTACAATATGGATTCTCAGGATTCCCATTGTATTCAGTAAATTCAACTGAGGTAGCTGCATCAGGTACAAACTTCGCAGATACAATTGTAGACGCTAACTTATTAGGAGGTGGAGTTTACCAAGTATATGTTCAAGCAGTTTGTGGATCTGATACATCACAATTCATCGGGCCATTCAGTGTAACAATGCCATTGTCAAACGATTCAGTTTGTGGAGCAGAAATGTTAACAGTAAACGGACCATCGTATGTATTTAATAACACAGGAGCAACAGTTCAACCAAATGAGATCAACATTGCACCAACAGCAACAGGAGCTCAAACAACGAATGGTTGGATTGCAAGTACATTGAATGGAACAACTTGGTTCAAATTTGTTGCACCAACTTCAGGTAGAATGCGCATCAATTGTACAAGTTCAAACAATGCATGGAATACGTACAACGGACAAGTTGCAGTGTATGAAAATGTAGGTGGATGTTCAGACTTTGCGAATTTCACATTGAATTCAGCAAATGACAATGCAATTGGAAGTAGCAGTGTTGCACCAAACTACACAATTTGTGGATTGACACCGGGTACAACTTACTACATGATGTTTGACGGAAGTGGACCTTTTGGAGCGTATGCGATTAAATTGACATCAATTGATTTAGAAGCAGGTTCAGCTAATCCAGTAGTAAATGTTTGTGCTGGAGATTCAGTTGATTTATTTACATCAATCACAGGAAACCAAGCAAATGGAGTTTGGACAGCGCAATTGGCATCAGCTGCAACAGGATTAACTGGAAGCACGTTCCAATCAGCAGGTTTAGCGTTCCAAACATTTAACTTCCAATACCGTTTAACAGATGGTTGTGCATACGATTCAATCATTGGACAAGTGAAAATCTTCCCTCCATCATCTGCAGGATCTGACGGTACGGTTACTGTTTGTAGAAACCAACCTTTCAACTTATTAGCTGGTTTAGAAGGAAATGCTGATTTAGGTGGTCAATGGTACAACCCAAGTAATGTTGCAATGACAACATCAA
>JAHEIL010000025.1 GCA_024639405.1 Crocinitomicaceae bacterium | reverse complement strand
TTATTCGTTGGATTTATTGCTTGTGTAAATGCACAGCAATTACCCATCTTTACTAATTATTTTTTCAATGATTACGTCATCAACCCTGCATTTACAGGAAGTGAACGTTTTTCACCTGTACAAATAACGTATCGCAACCAGTGGTTAGGATTCAATGGTCCTCAAACAATCACTGCAGGTGGACATACGTTTTTAGAAAACCAAAACATTGGAATAGGCGGCATGTTATTTTCAGATGACATGGGTGGCGCAATCAGTCAACGAGGTGTTGCGTTGAATTTCAGTTATCGAATTGTGTTAAATGACCGATCTTATTTAGCAACTGGATTAGCTGGTGTAATCAATCAATATGCGTATGATGGTTCAAACATTGTAGCAGCGGTGCATACCGACCAAAGTTTGTATTCACAACAGAATCAAGTCAATCCAGATGTAAACGTTGGATTAGCATATGTGCTTGACGACCGTTTGAAAATTGGTATTTCAGCGAATCAGTTAATTGAAAAACGCATGAATACATGGAACGAATTCACAACTGGTTCAGACAATCGATTGGTACGTCAAGTGAATTTTAGTGCTTCTTATTTAGCAGAATTATCCAGAGGAGTAGAGTTAGAGTCATATGGGATTTTCAGAACAACATTCAATACACCAATGCAATTCGATTTAGGTTCACGTTTGTTGTACAAAGGAATTTTTTACGCTGGTTTAGCGTATCGTTACCTGGATGCAGTTTCCATCTTAGCAGGTTACAAAAACAGAAATTTTGTCGTTGGATACAGTTACGATTATACCACTTCTGAATTGAACCAATATTCAACAGGTTCACACGAGATTGTTTTATCGTATCGTTTAAAAGTAAACAAGCGAAGAATTGTTAGTAGAAGTGTAAGAATGTTGGATCAGTTTTGATGAATGGTTGAATAATTTATTAATCTTTCAAAAAACTTCCACCCAATAAACTAATTTCTCCTCGCTTCCAGCATCCAACCAATGCATGCCGTCTTTTTCTGCAAGGTTTCCTGAGTGATTGAGCGAATCTGCCCAGCCCCACCAAGGTTCTATGCAAAAGAACGGCGCATTTTCTTTGGTCCAAAAACCAATGGCATCCAACGAATCAAAGTGAACTGAAACTATTTTTCCTTTAGTTGCATGTGCAAGTGTGACAGATTGAAAAGGTGGTTGTTTGAAAACCAATGCATCTGAGGCAAAAAGACTGAAATCAAGTGGTAAAACAGGTTCTATGTTCATCGTTTTCGTTGCGCCAGAATAATAATTCCCTTCAATTAAACAACGCTCCGCCTGAAACGCATTGGAGAAATGTAATTCGTACTGGTCTAAAGGATCTTCTAGGGCAAATCCTGGGTGACCACCAACGGAATAAGGCATTTTTTCAGCGGTCAAATTACGGGTGCAATGAGTAAGCTGGATTTGATTTCCTTCAAGCGTGTAGGTGATTTCAAATTCAAATTCAAATGGAAATTGCAAACGTGTAGATTGGTTTGATTTAAATAGCAAGTTGACAGAAGTTGCAGTTTGCTGAGTAATTTCAAATTTTTGATCACGGGCAAACCCATGTTGTCGCATAGTGTATGTTTCGCCTTTCCAGGTATAAGAATCGTTCAGCAAGCGTCCAACGATTGGAAACAAATTTGGAGCAGTTCGGTTCCAAATGACATCGTCTTTTTTCCACAAAACAGTGTCGCCTGTTACGGTTGAAAGTTCGATTAATTCAGCACCTAAAAGTGCGATTCGAGCAGTGATTACTCCGTTTTCAAGGTGTATAAATTCCATAGATTAAACTCCGAATTGAGAGAAGTGATGATCAAGGTGTTTGTAAAATAAATTATTCCACTCGTTGCTGGTTAACTTTCCAAACGAAAGTGATGCCAATCCTTCAAAATGTTCAGCTCCTAATTGTTGCGTCCGTTGGATGTATGCAATCAAGCGTGTTTTTTCTGCTTCAAATTGTTTTTTGTCAGCAATGAGAAATGCAGGAGCAGTGTGGGTGTTTTTCTTGTAACTTTTTTCACCTGTTACTAAAGGTTTAACCAATAATTTCAAGATAAAACGAACAACAAAATTTGGTCTTTTATGCTTGTCTTCATACAACATTTCATATGTCACGTTGCAATGTGCCAACATTTGAGCAACATCCATTTTTCCCCACAAAGCAGCTGATGTTGGGTTTAATTGATTTATTCGAGCGACAATTGTGGAACTCGTTTCTTCTGAAAATACTGAAGGAATTGTCATTTGATTATTTTTATTGCAAGATTACAAAAAAATAACGTGTAGTCAAACGAACTTAGTTTTCTTCTTTGGTCTCGATTTTAAATTGTTTTGGATCGTAGCCAATGTTTTCTACCAATTCTAAAATCTTCTCTGTGCTAATTTTTTCATTCGACAAACAATAAAACGTTAATTTTAAGTCTGTAGTTTTAAACATGTCTCTTGCTCCTTTTTTCTCCAATGCTGTCATCAATTTGGGCGATAAAAATGGGCACATCAATGCATTTGCTTCTGCAGAAATTGTGTAATTCGTTTTTTGTCCAAAGCTGAAATTCAAGCTCAATAACAAACAGATAAAACTAATTCTTTTCATAATTTTTAATTTCTAGATACGGTAATATTTCCAACTCTTTTTTGAGAATCAGCTTCAATAACATAAAAATAAACTCCTTCCGTTAAAGCTTCTCCATTGATGTTTAAACCACTAAAATTGTCGCCAAATTGAGAGGTTTTATATACAAGTTCTCCCCAGCGGTTTAAAACGATTACTTCATATTCTAAGCAAATATCAATTTGTTGGTCTAAATTCCATGTATCGTTGATACCGTCTCCATTTGCAGTAATAATATTTGGTATAATTTGATCGTCTAGCAATTCATTTGCAATTAATGTAATCGGCAACGTGATTTTGTACACACAGTTTTCATCGGTTGTCACTTCGTATTCCACATTGAAAATTCCGGGTGAACCAAATGTGTGAGCAATACTATTGCTAACATTCAGAGCGTGGATTGAATCGCCAAAACTCCAATTATTTACGATAATAGGGGTGGAAGAAGGATTAATACTTCCTGTAAATGTTGCTTTTAAATCACACGATAACAACGTTTGAAAATCTACTGTTGGAATTGTAGGTACAGGTATTGTTTGTGTAATTGCTTGTGAACAATTTCCTTCAGATGAAGTTGCTGTTAATTCAATTGAATATCCAGCAGCATTTGGGTATAAATGATTTGGGTTCATCGTTGTTTCTAGTGGGGAAGCATCTCCAAAATCCCAACTGTAACTTATGTTGGCGGTTGGATTCAAACTACTGCTACTAGGTGTAGTATTCGTAAAGTAAACCAAATGAGCGTAGCAATCAACAGTAAATGTAAACGATGGAGTAGGGTTGTTGAATACTGTTAAAACGACTGTGTCTTTGTTTACGCAACCATAAATATCGGTTCCTGTAACGATATAGGAAGAGTTTCCAAGTGGCGGCAAGAAAGTAGCTAAATTTTGAACGCCATTGTTCCAAACATAACTAACGCCACCAGCACCATCTAATAAGTAAGGTGAATTGAAACAAAGAATAGTGTCGTTTCCAGCAAAAATTGACGGTAAATAATGCATGGTCACTTGAATTGTGTCGGTGTCAACACAGCCATATTGATTAGTCCCGAGTACGCTATAATTGACTGTGTCAATCGTTTGATAGAAATTCTGTCCGTCTGGTATGGCATTCGACCAATTGTAGGTCACTGCTCCTGAAGCCGACAAGTTAATTGGGTCGAATTGGCAAAATGCAAAATTTTGACCAGCATTTACCAATGGAATTGGATTGATGAAAATCTGTATCGTGTCTTTATCATCGCAAAGCGTCGTTGTATTTGTCGCTGTTAGAATATAAAGTGCAGACAACAAGTTGGTATTGTTGTTATTTGTGACTGTTAATTGAGGTTGCGCAATCAATTGATTGTTCAAATTTAAGTTGGTGTTCCAGCTGTATGAAATTCCAGCTTGTGCAGGAGTGCCAATCAAAGAATCATAAGTTCCGCATCGGGTAACATTTGGTCCTGCATCAACTGGCGGTAAAACATTCACCATGATCGTGTCATAAACGGTACAAAGTTGTGGAATTGTATAAGAAATTGGATGAATACCTGAACTAATAGAAGGATTAAACATGCCAGTCGTTGTATTGGTGATACTTGGTCCTGCCCAAATTCCACCTGTAATATTAGTTGTTAATTGAATGGGAGCGTTATCAATACAAACTGCTGGTGGAGCAGTTATTTCAGGTTGGTAAACGTGAATTACGATATCAAAAGTATCCGATGACGCTCCACAAGTTGAATACAGGTATACATGTTTGTCTCCTGGAGTTGTCCAAGTGTAAAACGGATTGACCGATCCACTAAAAAAGTCACCATTTATCTCCCATTCTTGAAAACATGTTAAACCTATACTCGTTGTATTGTTAAAAAAGACAGTGTCTCCAACACATACAGTTGTATCACTTGGTGTGAACACAGGAACTGTTGTACAAGCTTGGCATAAGTAACTATCATTGGGTGTGTAGTTTAAAGTACCAATTGTTGGGCTAGAAAAGCTAGCATTAAAAGTTGTGGCAGAACCAATATTTACAGCTGTTAATGTCAAATTAGTGGATGTTATAGTAGGGCTAGACATCTGACACGAAACTTTTCCAATACTGTCTGTTTTTATAAACAAAGGATCCATGCTGCCATCCGTGTTCCCAAAAAAGCTTGAACTTGTAAATGCAGAAATGTTAAATCCATTGTCATTGTTGAAGCGCAAACCAACACCTTTATCTCGCTCATTTCCACCATAACTTCGCGACCACTGGATGGTGCCGTTTGCGTCAAAAGAAACTAATAAGATGTCTAAATCACTTAGCGCTTGTGTAATTCCAGTTGCCGTATTTGTAGAAGAAGGAAATGAATTGGTTTGACCTAAAATAGCGAAACCACCTGGATATTTAACAATGTCTCTCGATTGATCTCGACCTGCTCCACCAAATGCTTTTCCCCAAATTACATTTCCATTTGTTATATCAATTTTAGCAACTAAAATATTTTCACCTGCTAAACCTCCTAAAAGTGTTGGTGCGGTTACATACATTGTTCCTGTAGTTTCATCAATTACAGCTTTGTTTGACCATGCAGTGTGGTCAGTATCAGAATAGCCCGTTCCGCCGTATTTTTTTATCCAAATAGGATTTCCAGTACTTGAAAACCTGCCTACCACGACATCCGTTCCAAAACTTGCTTTTGAGCTAGTCAAAATAATATCGCCATTGGATAGGTTTTTTAAATACAAACCTTGATCTCCCATTCCATTTAACTGTTTACTCCAAATTAAATTTCCTGTACTTGTTGTTTTCATTAAATAAAGCACATTACTACTTTGTCCCAAGCAAACAATGTCTCCGGTTGGTGTTTCTTCAGCATACATCATCCAAGAAACGTTGTAACGCTTATACCATTGAAGTGTTCCATTTTGATCAATTTTTAAATTAAATCCTTGACCGCCTGCTAATCCTGAAACAATGAAACCACCATCTGCAGTTTGTGTAATGCTTTTACCTCCTTCTTGTACGTTTGTCCCGAATAACTTAAACCACAAAATATTTCCACATACGTCTAATCGGTAAACGTAAATATCACATTCACCATGCCCACTTCCAACAGAGCTGCTTTCGTGTTGACCAGTTGCGGCAAATCCACCATCGCTTGTAGGGACAATTTGCAACGCACCTTGCATTCCTGGAAGGTTGTATTTTCTGAAAAAAGTATTGTTTTGAGCGAATCCACTCAGGGATAATAAAATGGAAACAAAAAAGATAGTTCTGTTTATCATGTAAAAGGGTTTAGGTGCAAATTTAAGCTTTTGTGTCTAATTGGGTAAGCTTTATGAAACTTTTTTACATTTTTTTGGGGTGATTTATTTTTTTTGCTATCTTTGCCAAAGATTATAACTAAATAATCAATCTTCTATAAAAAACCTTTACAGGAAACCACCAATCATTAATCAGACAAAAGATATTCCATTCAGAAATTATTTCTTTTCTGGGTATTTACACTAAACCAAAGAGGCGTCTTGATTTATTGAGGCGCTTTTTTTATGCCTAAATCTTTAAACTTTTTTCAATTTAAGTTGTTACAAGTATATGCAAAATGAAACAATAATTGATGTTCAGCATTTAGCGAAAAGCTTCGGGAGTTTTGAAGCGGTTAAAGATGTTTCTTTCACTGTTCAACGAGGCGACGTATTTGGTTTTTTGGGTCCAAACGGAGCTGGTAAAAGCACAACGATTCGCTGCATGATGTCGCTCATAACACCTGATAAAGGTTCGATAGAATTATTTGGAAAATCTTTACAAACGCATCGAAAAGATATTTTACGCAACATTGGAAGCATCATTGAAAAACCAGATTTTTATAAGTACTTATCCGCTGAAAAGAATTTAGAAATATTTGCACGTGTTTCTGGTGCTGAAGTTTCAAAAATTGAAATTCAGGAAATGCTCGAATTTGTTGGTTTAGCTAATAGAGGGCGACATAAAGTTGGAGGATTTTCACACGGAATGAAACAGCGATTAGGGATTGCACAAACATTGTTGCATAAGCCTGAATTGATTATTTTGGACGAACCAACGACTGGTTTGGATCCACAAGGAATTATTGAGGTGAGAAACTTGATTTTACGCTTGAAGAACGAACAAAATAAAACAATCTTACTCTCTTCCCATCAGCTTTCTGAAATTGAATTGATTGCCAATAGAATGGTAATTATCAATCAAGGGAAATCGATTGTTGAAGGAAGTGTTCAAGATTTGTTGCAGGCGGAGGAAATTGTTGTAAAAGTAGTTGTAGATGACAGCGAAAAAGCGATGCGTTGTATCGCCCAATTAGAAACAGCTAAAAACGCAGAAGCATTTAGTTCAACTGAGATCGAAGTCTTGATGAAGAAAAATGAGATAGCAGCATTTAATAAATTTTTAGTACAGCATGATGTGGCTGTTTTTTCCTTGGAGCCAAAAAGAAAATTAGAAGATTACTTTATTAAAATAATTCAAGCATAATGTTGTTGAAAAATACGTACAACGAATTAATAAAGATACTAGCAAAACCAAGAAGTTATCTAGGTTTCGGTGCGTTGACTCTCTTGGTGTTGATCATTATTTTCGCCATGAAACTCGATGGTAAATCAATCATTTCATTTGTGACTGCAACATTTGAAAACTCCATTTCTTTCAATGGACATGTGTTGAATGGTAATTTAATAGCCTTTATTATTTTACAAATGTTGATTGTACACGTACCTTTATTAGTTGCATTGGTAACGGGTGATTTGATTTCAGGAGAAGCAGCAATGGGAACAATACGCATGTTAGCTACTAAACCAATCTCTCGAAATCAAGTGGTGATGTCTAAATTTTTCGCAGGCGCAATTTATACTTTTTTAATTGTGGTTTGGCTTGGATTTTTAGCGCTTTTTGTTTCTCGATTTATTTTTGGAACTGGAGATTTAATTGTCTTGAATAGCGATGGATTAGTGATTTTGAAAGATGCAGACATTCTTTGGCGTTTTGGTTTAGGCTTCTGCGTTGCTTTTTTATCTTTATTGACGGTTTCTTCACTTTCGATATGTTTGTCGGCCTTTACTGAAAATTCAATCGGACCAATTGTCGCTACAATGGCTGTAATCATATTATTTACCATCATTGGAAGCTTAGATGTGACAGTTTTTGATACAATTAAACCTTATTTATTTACAACGCACATGGCAGCTTGGAGAAGCTTTTTTGAAAATCCTGTTCCCTTAAAAGACATACTTCAATCCATTATTATTTTAGTATTGCACAATGTTGTATTTGTTGTTGTAGCGCGCATTAAATTTTCTAAAAAAGACATTTTATCATGAGAAATTCATTTCTTTTTACCTTTTTGGTATTCGTTTCATTTTCAATGTTCGGTCAAAATGCAATGACCGCCATAACGAAAATCAATGCCAAATACGCTTCTGTGAAAGATTATAAAGTACAAGTTGAGGTAAAAGCATCCATTCCAATGATCAAGATATTGCCTTCAAAAGCAATGATTTATTTCAAGCAGAAAAATAAATTTAAAATTGTTTCAAAAGGTATTGTTTTGTTGCCCAAACAAGGATTTTCAGAATTGTATGAATTTCTAGCGCAGCCTTCTAAATACATGGCTGTTTATGGTGGTTTTGAATTGATTAATGGCGTAAAAGCGCATGAAGTGAATGTGATTCCAGATGAGGCAACTAATGAAATGGTCTTGGCAAAATTATGGATGGATGAAGAAAATAACGTAGTGTTGAAATCACAAATAACCACGAAAAGTAATGGAACGATATTAACGTATTATGAATATGCTGATCAATTGAAATTTGGGCTACCTTCTAAAATGACCTTTGAAATTGACGTCAAAAAATTTAAAATCCCAAAAAGCGTTGCTGCTGATATTAATAATTCCAAAAAGGAAAAAACCAAAGAAAAGAAAAAAGGTACGATTGTGATAAATTTATCAGATTATATTGTCAATAAAGGAATTGAGGATACTTTTTTTTCCAAATAATAGTCTCTTGTCATAAACATTTCTTTTGTAAACATATGAAGCACCATTTATTGGTGCTTTTTTTGCGTTCAAATTTCATTAGTTCGATCACTTTTTTGTTGACTTCTTATAGTTTGTTAATTTATCCCAAAACGGGAATACTGTTTGTTTTTTGGAATCTGACTGTTTTTTGTTAAAATTATAACAAATTAAATCAATAGATATTTAACAAATTGAAAATCAATTAAATATAAATTATTAATAAAAATAATTCAAAAAAAATTGATTTAATTGAAAAAAGAAATTTAATTTTACGCCTTGTAAATAAGATAAATTTATACTTGATTTTTAAGAAACCACTCTAAATTATTTCTTTTTTTCAGGACTTAATAAAGTTAAAGTATTGAAAATAAAGAATTTAAAAATTAAGGAACACTTGAATTGTCCCAAAATGAAACCACTATTCTAGATTTGGGAAAAAGTTACCGCTTTTTCTCTTTGTCTAAACTGAAAAAATGAAACCACTCTATGAATTATCACATCAAAGATAGTGGGGGACAATTCTTTTTTATCCATTTATTTTAACTTCAATTTCTATTTC
Organism: Crocinitomicaceae bacterium; assembly: GCA_024639405.1. Lineage (GTDB taxonomy): Bacteria > Bacteroidota > Bacteroidia > Flavobacteriales_D > Crocinitomicaceae > M0103. Next base: position 3,089 of record JAHEIL010000025.1, on the reverse strand, counting down.
AGTTTTACTACGAAGCTTGTGCTAAGTGAATCTACTTAGTAGTGTCCATTATTAAATAGATCGAAAAAAAATCAACTATTTTAGTAGAATATTTTGAAAAGAAATTATCTTTGTTGCAATGGAAAAGCAAGTCATTTTAAATTCTCGACATGTTGAATTAACGCTCAATCGACTTTCCTATCAACTTATTGAATCACACAACGATTTTTCTAACACTGTTTTAATTGGTTTGCAGCCGCGTGGCATTCATGTTTTAGCGCGATTAAAAATGCAATTAGAAGCAATTTTGGGAAAGGAAGTGGTGTGTGGTAACTTGGATATTACCTTTTACCGCGATGATTTTAGAAGAAGAGAGCGCCCATTAATTCCAAGTGTTACAAACATCGATTTTGTAATTGAAGGCAAAAATGTCGTATTAATTGACGATGTTTTGTATACAGGTCGAACAATTCGTTCTGGTTTAGATGCTTTGTTGGCGTTTGGCCGACCGAATAAAGTGGAATTGCTAACATTAATAGATCGTCGATTCACGCGTGATTTGCCTATTCAGGCAGATTATGTTGGAAAAACAATTGACACGCTAAATTCCGAACGTGTTTCGGTGGAATGGAAAGAAATAGAAGGAGAAGATAAAGTCGTATTGTATACACCTGAAAACGCATGAATAATTTAAGTGTTGAACATTTAACTGGAATTAAGGACTTAACACGTCAAGATATTGAATTGATTTTTAAAACAGCTGATAGTTTTAAAGAGGTGATCAATCGACCAATCAAAAAAGTTCCTTCATTAAGAGATATTACAATTGCTAATTTGTTTTTTGAAAATTCAACACGAACGCGATTGTCGTTTGAATTGGCTGAAAAACGTTTGTCAGCAGATGTGGTGAATTTTTCTGCAGCTAGTAGTTCTGTGAAAAAAGGCGAGACCTTAATTGATACAGTAAACAATATACTTTCAATGAAAGTAGATATGGTAGTGATGCGTCACCCGAATCCTGGTGCAGCTAAATTTTTATCCGAACGCATTGGAGCGAAGGTTGTAAATGCTGGAGATGGAACACATGAGCATCCTACGCAAGCTTTATTGGATGCTTTTTCAATTCGCGAGCGTTTGGGAAGTGTTGAAGGTAAAAAGGTGGTGATTGTTGGTGATATCTTGCATTCTCGTGTGGCTTTGTCAAATATATATTGCTTGCAAAAGTTAGGTGCTGAAGTGATGGTTTGTGGACCTACTACCTTGATTCCAAAATACATTCACGAATTGGGTGTAAAAGTAGAGTATAATTTACGAGCGGCTTTGGAGTGGTGTGATGTGGCTAACATGTTGCGTATCCAATTGGAGCGACAAGATATTAAATACTTCCCATCATTGCGAGAATATACCATGCAATATGGCTTAAACAAAGAGATATTGGACAGTTTACCTAAAGAAATTTGTGTTATGCATCCAGGGCCAATAAATCGTGGTGTTGAAATCACAAGTGATGTGGCTGATTCGAAGCAATCGTTAATTTTAGACCAAGTTGAAAATGGGGTTGCTGTTAGAATGGCTGTGATTTATTTGTTAGCGGCTAAGATTGAACGTTAAACATAATTAAGTTTAAATTTACACTATGAATTTTACATTGAATCAAACTGAAAATGTTGCAATAATTGAGTCTGGCGTTGAGAAATTTAACGCTTTGATCTCCCAAGAATTGAAAGACATGTTGCTTCAATTGCAAAAAAACGGTGTAAATCAAATTGTATTAGATTTGGATGCTACTCGCTATTGTGATTCTTCAGGTTTGAGTGCAATTTTGTTGGGAAATCGAATCTGTAAAGAGGCTAGTGGAAAGTTTGTTTTGTGTGGTTTGCAAGAGAATGTGGAGAAATTGATTCAAATGGCACAATTAGATAAAGTGTTAACCGTTACAAAAAATCAACAACAAGCCAACGAAGCAATCGCTAAGTGAGTTTCACAGTAACAATTTTAGGGAGTGGGGCTGCGTTGCCTACTGCAAGAAGAAATCCAACTGCTCAATACGTTGTTTGCAATGATCGTCACATATTGATTGATTGTGGGGAAGGTACTCAGATGCAATTGCGCAATGCAGGTGTTAAAATTCAACGGATAAATCACATTTTAATTTCTCATTTACACGGCGATCATTTTTTTGGTCTTGTAGGCTTGCTGAGTACCATGCATTTATTGGGAAGAGACAAGGGATTAACGATTTATGGGCCTGAACAACTCGAGCAAATCGTGCGTCTACAACTAGAAGTCGGGGCTTCAAAATTGAATTTTGACATTCACTTTGTTTCATTAAATGGAAAAGAAAATCGCCTGCTTTTTGAAGATAAATTAATTGAAATTCATGCGTTCCCCTTAAAGCATCGAATTCCAACCAATGGATTTTTAATCAAAGAAAAAGAAAAGGAACGGAAAATAATTGCGGAAGCAGTGGCGGAAGCAGGGTTAAAATTAGCCTATTTACCTTTGTTGAAAAAAGGAGAAAATTGCTTGGATGAAAATGGGGAAGAAATTGATTTTGAAGATTTTACATTGCCGCCAAAACCCTCTTATTCTTATGCATATTGTTCGGATACAGCATATTGGGAAACAATTGTTCCTGCTATTCAAAATGCATCGGTTTTATACCACGAAGCGACTTTTATCGAAAAGGATTTAGAGCGCGCTAAAACTACATTCCATTCAACGGCTAAACAAGCTGCTAAGATTGCTAAACAAGCTTCGGTTGGTAAGTTATTATTAGGGCATCTTAGTGCGCGGTATTTAGATGGATTTGCTCATGAAGAAGAAGCAAAAGCTATTTTTGAAAAATCAGAAGTTGTGGAAGATGGCAAAACGTATTTCATTTCTTTGTAAAGCTTGATTTTTAAAAAGAATTAGCGGGTTCATTCGAGTTAAAATAACTAACATTCAACCGTTTAAAAGTACTTATAACTTTATCGATTTTGTAGGAGTAGACTGCTTATATTTGTTAGTTGTGCAATAACTAAGATTAAATGGCTGAAAATCAATATACAGAAGATAATATTCGCTCCTTAGACTGGAAAGAGCACATTCGTTTGCGTCCAGGGATG
>JAHEIL010000021.1 GCA_024639405.1 Crocinitomicaceae bacterium | reverse complement strand
AAAAATGCTCCAGATACACATGGTCACAACGAAGAAAGTCATTCACACTAATACAATACGACATGACAGATAAAGTAATATATGCAATGTATGACGATGACGATGTACTAAAAGATGGTGCAAAGAAATTAGTCGCAAATGGTGTAAAAATTTCAGAGGTATTTTCTCCTTTTCCGATTCACGGAATTGATCCAATTATTGGTGTAAAAAATACACGTTTAGGAATTATGGCATTTTTATATGGTTTAACAGGTTTATTGTTGGCTACAATTGGAATGCGTTTCTTTATGGTTACAGATTGGCCAATGAATATTGGAGGTAAACCAAACTTTAGTTATTTAGATAACATGTTAGCGTTTGTTCCAATTACATTTGAGTTTACTGTTTTATGTGCTGCACACGGAATGGCTATTACTTATTTATTACGTAATAAAACACTTCCTGGTATGCCTGCACAGAACCCAGATCCACGTACGACAGATGATAAGTTTGTAATGGAAATACGTTTATCTGAAAATACTGCATTTAACCAAGAAGATTTGGAGAAAATGCTGAAAGAAACAGGTATAATTGAATTAGATCAAAAAGATATTAAATAGTTTGCTATGAAGTACCTATTAGGTACTCCGTCTGACAAAATAAATAAGATAGACAGATGAAAATTAAATTTACGGCACTAGCAAGTTTGGCAGTTTTGGCAGTTTCAACATTGATGTTGGGATCTTGTACAGCTGATGCAGATAGCCCAGGTTTAGAATACATGCCAGACATGTATCGTTCTCCTGCAATTGAAGTATATGTAGATTATGGTGAAGTTCGTGGAAGAGAAAACATGGCTATGAAGTTACGTATGTCAGCATTAGTTCCACCTGCAGGAACTGTACCTTATTATGGAACAGATTCTTCATTGGTTCAATTGATGTTACCATATTTTAGAAAAGCAAACATTTCTTTTAGAGAAACACATGGTTTGTATGGAGCAGATTTAGCAGTGTCTGATGAATACACACTTGCAGCTGCAGATGTTAATCCATTAAAATTGACAAAAGATAATTCGGAAGCTATCTTAAAAAGTGGTAAAGAGTTGTATACAGCGATGTGTCAACATTGTCACGGTGAAAAAGGTGATGGAAATGGACCAATGGTTGTTTCTGGAGCGTATGCTGGTGTTCCAAATTATACGGACAGAGTAGCATTAGGAGATGGTCAAATTTTCTATTCAATTTATTACGGAAAAGGTGCAATGGGTTCACATGCTTCTCAATTGAATAAAAAAGAAATTTGGACATTGGTTCACTATGTTAGAAAATTCCAGAACTCTAGTTACGGAACATTTGATGCAAGTGGAATGTCAGCAGCGGTAGTTGCAGATACAACAATGAAAGTTAAAAAATAATAATCAGTTTAATTAGTTAAGATGGAATTCTCAGTATCTAATAAAGCAAAACGTTTAACAGTTATCCTAATTGGAGTTGGACTTTTGTTTACAGCGATAGGTGTGTTCACAAGTATGAATGATCATCATTTTGCAACACGTTTATTGACAAACGGATTAATCAATAGTTTCTTTTTCTTTGCAATTGGTTTAGGAGCATTGTTCTTTTTAGCATTACAATATGCTACTGAAACAGGATGGTATGCTGCTGTAAAACGTGTGATTGAAGCTGTTGCAGGGTTTTTACCTTATGGAATGGCGTTGTTAGCTTTATCATTGTTAACAATTACCTTCATGGACGGAGCTCACATATACACATGGATGGATCCAGAAATGACAAATCCAAGTTCTCATCATTACGATGAAATCATTGCTGGTAAGTCTGCTTATTTAAATAAAGGTTTTTTCTGGATTAGAACTATTGTTTATTTAGCAGTATATTTCTTATTCTTGAGAGGTTTTAGAAATCGTTCTTTAGAAGAAGATCGTGTTGGAGGCACAGAAATTCACTTCAAAAATTACCGAAAAGGAGCAACGTTCTTAGTTTTCTTTGCTGTATTTAGTTCTACTTCAGCATGGGATTGGTTAATGTCAATTGATGTTCACTGGTTTTCCACTTTATTTGGATGGTATACATTTGCAGGAATGTGGGTTTCTACAATGGTTGTATTAGTATTATTAACAACGTATTTGAAATCATTGGGATATTTACCTAAAGTGAACGATAGTCACATTCATGATTTAGGTAAATGGACGTTTGCTACTTCTTTCTTGTGGTCTTATTTATGGTTCTCTCAATTCATGTTGATTTGGTATGCTAACATTGGAGAAGAAGTTACGTATTACATGATGCGTATTGAAAACTTTAAAATTTTATATTTCTCTATGTTCTTCATTAACTTCGCATTCCCAATGTTGATTTTAATGTCAAGAGATGCAAAAAGAAATGTTCGAATTTTAACATTTGTTGGTTTAGTTATCTTAGTTGGTCACTGGTTGGATGTATACATTATGGTATCTGCTGGATCTTTAGGAGCGAATGCTAAAATTGGATTTTTAGAAATTGGTATGGCATTGTTAATAGCTGGGTTATTTATTCGAATTATTTTGAATAATTTAACGAAAGCTCCATTAACACCGGTGAATCACCCTTTCTTAGACGAAAGTATTCACCACGAAATTTAATTTATTATAGTAAAGTTATACAAAAGAGATGGGAAGTAAATTAATAACTTTGATCGTTATAGTTTTAGGAGTAATTGCAATTGCTCAATTGGTTCGCGTTTATGAACTTTCTTCTAAACTTAGAAAACGTGGTGAACATGAAATAAGCACACGTGACAACAATTTGAATGCAAAATTGATGTTGTTGTTTATGTTCTTGTTTTACGCTGGATTTATTTATTTAATGGCAACTTATGGTTGGACAGGTAGAGGAGAGTCTGCATCTGTTCATGGAGATGGGATTGATTGGTTATTAAATTTAAATTTCATAATAATTTTTGCAGTATTCTTTTTGACAAATACTCTATTGTTTGTTTTTGTTTATAAATATGTAAGAAAAGCAGGTGTAAAAGCGGTTTATTTTTCACATAGCAATAAATTAGAAATGATTTGGACAGTTATTCCAGCTGTAGTTTTAGCTGTTATAATTATCTTAGGATTAAAACAATGGAATGAATCAACTAGTTATGCAGATAATGAAGCAATTCGAATTGAGCTATTCTCTAAACAATTTGATTGGACGGCTCGTTATGCTGGAGTTGATAATAATTTAGGTCGTTTTGATTATAAATTAACTACTGATAACAATGAGTTAGCTTTGATGACAACTCAAACAATCGATAGCGCAATTTTTGCTATGGAAAATGGACCAACAGGAATCAAAGCTTTAGAAACTAAGTTGAATGATAGAACATTAATTTTTGTTCCTGAAGATTTAGAGAAAATGCAAAATGATTTAGCACGTAAATCTCGTTTGATTCGTTTGTTACACCAAATGAAAGAACGTCATTCAGCTAAAATTGATGCTAGTGCTTGGGATGATATCATTCAAAAAGACACTTTGTATTTGTGTGTTAACAAACAATATGAGTTTAATTTTAGAGCTAAAGATGTAATTCACTCAGCTCATTTCCCTCATTTTAGAGCACAAATGAATACAGTTCCTGGATTAACAACTCGTTTTAAATTTACTCCTGACATTACAACAAAACAAATGCGTGAGAAGAAAAAAGATGATAAATTCCAATTTGTTTTGTTATGTAACAAAATTTGTGGTGGAGCGCATTACAAAATGAAAATGATTGTTGTTGTTTTACCTCAAAATGAATATAAGGCTTGGATGAAATCTAAAGCAAAACAAACATTTAGAGATAAATATTTCACAGTAGCTGCACCTAGTGCTCCTGCTGATACTTTAGCAGTTGGAACTGATACTGCAATGGTTGCAGTTAATTAATCGATTTAATAATTTTAATTAGAAATACAATGGCGGCAGTAACGCACGAAGCACACGGACATCACGAAGCACATGGACACCATGATCATGGACACCATGAAGAAAGTTTTGTATCAAAGTACATCTTCAGCCAAGATCATAAAATGATCGGAAAACAATTCCTATTAACTGCGGTTTTTATGGGGCTTGTTGCGATGTTACTTTCAATTTTATTTAGAATTCAATTGGCGTGGCCAGGTGAAAGTTCTGATTTTTTATCTTTTTTCTTAGGTGAAACTTGGGCTCCAGGTGGTGTTTTGAAGGAAGATATGTATTTAGGATTAGTTACTATTCATGGAACAATCATGGTATTCTTCTTGTTAACAGGAGGTTTATCAGGAACGTTTTCGAATTTATTAATTCCATTGCAATTAGGTGCAAGAGATATGGCATCAGGTTTCTTAAACATGTTGTCTTACTGGTTCTTCATGTTGTCTTCAATTTTAATGTTGGTTTCATTGTTTGTAGAATCAGGTCCTGCAATGGCAGGTTGGACAATTTATCCACCTTTATCAGCTTTACCTCAAGCAGTAAGTGGTTCTGGAACAGGTATGACATTGTGGTTATTTTCTATGGCTATTTTCATTGCATCTTCTTTGATTGGTTCTTTGAATTACATTGTTACTGTTTTGAATTTGAGAACTGCTGGTATGAAAATGACGAGAATGCCTTTAACTATTTGGGCGTTCTTTGTAACAGCTATTTTAGGGGTACTTTCTTTTCCAGTTTTGTTATCAGCTGCTTTGTTATTAATAATGGACCGTTTGGCTGGAACTAGTTTCTATTTATCTGATATCATCGTAGGTGGTGAAATGTTAACGAATCATGGTGGGTCTCCAATTTTATACCAACATTTATTTTGGTTCTTAGGTCACCCAGAGGTTTATATTGTATTATTACCTGCATTAGGTTTGTCATCTGAAATTATTGCTACTAATTCAAGAAAACCAATTTTTGGTTATAGAGCAATGATTGGTTCAATCTTAGCTATTGGTTTCCTTTCATTTATTGTATGGGGTCACCATATGTTTGTAACTGGTATGAATCCATTCTTAGGAAGTGTATTCGTATTTACTACCTTGTTGATTGCAATTCCATCAGCTGTTAAAGTATTTAACTATTTAACAACTTTGTGGAAAGGTTCTTTGGTTCTAACTCCTGCTATGTTGTTTGCTATAGGTTTAGTTTCAACGTTTATTACTGGTGGTGTAACAGGTATTATCCTTGCAGATTCTGCATTAGATATTATGGTACATGATACATACTTTGTAGTTGCTCACTTCCATATTGTAATGGGAATGTCTGCTGTATTTGGTATGTTTGGTGGTGTTTACCATTGGTTCCCTAAAATGTTTGGAAGAATGATGAACACTCGATTAGGATATGTTCACTTCTGGATTACTTTAGTAGGTGCTTATGGAGTTTTCTTCCCAATGCACTTCGTTGGTATCGCAGGAGCTCCTAGAAGATATTATGATTATTCAGCATACGGTGATTTTGACACTAATTCATATGAAATGATTATGGATTTAAATGTGATCATAACAATTTTTGCAATCATTGCAGCAATTGGACAAGTATTCTTCTTATTCAATTTCTTCTACAGTATCTATAGAGGTCCTAAAGCACCAATGAACCCATGGAATTCAAATACATTGGAATGGACTACTCCAGTTGAACATGTTCACGGGAACTGGCCAGGAGAATTGCCAACTGTTCACAGATGGCCTTATGATTATTCTAAACCAGGGTCAGAATCAGATTTTATTCCTCAAAATGTACCATTAGCAGATGGTGAAGAGGAACATTAAATAAACTATTTCATGAAAGCCTTCTATCTTTTGATAGAGGGCTTTTTTATTTTTTGTAATTTAGATGCGTGGAAGACGAATCATTTGACTATAGAGAAGAAGCAGCGCAACATGCGGATCAAGATTTTGATAAAGTATTGCGTCCAAAAAGGTTATCAGATTTTGCTGGACAACCTTCTGTTGTAGAAAATTTAGAAATATTTGTCCAAGCTGCTACGCTTCGAAATGAACCTTTGGATCACGTTTTATTACACGGGCCTCCAGGTCTCGGTAAAACAACCTTAGCTAATATTATTGCAAATGAGTTAGGCGTAGGATTTAAAGTTACCAGTGGACCTGTTTTAGATAAACCAGGAGATTTAGCTGGTTTGTTAACCAATTTAAATGTTGGTGATGTTTTATTCATAGATGAAATCCATCGCTTAAGTCCTGTTGTTGAAGAATATTTGTATTCTGCAATGGAAGATTTTTGCATTGATATTCTTATAGATAGTGGACCCAACGCTCGAAGTGTTCAAATTACATTGAATCCCTTTACTTTAATAGGCGCAACTACTCGATCAGGCTTGTTAACATCTCCATTAAGAGCGCGTTTTGGTATCAATTCTCGTTTAGAGTATTATGACTCTAAAACTTTGACTTTAATTGTAGAACGTTCTGCCAATTTATTAGCCATACCTATAGATGAAGATGCTGCTTTTCAAATTGCAAGTAGAAGTAGAGGTACACCACGAATTGCAAACGCTTTATTGCGAAGAGTGCGTGATTTTGCTCAAATAAAAGGAAGTGGAATCATTGATCGTGCTATAACAGACTTTGCATTAAAAGCGTTAAATGTCGACGAAAACGGTTTAGATGAAATGGATATCCGAATCTTAAAAGTGATTATTGATAAATTTAGCGGAGGACCTGTAGGTTTAACAACTATTGCTACTGCAATTGGAGAAAATGCAGGTACTTTAGAAGAAGTTTATGAGCCCTTTTTAATACAAGAAGGATTTTTAATGCGTACACCAAGAGGAAGAAAGGCCACTGAAAAAGCATTTAGGCACTTAGGAAAAGAATCAGGTTGGATTCAAGGTGGTTTGTTTTAATACCAATTAGTTGGATAAACCTTCAGCATATTATTCTCAACTCATAAAACAAAAATCCAACGATTTAGGATTTTTTTATTGTGGTATTTCAAAAGCTGGTTTTTTAGAACAAGAAGCAAGTCAATTGGAACAATGGTTGAATGAACAAAAAAATGGTAAAATGTCATACATGGAAAACCATTTTGACAAACGCTTGGATCCTCGTTTATTGGTTGATAATGCAAAAAGTGTTGTTTCATTGGCTTTAAATTATTTCCCTGAGAACCTTCAGAATGATCCTTCAGCTCCCAAACTATCAAAGTATGCGTATGGTGAAGATTATCATTTTGTTATAAAAGATAAATTAAAAGAACTTTTCTCTTTCATACAGCATACAATCGGAGAAGTTGGTGGTAGAATTTTTGTTGATTCTGCACCTGTGATGGACAAAGCTTGGGCTAAAAAAGCTGGAATGGGTTGGATGGGAAAAAACACTAATATCATTCATCCAAAAAATGGCTCTTTTTTCTTTATCGCAGAATTAATTTTGGATCTAGAATTACAAGAAGATGGACCAATCAAAGATTATTGTGGAACTTGTACACGTTGTATTGATGCTTGTCCAACGGATGCTTTAATTGAACCATATAAAATAGATGCTTCTAAATGTATTTCCTACCTTACAATTGAGTTAAAAGATGCAATTCTCCCAAATGAATTTAAAGGTAAAATGGATAATTGGGCTTTTGGTTGTGATGTTTGTCAGGATGTTTGTCCATGGAATCGTTTTTCTAAACCACACAATGAACCGAGGTTTAATCCACATGCCGATTTATTAGTAATGACATCTAATGATTGGAAAGAGTTAACCCAAGAAGTATTTTCAGAATTATTTAAATTGAGCGCAGTTAAACGTACAAAATTCGAAGGTTTAAAACGAAATATTGACTTTTTGATTTAACATCTTACATTCCACCAAGCCCTTGTAATTGATCTAATGTCATTTCTTGGTAACCTTCAGGGATTTTTATTTCGAAATTTTTCTTTTGATTTTTGTCTAATTTTTTGACAATATCTTTAATGTTTAACGACATGGTCATTCCGTTTACGTTGATCGAATATTCTAATGGAAAACCAGGCACACTAGCATTTAAATAACTTTGACCTTTTTTAGAAACTACAATATCTTCTGTATACCAAAACAACGATTCGTTTCCATCTGCATCAGTTAAAAGAGCTTTTTTACAAATAAAACCATTGATTGTTTTTGTTTCATCAATTAAAGTAAGTCTTGGCACTGTGTAATCTGCCTTGTTTTTTTCTAATTCTGAAATAGTTGTAACAATTGCATTTTTACCTAGCATTCCTCCCATAAGCATTAACACTTTGTCCGATTGATCAGTAATGGTAGAAATTTCCATCATTGTTCCCATTTTCATATCAACACGTGTTTTAGGCCCCATTATATACAAATCCATTGAAGATCCTTGCATCATTCCAATTGCCATTTGCATATCAGGATTATCACTTTTCATCTCAATTGAATAAGTAAAATGTCCTTCTGTAAGTTGAGCATTAGTTGAAAATGATACTAAAAGTAATAGAATGCTATAGAAAATTGATTTCATTGTAGTAGTTTTAGAATAACCAACGAACTAGATCATTGCCATTTGCATACAACAATAAACCCATTAATAAGAAGAACCCAACATATTGCGCGTATTCCAGTACTTTTTGTGGTGCTTCTTTTCCTGTTATAATTTCATACAATAAGAAAACTACGTGACCGCCATCCAATGCAGGAATTGGTAGCACATTCATAAACGCTAACACAATAGATATAAAAGCAGTATTTAGCCAGAAAATTTGCCAGTTCCAAGAGGCAGGAAATAAATTACCGATTGAACCAAAACCACCAATTGAAGAAGCACCTTTTTTCGTAAACACAAATTTGAATTGTGCGATGTAATCTGTCAAGGTATTTTTACCTTTTGCAATTCCTCTACCAATGCTTTCCCCAAAACCATAAGTAACATGTTTTGCCATTTTGGCATCTACAATAGCAGTTGGAACGTGACTAATACCAACACGCCCTGCAAACTCACCTTTAGAAGGAATTGGTATTGCTACATCCAATTGTTTTCCTTTTCGAGAAAGTGTTAAAACTGTTGTTTTTCCTTTTCCGTTAAAAACAGCATGTTGAAATTCGTCAGAGTACACCAATTTTTCACCATTCACGGCAATAACTTTATCGCCTGCTTTAATTGCTGTTTTTGCTGCAGGTGATTTTTTTTCTATTTCTTTTATTTCAATACCTTTTGAGCGAGGAGAGAATACTGCCATTGCTCCATTTTGAAACAATTCTTGCGCAATGTTTTCAGGAAGTTGAATCGTTTTAGTTGAGCCATCTTGTTTTTTTACTGTAAACTTCTGTGCGTCTCTCAACATTAATTGAGCATTTAAGTCCAAGATATTTTCTACTTTTTGACCATCAACAGCAATAACATTATCACCTGAAGTAAATCCATATTTTTCCATGTATGGATGAATGGCTAAACCATTTTGAACATCAGCAGGATTTAATTTATCTTCACCATAAGCAAAAACAACGCAAATATAAATGAACATACCAAGCAACAAGTTGACTGTTACACCCCCTAACATGATAATTAAACGTTGCCATGCTGGTTTTGATCTAAATTCCCATGGTTGAGCAGGTAAAGCCAATTGTTCTTTATCCATTGATTCATCAACCATTCCAGAAATTTTAACGTATCCGCCTAATGGCAACCACCCAATTCCCCATTCCGTATCACCAATTTTCTTTTTAAAGATTGAAAACCAAGGATTGAAAAATAAATAAAATTTTTCAACACGTGTTTTAAACAAACGAGCAGGAATAAAATGCCCAAATTCGTGAAGAATAACCAATATCGATAATGAAAGAATTAATTGTGCTGCTTTAATAAGAAAATCCATGTTATTTTTTTGATGTGTAGTACAAATATACGTTAAAACCTTTAGACATTTTCCTCTGTGTAATAGTCGTTTTGAACAAAATAATCCAACATAGCTTCTTTTAACAAATGTTGTTGTTCTCTGTGTTCAAGTGCGGGTAATAATTTGTTTAATTTGAAGTGAGGCCAGTTTTCTGGATCACGCCCTTCAAACTCATAATATCCATAGGGTTCTAATAAGGTGCAAATAGCGATGTGAAACAAATCAGTTTTTTCTGCTTTTGTAAAATTTTTGTACCCAATTCCTAATTCATTCACGCCAATTAAGAAAAGAATTGCTTGAACATCCATTCCTTCGCCATACTTTTCTTCAAGGTGAGCTTTTAATTTTTGAAAACGTATTTCAATGTCGTAATCCATAGGTGCAAAAATACAAAAGTGATAGCAGTTATGATTTTCTTTTTCGCTAAAATATTATAATTGTTGTTCTTTTAGTTGCCTTTAACAATGCATCGTTGAGAAATTATAATTGATTTTCATTTCTTCTCTTTGTTTCAAACTATCTTCGAAGTATGAATTTTATTGATATTATTATTTGTGTTCCATTGATTTATGCCGCATACAAAGGTTTTAAACATGGTTTAATTATTGAGGTTTTTACACTTTTAGCATTGTTTGTTGGTTTATATGTTGGAATTCATTTTTCTGATTTTGTAGCCAATTACTTAAAAGTAACATTTGAATGGGAGAGTGTTTATCTTCCAATAATTTCTTTTACTTTAATTTTTTTGGCCGTTGGGGCAATGGTTTATTTCGCTGGTAAAGCAATCGAAAAGGTAATTAAAGTAGTTCATTTATCGCCACTAAATAAATTTTTTGGTCTCTTTTTTTCGGTATTGAAAATGCTATACATCGTTAGTGTTTTATTGGTAATATTTGAATCGTATGACGAAAAAAGTCATTTTTTACCTGCAAAACAAAAAGAAGCTGCACTTTTATATCAACCAGTTAAAGCCTTTTCTACAACGACTATTCCAGGTTTAGAAAGCAGTACAATTTTTATTAAAAATGCTTTTAAACAAGAGCAAGATAGTACTGGATTAACCGTTGAAGAAGTTCTTCGTGCAAAAGAAATCGCAGACAGTTTAGGAATTGACGCTGATGATGCACAAGAATTGAAATCTATTCACGAAAAATATCATTAAAAAAGTGTTAAAATTTTGATGAGCTTTTGAAAGCTAATTTTTTATGACTAAATTTGTCAAGAAAATTATTGTCAATCATGAAAGCTTTATTGAAAAATGCTCGAATCCAAAAAGGAATACGTACCCGTGAGTTAGCACAACGCATCGGTATTGATCAAGCATTGATTAGTAAATTTGAATCTGGTCAACGTATTCCAACTAAAGAACAAGTATCAAAATTAGCGCATGAATTAGGTATTTCTCATGATGAACTACATGTGCTTTGGTTAAAAGAAAAAATTCTTGGTGAAGTTGGTTCCGATTATTTGGCTGTGAAAGCATTGCAACTAGTTCAAGAAGAAATTGCTAATTATCAGCGTTTGCCTGCAATACAGTTGTCAAAAAGCTTGAAAAAATTATTAGCTGAAATTGATGCTCTTAAAGCAAAATTAGATCAAATGCGGGAGTTTGATAGCTTTCGAATTGCACAAGCATTAGAGTTGGAATATACATACGAAAGCAATCGTATTGAAGGCAATACATTGACGTTGCGAGAGACAGATTTAGTCATCAATGAAGGTCTTACGATTGCTGGGAAATCCATGCGAGAGCATTTGGAAGCTATCAACCATAAAGATGCCATTGATTATGTTAAAGATTTAGTGGTTCGCCGAATTCCTATTACTGAGCGAGAAGTATTAACCATTCACAACTTAATTTTAAGAAGCATCCACCCAGAACATGCGGGCGTTTACCGCAATGTTCAAGTAATGATTAAAGGAAGCCAACATTTGCCGCCTCAGCCGTTTATTGTTCCCAAACAAATGGAAACATATTTTGAATGGTATACAGCCAATAAGAATCGCTTGCATCCTGTTGTTTTGGCAGCTGAAATGCATGAACGCTTGGTTACGATTCATCCATTTATTGATGGAAATGGCCGCACATCACGATTGATTATGAATATGATTTTGTTAAATCATGGTTATGTGATTGCAAACATAAAAGGAGACAACGCAACGCTAATACAGTATTATGAAGCTCTGGAATCAGTGCAACTTTCAAAAAATAAAGAAGCTTTTCATTTATTGGTTGCATTGGTTGAAAAAGAATGTCTTGAGCGTTATCTTTCAATATTGATGTAAAGTTTTACACCTGATTTCGAATTGGGTGTAAAAACTTTTATAGAACATTTTATCGATTTATATTGATTGTAAATGTCTTGCATTTGTTCAAGCTTTCAAATAAATTGTACAATCACATCATTTGAATGAAAAAATACGTATCTTTGCGCCCTAATTTCAGTGAATTATGTCGATTGGTGTAAAAATATTTTCCGGACGTGCTTCTGTTAAATTGGCAGAACAAATTGCTACTATTTACGGTGTTGCCCTTGGTGACGTGAATGTAATGGAGTTTAGCGATGGTGAGTTTCAGCCATCATTTGAAGAAACAGTTCGTGGACAAGATGTTTTTATTGTTCAATCTACAATGCCACCGAGTGATAATTTATTTGAATTATTGTTGATGGTGGATGCTGCGAAACGTGCTTCTGCACGTAAAATTATTGCAGTGATTCCATATTTTGGTTTTGCACGTCAAGACAGAAAAGATAAACCACGTGTTGCAATTGGTGCAAAACTAGTTGCTAATATGTTGATGGCTGCAGGAGTAGATCGATTGATGACAATGGATTTACATGCAGATCAAATCCAAGGTTTTTTTGAAGTTCCAGTTGATCATTTATTTGCATCAACAATCTTTTTAGATGAATTAGAAAAATTGAACAATGGCAATTTAATCATGGCAGCTCCTGA
>JAHEIL010000041.1 GCA_024639405.1 Crocinitomicaceae bacterium | reverse complement strand
GTTAATTTAAATTTCTCATCTGGAAATAAAGGTGTTAAATATTGGAACGGTACACGGTCACGAATGTAAGAAGGGTGACGACCATTGATCGATTCAACTTTCACTAAAGGAAAGAATTTTTCTCCTTCTCGTGGTGGACGAATTGTTCCTTTAACTGTATCACCAGTTTTTAAACCAAATAATTTGATTTGACTTTGTGAAACATAAATATCATCTGGTGATGGCAAGTAATTGTAATCGGAAGAACGTAAAAATCCAAATCCTTCTTGAATAACTTCTAAAACACCTTCTGCTGAAACTATTCCAACTAAATCATACGCATCATCTAATTTTACATCAGGAACTTTTTGTTCGTGTTGTGGTCGACGATTTTGTTGATTAGGGTGTTGGTTTGGATTGCGTTGTTGGTTTGGGTTTTTAGCTACAGGTTCGCGTTGTTCAGAACTTGCAGCTGATGTTCCTTCAACTGTATTCACTGAATCCGCTTCGTTTTTCACCACATTTTCTTGTGGTTTACGAATTTCTTCCAACAAATTTCTTCCAGGTCGTTGTTGATTTGGATTTCCTGGACGTGGATTCGGCTTGTTCCCTTTAATAAAAGGTTTTTGTTCTCTTTTTTCTTGAGCTTCAACTACTGGTGCAGCTTCTGATGTACTTTCAGATACTACTTCAATCGCTTTTGGTACTTCTTGTTGAAATAAATTAGCAGGTTCTTGAACGATCGTTGTTTTGATGGTACGTGTTCTTTTACGTTTTTCACCATCTTCTGTTGCTGTTGTTTTTTCTTCTGTTGGAAGAGCAGATGAATCCCCACCTGTAATTGCAGCAACTAAATCTGCTTTTTTTAATGTTTCAGCTTTGTTAATTCCCAATGTTTTGGCAATTTCTTTCAATTCAGAAAGTTTTTTACTTTCTAATTCTTTTATGTCCATAAAATACGTTATATGAGAAAAGTATTGATTTGGTATGTGTGTTTTGGATTGTTAAAAAACAGAATTTGTTCTTTTGATGGTGCAATATTAAGCAAATTGTTTGTATTTACACTAATTTTTTTTAAAAAATAAGGTTCTTTTATGTTTAAATTTTGAATTTTATATTAAATCATTGTTAATTAGTTGATTAGGGAACAGGTTGTCTGCATTGCTTAAAAAAACTAGTTGCCAATTTCTACTAAATTCTTTAATTTTTTTATCTTCACAAAATGAAAATTTCAAAATCATTGTTTACCATTTTTTGGTATGTTGTTACTTTTTTAAACATTGCACTGCTGTTTTTTGTAGAAAGTATGGTTCCTAAAATGGATCCAATTGGTTTTAGATTGGTTCGTTATGGATTAATGGCTTTTTTGTGTTTGATTTCTTTCAAGCGTAAAAAACTTTCACTTTGGATTTTTTCTTCCATGATTATTGGAGTAGAAGTAGGGATGGATTTTCCAGCATTTGCTTTAGAAATGGAACGCTTTGGTAAGATCTTTTTGCGTTTGATTAAATCCTTGGTTGCGCCCTTAATTTTCGGAACATTGGTAGTTGGAATTGCTGGACATAGTAACTTAAAACAAGTAGGTCGAATCGGCTTAAAAAGTATTTTATACTTTGAAATTGTCACAACGATCGCTTTGTTTATTGGTCTGTTAGCAATCAATGTTACGCAAGCTGGTGTTGGTGTAAAGGTAGAGGCGCGCGCACAAGATAAAGAAAAATCCATTGAATTATTAGCGCAAAAAGCAGAGCACAAAGATCATTTTGTAGAGATTTTTCCAGAAAATATTGCGAAATCCATTGCAGAGAATCAAGTATTGCAAGTGGTCATTTTCTCAGTGATTTTTGCCATAGGCTTAGGTATGGTGAAAAATGAAAAGCACAAAGCGACGATGTTAAATTTCAGTGAAAGTTTATCTGAAGTCATGTTTAAGTTCACCGATATCATAATGTATGTTGCACCGCTTGCAGTATTTGGAGCGTTAGCAAGTACGGTCGCCAAGTCTGGAGTTGACATTCTTTTTAACCTAATGAAACTTGTGGGAACATTATACGTTGCCTTGCTTGTATTTGTTTTAGTAGTTTTAGTTCCAATTGCGCTGATTGCACGTGTTCCATTATTGAAATTTTTGAAAGCAGTTACAGAACCTGTAACTCTTGCTTTTGCAACGGCAAGTAGCGAAGCGGCATTACCAAAAGCAATGGAAAACATGGAAACGTTTGGTGTTCCTAAAAAAATTGTTGGGTTTGTTTTGCCAACGGGTTACAGTTTTAACTTAGATGGAACTACTCTGTATTTATCCATGGCAACAGTTTTTGTGGCTCAAATGGCCGGAATACATTTAACCATTGGTGAACAGATCGGAATTTGCTTCACACTGATGTTAACTTCCAAAGGAGTTGCAGGAGTTCGAGGTGCTTCATTTGTTATTCTTGCAGGAACAGTTGGCGACATCGAAGGGTTGAACCCTGAAAGCGCAAGTGTCATTTTAGCTGTTGATGCCTTAATGGACATGGGACGCACCTCTATCAATGTGCTTGGAAATTGCTTAGCTTCTGCAGTAATTGCTAGAAGTGAAGGCGAATTGAATGTGAAGAAAGCCTTGTTGTAAG
>JAHEIL010000012.1 GCA_024639405.1 Crocinitomicaceae bacterium | reverse complement strand
CTGAAAAAACAGTTAAATCACGGTCGAAATGCGTTTTCTTAACAATGTATTCTGTTTCTCTACCGGCGGTTCCATCCCCAATTGCGATTGCCTCAATTTTATATGCTTGAACTAATTGTGCCAATTTAGCTTGAGCCGCTTTTGAATCATTTTGAGGTGGATGCGGAAAAATTGTTGTATTTGTCAGCAAGTTTCCTGCTTCATCGAGGCAAACAACTTTACAGCCTGTTCGGAATCCAGGATCAATGGCTAAAATTCGCTTTGAACCTAATGGAGGCGCTAACAACAATTGTTTCAAATTCGTTGAAAACACTTTAATAGCTGCTAAATCAGCTTTCTCTTTTGCTTCTTGTAGTACTTCGTTTTCTAAAGAAGGTGCTAACAAACGTTTGTATGCATCTTTTGTCGCAGTTTTGACTAATTCACTGCATGCATCGTTTCCTTTTACATAAAAACGGTCTAAAAATTCTAATGCTTCCTCTTGTTCTGGTTGAGCTTTTAATGATAACAAACCTTCTCGTTCAGCACGATACAAGGCTAAAAAACGATGCGAAGCACATTTGTGTAAAGCTTCTGTAAAATCAAAATAATCACGGTATTTTTCAGCTAATTCTTCTTTCCCCTTAACTAATTTAGCATGAATAATTGCTTTGCGTTGAAACATTTGACGTAATCGCGCTCTACTTGAAGCATTTTCATTGATCCATTCTGCGATGATATCATTCGCTCCAGATAACGCCATTTCTTCATCTACTACTTCTCCTTTTACAAAGCGTTCTGCCATTTGTAATGGATCTCCGCCACGCTGAGCCATGATCATTTTGGCCAAAGGTTCTAAACCTAATTTCTTGGCTTTATCTCCTTTAGTCTGACGTTTTTGTTTAAACGGCAAATATAAATCTTCCAAAAGTGCCGCATCAAAACAATCTTCAATTTTCGATTTTAATTCAGCCGTTAATTTATCTTGTTCTTCAATTGCATTTATGATTGTTTGTTGTCGTGCAATTAATTCATCGAATTTCTTTGAAAAATCTCTAATCGCTGTAATTTGAACCTCATCCAATCCATTTGTTGCTTCTTTTCTGTATCTTGAAATAAATGGAACGGTAGCACCTTCATGTAAAAGTTGCAAGGTGTTTTCAATAGATTTTGTAGGTATTGATGTTAAATTTATTATGTATTGAACTTGATTCATTTGCCAAATTTTTAGTGTAAAAATGCCATTTATTTTTTGATTTTAAAAGTGAAAGAACTGTTAATGTTGCCAATTTATTTGTTAAGGTGGATTGGTATATTTAACTTAGTATCAAATTAATGTAGTTTGAAAAAAATAATCATTTGCTTTTTAAGTTGTTATGCTTTACTTTCTTTTATTCAATTAAATGAAGAAATAGGTTTAGCAAGTTACTATTCATCTCACATGGAAGGAAGAAGAACTGCATCAGGTGAAGTGTTTACACAAAAGAAATTAACTGCAGCACATAAAACTCTTCCATTTGGAACGATTGTTAAAGTGACTAATTTAAAGAATGATTCTATTGTGATTGTAAAAATAAACGACCGATTATCTAAACGCTCTGGACATTCAATAGATTTGACATTAACAGCTGCTAAACAATTAAACTTTGTTAGAAATGGATCAACAAAAGTTAAAATTCAACCAACAAAATAATATGAAAAATTTAATCTTACTAGTAACTATTGGATCAACTCTATTTGCTTGTTCACCAAAAACAAGTGAAGTTGTTAAACTTCAAAGAACAACAATTATGACTCCTAGTGCAGATTTAGCACAAGGATTTGAATTGTATCAATCGAATTGTGGGGGGTGTCATGAATTGAAAAATGAACTGGATTATTCGAAAGAACAATGGCAAGTAATTCTTCCTAAAATGGCAAAGGAAGCGCATTTAGATGCAAAACAAGAAAAATCAATCAGCAACTATGTTTATTGGAGAATTAATCAGAAATGAATTACTGACCATTTAAAATACTTTTAAATATCCAATTTTAATTAATGATTCAATATTAAATGTGTATAATCGACCGTTTTCTGTCAGCTTAGCTCATTCAAATTACTATGACAGCATCAAAGTAAATCGATTTTGAAAAAACTTTAAAAAAAATTATCCAACCTATTAATATGAAAAAAACACTTATTTTAATATCAATTGGTGTAACAGTATTGGCTTGTTCTCCAAAAACTGGTGAAATTACTAAAGCAGAAAGCGCTCCAATAATTTTTCCTTCATCTGAATTAGCGAATGGCTTTGAAATGTACAAAGCAAATTGTGGTAACTGTCATAAACTGAAAAAGGAAATGAATTATTCAAAAGAAGAGTGGAATAAAATTTTACCAAGGATGGCTAAAAAAGCAAAATTAAATGCTTCACAAGAACAGTCTATAAGTGACTACGTTAATTGGAGAATCAATCAGAAATGAAAAGAATCGATTTTATTAAATTAATTGGAGGAGCTTTCGCAATGACATCTTTTAAAACTTTAACCAACTTATCTAATAGTTTACCAGATAATGATACATTAATGCCCGTAGCTTTCATTGGTCATGGTTCACCTATGAATGGCATAGAAGAAAATGAATTTTCTAACTATTGGAAAAAACTAGTAACTAAATTTGAAAAACCAAAAGCAATCATTTGTGTTTCTGCACATTGGTTGACAAAAGGAACTGCTGTAACAGCCAACCCATTTCCTGAGACAATCCACGATTTTGGAGGCTTTCCTGACGCATTATTTCAAGTGCAATATCCAGCTAAAGGTGATCAAGAATTAGCAAAAGAAACCGCACATTTGATTCATTCTACTGAAGTACATTTAGATCATGAATGGGGTTTAGACCATGGAACTTGGACGGTATTACGCCATATGTATCCAAAAGCAGATATTCCTGTTATTCAATTAAGCATTGACTATACACAACCCGCCAACTATCACTATGAATTGGCAAAACAATTACAATCATTACGAAAAAAAGGCGTTTTAATTATTGGAAGCGGAAATATGGTCCACAATTTAAGAATGGTAGCTTGGGATAAAATAAATGAACCATTTGGATTCGACTGGGCGCTCGAAATGAATTCAATTTTTAAATCAAAAATAATGAACGGTGATCATGCTTCATTAATTAATTATGCACAATTGAATAAAGCAGCTATGTTGGCAATTCCGACACCTGATCATTATTTACCCTTGTTGTACTGTCTTGGTCTTCAAAATAAGTACGATCAAATTTCATTTTTTAATGACAAACCGATGGCTGGCTCATTAACCATGACTTCAGTTTTAATCCATTAATTTATTAACATGTCTTTACCTTTTGCTGATTTAAAAATCATTGATTTATCTACCGTTCTTGCTGGTCCTTCTGTCGGAACATTTTTTGCAGAATTGGGAGCTCAGGTTCTAAAAATAGAACATCCTAAAAATGCAGATGTCACACGAAGCTGGAAATTAGCTTCAGAGGACGCTTCGGAATCTGTTTCTGCTTATTTTTCATCTGTAAATTATGGTAAAACCTACTTATCTCTCGATTTAAAAAATGAAAAGGATTACGCTACATTTATTGATCATGTTCAAAATGCAGACATTTTACTTTCAAATTTCAAAAAAGGTGATGATGAAAAATTAAATGTTACGGACGAACAACTTCGATCGATTAATCCATCATTAATCATTGGAAAAATTACAGGTTTCGGAAATGAAAGCGATCGTGTTGCATATGATTTAATTTTACAAGCTGAAACAGGATTTATGTCAATGAATGGTACTTCAACCAGTGGACCTGTAAAAATGCCCGTTGCGTTAATCGACGTTTTAGCAGCGCATCATTTAAAAGAAGGACTGTTAATTGCTCTATTACAAAGAAATCAATCCAATGAAATAAAGACAGTTTCTGTCTCACTATACGACGCTGCCATATGTAGTTTAGCCAATCAAGCTTCCAATTATTTAATGGAACAGCATATTCCACAACGAATTGGAAGTTTACATCCAAATATTGCGCCTTATGGTGAGATTTTTAGCACCAAAAGCAATGATTTAGTAACGTTTGCAATAGGAAGCAATCAACATTTTGAAAAATTATGTTCTTTTTTGAGGTGCGAAGATTTAATTACTGATGATCGTTTCAAAGAAAATAAAGACCGTGTAAAAAACAGAATGCAACTATTTGAATACTTGCAAGAAAAAATCAAATTTTTGGAAACCGAGATGCTCTTACAAGAAATGCATCAACGCTTTGTACCTGCTGGAGAAATAAAAAATTTACAAGCAGTTTTTCAAGAACAAGCTGCACAAAATTTAATTCGAACAGAAACGATCAATGGAAAAGAAACAAAACGAATCACTTCAATTGGGTTTCAATGGAAATGAGTATTCGACTACCTGAAACACAAGAAGAATGGGATAATTATTATGATTTGCGTTATCGAATTCTTCGTGAACCATTAAATCAATTACGGGGTTCTGAGAAAAATGAAGGCGATGCAGCTGGAATTCATTTTGCCTTTTACGATGACATCCAATTAATTGGTATTGCTCGTTTAGATAAAATGGACAAGACTATTTATCAAGTTCGTTTTGTAGCTATTGATTTACCCTTCCAAGGGAAAGGTTATGGTCAATCAATTATGAAGGCTGTTGAAGATAGCGCACAACAACTAAATGCCACTAAAATCATTTTACATGCACGTGAAAACGCAGTTGAATTTTACAAAAGTTTAGCCTATTCTCTTTTGGAACCAAGTCATTTATTGTTTGGTCAAGTTCAGCATTATTTGATGGAAAAGATACTTTAGAAAAAAGTTACTTTTTCAATCGTTCTTCTATTTTTTTGGTCACCAACGAAAACAACAATTTCGCGTCTTTTTCATTTAATTTTCGAGCAAAACGTATCATTTTACCAAAGTATTCGAATTCGATTCGCTCACCACCTCTTACCCATGGAGATGCTTCCCAGGAAGCTTGCAAGGATTTGTCTTTTGGTATAAATAGCGACATTTTTTGAATGTTTTCAAAATAATATGGAACAGATTTACCATATCGTTTGACAGACTTTTTATAAAACAAAGCTGTTTCATCAATTTTTATTAATTCTTTCCCCCACATTAACCAAGCAAAAGAACGAAACACTTTTACCGCATAATATGCCCAAAATGTTAAGAAGATATAGATAATAATATTCTCCTGATCTGTCAATTTCAAGTTAAAATAACTCCAAATAATAGTAGCGCCAATTGTTAACCACATGGCAACCCAAGCTCCTAACAATCCTTTTACTAACACATGACTTTCAGGGTAAATTACAATTGTTGTTTTTTGCTTATCATCCACAAAACTCACACGCTTACCAATCCATTTCATATTATTTGTCCTTGTAATTTATACAAAAGTAGCTTTTTTAGCTTAAAAACAGCTTGAATACTGAAAGTTATCACATAAAAAAAGGGCAACTTTCATTGCCCTTTAAATTTATTGTAAGTTTATTATTCAACAATCAATCTTTTTACTAATAATTGGTCATTTATTGTCAATTCAACGAAATAAATGCCCGGTAAATAAGAAGACGTAGCTAAATTAATAGTAGATGAACCGTTCATTGTTCCATAATTTCTACTTACTACTTCTTGTCCTGCAGCATTAGAAATTCGAACATTCACCCTTGCTTGTTCTTTCAAATTCACTTCTAATGTAGCGTTACTATTTGTTGGGTTTGGATAGATTTTAACAACATCATCTAATTGCGCTGTTAATTCTGCAACACTTGCTGCAACACCATAATCATAACCATTTGAAACAGCTTGAGTAATTGTAGCTTTCCCTGCATTGTCTATTTTCCCTGTTGGATCAATCAACATACCAATAATGTGAATTTTACTTTCATCCCAACCTGCAGGTAAAATAAATAAGAAATTCACAACATGTGCATCTCCAGCATTTACAGTTGATGGGAAGCTATTTGCAAAACCTTCAAAAGATGGTTGAATAGCTCTTGCTACATGATTATAAACCATTTGTGCTGCTGGAACTGGATTCGGTAATGCTTCAAAACCTCCCATAACACCATTGTTTCCTCCAGCATATGCATTAGATTGACTCCATCCTGAACCAGCACCTGTTACATCGTCTTCAGTTAAAACACAAGCAATCTTATAATTATTATTTGCCGCAGCTTGGAATGTAGAAGTAACAGAAACATACAACATGCGTGTTGCTGGATCCCAAGTTGCACCATTTTCAATAAATGCAGTTGGCGCTACTTGTAAACGAGTATAAAAATCAGAAGCCATTCCTGAAGGATCAACATCAGCACCTCTATCTACCAATGAACTTGGGTAACCACCAATTAATGTCCCAATTCCTGTGTCATAAGTTGCTACCGTCATTGGATCGCCATTGTGAACAGCTATTCCTGCCCAAAAATCTGCAAATTCATTTTCAAATTTATCCATAAAAACAGTTCCTCTTGGACACCATTGACACCATGTTCCTGTTGCTTCTTCACCAACAACCATTTTTCCTGTTGCTGGAACAATCGGATCTACAGTTATTGAAGCAACATTATCTGTTGCATCATTATCAGCACCTTGACCATTAACATTACTAACTGTATAAGACAGAACATTCGAACCTGCTACTAAATTCAAAGGAGTAGTCAATGTAAACGATTGTTCCGCTAATGAAGCCATATTCAAACCTGAATACGATTGATTGATATTATTCCCATTGTAATTCAAAGTAATGTCAAAACTTGTAATTGCACTCGTTCCTAAATTGCGAACTTTAAAGTTTGGTACAACTGTATTTGTAGCGATGTTTCCACCATTGAATCCTGCAAACGTTACGCCAGCATTTTTAACTGGCAATGTGTAAGGTGTAACAACTGTATGGAAATCATCTAAATAAAATGCTGCATTGTATGGCGATGTTGCATCAACAGGGAAAATATCTATACTTTCTATTTGATTAACTGTATTAGCAAAATATCCAACAGAAACGTTATTGATGAAAATTTCCCATTTGTTTATGTTAAAGTTGATGTTTATCTTAAAATTGAACCAAGTACCTTGTGGAAAAGCAGCACTAAATCCTGCAACTTGATTAAATGTTAAATTACCTGCATCACTAAAAAAGGCATCTAAGGCATAGGTTTGACCCATTGTTGCCGTTTTTTGTAAATTAAAATAGGCAGCTTTTCCAGCATCAATTTTTAAATTAAAATCCATAGAAAATTGCCCAGTATTTAAAACACCAAAATGACGCACTAAATCTGTAGGTCCACCAGCTTGAGTAGTAGATGCAAAATACAATGAATTTGACGGGCTTGAAGATGCAGCATTGGAAACCAATACGTCTTCGTTTCCTCCTGGAGCATTACTCCAAGTAGTCCAAGCACCAGCACTTTGAGGACATAGTTTTTGACCCGCTGTGTAAGAATCAAAATTATCTGTAAATGTTTGTGCGAATAAAGATGATGTAAAAATCAATCCAAATCCAAGTAGTAATTTTTTATTCATAAGTTAAATTTTAGTTTTTAGTTTTAAATGGTTTAAATGTAAAATAATTATTTGAAATAACGAAAATCTTGACCAGCTTCAATACTTTTTACAGCTGCTAAAATTAATCGTATCGTATTTTCAACATCTTCTTTCTGAACGGTTTCAACCGTCGTATGCATGTAACGCAACGGTAAAGAAATCAAAGCACTGGCAACACCTTCATTTGAATAAGCAAAGGCATCTGTGTCTGTTCCTGTTGCACGAGAAACTGCAGCTCGTTGAAAAGGAATTTTATTTTCTTGAGCGGTTGTAATCAACTGTTTCAATAAATTATTTTGAACGGCAGGTCCGTATGTTAAAACAGGTCCATCGCCAGATTTCAAATCACCATTTTCAATTTTATCAACCATTGGCGTGTGTGTATCGTGACAAACATCTGTAATAATTGCAACATCTGGTTTAATTCTTTTTGCAATCATTTCAGCACCACGTAATCCAACTTCTTCTTGTACAGAATTCACTATGTATAATCCAAAAGGCAAACTTGTTTTTTCTTCTTTTAATAAGCGTGCTACTTCAGCGATCATAAAACCACCTACTCTATTATCTAATGCTCTTCCAACGTATTTGTTTTTGTTTAAAATCATAAATTCGTCTTCAAAAGTAACCACACAACCAACATGAACGCCTAATTTCTCAACTGCTTCTTTAGAATCACAGCCACAATCTAAAAAGATATTTTTCATGCTGGGTGTTTCCTCTTTTTGAGCACGCATATGAATTGCTGGCCAACCAAATATCGCTTTTACAATTCCTTTATCTGTATGAATATTCACACGCTTTGAAGGTGCAATCATATGATCTGAACCACCATTTCTTCTCAAATAAATAAACCCATCTTTGGTGATGTAATGCACAAACCAAGAAATTTCATCCGCATGAGCTTCAATAACAACTTTATATGGAGCATCTGGATTAATAACTCCTACAACGGAACCATAATTGTCAATAAAATAAGAATCAATATAAGGTTTAATATAATCCAACCACATTTGTTGACCTTTTGATTCAAATCCAGTTGGACTCGCATTGTTTAAATATGCTGCTAAAAATTTTTCAGATGTTGTTGTGATGACTTTTTTCATTTTATGTTATTTTAATAATGTAATATTTCCTTTAATAATTGCTTCATTTCCATCGATACATGTCGCTTGCAAATAATAATCGTAAACATCGGGATCTAATTGTTTGCCTTTATAGGTTCCATCCCATCCATCGAGTCGATTCGTGGATTCAAAAATTAATTCGCCCCAGCGATCAAAAATTCGAAATAACATATTTTCAATCATTTGACCGCGAACATATAACACATCGTTTTCACCGTCACTATTAGGAGAAAAGGCATTAGGAACATATATGTATGCATTTCCACATAAATAATTTACTGTTTTGATTTGTACAGTATCACTTTTCGTACAAATTCCATCGGTCACAGAAAATGTGTAAATCGTTGAAACATCAACTTGAGCAGAAGTTTGCTGTTGGGTTGGATTTTGAACACCAACACTTGGACTCCATTGGTAAGAATATCCAGAAGGTTGACCAAGTAAAGTTACTGTTGCACCAACTGGAACGATATAATTGGAAGCACTTGCAATAACAGCTGTACCATCGATTGAACTCACAGCAATTAAGATCGAGTCTTTTATCAAACAACCAGTAGATGAATTTGCAGTTACTACAATGAATTGTGTTGACAAAGGTTGTGCCCAAACAGAATTTCCAGAAGTTGGTGATACAATTGTTGCCGGTGACCATGTATAGGTAAATTGAATAGTTGGATTCAAATTGGTGACAGTTATCAACGAGGAATCTCCTTTACAAATGGAGTCATTTGCAGAAAGTTGAATGGCTGAACTGGTGAATTCTACAGAAACACTGTCTGTTTTTTGGCAACCTCCATTTGAAACTTGTAAATAATAAGTCCCACTTCCTGGTGGTGTAATCGTTAAAACTGAATCAGTTATAGAAGAATTTAAAGTATCTGTAAAATTGATTGTACTAGACCAAACAAAAGTAGTTCCTGTACCAAAAGAATTGGGTATTAAATTTAATTCAACTGGAGAACACATATTAACCGTTGCAGGCATGGTCAATTGAATTGGAGACGAAATAGTAACCGTTGTTTGTGCGGTATCAGTTAATAAACAAACACTATCTGTAACATACAAAAAAACATTATAAATACCTGGATTCGTATAGTTAATAATTGGATTAAAATTTGTTGTTGAAGTATCCCCATTTCCAAAATCCCACAAATAAGCATCTGAACTTGAAGATGAATTTTGAAAAATTACTTGAAAAGGAGCACAACCTTGCGTTTCATTAACTGTAAATGATGCTGTAGGAATGAGTTGAAAGTCAAATTTAAAAACGATGTTGTTGCAATTGGAACTTAAATTACTATTCGACCAGGTATTTGTTGTCGTTGGGAAATCAGAAAAACCACCACAGCCACCACAAACTGATTGATAGACAATTCCATTGCGATCAAATCTTGAGGTTCCTCCATCGACATGTTCTTGTGCAGAACTACCACCGATATATGAACCATAAAGTAAATTATTAAAATTACGATCCAAGACAAATAAATAAAAATCAAAACCATTTGGAGCTGTAGCTTGAAACGCATTGCTTGAGACAGGCATTCCTGTTAATGGTGTTCCTTGCAAAATATTTGCACCCCACCCTGAAACATATAAATTACCACAAAGATCTACTAAAAAAGCTGCAGGAGAAATATTGGGCATTGTATTGCCATTTCCAAAGGTTGTAGAATGTAGGTTTTGTTGCAACAAGGAATCCAATTTAATAATAAATTGACTTGAATTTGGATTTACAAAGTTAGCATTCAGTACTGGGAATTGACCTCCTTGAGATTGACCAACTGCAAAAATTGAATTATCTCTGTCAATTTCAACAAAAAATACTTGGTCATAATTAGTAGTTCCTAAATAAGTTGTTCCAATAATCGAAGTTCCTGAAGCTGCAAATTTAGTAATGAATCCGTCTGTTTTCCCACCATTGTAATTAGATTGGAATCTACCTAAAGTAGCTGGTAAATTTTGGGAACTCGTCCCTCCTCCAACGATTAAATTCAAACTTGAATCAACTTTTATAGAGTAACACGCATCGTTGTTACTTCCTCCAAAATAAGTAGACCAATTTAAAACAGATAAATTAGCATTTAAACTAAAAACAACGCCATCTTGCATTCCAGCATTTGATGGCTGAATGGCATTTAAAACTGGAAAATTTTGAGAGCGTGAACACGAAGCAACTAAGCAATTGCCTATTGGATCCAACATGATTTCTCCTCTAAATTGATCCCCATAATTGGTTGTCAATGAATCGTATGATGCTACAGAATTGTATATTCCTGAGGTAACTTTCGTGTTAACACCATCATTTCCAGAACCTCCCATATAAGTAGAAGCTAATAAATTATGACCATTTGCACTTATTTTAGCAACATAAATATCCGTCCCTTGATTGGTAAAATAAACTCCATTAAAATAATGATTTGAGTTGATTTGTCCTCCTGCATGGTTAGACTGAAATCCATTTAAAATTGGAAAATCGATGCTTGACGTTGAACCTAGAAGATACACATTATCCAATGCATCACATATCATACTTTGCGCCGTTTCAGTTCCTTGAGAAGCATCTCCACCACCTAAGAAAGTTGTCCAAAGCATCGTTGAACCATCTGCAGCATATTTTGAAATAAACGCATCTGTAATTCCATAGTTAGCATTAGTTGGTACTGTAAAATTGGATGTAACATCATATGCATTATTATCAGGAGTTGGATATGCATTTCCATATACCATACCACCAGAATAGGCAGATCCATCATGACCATAGGTTGCTGTCATTCCAAAATTATCGGTTACAGATCCGGAATACGTTGCAAAAACTAACACAGGGTCAATAACTAATGGAATATTTTTACTGTAATTTCCAATTTTAAATGTCACTTTTTGACCCGTAATCATAAAATCACAAGTTACACTTTGGTACTTACCATTCACTATTTGATAAGCAACTGGTTTTTGTTCAATTATATTCCCAAGCGCTGTTTTAACAATTAAATTTCCTTTTTTGTCAATTTTGATGGCTTCGTTCCCATTATATTCAAATTGAATTTGAGCAGGATCAACAAATGGTTTGACATGAAATTCGTATTTCAATTGTTCTTTTTCTTCAATTAATTTCAAATCAATTCCATCGTAAAATTCAAAGAGTATCGCTTCTGAAAAACTATGGACATTATTTGTCCATTTGGAAGAATCATTGCCAACGAAAAAATTATAATAGTGCTGACTAGGATTAAAATAGGTGATTGAATCTGTTTTATTGGATCCTAAAAAATTCAAATGAACAAGTGTTTGAGGAATGATTGGTTCAGGACCATTATTTGTTGGGTGTCCATGCATTTTTTGAAGCACCGAAAAATCCTGTAAATGAAAAATGAATTTATGCTGTTGAATCCATAAATTCCCGCCTTGAAAAGCTGATTTAAATAAAACTGGTGAAGGCCATTGACCTTTGTTTTCCATGAAAGAATAATGCGATGAATGTTCATGCTTAACTTCTTGTGTAAAGAGAAGAAAAGGTATAAACAAAGTAAAAAACAATCCGCTTATTTTCATTTTTTTTAGTCAGTCAACTAAATTACATTTTTTAATACATTATTTGCTTTTTTTTCTAAAAAAATACGTTTAATTAATGCTTTTTATAGTTGCATTCAAGTTAAAAATTGTACTTTCGTATAGCGTTGAAACACGTCATAAAAAAGTGCTTTTATAACCAGTATAAATTACATGAAAAACAAAATAACTTCCCTTTTTTCGATTGATTACCCGATTATTCAAGCAGGAATGATTTGGTGTTCAGGTTGGGAGCTTGCAGCAGCTGTTTCCAATGCTGGCGGACTAGGAATTATTGGTTCTGGATCAATGTATCCTGAAATACTTGAAGAACAAATTATAAAATGCAAACAAGCTACTTACAAACCTTTTGCGGTGAATTTGCCAATGTTGTACCCAGACATCGACAAGCATGTTGCTACTATAATTAAGCATAAAGTTCCAATAGTTTTTACATCAGCAGGTAATCCAAAAACTTGGACTTCCCATTTAAAAGAACATGGGATTACTGTTGTGCATGTTGTTTCAAGTGTGAAATTTGCATTAAAAGCACAAGAAGCTGGTGTTGATGCGATTGTTGCGGAAGGATTTGAAGCTGGAGGTCACAATGGAAAAGATGAAACAACAACTTTTTGTTTGATTCCAATGGTGGCAAAAGAAGTAACGATTCCAATTATTGCTGCTGGTGGAATAGGAACAGGAGCTGGAATTTTAGCCGCATTAACTTTGGGTGCTGATGGTGTTCAAATTGGAAGTCGTTTTGTTCCGACACATGAATCAAGTGCGCACATTAATTTTAAAAATGCCGTTATTGCCTCTAAAGAAGGTGACACCTTGTTGACATTGAAGGAACTTACACCCGTAAGATTATTAAAAAATGAATTTTTCAATAAAGTGCAAGCAAGTTATGCAAATGGTACAAGCATAGAAGAATTAACAACTTTATTGGGTCGAGGTCGTGCTAAAAAAGGCATGTTTGAAGGAGATTTAATTGAAGGAGAACTAGAAATTGGTCAAGTTGCAGGACTATTTGATAAAATACAGTCTGCTAAAGAAGTGATGGAAGAATTAATACAAGGATACCACGCAGCCTTGAAGGAAAAAACTACAGAAAAATATAATTTTTAATGATACATTTTGAACGATACATATTAAAAAATGGATTAACACTTTTATTTCATAAAGATACAACAACACCATTAGCAGTTGTCAATACGCTATTTGATGTTGGTGCGCGTGATGAAAGTGAAGAAAAAACAGGTTTTGCTCATTTATTTGAACATTTGATGTTTGGAGGTTCTGTTAATATTCCAGATTTTGACGCTCCTCTTCAAATGGCAGGCGGAGAAAGCAATGCGTTTACATCGAATGACATCACAAATTATTACGATGTTCTTCCTAAAACCAATATTGAAACTGCTTTGTGGTTGGAAAGTGACCGCATGTTGTCATTAGCTTTTACCGATAAAAGTTTGGAAGTACAACGAAATGTAGTCATTGAAGAATTTAAACAACGCTATTTGAATCAACCATATGGAGATGTTTGGTTAGAATTAAGGCCATTAGCATATACCAAACACCCTTACAAATGGGCAACGATTGGAAAAGAAATTAAACACATCGAAGAGGCTAAAATGGAAGATGTGAAAGCATTTTTCAAAAAACACTATTGTCCTGCAAATGCCATTTTATGCATAGCTGGGAATTTTGAATTTGAAGAAATAAAAGCTTTAGTTGAAAAATGGTATGGTGATATTCCTGCGGGCATCAAGCCTGCTAGAATTTTGGATGCAGAACCAATTCAGGAAGAATACCGAGAGAAAACAATCGAACGTGCCGTACCAACAGATGCTTTTTATTATGCGTTCAAAATGCCGGAACGTAGAAATGAATTATATTACATTGCAGATTTATTATCTGATGCGTTAGGTCGCGATAAATCTGCTCGCTTATATGTTTCCTTAAAAAAGGAACAACAATTAACCGCAGAAATTGGTGCCTATATTACAGGTTCAATGGATGATGGATTATTAATTATCTCTGGTAAATTAAATGAAGGTGTATCATTCGAACAACTTGATAGTGCGCTTTGGAAAGAACTAGAATCCTTTAAGCAAGCAGAGATTTCTGAAGCAGAATTGAAAAGAATGATGAATAAACTTCGTACTTCACGTGAATTTGAAGAGCAAGGATTGTTAAACCGTGCTATGAATTTATGTCATTTTGAGTTATTGGGTGATGCGAATGGAATCAATGAAGAACATCAAATTTACGAAGCAATTCAACCAAGCCATATTCAAGAAACGGCCATGCATATCTTGAAAAAAACCAACTGTTCCCTTTTAAAAGTTAAAGCAATATCAAATGATAAATAGAACCTTAACGCCCGAATTAAACGAAATCGATCAAATAGATTTTATTAAACCATCCATTTTTGATATTTCATCGTCGGTTAAACTTTACAGTATGTGTGAAGTTCCTAATCAAACCTCTCGCTTAGATTTGTATTTCAATGCTGGAACTATTTTAGGTGATATTGGAACTGCATCATTTGTAAATAGCTTATTACTTTCAGGAACCAATACAAAAACATCCATTGAAATCAATAATGAAATGGATAGTTTGGGTGCTTTTTTTGAATCATCTGTTTCCAATGAAAATGCGCTTGTTTCAATATACGCTTTAAAAGAAAACATGTTAGCCGTGCTTTCAATTTTAAAAGATGCCATTGAAAATGTTGCTTTCTTAGAACATGAGGTAATTGAATTGGTGAACGATCGCAAACAAAAGTTTAGAATTGGAATGGAGAAAGTTAGCTATTTAGCACAACGTTCGTTTCAACAAAAATTGTTTAACCACCCAATTTATGGTCGTATTGCAGAAGAAAGTGATTTCGAAAATGTTTCCATTTCTACACTAAAGCGCTTTCATAAAGACAATTATTTACATGGTTTAACGAAAGTTGTTTTAATTGGTGCTTTCTCAACAGATGAAATCGATGAGGTAATTGATATGACTGGGAATTGGGCAATGGACGCACTTCCAACCTTTGATGAAAAATGTCAAAATGAACCGAGTAAAACACATGTTAATAAAGAACAAGCTGTTCAGACTGCTATACGCGTTGGACGCATGTTGTTCAACAAGAAAGATCCTGACTTTATTGATTTTCAAATTTTAAACACCATTCTTGGAGACTATTTCGGGAGTCGTTTAATGACCAATATTCGAGAAGATAAAGGATACACCTATGGAATTGGTACAATGGTCGCTGAATTAACTGAAATGGGCTATTTTTTAGTTGCCACAGAGGTTGGAAGTGATAAAAAGGATGCAACGCTTCATGAAATTCAATTCGAATTTAATCGACTTCAAACTGAATTGGTGAGTGAAGATGAATTGCAATTGGTAAAAAACTATATGCTAGGTCAATTATTGAAAAGTGCTGATGGACCATATGCTATGATGGATCTATTTTTACATGTTGAGCCATTTAATATTGGTTTAGAATATTACAACCAATGCATTGAATCAATCAATAAGATTACTCCTGAGCGTATAAAAGAACTAGCGATCAAGTATTTGAATTGGGATAAAATGACAATTGTTACAGCAGGTTAAGCAACAAAATTTCATTTTTTACGTATATATAGAGTTATTGAAGGATAATTATCCATGTTTAAAATACTTGTTGTACTCTTTATTGTTTTAGGAATTAATTTTTCAGCAAAAGCATCTCATGTTTTAGGTGGTGAAATCACTTGGAAATGTGTGAACGGAAGTTATATTTTCAAACTAGTTTTTTACCGAGATTGTAATGGGAATGATGTTAGTACTTCCCCTGAAAACATTCGCGTTTGGAATCATCCGACACTCACCTCTATCAGTTTGCCATTTGTTGCAAGAATTGATATTTCACCTTCATGTAATCAAGTTGTTGGCGGACCGAATCAATTAGCTTGTGGCAATGGAACAAACGGTGGCAATGGAGCAGGAGCAATTGAGAAAATCACCTATCAAAGCGCTCCTTTGGCGATTGCAGGAACACCTCCAAGTCAAGGATGGATTTTCACCTATGAAACGTTTTCACGAAGTAATACAATTACAAACATTACCAATCCAGCAACATACGGAATAACTCTAGCTGCAAAAATGTTTAAAAATGGATCAAATGGTTGCGTAGATAATTCTCCAGAATTTTTACAAGACCCTTATTTTATTTCATGTGCTGGAGATCCATATCAATACAATATGCATGCTGTTGACCGCGATTTAGATTCCATTCATGTTGAATTTACAACACCTTTGAATAATTTTCCTGCTGGAACATTTAATCCACCAACCAATCCAATACTCATACCTTTTGAGCCTGGATTTTCTTATTTATCGCCGACGCCATCAGCTGCTATTAATCCGTTAAATGTTGCTGCTGCAATTGATCCACAATCTGGTGAACTCACGTTTCAATCATATACATCTGGAAATTATGTGATTAAAGTAAAGGTACAATCATTTCGAAATGGTATTTTGATGGCTGAAATAGAGCGAGAAATGCAATTAACCATTTCCAATTGTGCTACTGGAAATAATACACCAATTGTTGCACCTCCATTTTCAGGTGGTTCTTTTGAAACAACTGTTGTTGCAGGAACGTTAGTTAATTTTGATGTGATCGGAAATGACCTCGATTTATTGCAAGATGGCAGTCCACAACATGTTTTAATTAATTCAACTAGTTTACAATACGGTACAAATTACACAGCAAATACAGGCTGTTTAAATGCGCCATGTGCTACTTTGAATGCAACACCAATTATTACAGGAGTATCAAATGCAACTGCTACTTTGAATTGGCAGACAGCCTGCAATCATTTAGTTGGAGCGAATGGAAATGCTTATGATACACTTCCTTATCATTTTGTTTTTAAAATTCAAGACGATTTCTGCCCAATTCCAAAAATAAAGTACATTACAGTAACTATAAATGTTGTCAATCAAGGAGTGATCCTAGCACCTGCTATAAACTGTATTCATGTAAATCCAAGTACAAATCAAACTACACTTGAATGGACACCTGTTCTTAATCCGTCAAATTCATTTGTAGCCTATGAAATTTATAGTGTACAAAGTGGATTAATTGGTACAATAAATTCAATCTCCACTTCTTCGTTTTCATTTCCAACACCTTTAACTGCTAATGATTATTATTTAGCTGTTATTTCTGGATGCAATGGTAACACAAAACGCTATAGTGATACAGTAAAAAACATATTTTTAAACGTGTCAAACCCATTAGATGGAACGGCTGCATTAAACTGGAACGCGCCAACAACTTCAGGAACTGGAAATTATTATCAAATTTTTAGAGAATATCCAAGTGGAACGTGGACACTAATTGACTCTGTACCTTTTGGAACTACATTCTATAAAGACACCATTTACATCTGTGAAGCTCAATTAAATTATCAAATTGTTTTACCCAATTCACCGTGTGATTTTTCTTCGAATTTAGATGGTGATTTGTTTGAAGATATGTTGACTCCTTCAATACCAATAATAAATAGCGTTTCTATTGATACGTTATACAATTCTTTTGCAACTATTTCTTGGTCAGTAAACGATCAACCAGATACATATGGTTATGTGATTTATGGAATAAACTCAGCTGGTTTTTTAACTGAAATAGATACAGTTTGGGGAATCAATTCAACTTCCTATTCACATCCGGTAAATGTGAACGCTCCTCTCACCTATTCTGTTGCAGCATTTGATTCTTGTTTTACTGTTTCTGTTCCTATTACTTATCAAACTTCTGCAAAAGCCAATCCAAATACTAGTATGTATTTAACGTATCAATTGGAAATATGTGATAATACCGTTCAATTGAATTGGACTGATTACAGCGGTTGGACAACCATTCAATCGTATGAAGTTTACGGAAGTAAGAATAACGGGAACTGGCAATTAATGGGGAACGGAAGTAATTCTGACGCTATTGTACCTGTAGAAGCACTTCAAAATTATTGTTTTTATGTGAAGGCAATCGGAACCAATGGAAATAGTGCTACATCCAACAAAATTTGTCTCTCTGTCATTGCACCTTCGCCAGCAAGTATTCATTATTTAAAAGTTGCAACTGTTAACCAGCAACAAATAGACTTAAAACATTTAATTGATACAACAGCAGGTGTTGCAAAAATAGCGATTGAACGAAAGAAAGAAACCGAACAATTTGTTGAAATCACTCGTTTACCAATCACTTCTTCGTTGATAACCTACTCAGATTTTAATGTAGAAGTAGATAAATACAGTTACACATACAGAGCACGCATCATTGATAGTTGTGGAAGTTTAGGTGCCGAATCTAACAATGCCAAAACAATTTTACTTTCTATTTTGAAAAACGATGTCAAAATGGAAACCTACTTGCAATGGACCGAATACGAATCCTTTAATGGATCAATTATAGGTTACGCAATCTATAGAGGAATTGATGGCGTTTTTTCATCCATGCCATTAACAACTGTTTCAAGTGATTCACGCACCTATACAGATACCCTGTCAAGTATTAACTTTAATGGTAAAATTTGCTACAAAGTCGAAGCAATTGAAGGTTCAAATAGTTACAATGCTCCTGAAAAAAGTCTGTCAAATGAAGCATGTGCAGTTATTGAACCATTAATTTATATTCCAAATGCTTTTATGCCAGAAGGTGTAAACAAACTATTTATTCCAGTATTAACCAATTTTGATCCTAGTAACTATTCATTCACTATAATTGACCGCATTGGTCAAACACTTTTTGAAACCACAAATTATTTAGAAGGCTGGAACGGAACGACTCCAAGCGGTTCAAATGCAGCTGTTGGAACATACATTTATCGTGTTCAATTAACAGATGGTTTTGGTGAAGAAATTGTTAAATATGGACATGTTACCTTGCTTCGATAAATCTAAATAGCACCTAATTTAAGCCACTAATCCAGATTTTGAGTTAAATAATTAATATAATTTATAAAATTGTACGTACATACTACTTGGATTTAAATTAAAAACGGCTAAACAAATTAAAGTTTAGCCGCATGCTTGTAATTTTGATTTTTAAAAATAATACCCAATTTACAATTGCTTAAATGTTTTTATTGAACTATAATTTTCCTTTTAAATATCTTATTTTCTAATTGAATTTCAGCAAAATATACTCCAGGAGAAATTTCTAATTTTAGGTGATTTTTATCGGTTATAATAGTATTTCTCTCTAAAATCAACTTAGAAAAACTATCGTAAACACTAATTTTTATTGATTCTCCAATATGTTTTTCTGGTAAATCAAAATAAAACTCACCATTATTTGGATTTGGATATATTTCAAAATATTCTTTTAAAACTAATTCATCCTGCCCAAGAAAAATAGTACAATTAAAAATTGAGTTCGTTATTTGATTACCACTTCCTAATTGACCAGCATTATTTAGACCAACAGCACATAAACCATTAGCTTCATTTTTCAAACCAATTGTATGATAACCAAAGATTGCATTGTTATAAATTGTACCCTTAGCGCAACTAATATTAACCCAATCATTATCGTTTCCAATTTTAGTTGGTACAGTTAGTAATTGTTCATTTCCATGACCTAATTGACCAAAACTATTAGCCCCCCATGAATATAGATTACCAAAAGTGTTTATCGCAAAACCAAAAGATGATCCAGCTTCAATATTAACCCAATTTAAAGAATCTCCAATTTGATTTGGTATTATTTGTTGATTATTATTACCAATACCCAATTGCCCGCTTCCATTGAATCCCCAACTCCAAATACTTTGATTGTTTTTAATTCCTAAAGAAAATTCAAAGCCAGCATCAATTTCTTTCCAATCGTTTGCTGTCCCAATTTGAACGGGTGATAAACGCTCTAAAGTAGAACCATCACCTAATTGTCCATTAAAATTTGCTCCCCATCCCCATAAACTACCATTTTTTAGTATTCCTAGTGTATGTGCCCCACCAACACCAATTGCCGTAAACTTTAATGAGTCAGATAATTGGACAGGAAAATATTTACTAATTGTATTACCTAATCCTAATTGTCCGTAATTATTATCTCCCCATACATACATTGTAGAATCTGCTGCTAGTGCAATTGAATGTGTTTGACCTGCTTCAATCTTAATCCATTTTTTTTGGTTATTAATAAGTTGAGGTACATTATATGAAATAGTATTTCCTGTACCAAGTTGTCCATTATTATTTAGACCCCATGCCCACAATGAACTATCTTCTTTAATTGCTAAACAATGGAATGATCCAGCTGCAATATTTGTCCAATCATTTATTATACCAATTTTTTGTGGAAGTACTGTAAAAGTAAGCGATCCTAGTCCTAATTGACCATTTAAGTTACTACCCCAGGCCCAAAGTGATTTATCACTTTTTAATACGACACTAAACTCTGTTCCTGTTTGTAAATTCA
The DNA here is from genome assembly GCA_024639405.1 of Crocinitomicaceae bacterium. GTDB lineage: Bacteria > Bacteroidota > Bacteroidia > Flavobacteriales_D > Crocinitomicaceae > M0103. Next base: position 34,882 of record JAHEIL010000012.1, on the reverse strand, counting down.
ACCAGTTTTGTTGAGAAAAACCTCGTTTAAAAACAATTATCATTGTAATTGTTAAATACATTTTTAATTTCATATAATTACTTTTTTATTCAAATTGGTAGTTAAAACTAAAATTATTATCAAATGGAATACTTTTAAAATATTCTTGAAGATCTTCCACTTTTTGCATATTGTTCATTTTTAATGAATCGAAAGAGATAAAGCCCATTTTTTCAAATATTGTCATTGGTTTAATAGTTTGGGGAAACAAAACTTTTTGATATAAAATAGTCTTTTCAAAAACAATATTTTTAATGCTTAAACTTTTTTTTATGTAATCTACAGAAAGCTTATCCTTTAGAAAAACCAAAAACTTATTTGTATTTTCTAATGTGTCAAAATATTCAGAAGTGTAATTCAACAGTAATGAATCTTCAAAAACAAACGTTTTTTTGTTTTTCACAGGAATTTTTTTGGAAGAGCAGATAAATGACAATTTAGGATATTCAGAAATATTTATATCACTATTTATGTAATACTTTTTATTTATATTGAATTCCTTATTTTTTGATTGTCTGTAGTTATTTATAAATTTGTTAAAATTATTTAAACCTAGATAAAATGAAGTGCTTGAATCTTTTCCAACTTCAAATTTATTAATAGCTTTTTTAGCGTCAGTAACATATATTTGATAATCATTGTGTTTGTTTTTAATTAGCATCATTTTACATATGACTTCCAAAAAATTGGTGTCTTTATCATTATAAACAACAATGCTTTTCGCAAAAAAATATCCAAAGTTTGTATCACTGGTTTGACCAGAATAGGCGATTGACTTTTTCAAATATTCTTCTAACATTTTTAGTTTATTAATTGGTTTAACAGTGATTGTTTCTATTTCCTTTGTATTCGGTTTTAAAACACATTGAATTTGGTAATTTTCAAGCTTTAGTGTTTCAAAATTGTGTTTCGTTAAGATAATTGGAAAGTTTTCATTTTCTACAATTATAACTCCTTTTGAATTACTTATGCTAACTAATTTGCTATTTGCATCAATTACTGCAACATCATTTATTGGATTGTTGTCAATATCAACAATAGAGATGGTTTTTTGCGAAACCACTATGCTTATTTTGAGAACTAGAAAAAATAATATTAAATTTTTCATTTTTAAAAGGTAAATTCAGGGCATACAAAGTATGCCCTAAAACTCAATTAATTATTATTCATTGCCTACTGAAGCAGAAGCAGCTGTTCCAGTTGTAATTCCAGTTTCGACTGCAATTGAAATAACTCCATCTGAAGTGTTTCCAACAGCCCAACCTCCGAAGAGAACACTGCCTGCCCCACCTATAAAACCAGCTGCATCAGCTAGCCATTTACTCAATTTGCCTTTTTTTGCAGTGTAATTATCATTTTCTTTCATCTTCCAAAACTCGTAACTGTTTTTGATAAGACTTAATGAGCCTAGAACTAAAAACTTCTCATTTTTTGTTAGACGATTATCAATAAACGCTTTATTTTCTAATTTTGATAAATCATTTTTGAATTCTATCAAAGAAACATCATTTTGATATTTAATACAAATGTTTTTAGATTCGTTTAAGTAAAAATGAGTGCTTTTAGGTTGAACTAAAACGATACTATCATAAAAAAATAAAAGATCATCATTGTCTTTCCAAATTTTTCTTTCATTATCAAATTTATGTAGTAATTCTTCACTTAATAAATTAAATTCACCATTAGAACCGTTTCCAGATAACATTTTATTATTTATCCATTTATGTTGTTCAAAACTTGATAAATTATAATAAATTTTATCGTTAAGACACAAATCTAAAACTTCATTATGCTTTTTCCCGATGTAATCATATGGATTCGAAAATCTTGTATTAGAGCTTGTAGCAGTTTCTTTTTTACACCCTACAATTCCAATTCCTACTAAGGCAAGGAATAAACTTCCATAAATTATTTTTTTCATAATTAAAATTTAGTGGTCTCATAATTGAATAATAAATTTTTAACATTATCGATGAAGGGAGACATCAACAGGACAATGTTGCGCATACAAACTGCTCGGTAAAACTGTTTTTGTGCGTCTTTATTAAAAAGAGGTGTTACCGCATCTCTTTTAATTTTAAGCTATTTATCAACAACTTTAGCTTACTACAAACTAAATGAAAATTAAAAACCTTATCAAGTACTTTTAGTTCTAAATTATACCTTTTAGTTCTATTCATAGAATTTTTTAATTATTAACTAAAATCAGAGAAATCAAATCCTTTATCTTTTAAAGAGTTTTTAAATTCAAGTATAGCAGATTCTTTACTTGCAGAACACACACAAGAAATACCACAAAAATAATCTGGAGATACTTTATATAATTGTGAAAGTTGAATAATTTTATCGTGATTTAATTGATGATCTTTACATTCAATTTTGGAGTATGCTTTTTGAGATATTCCTAATTTAAATGCAACATACTCTTGAGTGAAATTGTTTTTTAAACGTATTTCTTTTAATTTGTTTATCATAGTTTCATGTTTATTAAAAATACTTTAACAAGCAGTTAAAAATTAATCACTAATACTATTGACTAAAAATTTCTGAGAATAGAGTTGGTTTCAACTAATTTAGGATCAATACATATCAATTTTAAGAAAATAATTTAAAATACACAAACTTTTTTCCACTCATTTATTTTTTTAGAAAACTTTAATTAGTAAATACGTATCTTTACAAAGTGAAAAAAATTCTTCTCATACAAACAGCTTTTTTAGGTGATGTTATTCTTGCAACGCCTGTAATTGAAGAATTAAAACGAATTTTTCCATCCGCTTCAATTGATGTTATTGTAAAAAAAGGAAACGAAAGTTTGTTAAGTAACAATCCTTATTGCCATAACGTATTTACCTTCAACAAAAAAGAAGGAAAAGTAAAAGAGCTTATTCGGTTAACTCGATTGATTCGATCCAATCAGTATGATTTAGCCATTAACCTTCATCGTTTTGGAAGTTCTGGAATGTTGATGCTTTTTTCTAAAGCTAAATTAATATATGGCTTTCAAAAGAATCCTTTTTCATTTGCATATACTAAAAAGTTTGAACACCAAATTGGAAATGGACAACATGAAGTGGAACGCAATTTGAGTATCATAAAAGAATTTGGAGCAAAAGAAAAATGCAGACCCAGTTTATTTCCATCTCAACAACACATTGAAAAAATAGAACAATACATTCAAGAAGAATTTTATTGCATCGCTCCTGCTAGTGTTTGGTTTACAAAACAATTGCCAAAACAGAAATGGGTTGAAAAAATTAAAAAACTTCCTGCAGATAAAGTCATTTATTTATTAGGTGGAAAAGAAGATATTGCCTTGTGTAGTGAAATAATACAATATGCAAATCAAACGAATCTGATCAGTTTAGCAGGAGAATTAAATTTATTGGAATCTGCTGCTTTAATTCAAAAAGCTTCACGAACATTTGTCAATGATTCTGGGCCTTTGCACCTGGCATCAGCAATGAATGCTCCTGTAACTGCCTATTTTTGTTCTACAACACCAAAATTTGGATTTGGTCCTTTATCAGATGATTCCATAATACGTGAGTCAACTGAAGTGTTATCTTGTAAACCGTGTGGCTTGCATGGATTCAAAGCTTGTCCGAAAGGACATTTTAATTGTGGGGAAACGATTGAAGTTTAAGGCTTAATTGCATCACATAATCTTCCATTAAATAACCATTTCCAATAGAGATGTCTTCTTCTTTCAGAATTGAAAAACCTATTTTTTGATAAAAAGTAACTGCTTTATTGAAGCGATTTACATTTAATATAACAGAATTATTCTTGTGAATTTTTGCACAAGCAATTGCTTGAAAAATCAATTGCCTGCCTATTCCACTACCTTGTAGTGTAGGAAGAACATACAATTTGTGAATTTTTAATACTGAACTTGCTTGAAAAGATGCTTCAACTTCTATGAATCCGAGTACTTTGTCGTTTTCAAAAAAACCATAAAACTCATGTCCTTTATCCAAATTCTCAACTAATTGCTGGTTGTTGTACATCCAATTTAACATGTACTCAATTTGTTCTATAGTTAATATTTCAGCAAAAGTTGAAGGCCATGTTGCATGAGCAACCTCTTGAACCATATGCAATTCATCGCGTTGAAGTAAACGGATCATTTAATTATAACTTTATGAATTGTTGCTGTTGAATTCTACCATTTAATTCAACACGAACCCAATATGAACCCGCTTTTAAATCAGAAACATCTATTGATGCTGTATTTACTTTTTTAGCAATTACTGTTCCTAAAGTTGAAATGATTTGAATCGTTGAAGGTAATTCATCTACAACCGTAAAATGTAATTGCTGCATTACAGGATTTGGATAAACCGTCCACAAGGTTTCTTGCTCAACTTCTTCAAAACCAATTGTATTTAACGCTAATTTCACAGCTAAATAAGCATTTATTTTCCCCCAACCCCATTGTGAACTTCCATTCGAAGGAATAATACCTGTCTGAGCATCCTCACGAGCAGATTGAATAATAATGTCTTTTACTTGTGCTGAAGATAAATAAGGATTAGCTTCTAGTACTAATGCAATGACACCTGCAACCATTGGTGAAGCCATTGATGTTCCAGAGAATCGTGCAAAAGGATATGTTCTATTATTAAAAGAAATAGATGAAACTTGTGTAAATGAATTATCTGTAAAGGAAGAAATAGATGATACAATATTTACACCAGGAGCGGCAATTTCTGGTTTTAAAACCTCATCATAGCGCGGCCCAACACTTGAAAAAGGTGCAATTATTCCACCTAATGCTGTTCCAGAACTATTGTAAAAACGAGGTGTATAAGCAGCTACACTCAACAAACTATTCGTGCAAGAAGGTTCACTGATACCATAAAGTTTATCTCCCGCAATTGAACCTGTTCCAAACGTTGCAAATGGCATTCCCCAATTCCCAACATCATTAGATAATTCTGTTACATTCCAATAATGTACAATTCCATCTTGAGCTGTTGATTTTAGCAACACTTTATTAGTTGCATTTAAACTTTTAACGCGAATTCGCATTTGTGGTCGCCCATTTTGTGGATGAGCAGCATCTGCAGAAACATTGAAAAAAATTGTATCCAATCCAACTACTAAAAATGAATCAATGTAACTTGAAAGGACATCAGTAGCATATAAAGGCGTTGAAGCTTCTAATATTCCATTTTGATTATACACGATCAAACCTGAAGAAAATGATTTACCAACTTCTCCCCATGCATGAATACTTTGACCCCACATGTTTGGATTCGCCGTATATGAATAAAAATTGATTTTTGACTTGATTGTATCGTTTTGGAAGTTCTTTTTAATATGAAAATTTACATCACCATTATTCCCTCCGGAATTTGCAAATAAAACACCTTGAGCAGAATAATTATCAATTGCTTGACTCAACAATGAATTACCATCCAATGTACCAAAATGATACAAGCCCCAACTCATATTAATCACTAATCTCTTAGAAGCTTCTTGAGCTTTTTGATACATCCAAGACCAAGCATCCATTACTGCACTTTCATCTACTAAAAAGGTAGCAAATAAAAATTTCGATTCAAAGCCAACACCTCGGTAGATTGTTCCTGCTCCACTACCACCTGCAATACCAGCAACGTGAGAACCATGTGTAGCATAACTGTAAATATTTGCCGTATCAGAACCTGCTGCTAACAATGTTGTAGGAGTTGTATACTCAGTTCCATACGTAAAACCATTCGGGTGTGGTCCACTTGTTTTAAACTGATCCCAAGCTGCGTGAATACGTGTTTCTTGCAATAAGGTATCATAAAACATCGGTGATGTATAATCAAATCCCCAGTCAGTGATTCCAATAAAAACATCTTTTCCTGTATAACCTTGTGGTAAATTAATACCTAAATGAACACTGTCAGCTCCTATATCTTTTATTGCTTTATCCAATTCAGGTTTAATTTTACCTGCTAATTGTAAAAAACTTAATCCTGGAAGTACTTCTATATTGTTTATTTGTGAAACAGGAATTTTTAAACTAACTATCGAATTTATTTTTGAGCCAATAATTATTCCCAAAGTGGTTAGCTGACTTGGATTGTAATCATCAGAAACTTTGGCTAAAGCACCAAAATAATCAACTTGATTAAATGTATAAACTGCAAAACGATTTTTTATTGCTGCTGAACTTTGACCATTATTGAACTTATAATCTTTTTCAATCAATGATAAATCAGCACGCGTGTTAGCAGATAAATCAACTTGTGCAACAAGCGTGTTCAAACATGAAAAAACAATAAAAAACAATAAAAAGCGCATAGAATTCATATAATCAGTAAATATACCGAAAGAAAAGACGTTTTTTACTTCAATCTTAAAGACTTTTAAACATTTACACGTTGATTAAGCGTGTTATCCTTTGATTATTTTACCGGGCGTAGAAACCGGAGGTGTAACAGGTCGATTCAAACTCGGAGGCTTTACACTTGGAGCTTTAATCTCAGGTGACACAGGCTTAGGAATAGAGATTGGCCTTGAAACATCTCCTCTATTTGGTGCTGGATAAGAAGTTTGAGGAACATCAATTGGTCGTTCGTTTCTATCATTTCGTGATGGATTTGTTCGGTTATTATCTGCAGGTAAACGCTCTGTTTCTCCACGAAATGGCTTAGTTTCTTTGCTTATCGATTGAGGTTGTGGACGAGGAGAGTCTATTGGCACCCTCCCTGTTTCTCTTTCTTCAAATTTACCTTGATTGTTATTAATAACTGGACGATCAATTCTACCTAAATCACCCGTTTGAGTTGGATTTTTAATTACTGGTCGTGGAACCGGCGCAATATTTAAATACGCATTGTCAAAAATACATGCATTCAATTCCGCACCTTGCAACCCCATTTCTTGACAACGGTTTCGTGCATTATTTTGTTGCAAAGGTGATAAATCAGCTACTGTACGATGAACTCTTGGATACGATTCATCCGTGTAGGATATTGTAGAACTTCCTGGAGTGTAATCAAACAAACTTGTATTTTCAGTTATTCTAAATTGACGTGCGTAGTCACGAGCAAGAAAAGCCAAATATTCTTTTTCCATTTGATTGGTTGCTTGTTGCATTTGAGGATTTCCAAATGATGAAAATGCCATATATTGAGGTCGAGCACCATTTCCTCTCACATCAAAATCATCATTCGCACTTCCATTTGCATTCCCCAACAATCCATTAAAATTTGAAGATTGACAAGGAAATACTTGGACGGAAATGTTTAAGAAATTACGGGAAGCACCATTACTCATTTGTAATCGTGCCACTTCACCTGTTGGCCATGTCACAGTATAAACATTTGACCCGTATTCAATTGTTCCTCCTTTTGGTAAAAAATAAACGTTACGTTGCAAAACAACTGGCTGACCATTCACTCGCAACGCAGATTGTGAGAAATTATCAGGTTTTTCATTGGGGTAAATCCCAACTCGATCACCACCAACATTCATAGCTGCAGCAGTATTTAGTGAGAAATCTTCGGAAACTGCTTGCTGTCGCGTTTGAATCTCAAAATCTCCATCTGATTTTGCCAAAACAAATTCTCCAACAGTTTGAAAAGAATAGGTCGCACCATCAAATGAAGACAAATGTGGATCGCCATAAGAACGCCCATTGACAGGCTTGCAATCTGGTCGGTTAACAATTCTAGCAATTGCATTCCATTCACGTTGATTTGAAATTGGCGCATTATCTTGAACAATTTTAAGAATTGAAGCACGCTTTGCATCCGGTAATTTATTTATCAATTCGAAAGGAGTTAAATCTTCTGGAAAATTTCGTTCAGGAACAGCTTCTTGTTTTGCCATAGCTAAAATACTCTTTGACAACCATTCACCACGAACTGGATCCCAGCTTGTTAATTCGCTTGTAACTTGTTTGTATGCGTTTCCAAAATCTGATGTTTGAGCAACAAGTTGCAACGTAGAGAAAATAATAACTACGAATAATATGTTTTTTTTCATTTTTGTAAGTTTTAACTTTAAAAGCAAAATGAATATCCTTTTTAAATCAACGAATCCAAATTAGCTATAAAATTGGAATACTCACTGACTGATTTGGATTTTTTAACAATTCGATTCAATTTTTTGCCATTTTGAAAATTTAAAGCAAAATATTCCCAGTAATGGCACATTTTAAGCAAAATATTTCCATGATTGTTTGAGTGATGTAAGTAGCTTTCTAATAACAAGCTCAAAAATTCTTTAAAAACAATTACAAAATCATCCGGTAATTCTTCAGAATCATCTTGAATCATTTCAAAAATAAATGGATTTGAGATAGCGCCACGACCAATCATCCACTGAGTAATTGAAGGGAATAATTTTTTTAATCTTCTGAAATCAGCTACTGAATTTATATCACCATTGTAAATTAGTTGATGCTTAGATAAAGGAATGCATTCACCAAAACGATCAAGGTCACACGTCCCATTGTACAACTGTTTTCCAAATCGAGCATGAATAATTATCTCAGACAAATCGATGTTGTTTAGTGCTGGTAGAATTGATAAAATATCGCTTGTATCCTCATAACCCATGCGCATTTTAATCCCAATCTTTATAGAAGTCTGTTTTTGGACTTCGTCTAAAATTGAAATAATTTTAGACGGTTTATTCAATATTCCAGACCCTAAATCACGTTTAGCAACCATAGGATAAGGACAACCAAGGTTCCAATTCACTTCATCATAGCCAATGTTTTCCAAATAATTTGCCATAATCAGGAATTCAGCCGCCGAACAAGCCATCAGCTGAGGCACAACTTTTTCAAAAGGATTGTTTTGCGGCAAGACATCAAATTTAGGACCTTCTTTAATCGAACCATCAAAAGCCATTTTTAAATAAGGAGCATAAAAACGATTCACATCACCTAAAACTGCTTGAAATGCATTTCTAAAATGAAAATCAGTAAAACTTTGTAACGGCGCTAGGTGCAATAAATCCCTCATTAAGAACAAAGGTAGGGAATAAAAGTGTTAAAAATAAAACACTTTTTTAGTTGATTTGTTTTAGAAAAAGATAATTTTACAATGCATCATGAGTTTATAATAAAATTGATTGAATCTCTAAAAAAATTGAATGATGAATACAACAATTCAAGAAGGTATAAAAATAAGCGTTAAAGTTAGTTTCAGACCAGACTTATCTGACTTTATTAAAAACACTTATTTCTTTAATTATTTAATCGATATTACAAATACTACCAACGAATCGGTTCAACTGATTTCTCGACATTGGGAGATTTTTGATTCATTGAATGATTCTTCAATTGTTGAAGGCATGGGTGTAATTGGCGAACAACCTATAATTCATCCAGGAAAAAGCTTTGATTACATGAGCGGTTGTGAATTGTATTCAGACATGGGAAGTATGAAAGGTAATTACCGCTTTATTTCTTTAAAAACAGGTGAGTTTTTTACGGTAGATATTCCCGAATTTCAATTAATTTTTCCTACTCGCTTGAATTGATTGGTTGGCAATAAAAATAATCGCACCAAAAAAGAAACAGCCAAAAATCATAAAGAATAACCTAATTAAATCATTTTTTTCAGAAATTTGGGAATGCAAGCGATTGGTTGAAATTTGCATTTGTTGTTGAAATTTATCCTTTATTAATAATTGTTCCATTTCAGCATCTTGAAGCGTCAATGACATTTTTTTATTCAATTTTTGTTCTTGACACTTGACTAATAACAGAACTGTTTCTAATTGTTTTTTGGTATTATTTGTTTGTTTGTATAATTCATTAATCGAATTTAAAGCATCAATTTGATCTTGAAAAAGCTCATTTTCTTCTGAAATTTTATAACTTTTTTCAAAAAAATAAATGGCCTTAGAAAATTGTTCAAGTTGCGTATAAAAATCACCTAAATTATAATAAGATTCAGCGATTGAACGACTATTTTTAGTTTTCAACCTAAATTTCAATGCTCTTTCAAAATAGATTTTAGCTAAATTAAAATTACTTTCTAAAAATAATGCGATTGCATAATTTGTATATGCTTGTCCAATTAAACCATTTGCTTTTGAACGAAAACCAAAACTTGCACTTTTTAAATAAAACTCTTTAGCTAATGGTGCTTTTTCTTGCAGTTGAGCAAGGCTTCCCAAAAGTGCATATGCAGAAGAAACTGCTTCAAACTTATTGTATTGTAACGCTTTATTTTTATAATCCAGTAATAATGCGTTCGCTTTATCATATTCTTTCAGCTGCATGTATGCTTGCGCTAAATTTATTTCAGCTAAAAAAGAAGACGTTGGATCGTCAGATTTTTCCCCAACCTTTAACGATTGCAAAAAGAAAGGAATTGCTTTTCCTGATTCAGATTGATAAACATACCCGTTTCCAATCTCATTCAAAGTTTCAGTCAGCACTTCATAATTTCCTGCACGTTGAAAATACCTTGCTGCATCTTTCAATAATTGTATCCCATTTTCAATTTTACCAGATCGAATAAAATAACTTCCTAAAGATCTTTTTCCAACATGAATTGCAAACGCATTTTTTTGATCTAAACCAATTGAATAAATCGCCCAGCCATCCTGGTGCAATGCCGATAGATCATTTCGTAAATAATCATTCCAATTTGACAAAGCTTGTTTAGCTTGTGTTACACATAACAATTGAGCAGATTTTTTTTCAGAAGGGTTATTTCCAGAAGAATAGCAAGTTGTATAGATGAATAAAGTAAAAAGAATCAAATAAAAATACGATCGCATAGGATTAACAACATTTTGTGGTCATGAAATTATTAAGTACATTGCAAGGATAATGAACATTCATTACTTTTGCAAAAAAAAATATTATGTCAAATGCAATTTTCCAAGTTCCGGTTGCCATCAATGAACCTGTTAGAGGCTATGCCCCTGGTTCAGCTGACCGTGAAAAATTATTAAATACATATAACGAGATGTATAATCAAACACCTCTAGATATTCCAATGTATATCAATGGAAAAGAAGTGTTTACAGAAAATAAAAAATCAATTCACCCACCACATGAACATGCTAAATTATTAGGGCATTTCAATTATGGAAATGGGACACATGTACAAGCAGCAATAGATGCAGCATTAGGAGCAAAAGAAGCATGGGCTAATCTGCCATGGCAAGATCGTGCTGCAATTTTCTTAAAAGCTGCTGATTTATTAGCTGGTCCATTTAGAGATCGTATGAATGCTGCTACGATGTTAGCGCAATCTAAAAATGTATTTCAAGCGGAAATTGATGCAGCGTGTGAATTAATTGACTTTTTCAGATTCAATGTGCAGTATATGACTCGTATTTATACGGAACAGCCAGAATCACTTCCTGGCATGTGGAACCGTCTAGAATACAGACCATTAGAAGGCTTTGTTTTTGCATTAACACCTTTTAATTTCACGTCAATTGCTGCAAATTTATGCGCAGCACCAGCGATGATGGGAAATGTTGTTGTTTGGAAACCTGCAGATTCACAAGTATATTCTGCACAAGTAATTATGGAATTATTCAAAGCAGCTGGTGTTCCTGATGGTGTAATCAATATGGTTACGGTTGATGGTCCAGTAGCAGGTGAAATCATTTTCAAAAACAAGCATTTTGCAGGTTTACATTTTACAGGTTCAACTGGAGTTTTCCGTCATTTATGGAAAGAAATAGGAACAAATTTAGAGTACTATCGATCGTACCCAAGAATTGTTGGAGAAACTGGTGGTAAAGATTTTATCATGGTTCATAAATCTGCCAATGCAGCTGAAGTTGCTACAGCTATGTCAAGAGGAGCATTTGAATTCCAAGGTCAAAAATGTTCTGCTGCTTCAAGAGCTTATGTTCCTTCAAATATTTGGGATGAAGTAAAATCAATTTATTGCCAACAAGTGAATTCATTCAAAGTAGGTGTACCAAGTGATACTTCCAACTTTGTGAATGCAGTAATTGACGAACGTGCATTTGATAAAATCGCAGGATTTATTGATTATGTAAAAACACAAAATGATGCTGAGATCATTACTGGAGGAAACTACGATAAATCGAATGGTTATTTTATTGAGCCAACGACAGTTGTTACAACAAATCCAAAATTCCGCACAATGTGTGAAGAGATTTTTGGTCCTGTTTTAACGATTTATGTGTATCCTGAAAACGAATTTGAGCAAACGTTAAAATTGTTGGATGAAACATCTGAATACGCATTAACCGGTTCAATTATTTCAAACGATCGTTATGCAATTAATGTTGCAACAAAAGCATTGGAAAATGCAGCTGGAAACTTTTACATTAATGATAAACCTACAGGTGCAGTTGTTGGTCAACAACCATTTGGAGGCGCACGTGGATCAGGTACGAACGATAAAGCAGGAGCATCTATGAATTTATTGCGTTGGGTATCTGCTCGTACAATCAAAGAAACATTTGTACCACCAACAGATTATAAATATCCATTTTTAGGATAGAAGTATTCACTATAAAAAAGGCTGATTAACATTTAATCAGCCTTTTTTATTTTAATCCCAACTGTGCATACCGTTGATGGATTAATAACGTGTATTTTTCTTTAAATTCATCATTCACAAAACTTTTATCCAAAACAGCCAGCATTTCAGGTTTTGCATACAAGAAAAGTTCTAAAGTTTTATCTAATACTTTTTGTGATAAACCTCCGTTTTCAAATGCAGCCAGAAAATCAGTGTATTTTAGTTTTCTTTTCTTTGCATTTAATGTCAATGCTAATTCTTCTGTATCAGCAGGATTAACAATAGCTGTTGGCACCAAATCATAAGCAGGACACAAACTCATGCCTTGTCCTTCTTTTTCTAATAACGAAAAGTTTTTCAAGTGCATATCAGCATTACCAGTTAAAAAACTAAACAATACTTGCTCATAAAAATTGGTTACATCCAACAGAGGTGAACTCGAATATTTCAATACCAATTTGGCTACTTGTTCGTGACTTCCTTTGTATTTATCTTCCGTTAAACGTTCACTCAATTGACACATATCTTCCATGTGTAGTTTTCCTTTACGGGTTCTATCAACTCGTTTTGTGATGTAACACAAGGTTCCATCCTGTAATTTAACCAAACTATGTGGCACGACATTTATTCCACAAACAGCTGCCATGTGCATGGTTACACTTTCCAACTCTGGTAATTGTTCATAATATTCTGAAGGCGGTTTTAAGATGTAATCGCCATAGAGTCCAACTATTGTGAGTTTTTTCGTTAAGTTTTTCTCTTGTTTTTTATACAAACTCAATGAAACTTTTGCCTGAACGCCAGTTACTGCCATTTGGCTTTGGATTACTTTTGTTGCTAAATCTTGTAAATCAGTTAAATTATAGGCAAGTTGAGGCGTGTTCAGTTGCCCAAAAAACCGTTTAGTGCAAGCAGTATGAAAATCAGAAGAACTGTCAAAAAGCTGCTCATAACAATACAAACATCGTTTTCCATAGAATGCACTTTTTTCATGTACATGCAATGGCAGGTCTAAATTTGCTAAATATTTCTTTTTATAATTCTTCATTTTTTTCAACACTTACTGCTCCAATGCAATCTTTACAACAGGTTAAGAGCAAGCCCATTCTATCTTTATAATTTATTTTCCAGTTTTTTTCAGCGATATCTAATAACCACCCTTCTGGTATCAACCCATCAAAAAAAGCAAATAAGGTTTTACTTTGAATAGGATGGTCGGTTAATGGCATCGTTAGACTAACTGGCTGCGCATCGCTTAATGTTAAATATTCTTGGCTATATTCAAATAAATAGCCAGCGTCTGTTTCGCTAATAACGCCACAGAATACATTTTTTAGATATACTTTTCCGCTTCTATTCATTTTTATATTTTTTATTACTTGTTCTTACAATAATTTTTCTCGATCCAAAGGAACAACGCCTAAAGCACCTCCAAATAAGCGCAATACATCGTTCACTTTGTCCATACGCATTGATTTTTTTCCTTGTTCTAGATCTCTCACAAATCGTAAACCAACACCTGCTTTCAATGCTAATTCTGGTTGTGTTAGTTTATTTTGTTTGCGCTTTGCTTTTACGTAAATACTTAAATCTGTAAGATTTTCTTTCATTTTTATACCTTTTAAAGTACAAATTTACGATTTTTCCGTTAAACAATACCTTAAATGATATATTTTTATAAAATTTTATTTTTTTATACCCTTTTAAGTATAAATTGTATGATTTTAAGTTTTTTATACCTTTAAGGTTATAAAATAGAGGGATTTATTTCAAGCACTTGAAGTAATCAAAGGGTTCCATACATGCACTGCATTGGTAATGTGCTTTACAAGCTGTTGAACCAAATTGAGAAATCATGCGTGTATCTTTGGATGCACACAATGGACAAGGCACGATCGTTGGTGCTGCAAACAACACACTTTTATCTACTTCGTTTTCAGGAGGTGCAATACCGTATTCACGTAATTTATTTTTTCCGCTTTCAGACAACCAATCTGTTGTCCATGCAGGAGACAATGTTAAAACAACACTTGCTTGAATATTTTTTTCTGCTAAGAATTCAATGATTGCCTGTTCTATGTGTTTCATAGCAGGGCAACCACTATATGTTGGAGTAATTGTAATTTCAACCTTTTCATCAACTATATTAACAGATCTGACAATCCCCAAATCTACAATTGATAAAACAGGAATTTCAGGATCGCTAACTTCTTCTAAAAGTGTCCAAATTAGTTCTTCTGTTACCATTCCATATTTGGATAAGCACGTTGCATGTATTGTAATTCAGACAGAATATGACCTAAATGCTCCGAATGTTTACCAACACGACCACCAACTTGTTTCCAATTATTTGTAGGCAATTCTAATGTTGCTTGTAGTAAAACCTCTTCAATTTTTTGATCATAAATTGGTTTAAGAGCTAATAAATCAACACCAATTCCTTGTGCAATAACATCCGCATCTACCTCATCCATGAAAAATAATTCCTCAGTATAACGATGTAAATAATTGAGTGATTTTTGCACACGTGCATGAGATTCATCCGTACCATCACCCAAACGTATCAGCCATTCAGAAGAATGTTTCCAATGGTATTTTGTTTCTTTTAAAGATTTTGCAGCAATTGCAGCCAATTGTTGATCAGTAGAAGTCAATAAAGCTTCGTAAAACAATACACGAAATGAATCAAAAAACCACTGACGAGCAATGGTCATTCCGAAATCTCCATTTGGTTGTTCTACTAGAAGCACATTGGTGTATTCTCGTTCAAAACGCAAAAAAGCTAAATCGTCTGCAGTTTTTCCTTCTCCGCCAACTATTGCAGCATATTCGTATAAGGAAGTTGCTTGACCAATTAGATCTAATGCAATGTTTGTTAATGCGATATCTTCTTCAATTGCAGGACCATGACCACACAATTCAGAAAGACGTTGACCTAAGATCAAACTATCGTCTGCAATTCGAAGGATATATTTATAGATTGAATTCAAAATAATTCGATTAAAAGTCAAAAATTACATGTGTTCGATACCTTCAGGTACTTCATAAAAAGTAGGATGACGGTAAATCTTAGTTTGCGAAGGTTCAAATAAAGGATCTGAATCTGCTGGATCGTTGGCAAAAACTTGCGATGATTCAACTACCCAAATAGAAACTCCTTCGCTTCTTCTAGTGTATAAATCACGTGCATTAGAAACTGCCATTTCAGCATCTGGTGCATGCAAACTTCCGACATGTTTATGGCTTAATCCTTGTTTACTTCGGATAAACACTTCCCACAATGGCCATACTTTTGTTGACATATGAATTATTTTTTAAACTATTATGATGCTTTTTTAGCACTTCTTTTTTCTGCAAAGGCATTTGCTGCTTCACGAACCCATTGGCCATTATCTTCTGCATTTTTTCGCGCAGAGATACGTTCAGCATTACAAGGTCCATTTCCACTTATTACTTGACGGAATTCCTCCCAATCAATTGGTCCAAAATCATAACCACCTTTCGCTTCGTTCCATTTTAAATCCTTATCAGGAATTGTTAAACCAATTAATTCAGCTTGAGGAACCGTTGCATTGATAAATGATTGACGCAATTCATCATTCGTATGACGTTTAACTTTCCAATCTAATGATTGTTGACTATGAGTGGAATCTGCATCACTAGGTCCAAACATCATTAAAGCAGGCCACCAAAAACGATTCACAGCATCTTGCGCCATTTCACGTTGCACTTTGGAACCTTTCATTAAAGTACACATGATCTCAAATCCTTGACGTTGGTGAAATGATTCTTCTTTGCAAATACGAACCATTGCTCGTGCGTAAGGACCATATGATGTTCTACACAACGCAACTTGATTCATTATCGCAGCACCATCAACTAACCAGCCAACTGCGCCGATATCAGCCCAACTCAAAGTTGGATAATTAAAAATAGAAGAATATTTTGCTTTTCCACTGATTAAATCAGCCATAGATTTATCGCGCGATTCACCCAAAGTTTCCATTGCACTGTATAAATATTGACCGTGACCTGCTTCATCTTGAACTTTCGCTAACAAAACAGCTTTTCTTCGAAGGTTAGGAGCACGTGTAATCCAATTTCCTTCTGGCAACATTCCGATGATTTCCGAATGTGCGTGTTGAGAGATTTGACGGATCAGTGTTTTACGGTATGCTTCTGGCATCCAATCTTTTGGCTCGATTTTTATGTCTTTGGCAATTTTAGCTTGAAACTGTTGTTCTAGCTCACTCATATTGATCTCTTTCATACGATAAATCTTGTGTGACAAATTTAATTAAATATGTTTATTACTAGAATAAAACTAAACTTTTTATTTCTCAACTTTTAACAATTAACATTGACTATTGTTCTGAGTTCTTTGAATAAATTAATTGAATTTTATCTGTTTTGTTCAATTAAATTATAGCTCTAATATCATCTAAAATAAAGTGTTAAATCAGATTAACTATTAACATTAAATCTAAGTGTCAACAAAATAATTTAGTAAGACAAGCTACATTCTTTTATATAAGACAACTATTGACTAAATTTGACAAAAAATAAATACAAATGACACCGAAATTTCATTCTTTAACGATACAACAAATCACTAAAGAGACAAAAGATGCCGTTACCATTGCATTTTCTGTTCCAAGTGAATTAAAAAATGATTATTCTTTTTATTCAGGACAATATTTAACATTGCGAACGACTATCGACGGAGAGGATGTTAGACGATCTTATTCATTGTGCTCAACACCAACTGAAGAAAATTTAAAAGTTGTAATTAAAAAGATAGAAAACGGTGTTTTCTCTACGTATGCAAACAAAAAATTAAAGGAGGGAGATAAGTTAGAAGTCATGACCCCTACTGGGAACTTTCATTTAAAACCATCTGCTAACGCTAAAAAATCTTACGCTTTATTTGCTGCAGGAAGTGGAATTACACCCATTATTTCAATTGCAAAAACAATTTTATCAGAAGAAAAAAATAGTGAAGTGAGTTTATTTTTTGGAAACAAAAACTTCGACAGCATCATTTTTAGAGAAGAAATAGAAGCATTGAAAAATTTGCACATGCAAAACTTTAGAATTGTTCATGTACTTTCAAGAGAAAGCTTGGGCAATCAATTGCAAAAAGGAAGAATAGACAAGGAAAAAAGCGATCAACTTTTCAAAGCTTTTTTTGGAAATCAAACTCCAGATGCTGCCTACATTTGCGGACCTGAAGAAATGATTTTAGCTGTTAAAGATAGTTTAGTTGAAAATGGAATGTCATCAAGTGCTGTACATTTTGAATTATTCACTTCTGGAAACGTTAAAAAAGAAATTGCCCCTTCAAATGAACCTTCTATTGCTGCAAATGTTTCAGTAATATTAGACGGCGATCAATATGATTTAGCGATGGATTCAAATGGTGAAACTATTTTGGATGCAGCACAAAGAGCGGGAGCTGATTTACCCTATGCTTGCAAAGGAGGAGTTTGTTGCACATGCAAAGCGAAAATCATTTCTGGTTCAGCAAGAATGGATGTCAACTACGCATTAGAAAAAGAAGAAGTTGAAGCTGGATATATTTTGACATGTCAAGCACATCCAACGAGTGAAAAATTAATTGTATCATTTGACGAATAATTATGGGGATTTTTGGATTTTTAAAAAAAGAAAAAACAACTAGTTCAGGAAAAAAAGGTTTTCACCAGTTAGCAATTTCAAACATTGAAAAACTTACAGATGATACTGTTCGTGTAACGTTAGCTGTGCCAAGTGAACTTAAAAAAGCTTTTTCATTTAAAGCTGGACAATATTTAAATTTTCTGCTTGTAATTAATGGTGAAGAGATTAGACGCTCCTACTCTATTTGTAGTGGTGAAAATGAAGAACTTGCAGTTGCAGTGAAAGCCATTAAAAATGGTATTGCATCCAATTGGTTTAATTCTGTAGCTGCTGTTGATGACCTGTTGTATGTTGCAGTACCTGAAGGTAATTTCACCTTACCAACAAACGCAAAAACGGTTGTCGCATTTGCTGCAGGAAGTGGAATTACACCAATTTTATCGTTGGCTAAAGCACTTCAAAGCAACCAGGGTCAGATGCTGTTGTTTTACGGAAATCGTTCTGTCAAAAACACCTTGTTCAAAGCAGACTTTGAAAATTTATCAGCTGTAAAAACTTATTATTTTTACAGTCAGGAGCAGGTCGAAGGATCAACAAATGGCAGAATTTCTAAAGAAAGCATTACCAATTGTATAAAAGCCGATTTATCGGTATTAAAAGCTGATGCATTTTACATTTGTGGTCCTGAAGAAATGATTTTAGCTGTTGTATCAACATTAGAATTTTTTGGAGTTGCAAAAAATAAAATTCATTTTGAATTATTTACAACTCCAGTTTTAATGAAAACAGAAGAAACAGTTGAAAGTAATTTCAAAGGAACTAGTGCTGTAAAAGTAATCTTAGACAGTGAAGTTGCAGAATTTTCTCTCGATAACGAAGGTAAAACAATTCTTGAAGCATTAGAGAAGGCAGGATTAGATGCTCCTTTTTCATGTCGTGGAGGCGTTTGTTGTTCATGTAAAGCTAAAGTATTAAAAGGTTCTGCTTCCATGAAAATGAATTATTCTTTGACTGATGAAGAAGTGAAAGATGGTTATATTTTAACATGTCAAGCACATCCAACTAGTGAAGAATTAATCGTTTCATTCGATGAGTAAAAAAACTATAGTAGTAGTTGGAGCTAGCCGAGGAATTGGGAAAGCGACGGTTGAATTATTAGCTCAACAAAGTGAATTTTCAATTTACGCCTTATCGCGAGATCTAGCCAAAATGCAAACGAATTTCAATGCTTTACCCAACGTCTATTGTTATGCATTTGATTTAAGTCAAAATGTGCGACAACAAGCAGAGCTCATTTTCAGTGAATGTACTCAAATTGATTATATCATTAATAATGCTGGGAAATTAGTGAATAAACCATTTACAGAAATCTTGCACTCAGATTTAATTGACTGCTACCAAACAAATGTAATCGGTGTAATGGAAACGGTACAAGCAGTTGTGCCAAAAATGATTCAAAAAGGTGGACACATTGTAAACATCAGTTCAATTGGAGGATTCCAAGGCAGTGTAAAATTTGGAGGTTTGAGTGCTTATTCAACTTCCAAAGCAGCTGTTTGCAGTTTTACAGAATTATTCGCTGAAGAATACAAAGAAAGTCCGATAAAAATCAATTGCTTGTGTTTAGGCGCAGCTCAAACTGAAATGTTGAACGAGGCGTTTCCGGGCTACGAAGCACCTGTTTCTGCTGAAAAAATGGCGGAATACATCGTTAATTTCACCTTAACAGCTCATGAATGGATGAATGGAAAAATCATTCCTGTTTCTCTTTCTACTCCTTAAAATTCGTTAACATTTAGCTTTTAAAAACTAATAGACGATTGTTTTATAAATCGCTTGTTGTTTTTTATATTTGTCTAAAACATATAACATTGAAAAAACTTTCACCACTTCATGTTCTTCTTTTTGTTTTAGCCACATTTATCTGTCTAGCACCTGCTGTTTATTTTATTCCAAAAGATGGTTTTTATTTTTATGGGATGCATTTTAACTTTCTTCCGAAAGAAGCTTTTTTCACTCCTATAAAACAAGAGAAAAAAGACATTTCAACTATTGTCACAAAAGTAGATACGTTAATTAACGACGTGCCTAACGATCTTGTTAAACATAAAAATTTATCCAATAAAAGTATTGCAGCACCCAATGGACTAGAACTTTCAACGGAAAGCAGTACATCTATCTTTTTAAGCGGATTGGCTTTGCAAAACCTTCACCGTTTTTTTGAAAAATTAGCTTCTGCTAGTGAAAACAATTCCAAAACTCATATTCTACATTACGGAGATTCACAAATTGAGGGTGATCGAATGACCGCTTTTATACGACAACGTATTCAAAGTCAATTTGGAGGTGTTGGACCAGGTTTAGTTCCTGCAATGAACGTTTATAGCACCAATACTTATAAGCAAACTTATTCCGCTAATTTTCAACGTTACACATGTTTTGGTGGAGCTAAATTAAAAAACAGAAGATACGGTGTAATGGGATCAGCGGCTCGTTTCACAGCAGAAATGGATAGTGCGCGCATGGCAAATGAAACGTCAATAAAAGAAGCATGGATAGAACTAGAACCTGGTAAAACTGCCTATAGCAGATCGAAAAAATTCAACGTTGTTAAGATGTATTACAACAGTTGCTACAAACCATGTTCAGTGAAAATCTACCAAGGTTCTAAGTTAATTCATGAAGACAGTTTGGTTAAAGATGGGCGTTTTCATTCATTGGATTTATCTTTTTCATCGACACCAGAAAAATTAAAATACGTTTTTAATGCGGCTGTAAGCCCAACGATTACTGGATTTAATTTAGAAAGTGAGACAGGCGTTCAAGTGAGTAATATTGGAATGCGTGGTACAAACGGTTTAATTTTTGGCTACATGGATCAAGCAATACTTGGGAAAATGTATCAAGAATTAAATACAGATTTATTTTTATTACAATTTGGCGGGAATTCTGTTCCATTTTTTAAAGATTCGAGTTCAGTAAGAAACTATGTTCGATCATTGAAAGGTCAGATTGGAACGTTGAAACGCTTGCGACCATCGGCAGCATTCATTTTAATTGGACCAAGTGATATGTCACATTTAGAAAATGGGGTTTTTGTATCCTACCCTCTACTAGCATATTGTACCCAACAATTGAAAAAAATGTCAGGAGAAAATGGTGTTGGATATTACGATTTATACGCTGCAATGGGAGGAAACAATTCAATGCCATCATGGGTTGAACAAGGTTTAGCTGGTAAAGATTACATTCATTTCTCTGTAAGAGGCGCGAGTATTGCATCACAACTATTTTACGATGCATTTGCTGCAGAATTTGCCAAATGGTACCAACAAAAAAATCCATGATGAACCGCTTGTTATTCATTTTTGCTTGTATCTTTTTGAACATTGGCTATTCACAATCGCTAGATGATTCAACAAGCGCAGCAAATTTGCCTGAATTTGTAAGAATGGATACGAGTTTAAAAAGAACCTATCCATTTATAAACTTTCAAAAAAATTATTTTTCTTTTCATAATTCTACGAGTGAAAATTGGGTAAACTTTAATTCTTTATTTTTGAAAATGACGGAAGAAAAAAAAGGAAAAATGAACTTTTATCACATTGGTGGATCGCATTTACAAGCTGATATATACACCAATGATTTTCGTACTTTTTTACAAACCAATTGGCCAGAAATACCAGGCGAACGTGGAATTGTATTTCCTTTTGATTTAGCACACACAAACAATCCTTCTAACTATGAATTCAATTCACCCAATCAATGGAAAGGTTACAGAAGTGTGAATCACCGTCCAGATGGGTTGGATTACGGTTTAATGGGTGCTGCATTAGTCTGCTCAGATTCAATCATAACATTGAGTTTTCGTCACGACAAAACGATTGTAAAACCTCCCTATTCCCAATTGCGTATTTATCACAACAAAGGAAAAATTCCATTTGATTTGAATTTTGGAGAAGATGAGTTACTTGTTGAACGCGTTGAACAAGATACACTTCATGGATTTACAACCATCTTTTTTGTAGACAATGTGCAAGAACTAGATTTACAATTCATGCGCAACCAACAAGAATCGTTTGCGTTGCAATTGGATGGATTTCAGTTCATGAATAACGACCCTGGTATTTCATACACATCAATTGGAGTGAATGGCGCTGGGTTGTATACCTATCTTGAAAATAAAAATTTTGAAGAACAATTGAGTTTGTACCCACCCGATTTCTTTGCGTTTTCTGTAGGAACGAACGATGCGAATGTTCCTGCTAGTCAATTTGATCCTTTAAAATACAAAAGTAATTTAGAGAAAATGATACAAAAAGTGTTCCGCGCCAATCCTAAATGTGCCATTTTATTAACTGTTCCAAATGATTCGTATTTTCACAAGACACAACTCAACTACAACATTGCAAAGCAACGAACAGTAATTCAAGAATTAGCGGCGCAATACGAATTAGCCGTTTGGGATTTGTATGGAATAATGGGCGAATTAGGCGCTTCTAAAGTTTGGCAGCGCAACGGATTAATGCAAAATGATTTGGTTCACTTCACGCCTGTAGGTTATCATTTAAAAGGCGCGTTATTAATCGATGCTTTTTTGAAATTATCACTTCAACTACATTCAAACTAAACGCACATGGAACGTTTATACGACATATTTAGCTTTGTAGCAACCGATCGAATGGTGTTTAATCGCCTAGATTTCTGGTTGTTTTTCCTCGCATTTTTAATGGTGTTTTCATTATTGCAAAAACACCAATTGGTGCGTAGTATTTTCATTACCATTGTTAGTTTATTCTTGTATTACAAAACTTCTGGTTTATTTGTATTACTGTTAGGACTTTCAATTATTGTGAACTTTGGATTAGGTAAATGGATACATCTTGTTGCAGCTACAAAAAAACAAAAATGGATTATTGCATTTTCTGCAATTTTCAACATTTTCTTTTTAGCGTATTTTAAATACGCGTACTTTTTTACTGAATCGTACAATGAGTTGTTTCACACGAAATATGCCATCGTTAATTGGTTTGCACAAACAGGAAATGGTTTTTTTGGTGAAGGATTTTTTGAAACAAAAATACTGTTGCCTGCAGGTGTAAGTTTCTTCACGTTTCAATCGATTTCCTATGTTGTAGATATTTACAGAAAAGAGATTAAGCCAGTACGCAATTTATTTGATTACGCATTTTATGTCACCTATTTCCCACACGTAATTATGGGTCCAATCGTTCGTGCGCGCGATTTTATCCCACAAATTTACCAACCTTTCTCATTGACAAAAAACGAGTTTTCTTCTGCTGTTGTGTTATTGGTAAAAGGACTTATTAAAAAAATAGTATTAGCCGACTATATTGCTGTTCATTTCATTGACAAAGTTGTTGATGCACCAGAAGCTTATCCAGGATTTGTGAGTGTTTTAGCCATGTGGGGCTATTCGTTGCAGATTTACGGAGATTTTTCAGGTTACACCGATATAGCCATTGGAATTTCAAGAATGATGGGATTTGAATTGTTACCAAACTTTAATTCACCCTACAAAGCGAATAGCGTAGCTGACTTTTGGCGTAGGTGGCACAAATCATTGGGGTCTTGGTTGAAAGATTACCTCTACATTCCATTGGGTGGAAATAAATCGGGTGGCGTTGGAACCTATATTGCAACAACCTTTATTTTTATTTTCTTGTTTTTCATACTGCAATGGTATGCGCTGATTTATATTTATTTAGGTTTAACTTTACTCTTAATCATTCCGTTCTTTCGTAAATTTTTACACCGCGATTTAAACCTATTAATCACGATGGTGGTTGGTGGATTATGGCACGGAGCAAGTGAGAATTTTGTAATCTGGGGGGCGATGAATGGAGCTGCTTTAATCTTCTATAATTATTGGAAGAAAATCTCACCCTATGAAAACAAAACGTGGTGGATTGTTCATTTTTGGAAACTATTTATCACCTTCAATTTCATCACCTTTACGCGAATTTGGTTCCGCTTGGATGGTGAAAAAGAACCAATGCAGTTATTAAATCACGTATGGAATCACTTCGATTTTAAATGGGAAACCTTTGTAACCGTGTTAACAACCTATCAAGCTGTTTTTTGGATTATGTTGGCTGGTTTTGTGGTTCATTGGTTACCTGAAAAAATCAAAAATTACTGGGAAAAGGCATTTGCAAAACTACCGATCCTAGTACAAGCAGTTTCTGTTGCTATAATTTTATTTTTTGTGTACCAAGCAGTTTCAGACACGTTTAAACCGTTTGTGTATTTTCAGTTTTAAGTTATTTCACCAAACCAGTCGTGATCTTAGCCGATAACAAACACAAAGGAATACTTGGTCCTGGATGCACGCTACCACCACAGAAATAAAGGTTTTTAATTTTATTTGAAAAGTTAGCGTGGCGTAAAAAAGCTGCAAATTTATTGTTTGAACTATTGCCATAAATTGCACCAAAAGCAGAAGAGGTTCGTTTTTCAATGACACGTGGATCAAAAACTAGTTCGCATTGAATCATTGGACGAATATCAGTGTTCAACATGCGGTTAACTTTCGCAATTACAGCTTCTCTCGCTTGGTCAATAAACGCATCCCAATCTTGTCCTTGGTTATTTGGCACATTGATAAATGTAAACCAATTCTCACATCCTTCTGGAGCATCTTCAGGAGTATGTTTCGATGTGATATTTACATAGATCGTTGGATCGTGGTAAATTTCTTTTTTTGAAAAAATCGTATTGAATTCAGCCTCATAATCCGCTGAAAATAGAATATTATGCAATTTCAAATTCTCAAACGAATGTTTAATTCCCCAATAAAAAATGATTCCAGAACTCGATTTTGGTTGATCCAAGGTCTTTTTAGGTTTTTTAGTAGTCGGTATTAATTTTTGATACGTATTGTAAACATCCATGTTGCTGATGACAACATCATACATATTGCTTTCGCCATTCACCTTTACACCTACCGCTTTATTGTCTTTCAACAATATTTCTGTAACGGAAGAATTGTAGCGAATTTCAACACCTAATTCCGTTGCCAATTTTACCAAAGCTTTTGTGATGCTAAACATTCCACCTTTAGGGTAGTAAGCACCTTTCATTATTTCAACATGTGGAATAACATTTAAAGTCGCTGGGGCCAAGTAAGGACTTGAACCGTTGTAAGTTGCATAGCGATTGAAAATTTGAACCAAACGAGCATCTTTAAACGCTTTTTCATTTTGTTGATGCATGGTTGCAAAAGCGCCTATTTTACCGAAATTTAAAATTCCTTTTGCGACTGCTTTCGTGAAGAAATTTCTTGCCTTGTGCAATGAATTGTGCAAGAATACTTCAGCAGTCAAGTCATACATGATTTCTGTTTTTTCCAAATAACGAACAATTGTAGCGCGTTCATCATTCGATTTTTTAGCAATTTCAGCTGCAAAGCGTTCCTTTCCATGATAACCATCTAAGGTTGAGCCATCTTCGAAAAAATATCGGTAAACAGGATCTAATTGCTCGTAACTGAAATAATCTCTCGGATTTTTTCCCGACAATTCAAACAATTCATCTACATACTCTGGCATCGTAAAAACAGAAGGTCCCATATCGAAACGGTAACCATCATTTGATTCCGTTGATAATTTTCCGCCTGGAAAACTATTAGCTTCAAAAAGAACTACGTCATAATTTTTATTTCGCATTCGAATAGCTGAGGCTAAACCTGCAACTCCGGCACCAATTACAGCGCATGTTTTATTTACTTGCATATTATCGTTGAATTTTTCCTGTTGCCGTCATTTCAACAGCGGATACAATATCAATTTTTTGTGGGATCTTATAAGTAGACAAACGTTTTCTACAGTATGTCAACACTTCTTCTTGGTCAATTTCTATTACAGAATTGCTAAGTACAATGTCAGCTTTAATGATTTGCCCCATCAAACGATGAGGAATTGCTGAAACTTTTGCCAATTTTATTCCAGGATATGTTTCAAGAACGCCTTCAACTTCTTCAGGAAAAACTTTATTACCAGAAACGTTGATCATTGATTTTTCTCTTCCATGTATTTTTACAGAACCATCATCTAAAACCATGGCGAAATCTGCTGTAATAAAATAACCATTAACTAATACTTCCGAACGTTTTAAAGGCGGAGAAAGATATGCATCAAACATTCCAGGACCTTTAATTCCTAATTTTCCAATAGCTCCTTTTGGCAAAAAAGCATTGTTTTCATCTAATATCTGAACATCGTAATCTGGTAAAACAAAACCAACAGAATCAATGTTATCTTCCGTGATTTGATGATTGATTAATGGTAAACCAATCTCAATGATGCCATAAGCTTGTGATACTTTTAATTGATAGCGTTGTTCAAACAATTGACATGTTTCAGCTGTAATGGGCGCAGAGGTTGATATAACTCGCTTTAAGGAATTCATTTTTTCTGTTCCACCATCATTCGCTAACAAACGAATTTGCATTGGTGAAGCATACAATAATGTACCTTTATATTGATTGGTGATTTCAATAATATTTTTTGCTAAAAAATCACGTGCGATTGCAATTGCAGCTCCAAAACGCACATACAACAATATAGAAACAACAAAATGATATGCAATTGGCAATACCCAAATAACTGTATCATCTGAACCTAAGTTTAAAATTTTATTAGCAGCTTCTACACGTTCGATTGCAGATTCATGAGAAATAACAACACCTTTAGCTTTTCCAGTTGTTCCAGAAGTGAAACGAATAAAAGCCGGTGCATTAACATGTGGTGCAAATACTTTTATAAATGGATGATTTGAAAATGCCAATCGCATCTTTCCAATATTAACATCAATTAAATGAATCGGGTTGTTTGTAGGATTCAATCCTGAAAAATCATCTACTATTGCATGCAATTCAGCTTCATTTAAAACAGCTTCAATTTCATTTTTTTTCAATTGGTGGGAAAGCGGCATAACTGTTGCCCCACAAGCAACAACAGCAAAAATAGCAGCAATGAAATTCCGACCATTTTTCGCCATTACACCTACTCCCATTCCAGGTTGAATTCCTGCACGAATTAACTGTTCTTTTAATGTATTTACCTCATCTAACAATTGAAGAAAGGACATGGTTCCATATTCATCATGTATGGCTGGTTTGTCTGGCCATTGAGATGCTGCATTTATTAAAGTACTATAAACAGGTAGTGCATTCATACAACAAAATTAATCAATTATTTGCAATTTTTTAATATGTGAAACACTCTCTTCAATGGATAAACCTTTAAAAACATCTACAGCAATTTTTCCAGCAGCAAATCCTGTTTGTAAACAAGTTCCCATAACTCTTGCACTTGCAATAGCATTATCTGTTGCAGAAATTGATCTTCCAGCAAAGTACAAGTTAGAAATTTCGTTTGATAATATACAATCTACTGGAATTTGATACCACTCATTTTCATTAAAATAATGCATTTCAAGTGGTTTTAAAGGATGCCAAATTTCTATTGGCCATGCACCCGTTGCAATTGCATGATCAAATTTTCTAGCAGATAACACATCGTCTTCTGTTAAAACATATTTGCCCATTGGCCGTTCTAATACCCTAACACCAATTTCATCTGCAATCGATTCCAATTGAATGCTTTGCATGGATTCACTTTTAGTTTGTTGAATTTGAACGAATTGATTTGCCATTTCTTGTCCCTTCTTATGAAGCAATTCTAGATTAACTTGTGTTGAATTTACTTCTAAAGGAATTGTCATTTTAAGCTTTATACTTTTAGCTGTTTTAGAACCTTGAACAATAGAAAACGCTTTATAATATGCTGGCAAATCATCTTGAAGAACTGCTGCATGAATGTTTTTCATAAAAATCAAATTTAATTGATTTTCACCAAAATCAGGCAGATTAGAAAGCGTAAAAATTTGAGCCGCAGCTTGATAATTAGAAGACTGAATAAGGGGCAATTGCAATAATTTAGAAACAAGTGCATCACCAGATGCATCAATCAATGCAGCCACTTCTATCATTTCTTTTTGACCATTTTGATCTAATTCAATTGCTGTTATTTGATCATTACTGGCAAAAACATTCGTTACAGAAGTCTTTAGTAGAATTTCAACTCCTTTTTCTGTTAACTTTTTAAGAGATAACTGTTTAAATTGTTGAATATTGTATGGTAAATAATGAAGTCCGTATTGATTACTCAATGGTTTTGAATTTGATACAATAGCTAATTCTTCTACAAAATCTTTCGCAAAACCTTTTAATATTAAATCTGCTTGAATAGTTGATGAATACCGATATGCTCCACAAATGGTTCCAACTTCTGATGCTGTAGCCTTACCTCCTAAATAAGCCGATTTTTCTATTAAAAGCACTTGAAACCCAACTTCAGCCGCAGCAATTCCTGCAGCAATTCCTGCAGAACCACCACCAATAACAACAATTCTTTGCTGATTTATAATCATTTTATTAAGCTAATAATTTAATTTTTAATCGTTCAATTATAGCTAAAAGTTCAGACTCATTCAATAGGGCTTCATCATAAACTAAATTTAAAGATAACTGACCATTAAAGGTAAGAAAAGAAATTGTTATTCCTGGTGGAGAAGAAAATGGAGGAATAATACACATGTTTTTAACTTGTAACTCAAATTTATTTGCAACATCTCGTGATTGTTCTATAGATGCTGAATAGAGAAAACTTGCTAAATTCCCAGCAGATGCTCTTAATATTAAAAAAGAAAATAATTTTTCAGGAATGTATCGCATCATTTCTAAAAACAATGAATATTTTCTTGGTACATCTTGACGAAGTTGATCCATCATTTGAAATTGAATTTCTTTCACAATGGCTTCAACTCTTTTTTGCTCTGCATGTTTAATTCTATAAAACAAAAAAGAAATTGCATTGGAAATAATTGGTCCAGTTCCACCTCTTTTTCTACCATCGTATGGAATTGGTAACCAACAATCTCCTGGAATATTTTTCTCTCGAAACAATTCATTTATTTCTTTAATTGATACAGCTAATAAAAATTGATTTAAACCAAATTTCGATCCTTTTAATTGCGCATTATTATTGATTTTCAGTGATTCATCTTGGTTAAAATCCACAACCTTTATTTTAAAAGAATTAGATGATACGTCATTAAAATTAGCATTGTTTTGAGATTGATGTTGATACATAAAATGCTTTATAAAATACATGTTTTTGACATGTTTATACCAACTAATTTTAGGTGCATATTCTTTTGGAAAGTAATGTGAAACATCAAATCGATCTTTTAAAGAAAAATCATTCGCATGTAACTCTTCTAAGAAAAAACTTGCCCCTCGACCATCCATCAAAACATGGTGAATTGACAAAATAATTTTAGAAACAACACCATTTTCTTTCACACAATCACAGGCAAAAAGCGGTGTTTTATTGACACGCATTGCTTGCTGAAAAAATTTCAAATCATACAATGAATTTTGACCTAATTCATGGTAATTTATGGTTAAAGCGTTTGTTGAATTTTTGTACTCCCAATATGGCTTCGAAAAAAAAAACGGCTTTTTCAATTGAATATTTAACATCCAATTTACTAAATCATGCTGTTTTAAACGATTAATAATCGTTGTAGCATAATTTTCATCTTCAACATCTAATACAATTCGGATTATGTTAAAATCAAAACTCTGTTTATTAGATGCATTATCTAGAACATGTAAAAACCAATCAGCACCAGATAAATATACCTTTTTTGGAAAAAGAAACGATTTATCCTTCATCGATTAGTTCGTTAAATATGCATGAACTAAAAGTGCGATTGCTTGAATCGTTTTAAAATTTTCTGGTAACAATTGTTCATCAGGTATTACAAAACCAAATTTACGCTCAATAAAAAGTATTATTTCCACAATCGAAAAGGAATCTAATCCTGCTTCTTTTAATTCTTGATCTGATGTAATTTTAACATTTTCAGTAAGAATATTTTTCTCTAAAAATTGTGTTAATTCTCGTTCGATTGCTTCAATTTCCATTACTCCTGATTAACTTTTACTTCTGATTTTATTGATTGTACTTGACAAAAATACAGTAATTATAAAAAATAGCACTAAAAGAGTACAATTGAATGTAATTCCACTTAAGTCTGCACCTCTTAGTATTATTTGATAAAACCCACTTAACGACCAATTGAGCGGTGACATCATACTTATTTTCCGCATGATTTCAGGCATCACATAAGTAGGAACTAAAATCCCTCCTATTGCTGAAAGCAACAATACTAAAAGAGAACCTAAAATTGCGCCTTGTTGTTCACTATTTGCTAAAGTCCCAATGAGAACACCAAAACCAGTTGCTGCTAAAGCGGTGAAAAAAGCTAATACTAAAATTGCTTCTAGGTGATGACCAAGGTTCAATGCTGGTAGTCCTAATAATGGGAGAACAAAAACACCTACTGCAATCATAATAAAAAACTGAATCATGCAGACAATTACATAAACAATGATTTTACCATTCATCATTGTTAAATAGGAAGTTGGCAATGTTTTTAAACGAAAAGCACTACCTTCTTTCTTCTCTTTTATAATATTTCCAACAACTAAAATCACTATAAAAAACATTCCAAAAATAGTCCATGCAGGCACGTTATGTTGTGTAGATGTTGGCACATCTTTTCCTATCAAAGCCGAACCATAAATTTCTTTGTAGTGAATGATGTCTGTTTTTTCGTATGCTTTAGTTGGCTTTTTAGAACCTTCTGGCAAAATTTCAGCAATTTGGTCTGAAAATGACTGAAACATCATCTGAGTTTTAACAGCAGCAATAAATTCATGTAAATTGCTTGTGATAGTTGAAACAAAAGAATTTTTAGCAACAGGATCAATGATTAATGTTATATCAACAACTTCCTTTTTAACACTTGAAGCTTCGTTCAATGACATTGTTTCTGTTACTAACTCTGAAACATTGTTTCTTATTTTATTGGATGCTCCTTTAGGTATTACAATTCCAATTAAAAATTCGCCATTTGCAACTGCTTTTTGAGCGGAAGTAATTGTAAAATCTTTTCCTTCTTTTGAAGTGCTAACCTGACAAAAATCAGAAGACTTCAAGCCATTTAAAATCGTATTACCTAATGTGTCATGATCGTTGTTGACAAAAACAATTGGAATTCCTTTTTCATTGATTGTTTTAAATGCTGAGTCTTGGATTAATGTCATTACCAAAATCAAGGTAATCGGCATTGCAAACAAAATCAATAAACCAATTTTATCACGTAAAAGAATCAAAAATTCTTTTCTAATAATAGCTAACAATTTCTGTAACATCAGTCTCTTAATTTTCGCTTTGTTAAATGTAAAAACACATCTTCTAAATTGGTTGCTTTTTCAACATTATCAATGAGTTCTTGAGGTGAACCTTGCGCTAAAATTCTTCCATAATCAATGATCGCAATCTGTGTACATAAATCTTGTGCCTCTTCTAAATGATGAGATGTGTATATAATTGTTGTTCCATTTTGATTGATCTCTTTTAACAAATCAATAATTACATTTCGTGATTGTACATCTACACCAACTGTGGGTTCATCTAAAAACAAAATCTTAGGTTCATGTAATAGACTTGCTATTAAGTTCACTCTACGTTTCATCCCACCAGAAAACGATTCGACTTTTTTATTTGCGGCTTTTGTTAAACCTAATTTCTCCAACCAAATTGTTGCTCGTTCGTTGACTGTTTTTTTATCAATTCCATACATGGCACCGTAAAAAGCAAGATTTTCTTTTGCTGTTAGTGATGGATACAAAGCAATATCTTGTGGAACTACACCTATAAACTTTTTAATGGATTCGTTACCATTTGCTAAATCAACACCATTCAAAAGTACCTTTCCCTGATCTGACTTAACAATGCCACATAATATAGAAATTATCGTTGTTTTACCAGCTCCATTTGGACCCAATAAACCAAAAATTTCATTTTCTTTTATGGTCAATGAAACATCATTTACAGAAGGATCTAGATTTCCTTTGAACGTTTTCGATAAATGAGAAATTTCAATACTATTTTGTAGTGACATTTTAGCTTTTTAGTAAGTAAACAACTTTGTAATTATTTTGTTTGATCCAATTTTCGAACCATGGTTAAAATTGTTGCTAATGCTACAGTTTCTCCTGTTTCGTCATACACATCCACTAAAAATTTCACAATACCTTTTGCGATATCATCTTCGGTTCGTTTTTCTTGGTCAATTTTTTCTTTCACTGTAAACCGAACACCCAAGGTTGCTCCTGGATAGACTGGTTTAGTAAAACGCGCCTCATCCAACCCGTAATTTAATAAAACTGGACCTTTTTTAGGATCTACAAATAAACCAGCAGCTTTAGACAATACAAAATAACCGTGCGCTACTCTTCCTTCAAAAATGGTTCCTTCCAATGAAGTTGCATCCATGTGTGCATAGAAATTATCTCCTGAAACATTCGCAAAATTGACAATATCTGCTTCTGTAACAGTATGTTTATGCGTAAAAACCGTATCTCCAATCATTAATTCCTCAAAATGTTGGCGGAATACATGAGGGTTCGCCTCTGGCATTTCTGCTCCAACTTGAAATTGTTGGGTAATTTTTGTAATTGTTGTTGGGTGACCTTGAATGGCAGTTCGTTGTAAATAATGCAATACACCACGTTTTCCACCCATTTCTTCTCCTCCACCAGCTCTTCCTGGTCCACCGTGCGTTAATAAAGGCATTGGAGATCCGTGACCAGTGCTTTCTTTCGCACAATCTTTATTCAATACTAAAATTCTACCATGCATTGAAGCGGCTCCAACCACATAATCGGTTGCTTCTTTGTCGTTTGGAGTCACAATAGATGAAACCAACGATCCTTTACCTAACTTCGCTAATGCAATGGCATCATCGATTTCTTTGTAGGGCATTATCGTAGAAACCGGACCAAATGCTTCGATATCATGACAAGCAGTATTGACAAATGGTTGATCGTTTCTAAATAATATGGGTGGGAAAAATGCGCCTTTTTCTTTAGTAGCTCCAATTAATTCAAATTGTTCCATGTCACCATAAACAATAGCTTGAGATTCTGCTAGCTGTTTAACACTGGCTGAAACACGTTCCACTTGCGTTTTGGTTGCTAAAGCTCCCATTCTTACACCTTCAACTGAAGGATCACCCATTTTAGTTGAAGCTAATCGAGCTGCAATGGCTTTTTCAACCTCATCAATTAAATCATCTGGTACAATTATTCTTCGAACAGCGGTACATTTTTGACCTGCTTTGATGGTAATTTCTTTCACCGTTTCTTTGATGAATAAATCAAATTCTGGCGTGTCAGGTGTTGCATGTTTGCCCAAAATCGTAGCATTCAATGAATCTGCTTCTAAATTAAAAGAAACACTTTCTTGTGCAATTCGAGGCAATGCTTTTAATAGTTTACCTGTATGAGCCGAACCAGTAAATGTCACCATGTCTTCTGCTGAAACATGATCCAAAATTCCTCTTCCTAAACCTACTACCAATTGCAACGCTCCTTCTGGTAATATCTTTGAAGCGATGATGTCACGCACTACAACTTCTGTTAAGTAACTGGTGTATTCAGATGGTTTCACTAAAGCTGGAACACCCGCCATTAAATTAACAGCAATTTTCTCCAACATTCCCCAAATTGGAAAGTTGAATGCATTAATATGAACTGCAACGCCTTCTTTTGGAACCATGATATGATGTCCGATAAACGTTCCGTTTTTTGATAAAGGAGCGGCAACTCCATCAACATAATACGGTAAATCTGGAAATTGTCGACGCAAAGATGCATTGGCAAATAAATTGCCGATTCCACCCTCAATGTCGATCCATGAATCTATTTTAGTAGCACCGGTAAATGCACTTACGTGATAGTATTTTTCTTTCAAGGTTAATAAGTGCATGGCCAAGGCTTTCAGCATGCGCCCTCGTTCTTGAAATGTCATTTTCCGTAAGGCATGACCTCCGGTTTTTTTTCCATAATCCAAAATTGCTGCAAAATCAAGTCCAGCACTAGATACGTCGCCAATCTTTTCACCTGTAATTGCGTGAAATAAGTTCGTTTCAACTCCGTCGCCATCGACCCATTGACCTTGTACATAATTTTGAAAACGTTGCATAAAGAATATTTTTTACGAAAATAACTAAAATTCAGTTGTTGTTGAATAAAAGGAGGATTCACTAAGTAAAAGAATCGAAACGTGCTTAAACAAATAGAAATTCTTGTTCATGTTCTTCAATGAATTGCAAGGTGTCAAGAATTTCATTTAAATCAAATGTCGTTACCAATTTCATGCGTAATTCTTTGAAATGTGCTATCCCTTTAAAGTAATTGGTGTAGTGACGTTTCATTTCGGCGATTCCTAATGTCTGCCCTTTCCAATCAATACTCATTTGCAAATGTTGGCGAGCAGCAGCTACTCGATCTATTAGATTAGGCGGTGCTAAATGTTCGCCCGTTTTCATAAAGTGTTTTACTTCATTAAAAATCCAAGGATAACCGATGCTTGCTCTACCAATCATAATACCATCAACGCCATATCGATTGCGGTATTCAAAGGCTTTTTCTGGAGTATCGATGTCGCCATTACCAAAAATTGGAATGTGCATTCTCGGGTTGTTTTTCACTTCTCCGATTAACGTCCAATCTGCATCGCCTTTGTACAATTGAACACGTGTTCTTCCATGAATTGAAATCGCTTCAACACCTACGTCTT
>JAHEIL010000049.1:31317-55811 GCA_024639405.1 Crocinitomicaceae bacterium | reverse complement strand
TGATCCCGCTGGGATTCGAACCCAGGGCCCATACATTAAAAGTGTATTGCTCTACCAGCTGAGCTACGGAATCATCGCTAACGCGGGTGCAAATATAGTGGTATTATTTATTTCTACAAGGAGTTTTATGATTTTTTTTCGTTTTTTTTTTGTATGATTCTATAATTAGCTGAATTATAGTTAAGAAGCTATTAAATTATTAAAAAATAAATTTCATATTGTCCTAATATTTGAAGGGTAAGCGTATTTTTCGTTCCTTTGTAGTGCAATGAATAAAATTATCTTAATCGGGTTTATGGGCGCTGGTAAAACAACTTTTGGTAAAAAGTTAGCTAAAGCAATGCACCTACCCTTTTACGATTCAGATCAATTAATTGAACAAGAACAAAACAAATCAATTGAAACACTCTTTTCTGAAAGAGGAGAAAGTGGTTTTCGCTTACTTGAAAAAGAACTAATTCAAAAATTCACTGAAAAACAAGAGGCATTTGTTCTTTCTGTTGGCGGAGGACTTCCTTGCTACCACAATTTAATGGATAAATTAAATAATATTGGTACGACCGTATATTTACAACATTCGGTTGGAGCACTTGCCCATCGTTTAAAAAACGCAAAAAAAATTAGACCCTTACTTGCAGGAAAAGAAGAACCAGCATTTTCTGAATACATTTCCGTAAAATTAGCAGATAGAGAAAAATACTATTTAAAAGCGAAGGTCATTCTTTCGACCAACGAACAAACAATTGAAACACTTCTATCAAAATTGAAACCTTTAGATGAAAATTTAGCTGAAACTTCTTTTTTGAATTTTTCACATCCTGCCTTTGCTACTTTTCTTAAAAACATAGATACAACAAAACCCACAAAAGAATTGGCGATTGATTTGTACTATTTAGTGCGCGATGGATTTATTTACGATCCTTATCACTTGAATCTTACACAGGAAGGATTAAAAGCGTCTAATGTATTATCTAAAAAAAGAGCATGGTGCGTAGAGAAATCAATTGTTTTGTGTGCGGCTGCTCGAAAATTGGGAATTCCTGCTCGAATGGGATTTGCAGTTGTTAAAAACCACATTGGCGTGGAAAAACTGACTCGTTATCTGAAACGAGAAGAAATTGTATTTCATGGTTTTGTGGAATTATTCCTCAATGAAAAATGGGTAAAATGTACACCCGCATTTGATGAACGCATCTGCACCATTTCGAAAGTTGAACCGTTAAACTGGGATGGTGAGACAGATTCCTTGTTTCAAGCGTATGAAAAAGATCAGAAATTTATGGAATACCTCCACTTTTATGGTATTTTTTCAGATGTTCCAATCGAATTGATGAATGCTGAAATGAAAAAATATTATCCACATTTGTTTGAATCTGAATTTAATCAGAAAGAGTTTTCATTTTTACATTTATAGTAATCTTTAATTTGTAATTTTATAAGGTGAAAAAAATCAATCGCTTAGTATTAACGCAATTTGGTAATTTAGAATTGTTGGCCAAACAAGTAGTAGAAGGTTTTATAACCGGTCTACACAAAAGTCCTTTTCACGGATTCTCTGTTGAATTTGCTGAGCACCGCATCTACAATAAAGGAGAATCAACGCGCCACATCGATTGGAAATTATTTGCAAGAAGCGGAAAATTATTCACAAAAAAATATGAAGAAGAAACAAATTTGCGCTGTCAGCTTGTAATTGACGCTTCAAGTTCCATGTTTTTCCCAAAAGATAGTGAAACAACAAAATTTGATTATTCGGTGTACGCTGCTGCATCATTGATCGAATTATTAAAAAAACAACGAGATGCAGTCGGTTTATCGATTTTCTCAGATAAATTGGAATTGCATTCTGCTGCAAAATCATCGCTAGCGCACCATCGTTTTTTGTACAGTGAATTGGAGCGTCGCATGCAAAATTATTCACCTGAGACAGCGAAAACGACCAATACGATCGAAAGTTTACACGCCATTGCAGAACTTACGCATAAAAGAAGTTTGATTGTTCTTTTTTCTGATTTATTAGATGATCCTTCACGTATGGACGAGTTTTTCCAAGCCATTCAACACATGAAACACAACAAACACGAAGTAGTCTTGTTTCATGTAATGGATAAAAAGCTAGAACTAGATTTTGAATTAGAGAATCGTCCCTATAATTTAGTTGATATGGAAACAGGTGAAAGTATCAAATTACAACCTGCAGAATTCAAAGAACACTATAAAATTAGCATCGAAGCTTATTTCAATGAATTAAAAATGCGCTGTATCAATTACAAAATTGACTTCCACCCAATTGATCTAAACGAAGATTTAAACAGTGTTTTAGTAAGCTACATGCTGAAACGATCTAAATTATTTTAACAAAAAAAAAGCGACTCAAATGAATCGCTTCTCTTTTGAAATAATGATCTTATTCCACCATTAATTTAGTTGTCTCCATCAAACTTTCATCTTTCAACAAACGAACGAAATACGTTCCTGCTGGCAGCAATTCAGTAGATTTAATGACAGTGGTTTCTGACGTTGATATGGTATTACATTTTCTACTTATTAGTTGTCCTGTAATAGAGACAAGTTCAATTGTATAATTTCCAGATAAAGGGTTATTCAATTGAATAGAGAATTCACCGTTGGTTGGATTTGGATAAATATGCAAGGAGAAATCGTTGTCTTGCACACAATTGGAACTGATCACATCGTATTTTTTTACGGCACCATTTTCATCCACTTGACTTAATCGGTAATAATTTGTAACAGTTGAACTAACAAGATCCTCAATTGAATAGAAGGAAATCTGTGTGGAGTTTCCAACTGCTTGAACCGTTTTTACAGGTGACCAATTTTGACCATCTCTCGATTTTTCAACAAGAAAATATGCGGCATTGTGCTCTGAGGCTGTTGACCAATTTAATTCAACCGTTTTATTTTCAGAACATGTAGCTGAGAAATCCAATAATTCAACTGGTAAATAATCTGTAACAGTAATTAATATATGGTCAACAAATGAACAAGAACCAATTGTTGATGTCAAGGTATACGTCGTTGTTTGTGTTGGTGTAACCGAAACAGGAACCGTTGTTCCAGCAACTGCTTCATTGGTACTTGTCCATGAATTTGTTGCTAAATTAGCTAAGGTTGGATTTTCAACAACACCAATTGAATGACTTGTTCCACCAATATATGTAGTATTTGCACCCGCTTTAACCGGCCAATTTGCTTTTGTAACTGTAACATCCAAACTAGAACCACCAACTGCATCAATTACTCTAAATTCAACTGTACTTGAGCTACACAAAAATCCAGAATAGACAACACCTTTTGAAGTACAACAAACTGCCGTTGAATACTGTTGAACGCCATTTACATAAAGCTTAAGGTAATCATCGTTGTAATTAACTGTAAACGTATAATAACCAGGTTCAAAATTGGTACGTTTGTATGCAAACATGAAATTGTCACTAATCATTTGACAACCATTCCAACCTGCAACTGTTGATGGATTAGTTAATTGAGTCCAATAAGGCGTATTTGTAACAGATGATGTATTGATTGACAAATTTGCATTTTGATAATATCCTTTGTAAACGGCTGTTGCTTTTGTACCTAATTCTGCTTCAGACGCGTTTAAAACTGAATATCCACAAACATTCCAAGTGTTGTTACCAAAACCTACTTCAGTTGAAGGAATACAACTTGCTTTCACCCATAATTTCAATTGTTGTGCAGCTCCTATTTGTCCGCTAGCCCACGTCTCACGTTGATGAGGATAAGCAGGAACCCAATGAAAACCACCTGTAGAATAGGAACAATGAAAAATTGTACTATCCAAAGCATAATTCAATCCTGCTCCACCGGAATTTGTTGTAAGGTTAATTGCATTTGTTCCAGTCCAATCATCATTGATTGTATTATCATCAAACCCTCTACTTAAATTTCTAAAATTTCTGATTCGATTAACTAAAATATGACTTTTGTTTTTGCAATCCATCGTTGGACCAGTAATTCGGATTTCGTCAAAATAATCCAATGCAGTTAAAATTGTTGGCGTTAATATGCCACGCGACGAATTTGTTAAAGTGGAAGTTTTTGGTAATGCTCCTACTCCATTTCCGAAATCCATTGCGATCATCATGTAACCATTAGCGTCTACTTCAGTTGAAAAGGTATTACCTCCAATAGAGAAGTGATAAACACCTGCCGTTGTAACATTTGCAACTTGTGACATGGATGTAAATGGATCTCCAGCTGTTAAACCAGTTTGTCCAAAACTTGACACATAAGTTATACTTGTTAAAAGAAAAAATGAAAAGCGCAGAGTGGTTAATTGTATCGCTTTTTTCATATCTCATAATTTATTCGAAGACAAATTTATACCGAACATTTCAATTGACAATGAAATATACCTATTATTTATGCATGCATAATATAATAAAAACATAAATATTTAATTATCAATGTTTTAAATTTTAAATAAATATTATATTTTATATAAATTATTTATAAAATTTGTTCATTTTGTAAAGAATGGGGGTGTATTTGTTATTTATTTAACAATTGTTTGAATAAAAAAACTAAAAAAAGCGACCCTTTCGAATCGCTTTTTCTTATGAAACGAACTACTAAACTTAACCACTAACCGTCTAGCATCTGCAACCCAACCAAGATTGCATATCTTAAAAGTTAAACTTAGTTAACCACTAATTTTAATTGCTTTTCAATTTTACCAATGTTTACTAATTGTAACAAATAAACTCCAGGCTTCAAACCTATTGGATTTAGTTTCAAAATGGTTGTTCCAGTTTCCAATAGAATTGCTTGTTCTTCAATCATTTTTCCTTGTAAATCTTTAATACCAAGAGTATAACTTCCTTCTACTACATTTTCAATTTTTACAGTAAACTGTCCATTAGATGGATTCGGATACGCAAGTAATGTCAATTCTTTATCTGTAGAACAATTCGTGCTTACAATGTCATACACTTTTGAAGTTCCATCAATGTCATATTGACTCAAACGGAAGTAAACTGTTCCAGTAATATCAGAAACATCTGAAACAGTATAGTTGATCAATTGTGTTGAATTTCCAGCAGCTTGAATTGTTTTCAAGACATTCCAAGTACTTCCATCACGTGATTTCTCAACAATAAAAAAGTCTGAATTATGTTCGGAAGCGGTTGACCAATTCACTGAAATAGTGTTGTTATCTTCGCAATTTGCGGCGAAGGAAACCAATTCAGTTGGTAATATAGAGGCCAAAGGAGATGCTAAAGCAAAGAAACTGAAATCACTCATGTTTGTTCTTGACACAGTAAAATCAGAATTTGAACCAGAAACAGCTAAATGTGTTCCTTGTAAAATCCAATCAGTATGTGGCATCGGAGATTTAATGATTCTATAATTTTGGTAATCAACAATAGGTGAGATATTATCTGCTTGTAAGGTCAAAGTATAAATTCCACCTACTACACCATTTACAGAACTTGGGGCTATTTCCCAATATCCATGACTATCAATATTTTCTAACAAATAATTATATTGATCTGTTAATGGAACAGGATATGCAACAGCAGAAGTTGGATCACCATTTATAAAATTCGCAACTAAATATCCAGCAGTTGTTGGAGCAGTTGTATATTCTAAATTTACTTTTGCATTGCGCGAAGCAGTTCCAATTGGGAATAATGAACTTGTATTACCACTATTTGTAGCAGCTGCCATCCAACGTTTCATCGGACCAACAACTTTACCCGAAGTCCATGTAATTGTTGCAGGTGCATTATTTCCTAATGTTAACAGATTTATAGCACTAGTTGAGATATTTCCTGCTGTCATCGTTAAAGTATTGGATACTGTTACTGAATTATTTAAGGTTAAACCAGCAGTATTATCAAGTGATAAATTATTGAAAGTTGTTGTTCCTGTAATAGTTTGTGCCACTGAACCATTGAATTTAACTGTTCCAGTTCCTGGCACGAACGTTCCATTATTCACAAAATTCCCAGAAACAGCTAATGTTCCAGAACCCATCGTTAAGGTTGCAGATGGTTCTATAGTAATTAAGCTGGAAGCAATGTTATTAGTACCTGTATTTGGTTGATTTACTACACAAACTCCATTTTGTGGAATGTAAATATTTTGTGTTGCGGTCGGAACAGTAGTTGCAGTAGCATAGTTTGTTCCATCATAAACAACCCAATTTGAAGCTGTATTCCAATCAGTATCAACTGTTCCTCGCCAAACATAGTCGTTTGCAGCAAGTGCCATTGAGGACGGTGTTGTAACATTAAATGTTACAGAAGAACTTACCGAACAACCTGCAGTATTCGTTGCTGTTGCTGTATAGGTTGTGTTAGCAGTTGGTTTTGCATACACTGTTGTTGGATTTCCTGCATACGCAGTTGTTGCTGCTGCATCTATAAATAATGTTGCTGTTGGCGACCAAGACTTTGTAGGTGTTGGTGGTGGAGTAAATGAATAAATTTGACCAGTTGCAGGTTTTGTTACTATAGTTGAAGTTTCTGATGTTTTACTTGCTGTTGGTGTAGAACTTGAATTATTTAATGACCAATACGTTCCAGTTGAACCTGTTAAACCTATAGATGCTCCAGAACTATTTGTATTTACAGCATTGCCTTCTTGTCTATAAACAAATTCAACCTTTCCAGTTGCTTCGTATAATTTTACCTGAAAAGAAATTACTGCAGCATTTGCACTAAAATTCCATTCCCAATTTAACCATTCAAACGTGAAAATTCTATTTCCTACAGTACCAGAAGTAAGGTATGAAGCCGATCCAGTAGTTCCATCCAAATCATCCCATAAAGGAGCAATTATAGGAGCTATTGATGAAGAAACACTTGTTAATCCATTCGCCGCAGATGAATTTGATGGTGCAGATGAATTTAAACTTAAAATCCCATTAGAACTTGGGTATACATTTGAATAAGTTGAACCATTGTAATTAAATGTAAACCCAATTGGAATTGCAGATGAAATAATATCATCCGTTTGAATTGCGCTTACGCTTGTTCCTCCAGTAATAGGAGTAAATGTTCCACT
Source organism: Crocinitomicaceae bacterium (assembly GCA_024639405.1). Classification (GTDB taxonomy): domain Bacteria; phylum Bacteroidota; class Bacteroidia; order Flavobacteriales_D; family Crocinitomicaceae; genus M0103. The sequence continues at coordinate 48,755 of JAHEIL010000049.1, read as the reverse complement.
AACTGATGAAAAAGTATAATTTGGTAAAGATGTATCGACATTTCCCCCACTCGCTACAATACTTTTCACATCACCCAAACAAACTCCTGTTGTTGCTACTGGTGTTAAGGTAATTGCCGAAGGAGCACTATTAACTGTAATACTTTTTGAAATTGTATTACTACATCCAGAACTATTTGAAGCTGTTAACACATAACTTGTTGTTGCTGTTGGATTGAAAGACCAGCCACTTGCTGCGTCTCCAGTCACTCCTGTAGTTGGTGACCAGGTGTACGTATCAAAATCTCCAACTGTTGATGTAATCGTAGTTAATGAACCATTACTAACGTTTGAACAATTGGTTTGAGTTGTTGTATTAATAGTTAAAATCGGTGCTGTAGTATAAGAAATAGAACTTGCACTGGTCGCTGTGCCTGAAGCTGTAACAACTTCAACTGTTCCACTAAATGCTGTTGTTACTGTTGCCGTGATTTGTGTTGCTGAATTTATTGTTAATGGTGAAATTGTTGTACCACCAATTTTAACTGATGAAGCACTTGATAAATTTGTACCTGAAATGGTAACCAATGTTGAGCCACCACAAGCGACAGATGAACTTACGGTTGTTATTGTTGGCGCTGGAGTTAAATCTAATTTGAAATCGTCAAAACCTATATAACCATATGGAACATAATTAGCACTTATTTTAATTCCAAAATAATAAACACCAGAAGTTGAAGGTATAAAAGATCTTTTTATCAATGTATAATCTGTTCCGTCTAATGTAGTTGTAGAAGAACTAACAAATGGACTTCCTAAAACGGTTTCGCCTGTTCCACTTTGAGATGTATTTGAAAGAATACTTCCATCCCATCCTGAGTAACCATCACCTACAAAATACGTACTAAAATCATAAGAAACGCCGGCCGTTAATTGAAACCCTGGCGTCCAAATGCGTTGATCTGCAACACCATAATCACAACCAATGTATTTATCTCCTGTTCTTGGATCATTGTATGAATCTTCTGCTGCATCTAATGATGTCCAATAAGTACCCGTACTTTCAACCCAACAATCTGGAAATTCTGTTGTTCCAATTGAAGTTATACTTTCAAATCCTTCTGTCCATGGTAATGAAGAAATTGGATCACATGATGTTTTGAAACTAGCACTAGCAACCCACGCACTTTCATCACCAGAACCACAATTGGAAAGTACCCATGCATAATAAGTTGTATTTGCTGTTAATCCTGCAATTGCTAAACTTGTTCCTGTTGCAACCGTTTCAGTAGCAGTTGTACCTGCTGTTGGTGCAGTATTCGTTGTACTGTAATATACTTCATAACCACTTCCAGGAGCAGTTGATGGTGCTGTCCATGATAAAGTTGCTCCTGCATTTGTTATTGCAGAAATAGTTGGTGAGCTTGGAGCTAAACATAAAGGGATACTTAAATTTACATTATCAAAAGCACCAGGAGGATTTGAACCTCCAGAACCATCGTTTCTCCATTCAAAAACTAAACGCATGGTTGAATTAGCAAAACTTGAAACATTTAAAGAAGCATTTGTATAAGTTTGCCAAGTTGATTGTGATTCATTATTACCACCTACTTGAATCCTACCACTACCCGAAGTTATTTGTGTTCCAGCAGTTGGAACAAATGAAACTGGTACGATCCACGCACGTAAGTAATCATAACCAGATTCTCCATTTGCGATCCAATCAAATGAAAAATTAGCTACAGTGGTTCCAGTTGGAATTGTTATATCACGATAAGCATGAACTACAGATGTAGCAGAATTTGTATATGAATTTGAAACACCATTATCATTCGAAATATAAATTGAACTACCAGAGTTGCCAACTGCACTTCCAAATACCCATTTATTGGTTAGAGAACCATTAACAAATGAGTAATCATTTGATGATACATCATCAGAATATGGCAATGTTGCTGGAATTTGCAATGTTGAAAAACTAGCACTTGCAACCCAAGTACTTACATCACTAGAACCACAATTGGAACGCACCCATGCATAATAAGTTGTATTTGCAGTTAAACCTGCAATTGCTAAACTTGTTCCTGTTGCAACCGTTTCAGTAGCAGTTGTACCTGCTGTTGGTGCAGTATTCGTTGTACTGTAATATACTTCATAACCACTTCCAGGAGCAGTTGATGGTGCTGTCCATGATAAAGTTGCACCTGCATTTGTTATTGCAGAAATAGTTGGTAAGCTTGGCGCTAAACAAGAAGGGATCGCTTCAATTTTAAATTCATCAAAAGCCAAGTAATAATCACCACTTGTCCAATTACCTGTAATTCGAATTCGAATATTTTGACCAACATACGCACTTAAATTTAAGGTATAATCTTGCCAACCTGCAACAGCATTGTTTGCAATGGTTTCTACATCGGAATAACTAGTTCCATTGTTCGTTGAAATTGCAACGATGAAATTTCCACTTCCACTTGCAGGTGGAGCATATGATGATGAAAAATTTGCTAATTTATACTTAACTGTAAAACGATAATTTGTTGGTATTGAACCAAGGATTGGAGTATTAAAATTTTTAGTTGTTGAAGAACTATAAAAATTATGATATATATAATTTGAATTAACCGCTGGATCTAATGCAGTTGTTGTACTCAAAGTTGAAAAATTCGAAACCCAATTTGTAGGTAATGTTGTTGTTGAAAAATTTTCAGTCCAAGGCACAGGTGTTGCAGCAGTTGTTGTAACTGAACTACTATTTGTTCCAGAACTTACATTATAATAGTAATCATAAGTACTTGAACCACATCGAGTGTATTCAATAACTTTCACATAATACGTTGTTGCTAAATTAAGACCCGTTACAGTTACAGATGTACCTGTTCCATCATATACAATTTTTTGACCAGTTCCCGAGTAAGTAGCATTAGCAGTCAATGCTGAAGCTCCAGTAGAATTTGTTGGATCAGTAATCGCAGCATCACTAACAAAGACAACGCGTCTGTTTCCATTACCATTTGACCATGAAGCTGTAAAACCTGTATAACTAATAGAAGAAAAAGCCAAATTAGTTGCCTGCGTAGTTGGATTAGAAGGTGGAGCAATAGTAGCAACATTCGTTACATCAGACAAAGAAGAATTTGAACACAAAACTTTACATCTGTAATAGATTGTTGTTCCTCCAAATGATGGTGGTGCATAAGTAGTGGTTGTTGCACCTGTTCCACCAGTTGCATTTGACCACGATGCATTATCAGTTGATTGTTCCCATTGGTAAGTAATTCCTGTTACTCCAGAAGATGAACCTGTTACAGAAAGTGACGCTGGAGTTGAACCTGAACAAATATTTTGTGATGTATTGGAAGCTATTGACCCAGCTGTTGGAGTTCCTGAACATGGCGTTGGTGGTATCCACGTAAAAGTTAAACCAGAAGATGGTTTAACAGTACTACTAAAAGTTACATTAGAAGAATTTGAACTACCACTTGTTGTTGATGCCCAATTTGTTGTAGAAGTCCTATTATTGAAATCTGTGTTTGCACTACCTCTTAAACCAACTTGAACTGTAGAAGAAATTGTAGCAGCTGTATTTCCTCCATAAACTATTTCAATAACATTTGTTGTTTCGTATAATCTTACTTGATAATTTAATGCATCCGCTCTCCAAGATGATGAAACCCATCTATCAACACTTGACCATTGACATACATAGACTCTATTTGGTGCAGTGCCAATTACTTCTGAACGAACAATTGATCTTAAATCCGCTGCAAAACCAGCAATTGCAAAATTTGTTGTACCAGAAGATAATGGAGTGTATTGAGTTGCAGCTGGCGCATTTCCCCCGAGTACTAAAAAACCATTGGTAGTTGGTCGTGCTACTGTATAACCTGTCCCATTGTACGTGAAAGTAAACGGTAAAGTAAAGCTATAATTTGCATCATCTGTTGCTGAAGTATTGTGAGCCGTCCCTCCACTAATTGCAGCATACGTTCCTGAAGAAGATGTGAAAGAATAATTTGCGACCTGCCCCAAAGCATTTCCAATAATTAAAAACTGCACGCAAAGTGCGATACTCCATAAAAATTTGTTGTGATTTTTTTTCATAGTAAAGTGGTTTCAAATAAAAATATTCGGGAATTTGAGAAAAGCAGTCGTATATCCCGTATGGTGTAAAACTAAATTAATTAGCAAAAAAATGAAAATCAATTCACTAAAAATTTGAATCAAATGAATATTTCAAAGGTTTGATTGAATATTCAAAAGGTCTGAATGAATATTTTAAAAAAAACGCAGATTTAACATTTTTGTTAAAATACTAACAAAAAAAATGGCTGCAAAAAAAAAGCGACCCATTCGAATCGCTTTTTTTTATATTAACTAGTTCTATTTTTTATTCTATCACTAATTTTTGTTGTTGCAACACGTTTCCATTCTGTATAAATTGTAACAAGTAAACTCCTGGTTGCACATTAGCTGGATTTAGTTTCACTACTGTTGTTCCACTTTCCAAATCGATGCTTTGTTGGTCGATAGTTTTACCTTGCATGTCTGTAATTGCTAGGTCGTACTTCCCTCCTTTTGCGTTTTCAATTTTCAAGCTAAATTGACCATTAGATGGATTCGGATAAGCAAGTAATGTCAATTCTTTTTCAGCAAAACAATTCGTGCTAACTATGTCGTAAACTTTTAATGCACCATCCACATCCACTTGCGTTAAGCGGTAGTAAATTGTTCCTGAAATATCAGAAGCGTCTGCAACAGTATAATTAATTAATTGTGTTGAATTTCCTGCTGCAGGAATTGTTTTCAATACATTCCAAGTACTTCCATCGCGTGATTTTTCAACGGTATAATAATCCGAATTGTGTTCAGAAGCAGTTGTCCAATTCACTGCAACAGTGTTGTTGTCTTCGCAATTCGCAGCGAACGAAACCAATTCAATTGGAAGCGGTGCAGCACTTGGGAATGCCATGGCAAAGAAACTATAGCCACTCATTCCAGTTCTTGAAACGGTGAAATCTGAATTGGTTCCAGTTGCAGCTCCATGATCTCCTTCTAAAATCCAAGAAGTATGTGGGTCTGGAGATTTGATTACACGAACATCTGTATAACTTGCATTTGTACTTGTTGCAAGACTTATTGTTTCACCTTCTAGTTTTACTGTATATGTTCCACCAGCAACACCAGTTGTTGCACTTGGTTTAATTTCCCAATAACCTTCCGTAACCAAATTATCTAACACATAATTGAATTGATCCGTTAAAGTTGCATAAGCATTGGTTGCTGCATTTACTGGAGATGTAGCAATGAACTTTGCTTCTAAATATCCAGCTGTTGTTGGAGCTGTTGTGTATTCGATTGAAGCTTGTGCTTTGCGCGTTGCATTTCCTAATGGGAACATGGATGAACTAGCACCATTATTCGTTGCTGCAGCCATCCAACGTTTCATAGGTCCAACAACTTTTCCACTGGTCCAAGCTAAGGTTGCAGGAGCACTGTTTCCTAAAGCCAATAGATTTGTTGTAGATGTTGTTATGTCTCCTGCTGTCATTGTCAAGCCATTTGAAACCATGACTGGGTTATTCAAGGTTAAACCAGCAGAATTGTTCTCCGTTAAATTATAGAAGGTTGTTGCTCCGGTAATTTGTTGCGCTGTAGTTCCTGAAAAACTAACCGTTCCTGTTCCTGCGGTGAATGTTCCGTTGTTGGTAAAATTCCCTTTTACGTCTAATGTTCCTGAACCACCTGTTACAGTTGCACTAGGTTCAATGTAAACAGCTTTCGCTGCAACGGTTCCAGTACCAATGGAAGGTTGGTTCACAACACACGTATTATTTTGTGGTATGAACACATTATCAGTTGCAACTGGTGATGTTGAAGCAACAGCATACGATGTTCCATCAAATTTAACCCAGTTAGATGCTGTTGACCATTGTGTATTTGTTGTTCCTCTCCACACGAAATCATTGTTTGCAACTGTTTGTGAAGATGGAGCAGCAACGTTTACCGTAACCGATGCCGAACTTGTACAACCCGCTGCATTTGTTGCTGAAGCCGTATAAGTAGTAGTTGCCGTCGGTTTCGAATACACAGTTGTTGGGCTTCCAGTATAGGCCGTTGTTGCTGCAGCGTCAGTAAATAAAGCAGTAGAAGGTGACCAAGAAATTTGTGGAATACTATTATTTATTGTTACATTATCAATTGCCCAATACCAATCATATGTTGCTTCAAACCTAAAACGAATGTATACAACCGGTTTATTTAATGCACCTGCAGGTAAATTTATTGAAGCAAGAACAAATGCACTATTAGAACCAACGGTTGAAGTATATGTCGTTATTGTAGTAAAATTTGTACCATCTAATGAATATTGAACTCTACCAGCATCTGAAATTTTAAAATAATGGTAAAAGTTTATGGTTGATGAAGTTGAACCTAAAGTACTAAAAGCTGGTGAAGTCAAAGTTGTTAATGTTGTTCCACTTCCTTGTGCATCACTATTAGTCATATAAAACTGTGAATTATCATTACTATTAAATGTTGTAGATGAATATGAATAAGAATTCGCTCTTAAAGTCCAAGCAGCATTTGTAGTAGTTCCAGTTGTTGAAGAATTTACTGTTGTCCAACCATTTGTAGCAGCATTAAAATTCTCATTTAAAACAGTTGTAACTGTTTCAGAACCTACACCACCACTTGCAACAATCGTTTTCACATCTCCCATACATAAATCTGTACTTGTAGTAGGTGTTAAAGTTATTGCTGATGGTAATGCATTGGTAGTAACTGCTATTGTTGCACTTGAAACACATCCATTATTTGCCCCACCACTATTATCTGTACCAGTAACGGTGTAAGTTGTTGCACTCGTTGGGTTCACAGAAACAGAAGCGCCTGTACCAGCACCGTTGCTCCAAGAATAAGAATAACCTGAATTTGCACTTGTTGCAGTTAATGAAGTTGCAGACCCACTACATACTGGATTTACACTTGCAGATGCTGTGATTGATGGAGCTGCTGTTACAGATGCAGTAACTTGCACTCTTGGACTTTCACATGTTCCATTGAATTCACTGACATAAAAAGAAGTAGTTGCAGAAATCGGATAACTAGTTAACGTACTTGCTGTTTGACCTGTCAATGCTGTACCACCAGTAGCAACAGTATACCATTTAAACGTATTACCTGATGTTCCTGTACCTGAAACAGAACAAGTTGGAGTTGCTGTTCCACATTGCGAACTATTGGTTGCAGTTGGTGTAATTGTTACAGGATTAATGGTAATTGCACTTGTAGTTGCTGTATTCACACATCCTGTTGAAGCATTGGTAGCTGTAACCGTATACGTTTTGGTAGTTGCAGAACCTGAAGTATTTGTCTCAGTTGTAGTTCCTGATGCTGTATTAATTGCAGGATTAGAATTCCAAGACCAAGAATAGGATGATGTTTGGTTTGTTCCAATTTGACCGCCAAAAATAAATTTAGGTCTTTCAGAGTATGTAAGAATTTGAGAAGACACATCACTACAGATAGTTGAAGCAGCTGTAGCAGCACTTATTTGCGCTTTGATTGAAGACACATAACCTGTAACATCTGACTGAACTGTTCTACTCATAGTTGAAGTACTTGCAGAATTACCATGACAGAATTCCAACACTATATTTGAAACCCCATCCCAATTAAATGGGGTTGTAAACGTTAAAATATTATTACCTGAAGTTGGTAAAAGAGATGCATTTGTATAAACAGTTTGAAATCCACTATTGTTAACAAAACTTGTCATAGCAGTAGCAGAAGTTGCTCCTATTTTTACAGACAAATTAATCATCGGCAAGGAACCAACACTTGTTACATTTAATCCAACTGACGTAATATTCCCTGCAACTAAACCTGATGCTATTAACTCTGCTGCTTTTATCAAATGTTGTGTGTGATTATTACTCCAAGCTGAATAAAATGGATTACTATATGTTGAACTTGATGAAGCACCATTACCCACAGTTGCTGTTCCAGAACTTGCTAGTACACTTGTTCCTGTTAAAGTTATCACTTCCCCACTACAAACAGTACTTTGCGTTGCAGTTGCAGTGGTGATAGTAGGCAATGCATTTACAATATAATTAATGGTTTTTGTAATTGTAGGACATTCTGTTGAACCTGCTGTTAAAGTATAAATAAAAGTACCTGTTGCAGTTGGTGTTATTGATGCTGGATTAGATGTTATTGCAGTTGTAGCACCAGAACCTGTAGTTGGACACTCCCACGAATATGTTGGACTTGTAGGATTTCCATTCAATGTAGCTGTTAATGTAAATACTGAATTGATACAACCTGATGCAATTGAACTTACTATTGAAGCATAAATTACATTTAAAGTTACTGCATTTGATGTAACAGCTGTACAAGGTGAAGAACCTGTTACAATAACTCTGTATTGATTCCCATTTAAAGCATCAGCAGGATTAGAAAGTGTGTAAGTATCACCTGTTCCTCCACTTGCAACGTTTGCCCAAGTAGTTCCACCATTAGTGCTTAACTGCCATTGATAGGTTGGATTAGAACCTGAAGCTGTAACTGAAAAACTAACAGAAGATGTTCCAGTACAAATCGTTTGTGTTGTTGGTTGACTTGTAATAGCAATTTGATCGTAAACAGTAACTGTTGCACCATTCGTATACAATGTTCCATTGTTTAAATTACAACGGTAAACTTTTGCAGGTGAAGAATAGGACAAACCTGACAATGCTAAAGTAGATGAATTAGCACCTGAAATATCTGTCCAAGTTGTTTGATTATCTGTACTTATTTGCCATTGATAATTAGTAATAGTACCAGAAGTTACCATGGATAAAGTTGTTGAACCAGAATTACAGATTGTAACATCTGCAGGTTGAGTTGTAATTCCAATTGAACTTGCAGTTAATGTTGCATTAGAAGTATTTTCAAAACCACAAGTTCCCGAAACAACACATCTAAAAACTCTACCATTGTCATTTGCTATAACAGAGCTTATTGTTAACGTACTTGAAGTTGCCCCACTAATATTTGAATATGTAGTACCATCAAATTCTTGCCACTGATACGTTAAATTTGAACCTACTGCAACAACATTAAATTGTGCATTCGCTCCAATTTGAGCTGATTGATTTGTAGGTTGGGTTGTGATCGCAACATTATCATTTACTGTCAATGAAAAAGATGTTGATGAACTAGAACAACCATTTGAGGAATTTTTCACTGTAATCGTTCCATTATAAATTCCTGATGATGCTCCAGGAGGTACTACTAATGAAATTGGTGAACTAGAAAAAGCTGTAAAAGTTGAAACATCTTGGAAACCAGCCGTATTTGCTGCTGAATTATAATCAATAGTATATTGATTAGGTGAACCAGTAGTTGCAGTATAACCTAACGATGAACTTGTTCCACCAACACATACTGATGTTGCTGAACTTAAAGTAATTGTAGGTAAAGCGTTAATAGAAGTTGTTATTGTATTGGAACTTGAACAAGCACCATTTGATGATGTAACTGTATATGTTGTTGAAGTTGTGTTTTTAGCATAAATTGTAGATGAACTAGTTCCTGAATATGCATTTGTTGCTGCTATATTTGTATATAGTTCATTAGTTGGAGACCAAGTTACATTAGTTTGAATAAGATTAGTAAATTTCACATTCATTCTATTATAAACTTTAGTTCCTGTTGTACCTGCAGTACTTGTATTAAAATTGTATATAACTCTATAATCTGTTAATGTTGTTGAATATGTCAAAGGGTTAGCAGATGAATTAGGACCATCTTGCCAAACATCTACTACAATATTTGAAGTACCATCCCAAATAAAATTTGTAGAAAAAGGAATTGTTTGCCATCCAGACGAAGTGTGAGTATATGAACTTGGACCATAAACAGTAGTAAATGAAGTTGTAGGTAAAAAATTTGCACCTACAACAGATAATGATGTTGTTCCAATTTTAATAGTAATATTATTACTTGTAGATGAACCTTGAGTAGATATATTATATGCTATGCTAGAAATAGCACCAGCTTGGATACCAGCACTTATAAGTTCAGCTGCTGTATAAATTGTTTGGCTCCATTGACTACTTCTATAACCATTAAATGCAGAATAGCTATCTGATGATGAATTTTGAACAGTACCGTTTCCAATTGTAATTAATTGATTAATTGTCCCTCCACTAGTAGACAACGTAGCAACATTATCTGAACATACTGAACTTGGGGATTGTGAAATAGAAATAGCTGATGGTGATTGATTTACTGTTACTACTACAGTTACAGTAGGTGAAACACAACCATTTGCATCTGTCCCTACAATTGAGTATGTTGTTGTTAATGAAGGAGTTGCAACAACACTTGAACCTGAAGTACTAGAAAGACCTGTTGAAGGTGACCAAACGTAACTAGTTGCACCTGATACTGATAAAGTTGTATTATTTCCGCTACAAATTGTGATTGCAGCTGGTGGTGTAACAGTTGAAGGGATATTTACAACAACAGAAATAACATTAGAATATGCTGGATTGGATGGGTCAGATGAACAAACAACCTTCAATCTATAAAAAGTTGTTGTAGTTATTGTTCCTGTTGAAACATTTGCGTATGTTGTAAGTGAACTACCAAGATTATTAGGACTCGTAAATGCTGCATCACTTGAACTTTCCCATTGATAAGTTGACCCTAATCCTATTGAATATCCAGTAGAACTTAATGTTGTTGTTCCAGAAGTACAAAAACTTGACACAGTTGATGAAATTGTTCCACCAATTGCAGTTGCACAAGAAGTGGTGAAATTAATAGCACTTGTCCAAGCACTATTATAACCAGTATAACAATTTGAGCGAACATAAACAGAATAGGTTGAAGAAGCTGACAATCCAGTTAAATTTGCTGTAACGGTAGGTGCGGTTGTTGTTCCAGTTGAAACCAAACCTGTTGCACCTGAACCTGCAGCACCTGATGTTCGTACTTCATATTCATAACCTGCAGGTGATCCAGTTGAAGGAGCAACCCAAGTTATTGTAGCACTTGAAGTCGTGATACTTGAAGTTGTTAAACCAGTTGGTACATTACAACTTGAAGTTGTGAAAGTTCCTGCACTTGTCCAAGCAGAAAAATCTCCTCCTCCACAATTGGAACGTACATAATAGAAATATGCTGTTGCTCCTGTTAAACCTGTTATAGCCGCAGAAACTGTTGGCGCAGAAGTTGATCCTGATGCTACTAAACCTGTTGCACCTGAACCTGCCGCACCAGAAGTTCGAACTTCATAATCATAAGCAGCTGGTGCTGTACCTGATGTTGGTGCAGTCCATGCAATTGTTGCTGATTGAGTAGTAATTGTGGATGAAGTTAGGGCTGTTGGAACATAACATGTTGGAATTGACCAAGTGTAAGTTAATCCAGCATTTGGCAAATTAGAACTTACATAAGTTAAACTTGAAGAATTTGACGAACCAGATGAAGTATTTATCCAACTTGTTGAAGAAGTCCTATTATTATAATCTGCTGTTGAACTACCACGCAAACCAACTTGAACAGTAGAAGAAACTGAAGTACCTACATTACTTCCGTAAATAATTTCAATTTTATTAGTTGTTTCATATAATTTAATTTGAAAATTCATATTATCAGTTTGCAAACCTGAACTATATCTTCCAACACTCGACCATTGACAAACATAAATTCTATTTGGTGATGTTCCTAATACTTCTGATCTTACTATTGAAGATAAATCAGCACCAAATCCTGAAATTGCAAAATTAGTTGATCCGCTTGATAATGGAGTATATTGGGTAGTCGAAGGTGCATTACTTCCTAAAACTAAAAAACCATTAGTTGAAGGTTTTGTTGTAGTATATCCAATTCCATTATATGTAAATGTAAACGGTAATGTAAAAGAATAGTTTGCATTATCTGTCGAAATCGTGTTATGAGCTGTTCCACCAGTAATTGCTGTATATGTTCCATTAGTTGATGAAAAAGAATAATTAGAAACCTGCCCCCAAACACTCCCAACAAATAAAAATTGTACAAATAGCAAAAAGCCAAAAAAGAAAATCGAACCTTTTTTCATAATAGTAATTGTTATAGTTTTTTTAGTAAAAAACGTATAAGAACTTCATGAAAAATAGTGGTATATTTTGGGTGATCCAATATTATTTAATTATAAGTTAAATTAAAAGGAATGTTAATAACTTAATTTTTTGTGTTCATAAACCTATTTTAACACTTCCTCCAGCAGAATAGGCAGTTGACATAGAAGTAATGTTTGCATTTCCTGTCCATGCAGACGAAGAACCAGAAGTTGATGAAGAATTTCCTGAAACAATACTTGAAAAATCTTCCGTTAATAAATAGGTTTGAGCAAAATTGAATTGATAAAATAAGATCATTAACAATACAACAAAAGTGGTTGTCTTCATATTTTTTTTGATCAAAAATAGTTGCAAATCAAACATGAAATTCAACTAATTAGAATGATAACAAACTAACAATAATCTCTTCATTTTAGCTTAAAATTAAGTTAACAAACAATTACTTTATATTTTAACTAAATCAAAATCAATTGTTTAAATCAAACTTTACCAAATAATGCTATTCATTGATTGAATCGTGCTACTTTTTATAAAAATTAAAATGTTGCTTTGTTAAAACTATTTAAAACAAAATATTATGACAACAAATCGTCCTACATTCAAAGACCATTACGATAATTTTATCGGTGGTAAATTTGTAGCACCAGTTAATGGAGAATACTTTGATAATATCTCTCCTATTGATGGTAAAGTATTCACAAAAGCAGCTCGTTCAGGAAAAGAAGACATAGAGTTAGCATTAGATGCAGCGCACAAAGCATTTAAAACATGGTCAAAGACATCTGCTACTTCAAGAAGTAATATTCTTTTGAAAATTGCAGATATTATGGAAGCCAACTTAGAATATTTAGCAACTGTTGAAACCATTGATAATGGTAAAGCAATACGCGAAACTCGTGCTGCTGATTTACCGCTTTGTATTGATCATTTCCGATATTTTGCTGGTGTAATTCGTGCTGAAGAAGGTTCAATTTCTGAACATGACGAACATACTGTAAGTATTAATTTACACGAACCTTTAGGTGTTGTTGGACAAATTATTCCTTGGAATTTCCCATTATTAATGGCTTCTTGGAAAATTGCTCCTGCCTTAGCTGCTGGAAACTGTGTGATTGTTAAGCCAGCTGAACAAACACCTACATCTATTATGATTTTAATGGAATTAATCCAAGACATTTTACCTGCTGGTGTGTTAAATGTTGTTTCAGGATTTGGTCCAGAAGCTGGAAAACCATTAGCAACATCTCCTCGTATTCAAAAAGTAGCATTTACGGGTGAAACAACAACGGGTCGTTTAATCATGCAATATGCTTCTGAAAATCTAATACCTGTAACAATGGAATTAGGTGGGAAATCTCCAAATATTTTCTTCCCTTCAGTAGCTGATCACGACGATGCATTCTTTGATAAAGCTGTTGAAGGTGCTGTTTTGTTTGCATTGAATCAAGGTGAAGTTTGTACATGTCCATCTCGTATTTTAGTACATGAATCAATCTACGATAAATTCATGGAGCGTGTTGTACAACGAACAAAAGCTATTATTTGTGGAAATCCGTTAGATGGAAACACAATGATGGGTGCGCAAGCTTCTCATGATCAATACGAAAAAATACAATCGTACTTGAAAATCGGTAAAGAAGAAGGTGCTGAAGTGTTATGTGGAGGTGATGCAAACCATTTAGGAGGTGATATCGCTGGTGGTTACTACATCCAACCTACGATCTTTAAAGGTCACAACAAAATGCGCGTATTCCAAGAAGAAATTTTTGGACCAGTAGTATGCGTTACAACTTTTAAAACTACAGAAGAAGCATTGGAAATTGCGAACGATACATTATATGGTTTAGGTGCAGGTGTTTGGACACGTGATGCACATGAATTATATACTGTTCCAAGAGCTATTCAAGCAGGTCGTGTTTGGGTAAATTGTTACCATGCTTACCCTGCTCACGCTCCATTTGGTGGTTACAAAAAGTCTGGTTTTGGTCGTGAAACTCACAAAATGATGCTAGGTCACTACCGCCAAACAAAAAACATGTTGATTTCTTACAACAAAGAAAAATTAGGATTCTTCTAATTCAAAAAATAAAACAATCAAAAGCAAGGTTCTATGAATCTTGCTTTTTTTATAGTTATCAAATGGAAAAAACAAAACGTGTATTAGTATCCGAAAAAGCACTTCGATTAATAGAACAATTGAAAGCAGATCGTGGTGAATTAATGTTTCATCAAAGTGGAGGATGCTGTGATGGTTCACAGCCAATGTGTTTTGAAAAAGGTGATTTTATCATTGGATACAGCGATGTTTGCTTAGGAGAAATTGCTGGTTGTGAGTTTTGGATGAATAAAGATCAATTCGAATATTGGCAATATACTCAATTAACAATTGACGTTACAGAAGGTCGAGGTTCTAGCTTTTCTATTGAAATTCCGTTAGGAGTTCGTTTTTTAACTCAATCTCGCCTATTTACTCAAACCGAATTAAATAACTTAGAAGCAGTAAGATTTAAAGAGGATTAATCTACTGAATGCAGCAACATCATTTTGTATTGCTTAGGCGTAACTCCTTCGAACTTTTTAAATACACGAATAAAATAATTACAATCTTCGAAACCTGCTTCAAAACAAACCTGATTGACAAATAAATTGGTATTTTTCAATAAGGATTTCGCATGTTTTATGCGTTCTTTTAATATAAATTCAATCGGACTCATTCCTAATTCACGCTTGAAAAATCGATAAAAAGAAGCTTCACTCATACACGCTTCATTGGTCAATTCTTTCATCGTTAATCGATTACTCAAACGACCACGGATGTATTTCACAATGTGATCCAGCGATTGTGAAACTTTCGTGTCTGATGAAAAATTTAATGCATTTTCAGTTTGTGATTGAATTATTAAAATCAATAATTCTTGCAAAGACAAATCTGCTAAAGCATCTTTCGTTAAAGAAGTACCCATACAAACACCAATCATTTTATTGATCGTGGAAGCCATGTCCGTATTGTTGTAGAAAAAATAATCGTTTTTATTCAATTGCCAAAAATTATTCTCTTCTTTTGGATAGCGTTCGTTTAAGAAATTTAATGTGTCGTTTATTTTTTGATGATCAATTGCCAAAGCCAAACACTGTGTTGGGTTATCAATACTAGCCTCTGGAAAATCGATAACCATTTCAACATTGGAAGGAACAATAACAGTTTCTCCTGGTAAATAATCAAAAGCTGGGTCATCAAATAAATGCATTACTTTTTTTCCTCGCAACATACTTGTGACAACCAAATCGTTAAATTTCAAAGGTACCAAATGAGATTCTTCATAGGTTTCAAATAAATTCAACTCACATGTATTTAAAGAATAAATCGTACGGTTTTCAACCAATGTCTTAAGTGACTTTTCAGATGAAAGTGCTGGATTCATTAATGTTTTTCCTAATTGACGCATTATTCAATCGTTATTCTAATAGATTACTTATCGTAAACTATTAATTTTCAAAGATTAAATTACATTTTTTTTTTGAAATAATACCATTTTTAGAAAAATTAATGTTGACCTATAAATCCTTTATCTTTAGATTGAAGATCAAAAATCCACGTGTAATACCCAATAAAATGTGAATTGAAGAAACCTCTATGGCTATATGTATTTACTGGAAATGAAACGTGTTTTTTATGACTCAATCCTTGCGCTAATTGTTGCGGGGCAATTCCATCTTGCAAACATGGTGCTTCGACTTTCCCCCATAACTTACTTCCATATTGCCATACTTCTTTCCACTCGTTCGTATTTACCTTTCCTGAATTGGCATTTTCTGGTGCAATAATGTAAAAACCTCCAAAATTAATGTGACCGCGCACCACATCTATGATTCCCAATGAATAAGCAAACCCCATGCTATGAGCAACAATGAATAAGGTATCGTTTGAAGAGCGATTTGGAATTTCATTCAAACGTTGTAATAAGTTCAATCCCGCTATTTTCCCATTTTGATACCGCAGTTCAAAGCCTTTTTTATTGGATTTTAATGGCAATAAATCGAGCGTATTTTCTTTTTTTGTGCCTCCAAAAAACTTAGAACGGGTAGTTATCGTTTTAAAACAATGGTGTTTCTTCGAATTTGAACACCGTTTTGGATAGCGATTTGACACTTCTGTAAATGTTAAGATATTTTTGTAATTAGACGTCGCAACCGAAAAATGACCATCTGCATATAATATTGTGGCAGGATTGATACGTTTTTGAAACAAGCCAACGATGTTATTCCAAGGTTGCCAATAATCGAAACGATCAAAATCAAATAATAAATTTTCTGAATTTGGAAATTCTAAGCCTTTTTGCTGAATCGCAGCAAACGTTTCTTCGAAATCAGCACCAAAAACCGTTGGACGATACCCATTTACAAATAATAAAACACGCGAAACAGGATCTTTCAATTGTATTTTTGAAGTTAAATCAATTCCTGCATAATTCAGGATTTTTTGTTGTACCAAACGATTGTTGCGTTTAAATGAAACGACCATGTAATGGCTTTTTGCTTTTTTCGCAAGGGACAATGTTGGCACTAACAACGAATCTGAAGTGCCTGAAAAATATAGCTTTTGGGTTCCTCGAACACTGTCTTCATTGACAGTAAAATATAGTACCGACTTAAAACGATGCAAGACCCAATGTTTCTTTTCTTTAACAATTACCTCCGAATGCAATTGGAATACATCGTTGGTTGAACGATGAATATTGCTGCTGATTTTTGAGCGAACATTGGCTTCGGTTAAATGATCAAACGTATGAATAATTCCTTCTTTTACTTCAAAGAATTGATAGCCAAAATTTACAATGATATATAGAAATAAAACAGAACCAATCGCACCAACAAAGATTGCAATACGTGAGAAAATTCGCATAATCAAACTCTTCCTAAACCGCAATTTGATAATGCGATGCAATTTTATTCTGTAATAAATCGCACTTGAAAAAATGAGAATCGTTACTAATAAATGAATCAAATTTACACTGTAACTTTTGATGTAAAACAAAGGTTTAAACCAAAAAACAGTAATATTTAAATGGTACGAATAATAATTTTTCTTAAACGGACGCAATAATGCAGCCATCACATCATCATTGTTTAATCGAATGGAGCCATCCTTGTTTTTCTCCCAAAAATAATACGCCACTCGCCCACTGCTCGTCCCTACATTTTCATAGGCATCATACATTGAAAAGGTATAAATTTGTTGACGAATGTGTTTCCATTCTAAATAGGAAAAAGGTTCGTTTTTCACATGATTGACACCAGCCCCTAAGCCAATAGCCAATACTTGTTCCAAATGTGATGCTG
>JAHEIL010000049.1:0-31217 GCA_024639405.1 Crocinitomicaceae bacterium | reverse complement strand
GAAAAGGTATAAATTTGTTGACGAATGTGTTTCCATTCTAAATAGGAAAAAGGTTCGTTTTTCACATGATTGACACCAGCCCCTAAGCCAATAGCCAATACTTGTTCCAAATGTGATGCTGTCAACAACTTATCTTTTACAGCTATAAAACCAATGGATTTATTTTGAACAGCATAAAAACCCAAGGAATCATTCATAAAACCTGGTACTAAAAACAAATAATAGGCAGAACGATTCATATTTCCTTTTTTGGAAAAATAGGCATCTCTGATCGCTTGCATTTGAAAGGTAAAACGATCAAAATCAGCACTTGGATTGTCTAACAATTCTTGTTGCTCTTCAATTAATTTCACATATGCTTCTTTGTGTAATACGAGCTTAACACCAGCAGCAGAAAATGAACGATTCAATGCAAGCTGAATGGTATCAAGGGGTTGAGCAAAAGGTGTCAAAGGAATTAAATAAACATGTTTTGTCAATTCTTTGTAAACTGCAACTTTTAAAAGTGCTTTCACCTCGTTATTAAGAACAATTTTCAACTCATAATTCTCAGTTCTCTTAGGCAATTCTATCGAATAAAGCGTGTCATTTTGTTGACGGATTTTTAATCGGATGGCTTGATTATTCAACAAGAAATCGAGCGAATCAAGTGTGAATCTTTTGTTTTTTCGAAAACTTAACGAAACAAAATCAATCGCATTCAATACAGTTGATTTTCGATAAATCTGAGGTAAATTGTATGCGTTTTTTTCAGGAATAATTCGTTCAAATCCACCTAATTGATTCGGATGAGCAGACAATTGAAGCAGTTGTTTTCTTTGTCCAAAAACTGTTGAGTTATTCCCTAAGAGAACAACTAAAAACACTACACAATAAAAGCTTATGTTTCTCATCAATTAAGTAAACCTCTTCGTTGTTTTCGGCGAACAAACCGTTTTAATTTGCGTTTTTTTTGCTTAATAAATCTGGAAACATCCTTTCCTGTTGCAGAAATCGCTGTTCTAATCACTTCTTTTTCACCTAATGTCGAAAAGATCAATGCATCTATTTCCAATTTATTTTTCTTAGCAAGTAAAAATGCCAACTTTTTTCGTTTGACTTCAATTTTAAGTTGACCCTTAAATTTAAATTTATCAAGTAAAACGCCATCTAAGGAATAAATAAAAACAGTATTTTTTAATTGCTTTCTACATTTGTGAACCTTTACAAAATAAACACATTGGTAACTCGCTAAATCTTGTTGGTACAATTGTTCATCTTTAGAAATTGGAATAGGTATTTTCACTCCTCGAGTAATTTCATACGTTCCAGATTCCGAAATTTTCAAACGTGTTTCTTTGAATCCTGAACGGTAGGATATTGCAATAGAATCTGAAGAAACTTGAGCAAGTGATTGCTGAAGAAATGGACTTAAAAAAAGAAAAAAAACGTACTTTTTCATGCTTCAATTAATTTATTACAAAGTTGCTATTTATTTTGAGACGAACGATTCTATGCCTAAAACTAATTACTATTTTTATACAAAATTAAAACTATGCAAAGTAAAGCAACAACTGTAAAAGATTACATTCAAGAATTACCAGAAGAGCGAAAAACTGCAATTTCAGAATTACGTTCTTGTTTGCTAACAAATCTTCCAAAAGGATTTATTGAAACAATGTCCTACGGAATGATTACGTATTGTGTTCCGCATGCTACCTACCCTGCAGGTTATCATTGCGATCCAAAACAAGCCTTGCCTTTTATTTCTATCGCTTCTCAGAAAAATGCCATTTCAATTTACCACATGGGTATTTACAGTGATGCAAATCTCTTGAATTGGTTTGTCAACGAATATCCTAAACATGTAAAAACAAAATTAGACATGGGAAAAAGTTGCATTCGCTTTAAAAAACCTGAATTGATACCGTTTGAATTGTTGGGAGAATTGTTTGCTAAAATGACAGTTCAAGATTGGGTTGATAAATATGTTGAAGCGTACGTCAAAAAAGCTTAAGTAGAAATAAAAGCTCCTTTATCAATTAATTTTAATCTTTGATTTTCAATAGATTGAGTAAATTTAGCTGAAGCAACACTTTGAGTGAATAATACATTATGTTTTTTCATTGAATGGTATTGAGCAACCTCTTCATTTAAGGCAATCGTAGTGTCAGAAAAATAAGTTTCTGAAAAGCGTTTCCAAACATACGTAACAGCTTCTTCTGTGGGGTGAACACGATCAGTTTTATAAAAACGGTAATCGCGTAATTCATCTACAACAATCTCGTATGAAGGAAAATAAGAGACATTGACTTCGTTTTGCACTGCATGAACAGCTTCTAGCAACCTTGCTTTGCTCAGATTGTTCTCTATGATTCCATCTTTAATGTGTCGCACTGGACTCACGGTAAAAACAATTTTTAAGGAAGGATTTATATTCTTTAAAACTGCAATCATTTCAGTGAAAGCTGCAATTATTTCATTGGATTCAGATAAACGTTTTTCAAAATTGGCAGCAGGGAATTTATGGCAATTTCCAACTAATTCTCCATTCTGTAAATAATATCCAAAAGCTGTTCCAACAGTTATGAGCAATACTGATGCATTTTGAAGAGCAGTTTTCCATTCTTGTTTCACTTGATTGGCTTTCTCAAGCAACTCACTTTCTGAATAAGCATGAAACGAACTGTTCGCTTCCCATGCTAAAAAAACATCTTCACGTTGAACAGGTGAAATAATTGTTACTGAATCATCCAACAAAGATTTAATAAAATTAGCAATCACCAAGGGATGAAAAACTGTTCCAAATGGATTGGAAGCAACTAAATGTCCAGATTCTTTAAATTTCAACGCGATTTCATCTGAAAAACAACTTCCGATTAACAAAATTGGTTGTCCATGCTGAATTGAAAAGCTTGCTTTCTCAAATGGAAAATTCAATCGAAACGAATCCATTTTATGCAAGTTTTAATGCTTTTGCCGTTTCGATGGCCCCTGCAGTAATCACTTCACCCGACATTAACCTTGCTATTTCTTGAATTGATTCAGCTTCCGTCAATTGAATAACTTTAGTCGCTGTTTTATTAGCAACTATTTCTTTTTCAACCTTCAAATGGTATGCAGCTTTTGCAGCAACTTGTGGCAGATGTGAAATGGCCATTAATTGAAAATTTTGCCCCATTTTTTGTAACAAACTTCCTATTTTCTGAGCAACATCGCCAGAAACACCAGTATCAATTTCATCAAACAAAACAGTAGGCAACGTTTTCTTTTCAGAAATCATTTTCTGCAAGGCCAACATTACGCGTGATAATTCACCTCCACTCGCCGCTTTTTCAATCGGAACAATTGGAATTCCAATATTGGCAGAAAATAGAAAGGCGATATCTGAAATACCACTTGCTGTTAGTTCTGAACGTTCGCTTAAATCAAATGAAAGCGTTGTATTCGGTAATTTTAATTCTTCTAAAATAAGTTGTAAATCTTTCGAAATTAAAACAGAAGCATCTTTTCTATCTTGGTGCAATTGTTTCGCCAAATTCCAAGTTTCTTTTTCAAGCACTTGTTGTTGTCTTTCTAGTTCAATTATTTGTTCACCCAATACTTCCAAATTGGAAACAGACGATTGAAATTGATTGCTTACTGCTAATAATTCAGCTTGATCATTTACATGGTGTTTTTTCAACAAATGATTGAATTTATTAATCATTTCCGTCAATTCAAGTAAACGTTGAGGTTGAATTTCAATTTGATCTATTAAAGAATAAGCTTCTGATGAAACATCTCCCAATTCTATGATAACAGATTTCAATCGTTCATTTATCTCATTTAAAGTTGGATGCGTAGTTCCCAATTTATCCAACTGAACTTTCACAGTTCTTAACATCGATAAAACAGCATTTTCATTGTCAATAGCACCATGAATAGCTGATAAAATAGAAATAATTTCCTCACTACTTTCAGCTAATTTTAATTCTGCTTCTAGTTCAGCATAAGCATATTTTTCCAAATTCAATTCTGCTAATTCTTCCAATTGAAAGGCAGCAAAATCTTGTTCATAAAGTGCTTTTTCATGGGAAATTTTGAGTGCACTCAATTCATCATTTAATAACTGAAGTGCTTTGAACTGTTTCAAATAAAAAGTTCGTTGAGGACTTAAATCGGCTAAAGTATCCAACACCTCTAATTGATAGGTCTTGTTTTTTAATTCTAAGGTATTGTATTGCGAATGAATGTTCACCAATTGACTAGTTAGTTCTTTCATTACAACCAAAGAAACAGGAGTGTCATTTATAAAAGCTCTTGATTTTCCACTAGTGTTAATTTCTCGTCTTAAAATTGTTTGCGCAGAGAAATCCAAATCATTCGCTTCGAAAAATGGGGTTAATTGAAATTGATCAATGGAAAACTCCGCTTCAACAATTGCTTTATCGCTTGTTTTACCAATGACTGAAAAATCTGCTCTTTCTCCTAATATTAGATTTAATGCAGCTAGTAAAATTGATTTTCCAGAACCTGTTTCTCCCGTGATAACTGTAAAGCCGCTATTGAAATTTAATTCAGCTGTTTCAATTAACGCAAAATTTTGTATGCGCAGTGTATGTAACATTAGCCTTTAATTTCTTGGTATTTGGTTGAGTTTGTTGGGTCTAATTTCATCAACAAGTTGACAATCTTATCTTTTTCCTCCAAAGGAGCATCGTCATACAAACCTTTTAATTCATTTGTTTTACCTTGAATAAAGGTAACAATGTTCAATGCATTTGGTCGAACAGAAATTACTTTATCTAATTTCAACAAGGATTCATAAATTGTTTTTCTTGCTTCCAATCGGTTTTCATATAATTTATCAATTCCTTTTCGATGGTAATCATAAAAACAAAGTCTCAATGGTTCAAACATTGCTTGTAATACATTATCAACTAAATAAAAACGATTGCGTTTACCAGCTTCGTTAGATTTCCAACCAACATAAGCAGCAGCCTGTGCGTTGGAAACAATTTGTTGCGCTTCATTGAAATAAGGTGTTCCTCCATTTAATGAAAAAGAATCAAAATCCATTCCAATTATAAAGTATGCGTAAAAAGCCAACATGGATGTTAAATTATCTCTAAACTGGTTAGGCGCATACACTAAAACCGTATTTCTAGAAAATGAAAACTCAACATTTTGATCATTAAAATTTAAAACCGTAGTGTTGTAGGATGAATTAAATGCAGGACGTGTAGATTGAACCTGCATGGCACCTGAGTAAGTTCCAGGAGTTGGAATAGAATTGATTTGAATTTGTAAATTACAATTGATACGTTCTTCCACTTTGAACTTTTCTTTTGTCCATTGCGTATTGTTCATCAAATCATAAATCGTTTGTTTTAGTTGATCTAAGATTTCTTTTTCAACAGATGTAAGTTCCATTCGGGCATCTGTAATTATATTGACTTGACAATTCAACTCCTGTGCCTTTAAAAAGGTAAAAGAACCCAACATGACGATCAAAAATACAAGTGCTTTCATTTTTTATAATTTATCAAATACGTAACAATATCAGTTGCAACAGCCAGCTTTGACTTTAACTCAAATTTAGTAAAATTATTGTGAGCATCCAACAAAGCGATTTTATTCGTTGTATGACCAAAACCAGCTCCTTCGTCTTCTAATGTATTCATTACAATGATGTCCAAATTTTTACGTTTCAATTTATCAGATGCATTATCTAATAAATTAGATGTTTCCAAAGCAAAACCAATTAATAACTGAGAATCTTTTTTCACAGAACCAGCCCATGAAAGTACATCCGGATTTTTCACCAATGTCAATTGTAAATGCTCATCTGATTTTTTAATTTTTTGATCAACTTTTACTTCTGGTCGATAATCAGCAACAGCAGCTGAGAAAATTCCGATTGAACAAGTTTCCCAGTATTTTTTAACTTGTAAGAATAAATCTTCTGCACTAACTATAGAAACGATTGTTAAATTTGGATGTGAAAGCGTTTCTTGTGTTGGACCTGTAATTAATATCACTTCCGCACCTTGTTCCAAACAAGCTTTTGCCAACGAAAACCCCATTTTTCCAGAAGAATGGTTGCCAATAAAACGAACAGGATCAATTGCTTCATAGGTTGGTCCGGCTGTAATTAATATCTTTCTTGAGTTTAATTGAGGAACTGAAGAGGAATTATTTTCGAAAAAATGAGCGATAGCAGCTTCAATTGTTTCTGGTTCTGCCATTCTTCCTTCTCCCTCTAAACCACTTGCTAATTGTCCACTTTCAGCAGGAATAATTGTTACTCCATCACTTTTTAATTGATCTAAATTTCTTCGAGTTGTTGGATGAGCATACATATCTAAATCCATTGCTGGCGCAACGATTGTAGGACATTTCATCGATAAATAAGTTGCTAAAAATAAATTATCACAAACTCCTGAAGCCATTTTAGCCAATGTATTAGCTGTTAATGGTGCAACAACAAAAACATCTGCCCACAATCCATAATCTACGTGATTGGTCCAAACACCTGTTTTTTTATCCCAGAATTCAATTCCTACAGGATTGTCAGAAAGTGTTGCAACAACAAGCGGGCTTATAAAATCAGAAGAGGCAGGAGTCATTATACATTTGACTTCTGCCCCTCGTTTTTTTAATATTCTAATGAGAAATGCAATTTTGTAAGCTGCAATGCCTCCTGTTATTCCAAGAAGAATGCGTTTTCCTTGCATGACGATTAATCTTCTTTTTGCTCTGGATTTCTTAGGTACAATTTCTCTTCTAATAATTCTTGCATTGCCATAGCTACTGGTTTTGGCATTTTTTCGTAGAATTTAGAAATCTCAATTTGCTCACGATTTTCAAAAATCTCTTCTAAATTATCTGTTGAAGAAGCAAATTCTTGTAACTTATTCGTTAACTCTTCTTTTAACTCAACACTAATTTGGTTCGATCTTTTTGACATGGCAACAATCGACTCGTAAATGTTACCAGTTGTTTTTTCCATTTTCACTGTGTCGCGTGTAATCGTTGAACGCTCTGCTGTATTTGTTTTAAAATTCATTTTAATTTATTTTCCGGAATTAAAATTTTGAAGCTCTTTATTCATTTTATCGTTAATCTGAGTTAACTCATTTTTAAACTTAGAATTTGGAAACTCCGTTACAAAAGTACGATATCTTTCTATAGTTTGTTCAATTCGCTCCATTTTTTTATTTTCAATACTATTGATTGTTAGCAAATAGGAGTTTTTCACCAATAAATACACTGCCTCTTCTTTGAATTTTGACAAAGGATAATTGTCTAAAAACGATTGTGCAGAAACTACTGCTGCTCTGAAATTTTCAGTTTTAGCATACAAACGAACACTTTCAAAATCTTTTAATTCCAATTTCAAACGCATCTGATCCATAATTCGATTGCAAGAATCTACTAATTCTGAAGTTGGGTATGTATTAATAAATGTTTGCAAGGCATTGATTGCTACTTCCGTATCGTTTTGATCGTTGGTATAATCTGGAGAATTATTAACAGCACAAATTGCTGCTGAAAATTGTGCGTCAGCTGCTTTTGGTGAAAAAGGAAAACGTTGCGTAAATGATGTTAAATAATAGCCACCCATCGTGAAATCTTTTTCTTCAAAGTAGGCTTTTCCAATGCGGTAATAGGCCAATTCACCTTCTCCACTTTTAGGCATACGTTGATAAATTTGTTCATACAAAGTTACCGATCTTAAGTATTGTTTTTTTGCGTACAACTCATTGGCAAATTCAAACTTTTTAGCGTAATCATCGCTTTTAACCACTCGGTTATAACCTGAACAAGCCGTTAATAACAAGGTTGTTAAAATGATTAAACTGATTTGAAGGTGTTTCATAGTTTTCTTTTTTATATTCATTAATGAACACGAATGCTTTTGCCAATTTGTATAGTAGTTGTAGGTCGTATTCCATTCAACTGACAAATTTTTGAAATCGTTGTTTGATTTCTATCTGCAATTTCGGATAAGGTGTCACCTGATCTAACTTTGTAATATTTTTTTCGTTCTTGACGAACTTGTCGCACTGGAGCTTCTATATGTTCTGCAATTTCTGCACCACCTTCAGTTTCATCAATTGTATCTGTTGGTTTAGCACCTGGTCGGAACAAGCCTTTGTGAATAAAAAGATTCTCATCTTTACATTCTCTTTTGGTGAAATCAATGATTTCCTCTGGATTGATGGAAGCATCAAAGAATCGAATTTCTAAATGCAAATGTGCTCCGTAAGATCTTCCAGTATTTCCACCCAATCCAAGAACATCTCCAGCTTTCACATCTTGATCAGGACTAACTAAAATTTTGCTAAAGTGCGCGTAAAAAGTTTCCAAGCCGTTGTAATGTCTAACTATCACTAAATTTCCAAAACCTCCGTCATTGTATTTAGCATATCGAACTTTTCCCGACCATAAAGAACGAACTGTATCGCCAACGTCCAAATCAACATCAATCCCACTGTGGTGACGTCCATGTCTAAAGCCATAGCGCGATGTAACTATTCCATCAACTGGAAAATGAAATTTATTATGTTCTTCTTCCAAAACACACAACCAAATAGTATCCTTCAAACGAGACATATCGTTGTGACGAAGAGACGAATAACAGACTTCGTTATCCCAAGGCTGTTTAAAATTCAAAGAATCACGTTTAACAATTTCATGAATGCGTCTATTTAAAATACCATCAAACGACTTATCCTTTAGAAACTGCCAAGTACGATTAGAAAAAAACACTATTTTACCTTTTGAAGTTTCAACCGTATCAATAGCTTGTTGACCAATAACAAACTGGCAACTCAATATCAACGTGAAAAAAAGTATTTTTTTTAGCATTTAATTCTAATTCTAGCATCAACATTACATTGATTTCATTTTCAAGAAAGGCAAATTTACAAAAAATATCCTAATTTTTAAGGACATCCATGACCATTATGTTGTAGAATACTGACTCATTCGGCTTTACTAAATCTATCAAACCATTTGCTCCATAAGCTTCAGAGGGTGGAACAAGTACAAATAAACGGTCCGAAGTTTTAGCATTAATTAACGCTTTTTTAAGTCCAGGAACGACATTACCCGCTTTGAAAAAAAACGAAAATGGCTGATTAGTTCGAAATGTATTGATAAACATGCGGTTGCTTGGTGAGCTTGCCATAAAATGAATGCTAATTTTATTTTCTTTATTAAACTTCAATTTATTAGACTTGTTTTCTTCTAATAACCAAACCTTTGTGCCATCAACAATTCGATTCGGTTGAACTTTACGAATAATTTTAACATACAAAATATTATCCGCATTAGGTGGAATCAATCCTTCTACTCCTACTTCTCCTCGTGCCAATTCTGCAGGAATAATTACACGAACAAAATCACCTACATTTAATTCTTTAAAAGCTAAATCCCAACCTGTAGTTTGCATATTAAATCCTACTAAAAATGGCAATTCAGCTCTTTTCAATAAGTGATTACCATCCACAACAGAACCATCTTTTAATTTGACTTTGTAATCAATCATAACCAAATCTCCTGCCGTTAATTGCGCACCTTTTCCTTTTTTGTACCAAGCAAATGATAAGCCATTTTCCAATCGTTTAGTAGCTACAATCTTGTAAGAACCATCAATATTTAACTGTTTTGCAATTGGTTCCTTTTTAACAGGAACTTTTTCAACTCCTGAAGGTGTACACGCTGTAACTAATAACACACTGAATATTCCAACGAATTTATTCATCTTAAATTTTTATTAACTTCAAATCCACTACTAGTGTTGCTAATGGTGGTATTTCTTGTAAATCCCCAACCAATCCTTGTGCCAAACGAAAAGGTATTATCAATTTTACTTTATCGCCGACATGCATTTTTTTGATGGCTTCTTGCACACCCGATTCAACATCACTTTTATCTACGGTAAACTCTTCAACTTCATCCGATTTTGTTTGATGACAAAGCGTACCATCTAACAGCGAATAGTTTGATTCTACTTGAACAATATCACCAACTTTAGCCAATTCACCTGTTCCTTTTTCTAAAAAACACATGCGTAAACCAGTACCCGTTGTTTCAAATTTCCATTGAAGATGCCTTTCAATGAACATTTTAATTTGAAGCTCTTCTTCAATCGCCAATTCTTTATTTAAATGAACCGATTTTTCTTGATTCCATTTAATATCAGGTTGCTCGTCAACTGACTTTTCAGAACAAGCAAACAATATGATTAAACACCAAAAAAAGAGACTTATTTTCATTTAAAATAGCTTGGTATTAAGTTTTTAAATTTTTCAATTGTTTCATTCAATGGTAAATAACTGATGCCACCAGCAGCATATTTGTGACCACCACCTTCAAAATGATCGTGTGCTAAAACATTCACTTCGTAAGCTCCTTTTGATCGAAATGAAATTTTCACTTCACCATTTTTCTCTGAAAAGAATGCTGCAACTTTTATTCCTTCGATGGATAAGGCTACATTCACCAATCCTTCTGTATCACCTTTCACGTAATTAAAACGTTGCAAGTCTTCATCTGTTACAGCAATGAATGCAATCGGATAACCTGACACAATTTCTAAACATTCACTTAAAACGTATCCTCTCAAACGCAAACGATCTAATGTATTCGTGTCAAATACATTTTCATGAATCTGGTGATGTTTTAAACCTACTTGAATTAATTGAGCAGCTATTTCATGCGTTCTTGCTTGCACTGATGGAAAACGGAACGAACCAGTATCTGTCATAATACCCAAATAGATTGCTTCTGCAATAGTTTCATTCAATAAAGACAATTTCCCACTGTGATCAATTAATTCAAAAATCAATTGAGCTGTTGAACAAACACTTGTTTCTGACACAACGATTGAACATAAATCACTTGGATTCAAATGGTGGTCGATCATTATTTTTTGTGCAGTTGCTTGTTCCAATATTGGTTGTAAATCTTTTCCTACACGATCAGCACTGTTGTAATCTAAACAGAAAATCAAATCTGCAGCTACCAATTCATTGACTACAAAATCTGGTTCTATTTCGAATGAATGGATTTGATCTGCACCTTGCATCCATTTTAAAAAACCAGGTGCTTCGTCAGGATGACAAATGGTAGCTTCTTTCCCCAATGCATGAATAAAATGATACAATGCCAAAGAACTCCCAATAGAATCACCATCTGGAGATTTATGTGAAGTTATGACACATTTTTTTGCTTGAAGAATTGCTTCTACTATTGTTTTAGATTTTTCCATTTTTCATTTTTTACAGCAATTTCGCTGTTTCTGCTTGAATTCGTTGACGCAATCCTTCTGAAACTGGCATCAAAGGCAAACGCATTGTTTCGTTCATGATTCCTTGTTTTGCAAGTGAAACTTTAACACCTCCAGGATTTCCTTCTTCAAAGAATTGTTTCGTTATCGGTAAAAGCGCATAATGTTCAGTTCTTGCCAAAGCTAAATCTCCCTCCTGACTAGCATGAACCATCGTTGAAAAACGTTTAGGAAAAGCATTGGCTACAACAGAAATTACACCGTCTGCTCCTGCAGCTATTAAGGGCATAGTAATGGCATCATCTCCACTTAAAATTCCAAAATCTGGTGGACACAAACGAATCAATTCCATGATTTGTTCCATTGAACCAGATGCTTCTTTCATGGCAACGATATTATCGATTTTAGCCAATTCTAAAGTAGTTTCAGGCAACATATTAGAACCTGTTCTTCCAGGTACATTGTATAAAATAATTGGCAACGCTGTACACGTAGCAATGTATTTATAATGTTCAATGATTCCATTTTGGATTGGTTTGTTGTAATAAGGCGAAACAGATAAAATTCCATCTACACCTGCTGGCACTTTTTTCAAGGTTTCACCAACAGCGATTGTATTGTTACCGCCAACACCATATACAATTTTCAAACGTCCTTTATTTTCATCAATTACCGTTTGTAAAACAAGCATTTTTTCTTCTTGAGAAAGAGTTGGCGACTCACCAGTTGTACCTTGAACAACTAAGAAATCAGTACCATTATCGATTTGATAATTAACTAATTTTTTCAATGCATCAAAATCAATTGAGAAATCTGCATTAAATGGAGTTACCAATGCTACTCCAGAACCTGTGAAAATGTTTTTCATTTCAAATAAATTAAGGCTTAATTTTGGGTACAAATTTACTAAATTCAACGTGAATTGAACAAAGTCTTTGAAATTCTAATTTCTATTGTTTTAAAAGTTGAATAAAAGCATCTTCAGTAAGAATGGTAATTCCTAAACTTTCTGCTTTTTTAAATTTGGCTGGGCCCATGTTTTCACCTGCTAACACAAAATCAGTTTTTGCAGATATCGCTGAAACATTTTTCCCGCCATTCATCTCAATCAACTCTTTAATTTCGTCTCGTGAAAAACTCGTAAATACACCTGAAACAACAAATGACTTTCCTTCTAAAAGTGCTGTTACGCCTTCTTTCTCAACGATCGAAAATTGCAACCCAACTTCTTTTAAGCGATTAATTATATTTAAATTTGCTGCATCACTGAAAAATTGTTGCACAGAAATTGCGATGCGCTCTCCAATTTCATCTACTTGAATCAATTCATCATAACTTGCAGATTGTATTGATTCAATATTTTTAAAATACTTTGCAAGTTTTTTAGCGACTGTTTCTCCCACAAATCGAATTCCTAAAGCAAATAAAACACGTTCAAATGGTACTTCTACTGAAGCTTTTAGTCCTTGCAATAAATTATTAGCCGATTTATCAGCCATGCGATCCAACGAAACTAATTGATCAAAATTCAAATCGTATAAATCAGCTACTGATCGAACCAATCCTTTTTCGAATAACAGATCTACTGTTTCAGCACCTAATCCATCAATATTCATGCCTTTACGCGCAATAAAATGCTCAATTTTCCCTTTTAATTGTGGCGGACAAACCAATTCATTGGTGCAAAAATGCTGTGCCTCACCATCTCTTTTTGTCAACAAAGAATGGCATTCAGGACAATGTGAAATGAATTCAATTTTTTCAGCATTTGCTAATCGTTTATCTAAATTAACACCAACAATTTTAGGGATGATTTCACCACCTTTTTCAACATAAACAGTATCCAAGAGATGCAAATTCAATTTTTCAATTTGATCTGAATTATGCAAAGAAGCTCTTTTAACAGTTGTTCCTCCCAATTGAACCGATTTTAAATTTGCAACTGGAGTAACAGCACCAGTTCTCCCAACTTGGTAATCGACTGATTCTAAAACCGTTTCAACACGTTCAGTTTTAAACTTATAAGCAATTGCCCATCTAGGTGATTTTGCAGTAAACCCTAATTGTTGTTGCTGCTGGTAATTATTAACTTTTATTACCACTCCATCAATTTCAAAAGGCAAATGTTGACGTTGTTGATCCCAATAATGGATAAAATCCATAATCCCATCAATTGTATTTGTTTTTTCAATAAATCGCTCACGCATTAAAGGAACTTTAAATCCCCAATGGCTTGCTTTTTGAACAGCATCAAAATGTGTTTCTATTGGAAGATCATTTCCATAAACCCCATATAAAAAAGAATCCAATCCCCTTTCTGCAACGATTTTAGAATCTTGCATTTTTAAGGTGCCTGATGCCGTATTACGTGGATTAGCAAACAATTGTTCTTGGTTCAATTCACGTTCTTCATTCAATTTTTGAAAACGATCTAAAGGCATAAATATTTCCCCTCTAATTTCAAAATCTGAAGGAAAATCTCCTGTTAATTGCAAAGGAATCGTGCGAATAGTTCTTACATTTATCGTAACATCCTCGCCTTGAGTTCCATCACCTCTTGTTACAGCTTTTGACAATTGACCATTTTCATAACGAATTCCAATTGCTACGCCATCGTATTTTAATTCACAAACATATTCCAACGATTCGTTGCTGATTTTTTTTAAGCGATTTTCCCAATCGAAAATTTCCTCTTCTGAATAGGT
Source organism: Crocinitomicaceae bacterium (assembly GCA_024639405.1). Taxonomy (GTDB): domain Bacteria; phylum Bacteroidota; class Bacteroidia; order Flavobacteriales_D; family Crocinitomicaceae; genus M0103. The sequence continues at coordinate 17,252 of JAHEIL010000049.1, read as the reverse complement.
ATTGGATAAGGAAAGCATAGGAAAACGATGAACAACCGATTCAAATTTTTTGGTTAAATCGCCACCCACTCTTTTGGTTGGACTATTTTCAAAAGCAAATTCAGGATAGTTAGCTTCTAATTCTTCCAATCGTTTTAACAATTGATCAAAATCATAATCAGAAATCTCTGAATTATTTTCAACATAATACAACTGATTGTATTTATGAATCTGAGCAGTTAACGATTCAATTTCTTGTAGCGCTTGTTCTTTTGTCATGCTTCAATTTATGGCTTAACGGCTTTGATCATGCGATCTTTTCCTTGTAAATCTTTTTTAATTTCAATGGAATCAAATCCAATTTCTTTCAACAATTGACGCGTTTCAGCTGCAAACCGCTCATGAATTTCAGCATATAAAACGCCTTGGTGCTTCAAATGGTGAAGTGCTTTTTTTCCAATTTCTCGGTAAAACAGTAATGGATCTTCATTTGGAACAAACAAAGCCATTTCTGGATCAAAACTCAATACATTTTCATGCATTTCAGCACGGTCACTTTCTGGAATATAAGGTGGATTGGTAACCCAAACTGCATAATCAGAAGTGAATTCATCAAACGAATCAAATACATCTTTTTGGACAAAATGGATGTTCAACCCAAGATTTTTTGCATTTTCATTTCCCAGAGCGAGAGCAGCATCTGACAATTCAATTGCAGTGATTTCAGTTGCAGGCATAACCGACTTTAATGCCAAGGCAATGCATCCTGAACCAGAACAAATATCGGCAATTTTTGAAGGTTGATTTTCTTTTTGATCTGTCACAACCCAATCAACCAATTCTTCTGTTTCTGGACGAGGAACCAATGCTCGCTTGTCCGTTTTAAGCTTTAAATCGTAAAAATAAGTTGAACCAATGATATGTTGAAATGGCTCATTTTGCAACAATCGCTTGACAATTGATCTAAAAAAAAGCAAATCTGATTCGGACACTAATTGTGGTTCGTTCAATAAAAGTGCTGTTTTTGAAAGAGCTAATCGTTCTACAACCGATTCATAAAAAAAATGTTTGATTTCATTTTCGCTAAAACGTGTTTTCAATCGTTCAGTAAAATAGGCTTTAACAGCTTGGATGGAATTGGTTTGAACAAACATGTTGTGTTAATTATAATTCATCTCTAAAATCGTCAGGTTCAGCCATCCGTGTAAACCCAAAATAATGCGTATAACCAAATCCTACGGTTAGAATTGTACTTATTCGATTTAACTCAATAGAAGAATAACCTCCATCTGTTTGAATTCCTAACATGGATAAATTAAAGTTAAAGTCTTGAAAACTATAGCCGAAAAACAAGCGATACGAAGAAACCTCATCCGCTTTTAAAATCAAACCAATCGTTGGTGCAATGTACATTGAATTCTGTTGAAAAGCCTTTCCAAGCAAGGTGTCGTTAATGGTCGTTTTAAAATAATTGGCTGAATAACCTATTTTAAGCGCTACGTCAAACGCAAAATTTTTCGTTACAAACCGTTCGTAACCAACTTTTAAAAATGCGCGTCCGCTGTGTAATCCACCATCGGTTTTCACTGGAACTTTAAATTCATTGATTCCCATATATTGGTAACCAAAACCTATTCCAGCTATGATTCCATTTTTAAACGCAAATTGGTAATAAGGTTCTACTTGAACCAATCCTTGCATGACATCATTAAATGCTTTGTTGGAAAACGAATTCGGTAGTCCTAGCTCAAAATTAAACGTATGTTTCGGTTGAAATTCTTGCGCAAACACACACCCTTTTACTACAAAAAGTAACAAAAGAATACGTAAAAATGAACTATTAATTTTGAATCCAATCATTGCATACAAAGTTATTGTTTTATATAGTCAATTAATGTTACACACAATTTAATTTTTCGATGATCCATTCTTGGCCAAATTGCTCTAACAACTCCTTTTTCTGCAGCAATATTGATGTAATCGCCAAAAAACTTCTTTTTAGAGGGCTTAAAGGGTTTATCAGAAATTCGATGGTCTGCAAACGTCATAGCGCCATCTTTAGAAATGGAAACATACACATCTGTTTTTAAATCTTGGTGATTTCTACGATCGTAATAAACAATGTAGATATTTCCCGTTGATTGATCAATTGCTGGCCACGTGAAGAATTGATGTTTATTAGAATTGTCTTGATTGACTTTAATTGGCTTAGTCCATGTTTTACCTTTGTCATTTGAACGCGCAATAAAAACATCTGTATTATCTGAACCATTGCGCTGATCACACCAAGTTAAATACAAAGATCCTCTGCTTGAACTAGTGCTATTGTCGGATAATAAAATTGGTAAACCGTTTGCTCTACTCATACCTGGAATATCAAATTCCCAACCGCCAACTTGATTTTGAATAATTCGTTCTTTCTTCAACCATGTTAGACCGCCATCAGTAGAAGTTTGAAATGATAAGCCATTTGGACCAGCCCAGGTTACGTAGATTTCTCCATTTGCTCCAACTGCAGGAACAGCACCTTCCACCGTGTTGTCACCATCTAAACAATTCCCTGCAACTGCTGAAATTCGAAGCGGTTTTGTCCAAGAATTCCCTTGATCAATTGATTTTGAAAATAAAATAACAGATGAATCTAACGAATTTGCTGATCCATATTTATCAAATTGAGTCCAAGTCATGTAAATTTCATTGTTGACTGGATTTAAAACAACCCAATGTTTGTCTTGTGCTTTTGAACCATTAGGAGCTGGAAATGTTCCTTCATTGAATGGCATTTCTAAAGAAGGTGCTGTTTGACAAACAATGCGATCAATCCATGATGTTTCAGAATAATTCGCTAAATGAAAGTAATGAACGGCCCCTGAAGTGTCAAATAATAAAACTGGATCTCCCCAAACACCGTATTTACTTTTTATTTTTTTACTCACCCAAGTTTTACCGCCATTTAAGGAATAATAATACTCGTCTAAAATAGATGCTGCAGCAATTTCTTGCGTATTTTTAGGATTAATGGCAATAGCAGGTTCACTTTGTGTTCCCCAATAAGTATGTTTAGATGCTGCCGGAATTGTTACAACTTGAAATTTTGTTTGACCAACAACTAAAAAAGGGACAAGAAAGACTAATAATGCTAGTTGTTTCATATTAATTTGTTCTTAACCAATAATTCAACAATCGATCACCTGGTTTTATTTGTTGAAATAAAAATTGAGGCTTCGTAAAATTCTTAACACTTGCTTGTATTTCAAACAAGTGTAAATCTCTAGAAACTAACATGCTAAATTGATCACCATTGTCAACCGTAGCAATAAAATCTTCCATACTTTTTTGGTCAATGCGATAACCATTTAATCCAATAATTTCATCATTCACACTTAATCCAGCGTCTTCAGCAGCTGAATTTGAACGTATCGAACGAACAATCACTTTCCCTCCTTCTTGTTTCAACGCTGCACCGAAAGACGGTTTTGTTGTTGTTACATCTTTCACACTTAATCCAATTGGACTAAACACTTGATTCAATGGTGCTATTTCTGTTCCATTAATGTATTTCTCAAAAAATTCATCCAGATTTTCTCCTAAAAATGATTCTAAACTTTTCTTGAATTCAACTTCTGTAAATCCTCTTTTCTTCGCTACGAAATAATCAGCATATAATTTTTGCATAAAATGATCTAAACATTTTTCACCAGCGTATTTTGCAATTATTTTTGCATCCAACAAAGCACCAATCATCGCCCCTCTTGAATAATATGTCATCGAAGTATTGGCACTGTTTTCGGTTGGTCTGTAAGCTTTTACCCATGCATCAAAACTCGCATGCGCTAAAGGTTGAACACGAGAACCAACACTTCCTTCTACATAATTTACAGTACTTTGTAATTTACTTAAGAATTCATCTTTCGAATAATAACCTGCTCTCAACATCAATAATTCATCGTAATATGAAGTGAATCCTTCCATTACCCATAGCAACGAAGTATAATTTTCTTTATCGTAATCAAACGGACCTAATTCAATTGGTCGAATGCGTTTAACATTCCACAAATGAAAATATTCATGCGCTACTAAATTTAAAAATCCAAGGTATTCAGAACCTGTATAAGTCCAACGATTAACACTCAGCGTTGTTGAATTGCAGTGTTCTAATCCCCCTTGACCATCAACAACATTGTGAACAATAAACGTGTAATTTTTATTTGGATTTTGACCAAATACTGCCGTTGCAGCAGTAACAATTTTGGCCATGTCTTTTTTCAAAACGTCTACTTCGTAATTTCCTTCACCATAAAGCGCAACTGTATGGTTTACATTTGCTGCTTGGAAATTAAAAACGGTTTGATTTCCAATTTCAATCGGACAATCAACTAATTGATCGTAATCTTCAAATTCAAATAAATTCGGCACATTCGAAGCAGGTAAGGCGGTTGTAACAACTTTAAAATCTTGATACGGATGAATGTGAACGGTTCCTTTTCTGTTTAACTGATTTTCTACATACATAAAAACACCCGAACCACTCACGAAACCATGTGTCAAATCTAAAAAGCTCGTTCTTACACTCAATTCAAACGCATATACATTATAAAAAACATGAACTTCTTTCGCTTTACCTTTTACGACTTCCCAAGCATTTTTAGCTTTTTTAAGCACTTTTAAAGTTTTACCGTTTTCATCTTTAGCAGTAACTAAATCAATGTTTTTAGAAAACTCACGAATCAGATAAGAACCAGGCGACCAAGTCGGTAGTTTTAACAACAACGATGATTCGCTAAAATTTTTAAGCGTCATTTCAATATTAAAATAATGATTCTGAGGTTTTTTCATACTCAAATCATAACTTATTTCTTGAGAAATTAAAAGGTTAAAACTTAAAAATAAGGCAAAAAATAAAAGTAATTTTTTCATGGTTAATTTATTTGAATCAAAAATAAAGAACAATGTGATTAAAACAAGTTTTAAAAAAGGTAAGTTTTAAAGAATTACCAACAATTAGAAAAAATCAAAATTGAAATCTCCTTCCTAAAATTGGAATTTACAACTTTAAATAATAATTGTAAAATTTTGAAAATCAAATAGCTAACTACTTCGGCATGATTTTTTATTACTAATTAGTTAGAAAATAGATTTTTACTCAAACTAATCGTTTGAAAAAGAAATTTTCGTTGCTTTATTTAGGTACAAAAAAGAGGAACAAATGCTCCTCTTTTTTAATTCAATTAAACTTCACTTTTTATTGGTTTTCGAAATACAATTTTACCATCAAAAACATCCATTACTACTGCTTGTGTTTTATCAATTGTTCCGCTCAACATAGCTTTTGACAATTCATTTAACACATTCTTCTGAATTACACGTTTAACAGGTCGAGCACCAAAAAATGGATCATAACCAACTGTTGCAATCCAGTTAAAAGCTTCCGGACTTACCACTAATTCAATTTCATTTTCTTTCAATTTGTTAATTAATTGATTCAATTGAATTTGAACGATTTCTTTCACATTCTCTTTTGTTAATGGTAAAAACAACAATGTTTCATCAATACGATTTAAAAATTCAGGTCGAATCGTTTGCTTCAACAATTCCAGCACATTTAACTTCGCTTTAGTTTGAGCTTTTTCAAATGTAGCAGGTGTAACATTCTCAAACGCTTCGTGAATCATCGTTGAACCTAAATTCGACGTCATAATAATTAAAGTATTTTTAAAATTCACCAATCGACCTTTGTTATCTGTTAAACGACCATCGTCTAAAACCTGTAATAAAATATTGAATACATCTGGATGCGCTTTTTCAATTTCATCCAACAAAACAATCGAATAGGGCTTTCTTCGAACTGCTTCTGTCAATTGACCACCTTCATCGTAACCTACGTATCCTGGAGGCGCACCTACCAATCTTGAAACGCTGTGTTTTTCTTGGTATTCACTCATGTCGATTCGCGTCATTGCATTTTCGTCGTTGAATAAATAATCGGCTAATGCTTTTGCTAATTCAGTTTTACCAACACCAGTTGTTCCTAAGAAAATGAAAGACCCAATTGGTTTGCGAGGATCTTGTAATCCAGCTCTTGAACGACGAATCGCATCCGATAAGGCTTCAATTGGCTCATCTTGACCTACAACGCGTTTTTTTAATTCATCTTCTAAACGCAATAATTTCGCTACTTCACTTTCAATCATTTTTGTAACTGGAATCCCTGTCCATTTTGAAACCACCTCAGCAATTTCATCCACATCAACTTCTTCCTTGATCATCTTAGAAGTAGCTTGCATTTCTACTAAGGCCTTTTTACTTTCCTCTAACTTCAACGAAGCATCTTTTAACAAGCCATATCTAATTTCTGCAACCTTACCATAATCGCCATTTCTTTCTGCTTGGTCTGCTTCGAATTTCAATTGTTCAATTTCTTCTTTCGTTTTTTGAACTGCATCCACAACATTTTTCTCAGCTTGCCATTTTGCATTAAAAGTATCTTTGGATTCAGTTAGATTGGCCAATTCACGTTCAATCTGAGCTAATTTCTTCGTGTCATTTTCACGTTTAATTGCTTCTTTTTCAATTTGAAGCTGCATGATTTTACGTTCAATTTCATCAAGTTCTTCTGGCTTTGAATTAATTTCCATTCGCAGTTTAGAAGCTGCTTCATCGATTAAATCAATTGCTTTATCGGGTAATTGACGATCTGTAATGTAACGCTGTGACAACTCAACAGCAGCAATAATAGCCGCATCTTTTATCAATACCTTGTGGTGGTTTTCATATTTTTCTTTAATGCCTCTCAAAATAGAAATTGCATCTTCTGTTGTTGGTTCGTCCACCAATACTGTTTGAAAACGACGCACCAACGCTTTGTCTTTTTCAAAATATTTTTGATATTCATTTAAAGTTGTTGCTCCAACAGCTCTTAATTCACCTCTGGCTAAAGCAGGTTTTAAAATATTTGCAGCATCCATTGCTCCATCGCCTCCACCACCTGCTCCTACAAGTGTATGAATTTCATCTATAAACAAAATAATCTCCCCATCAGCATCGATTACTTCTTTAATTACAGCTTTTAAGCGCTCTTCGAATTCTCCTTTGTATTTAGCACCTGCAATTAACGCCCCCATGTCTAAAGAATACACTTGTTTTGATTTCAAATTATCTGGAACATCACCATCAATAATTCTATGTGCTAAACCTTCTGCTATAGCCGTTTTACCAACACCCGGTTCACCAATTAAAATTGGGTTATTCTTCGTTCTTCTTGTTAATATTTGAAGTACTCGTCTTATTTCGTCATCTCTCCCAATGACAGGATCTAGTTTCCCTGCACGTGCTAATTCATTTAAGTTTTTAGCGTATTTTTCCAACGATTGATAGGTGTTTTCTTGGTTATCAGACGTTACATTTTGTCCATTTCTTAAATCCATGATTGCTTCTTTTAAATTATTTTTTGTGACACCATTGTCTTTTAACAATTGGCTAACGGTGTCTTTTTTGTCTAAAAATGCATAAAACAAAAGCTCAACAGCAATAAAACTATCACCGAATTCTTGCATTAATTTTTGTGCATCATTGAATACTTCATTGGTTGAATTACTCAAAAAAACTTGTCCTCCTTCTACTTTCGGATAGGAATTAACCAATTGATTGGTTACTTTCTCAAGTAGTTGTTTTGAAACAGATAATTTGCTCAATAAGAAAGGAATGACTGATTGATCCGTTGCTAACATCGCTTTTAACAAATGGCCATTTTCAATAACTTTGTGACCATTTTCGCTTGCTATCTCTTGCGCTTTTTGTAAAATTTCTTGCGACTTAATTGTAAACTTATTGCTTTCCATTTTAACAGTATATTGGTTAAATATTATTCGTCAAAAGAAAGACCAAACTTTTACTTCTTTTAAAACATGTCAAATTGTCGATTAAACTTTTAATTACTAGACATTTTGTCAATACAAGCTAAAATGAAACCTTATAAATTAATTTTCGTAAGAAACGAATGTAATGTAAAAATTGCGGAAAAAATTACCGAAAGGTGAAAAAAAACCCTTTACATTTTCTTTTGAAAAGTAAAGGTTGTTTGTTGTTGTTTGTTTGAAAAGCCTTGATTTTATCAAGGCTTTTCTATTTATTTGAATTTATAAGTCGCTGAAAGTGCTACAATCGAACGAACAGCATTTAATTCTGTAACACCCCTCGAGAAAGAATAATAATTATAATGACTCAACTGATGCTTGTATGCAATATCAAAAGTATAATTCCCTCTTTTGTAGCCAAATCCACCAGAGAATAATTGGTCAGGACTCAATTCAGTTCCCGATTTTATTGCATTTCCATAATATCCATAACCAGCTCTCAAATAAAAAGAATTAAAAAGTACAATCTCACCTCCTATACGAATGTTTACTGCGCGTTGAAAAAGTGTATCCGCGACCTTGTTTTCATATGCATAATCATAACTTGGATAACTTTCATCAGAAGTAGCTGTTAAATAAGCATTTTGATAATTTAAGTAATCGACGTCGATATTTAAACAACCTCTAGTTCCAAAAACAAGCCCCAATGAACCTATCACTTTTGTCGGATTACGAATTCCATATTTATTAACTCCTTGTGGAATGCTTTGAGCTGGAGTACTAGCTGATGTATTCATAAAATACGAGGTCATATTTGCTGAATATTCATCTTTTAATTCTGTAAAAGTTGGCGTATGCAAAGCAATTCCAAATCTTACCATTGGAGTCAGTAAATAAATCGCGCCAATTTTCAAATTCACTCCAGTGCCTGAAGTTTTTAATGAGTAATTGTAATCAAAACCTCTAAAGTCTGTACCTGTAAAATCAGTAAGTACTTCATTGTGTTGGATTTTCTCCTCGTAATCAAACGTCCGTACACCTAAGTTCGCACCTATATACAAACGATTGATATAGTTTGCACTTACAGATAAAAAATATTCATTGGAACCACCTGTACTCGCTACATTTCTGTTGTGAATGACATCACCAGCATTTAATTTTGATTGGTAAAATGGTCCTGAAGAATTGTAAACTAGCGCACCAGTTCCTAAAGCTAAATTAGTGGAAAATGGAAAATAAGTACTCAATTCATCAGAGTAATAACCATTTGCTTGGTCAACATAATCGTCTAACAAAGAATAATATTGTTGTCCAGAATATTTAAACGAATTACGGTAACTTTCAATGCGATTGTATCCTAAACCAACTTGTACGTATAAAAAGCCTTTATTGTCTTCAGAAACATCAGTTGTTAAAACAATGGCAGCATTACCTAAGCCTCCTAAACCTTCAGATCTTTGTTGGGTAGTTCCATTAAAAACACTCGTGTTATTGACCGCTCCTCCAAATAGTGAAGCACCAATTTGAGAACTTGAATAACGCCCGTAGCCTGCTGGGTTTATTTGTGCGGAACTTAAATCTGCACCTAATGCCCCAAACGAACCGCCCATTGCTTCAAAACGTGCTGAACCTTGATAAGTTGTTTTAGAAAAACGGTATAAATCAATTTCGTTTTGTGTCCAAGCTTCGCTAATGAATAATACAGAAAGAAGTAAAATTATTTTATTCATAATTAATTTCTTCTTGGTCCTACATTTCCTGACGATCTTGTTGGTCGCGCTGAATTACCTTCAGACGATCTTGAAGGTGCACTAATGTTCTCACGTTGACCAGCTGAACTTCTTCCGATTGAACCTTGATTTCTTCCAGATGTATTGTACGATTGATTTACAAATCCTCCAGATCCAGTTTGTTTCCTAGTGTTAGAAACAGTTGTGTTTGTTGTCGGGTCAACTGGAGACAAAATTGTTCTTTCAACTTTCGATCTTTCACTATTGTTAACAATAGAATAAACAGGGTTGTTTGGAGTAATAACATTATTCATTCCAGCTCTGTTACTTTTCATACTTTTTAACATGACACTGTTATTCAAACTAGAAGAATTGGTGATACCAGCCATTGTTCCTCTTGGACCTTTATGTACATTAGAAGAAAGAGTAGCATTACCGTTCATTGAATTAATTCCAGATGAATTCCCATACCAATAATTACCAGTTGAATTTGAAAAAAACGGATTAAAACCATTCATTGAACTAAAGGTAGAATAATAATTATTGCCATAAAAACCATATCCATGACCGTAACCAAAATTGTTATTCATCATCAATATAACCACATTACCACCTAAATTTGAATAAAACGGGTCGAATAAATACCCAAAAGTGCTTCTATAAGTTCGATTTAAAAAGAAATAGTTGTTCCAATTATTCCAATTTGGATTCGCATCAAAACGATCTCTCGAGCTGTAATAAGAATTTACTCGTTCGTTTTTATGTGTCCTGTCTTTGTAGGTAGCATATGAAGTTTCATCCGTTAAAGTTTCTCCTATAAGTAAATTTGCATCTTGCATCATATACACATCATCATCAATCAATTGTTGCGTTGAATAACACGATGAAAAACCAAATAAAATAATTGTGAGGTAAAAAAAAGCTATTGAAAGTTTCATGGTTTCTATTTTTTAATATTTCAATAAAGCTATTCAATATTTTATAACTTTGCAACAAAAGTAAATAATTTAACATTTCAATGGCACAAAAATACACAACCCGCGAAGAAGATTACTCAAAATGGTACAACGAATTGGTTTACAGAGCTGATTTAGCGGAGCATTCAGACGTAAGAGGTTGTATGATCATAAAGCCTTATGGTTATGCAATATGGGAAAAAATGAAAGATATTTTGGATCAAAAATTCAAAGAAACTGGACATTCAAATGCGTATTTCCCCTTATTCATTCCGAAATCCTATTTAAGTAAGGAAGCGAGCCATGTTGAAGGTTTTGCTAAAGAATGTGCTGTTGTTACCCATTACAGATTAAAAAATGCAGAAGATGGCAGCGGAATAATTGTAGATCCAGATGCTAAATTGGAAGAAGAATTAATTGTTCGACCTACTTCTGAGACAATTATTTGGAATTCATACAAAAATTGGATTCAATCCTACAGAGATTTACCTATTTTAATTAACCAATGGGCAAATGTTGTTCGTTGGGAAATGCGTACTCGCCTCTTCTTAAGAACAGCCGAGTTTTTATGGCAAGAAGGTCATACTGCGCATGCGACAAAAGCAGAAGCAATTACTGAAGCAGAATTAATGCTGGATGTGTACGAAGATTTTGCTGAAAACTACATGTCAATGCCAGTAATTAAAGGTCGAAAAACAGAAAGTGAACGATTTGCAGGAGCAGAAGATACCTATTGCATTGAATCAATGATGCAAGATGGAAAAGCATTACAAGCTGGAACATCTCATTTTTTAGGACAAAATTTCGCCAAAGCATTTGATGTTAAATTTGCAGATAAAGAAGGTAAATTAGAACATGTTTGGGCAACTTCTTGGGGTGTTTCAACTCGTTTGATGGGAGCATTAATTATGACACATTCCGATGACGAAGGCTTGGTTTTACCTCCAGCTCTAGCTCCTATTCAAGTTGTTGCAATTCCAATTCACCGAACGGAAGAAGATTTAACAGCAATCAACGAGAAATTTGAAGCATTACGTTTAGAGTTGAAAGCAAAAGGTATTTCATTCAAATACGATAACGACGAAAACAGACGTCCAGGATGGAAATTTGCTGAATACGAATCAAAAGGTGTTCCTGTTCGTTTGACAATGGGTCCACGTGATTTAGAAAACGGTAAAGTAGAACTTGCTCGAAGAGACACAAAAGAAAAAGAAATTATTGATTTCGCTAACATTGCTGAAGTAATCGAACAATTATTAAAAGACATACAAGTTAATTTATTAGAACGCGCGAAGAAATTCAGAAGTGAAAACATGCATTCAGTTGATACATATGAAGACTTCAAAGCACAAATTGACAAAGGAGGATTTTTCCTTGCACATTGGGACGGTACAAAAGAAACAGAATCTAAAATCAAGGAAGAAACGCAAGCTACCATACGTTGCATCGCATTAGACCAACCAGAGGAAGCAGGATTCTGTATGGTAACTGGAAAACCATCATCAAAACGCGTTATTTTTGCTAAAGCATATTAAGAAAAGAATCCATGAAGAACGACAATCATAAAATAATATTAGACTTACTTTTAAATAAAGCTGCTTTAAAACAAAACATTGCAGATGATTGTAACGTTCTTTTTGCTTCTTTAAAGGAAGCGATCAAAAATGAATTGACCCTTTTACAAAGTAAAATCAAAGACGAACGCATTCGTTTGAGTTACAAAGAAAAAGGTGATTATGAAATGCATGTATTTATCGGAAGCGACGTTTTGGTCTTTCACCAACACAACAATGTGTTTCGCTTACCAGATGACAATGCATTATGGGGAACGAATTACCTTAGATCGGATGATAAACGCGGTTATTTTGGATTGATTTACATTTACAACTTTTTAGCTGAATCTTTTATTCAAAATCGATACGAAGATTCAGGTTATTTGATTGGACGTATGTTTATCAACCACGAACGCCATTTTATGATGGAAGGAAAAGGTCAATTGGGTTACTTATTTAGAGATGTTGAAAACGCTCAAATCAACGATGCAATTATTACAATGATTGTTCAAGCTTCTTTTGCCCATGCGATTGAATTTGATTTACTTACTCCTCCATTCGAATATGTTCAGGAATTATCAGTTGGACAAATTCAAGCGATTAGCAATAATCTTCAATTAAAAACAGGAAAGCGACTAGGTTTCAAAATGAAAACAGACCAAAGTGATTTTTTTTAAAAAAAATAGCATTGACGTTTGTTAATATAGAAAATCTAAGTATATTTGCACTCCCAAATTAAGGGAGAATTTGAAATACGGCCCATTCGTCTAGTGGTTAGGACGCCAGGTTTTCATCCTGGAAACAGGAGTTCGATTCTCCTATGGGCTGCCAAATGCATAATTTGGCCCATTCGTCTAGTGGTTAGGACGCCAGGTTTTCATCCTGGAAACAGGAGTTCGATTCTCCTATGGGCTGCAGAGTAAAAAAAAGAATTAAAAACTTAAAAAAGAAAAACAATGGCGAATCATAAGTCAGCACAAAAAAGAATCAGATCAAACGAGTCTAAAAGACTACGTAACAAATACCAACACAAAACAACGCGTAATGCAGTTCGTAACTTAAGAGCTATGACTGATAAAACAGAAGCAGAAACGTTGTTGAAAAGTGTTATTTCAATGTTGGATAAATTGGCAAAAAGAAATATCATCCACAAAAACAAAGCAGCGAATTTAAAATCTGGATTACAAGTTAAAATTAACAAATTGTAATTTTCGATTTATAAAGATAATTAGGGGGCAATAGCCCCTTTTTTTATACCTTTATTTTTTTTTATAGCTATGCGGTTATTTTTACTTGGATTTTTTCTGCTTTTAATTTCTTTGGGGAAAGCTCAAATTAATGGTTCCTTAACAGATACGATTAAGGCTGGCTATAGCATTAGTAATCTACTTAATGAAAGTGATTTATTATTAGGGATTCAATCTTCTTCATTGCCTGGCGGTGGCTTCAATCTGACTAACAACATTTTTTCTGCTCGTACATTCATTGAATTTACAGGCGGACAACGATTCTTTGCATTTAGTCCGTGGAAAAAATTAAGATTTTCAGCACTACCTCATTTAGGATTTTCGTATTCATTTGGAAACAAAGGGACGCAACACATTCTTGCGGAATACCAACACGCTTTGTCTACAAAAAGTCTATTAAACATTGATTACAACAGGTACAGTTCTACCGGTTTTATTCGCAACAGCGAATTCACTCATAATGATTTGCAAATTCAATACTCCTTTAACAGAAAACGTTACCAATCCGACTTAAAATTGGGCTACCAAAATTCGAACGTGCAACAAAGTGGAGGCTTAAGCGCTGATTCGTTGATTAAAAGTTTAGATTTATTATACATTCCTGTTGCGAAAGATGACGCATTAACAAAAACACAGTTAGGTCGAATTGAATGGCACAATTATTTAGATTTTGACAACGACACATTGCAAGCAAAAGGTGTTTTCACATCTCATAAAATAAGTGCAAAAAACTATGCTTATTCGGAGAATGATTCTTTAGTAAACACCTACTCTATTATAAATTTCGACAGTTTACACACCAACGACATCCATCAATTTACGCGTTTAGACAATGCCATTGGATTGTTTTCGAAAAATAGCTTCCATGAATTTACAGTTGGAATCAATTCGGGGTATTGGCAATTTAAAAATGCTGGTTATACGAATGACACACTTGAAATAGCAACATTTTTAAATTTTAAACGTGAACGCAAAACAAGTTTTATTCAAAATCACTTTGAATTCAATTTAGTTGGTGCAAAAAACGAATGGAGCAATTATTTTTCCTTTATCAAAAAAATAAAATCGTTTGAAATAAATGGTTCAATCGCTGTTTTAAATAAATTACCTGAAGTATATCAGCGTCTGGCAATCGGTAACAATTATTCGAATTTGAATGGGACTTTCAACAAACAATTTAACACCTATTCAGACATAACAGTTTCGAAAGCATTTTCCAATCTAACCACTAAAATTGGTTACCGTTTTTCGCTCTCCAAAAACAATTATTTTTTCAAAGAAACACAATGGAAACAAGATACAGTTTCTAATTATCTCATTCACCAATTCTATCTAAAGCTTGATTACAAATTGAAATTCCTATACATTCAGCCACAATACACGTATTCAATTCTAGATCAATCAACTGATTTTATTCCGCAACACCAATTACAAGCGCGCGTTTTTATAAAAGGAGGCATCTTTAAAGCAAAAAAATTAAAAGCTTATTTAGGTGCTGATTTCTCTTATGCTTCAACTTTTAAACAAGTAACGTTCAATTCTATATCAAGTAGTTTTGATTTTAACAATTCGAATACGCAACTTTTACCGCAAATGAACCTTCACATTTTTGGAGGAATTCAAATCGAAGAATTTAAGTTTTTTGTACGCGTTGAAAACATTGGAAGAAATTGGAATGATACTACATCTGCATTTTACAAAGGCTATCCTATTACTTCTACACAGTTTAGAGTTGGAATTACTTGGGATTTCTTTAATTAGAATTTTTAAGATATAAGGATAAAAAGACTTTAAGATTGAACTAATGGAACAATTGTTTAATGTGTAAATGGAACAATGAAAAGAGATCATTATTCAATTGAAATCTCAACTCAAAACTTTCTACTCAAAACGCAACACTTATAAAGATTAAAAGATGTAATGATTTTAAGCCATTAAGAAAAAAATCGTGATTCAATTGAAATCTCAACTCAAAATTTTCTACTCAAAACTCAACACTTTTAAAAATAAGAACCTCTATAAACGTCGAAAGGAGCAAAACGGGTGTTTCACTCCTTTCAAACCTAACCTAACCTACCTTTTACAACTAAACCGTTACAAATATAATTTAATTAATTTCATTTTTCAATAAATTAGCAAAAAATAACTTTATTTTTTCTAATATGTTATTCACATTTCATTATTCATTCTTTTTTCAGTCTAAACCCCTACTAAACTATTGATTTCATATCTTTGAAAAAAGTAAATTAATATGGGCTTATTAGAAAATAAAATTGTGTTAATCACAGGAGCATCGAGAGGAATTGGTAAATCAATTGCTGAAGAATGTGTAAAACAAGGCGCTAAAGTAGCGTTTACCTATTTATCATCTGATGAAAAAGCGCGTGCATTAGAACAAGAATTGACAAGCAACGGTGGTGTCGCAAAAGGATTCAAAAGCGATGCATCAAAATACGATGAAGCTCAAAAATTAGTGGACGATGTAGTTGAAGCATTTGGAACTGTTGATGTGTTAGTGAACAATGCTGGAATCACGCGTGACACTTTATTGATGCGTATGTCTGAAGAGCAATGGGACGAAGTGATGAATACGAACTTAAAATCTGCCTTCAACTTAACGAAAGCAGTTTTAAAACCTATGTTGAAAGCTAAAAGCGGTTCAATTATTAACATGTCATCTGTAGTTGGTGTCACTGGAAATGCTGGTCAATCCAACTATGCAGCATCGAAAGCTGGTTTAATTGGTTTCTCAAAATCAATTGCACAAGAATTAGGTTCAAGAAACATTCGTTGTAATGCAATTGCTCCAGGTTTCATCGAAACTGAAATGACGGAAGTATTGGATCCAAAAGTGGTAGAACAATGGAGAAGTACCATTCCATTAAAACGTGGTGGAACGCCTCAAGATGTTGCCAATGCAACTGTTTTCTTAGGTTCAGATATGTCAACATATATTACAGGTCAAACCATTCACGTGTGTGGTGGAATGACAATGTAAATCCAACTTATAAACACTTTAAAGCCATTCAAAAGAATGGCTTTTTTTATTTGTTGAAAATCCGTTTAAAATTAGCATTCTTCTACTTTTTGTCATTAATTTGGGTTAAATTTGTCTAACAAAATCAAGTGAAATGCATATTCGTCCTAGAAGAAATAGAAAATCGATTGCCATCCGTGCAATGGTGGAAGAAACAAAGATTGGAGCTGAACACTTAATCTATCCAATCTTCTTAAAAGATGGTCAAAATTGTAAAGAAGAAATCGCTTCTCTTCCAAATAATTTTCGTTGGTCGATTGATCAATTGATTCCTGAAGTTGAAAAATGCATGGAGTTGGGAATTATGACATATGATTTATTCCCAGCTGTTGATGATGCTTTAAAAGATAAAACTGCTACCTATTCATACGCTGAAGAGAATTTTTACTTGCATGCAATTCGCACGTTAAAAGAAACATTTCCAGAAATTGTGTTGATGAGTGATGTGGCGATGGATCCTTATTCTTCGGACGGACATGATGGCTTGGTAGAAAACGGAAAAATCTTAAACGATGCAACGCTTCCAATATTAAATAAAATGGCTTTGGCGCAAGCACAGGCCGGAATTGATATCATTGGTCCGTCGGATATGATGGATGGACGCGTTGGAAGTATCAGAGAATACTTAGATAAACACCAGTTCACCGATGTTTCTATCATGTCTTATTCGGTGAAATACGCGAGCGCTTTTTATGGTCCTTTCAGAGATGCATTGAACTCAGCTCCAAAATCTGGCGATAAAAAAACATATCAAATGAATCCTGCAAATAAACGTGAAGCATTATTGGAAGCTGAGTTAGATTTTAATGAAGGTGCTGATATGTTAATGGTTAAACCAGCATTGTGTTACTTGGATGTGATTCATTTATTGAAAGAAAATTTTAACATTCCAATTAC
>JAHEIL010000003.1:15386-57993 GCA_024639405.1 Crocinitomicaceae bacterium | reverse complement strand
TTATCAGACATTGGTATAAATTCAGCAAGGAATTTTGCAAACGGCATGTCAATAGACAATTCGATTGGTTTTTTTTGCCATTTTATTTTAGTTGCATCGTATTTCCAAATGAAAGTAGAATCGTCTAATACGCAAAAAGCTTTTTCTTGATAATCAAAGAAGGCAAATGCGTTATCATGAATTAAGTCTAAGCGCTTTTGTGCGTGAGAAAAAATAGGGGATAGTATAAGTAGGAAAATTACTAGGCGATTCATTCAATTATTTTTCTTCAAAGATATCAATGATCTAAAAATAGGTTGAAAATTATATGAGAAAGATAGGTTTTCTCCTATTCTCACCTATTTTATTGCATAAAAAAAGCATCCTGCAGGATGCTTTTCAAGATACATACGATCATTTTATTCTTTTATAATTTTAATTACGCGTTCTGTTTTATTAGAGGTAACTACTAAAAAGTAAACACCCGCTTTTAAACCAACACATGAAAAGTTGGTAGCTGTTGGATTGAGTACTTTTACTACTTTACCTGCAGCGTCTTTAATTTCTATAGAAGTGATCGTTCCCAATAATTCTAAGCCTGAAATGGAGAAATTGTCTTTTGTTGGGTTGGGAGAAACCACTAACTGCGATGCGTTTAATTCGTTGATGCCTGTGTAACTCAAGGTTAAATTCAAGGTTACAATGCTATCACAACCTGCTGCGTTCACCAAAGTATCTGAATACGTTCCACTTTGTGTATAAGTTTGGTTGTTGACTGGCCACGTGTAGGTGTCTAGAGCTGTTTGAGTTTGGGAAGAGTTTGGAACTCCACCAATGTATAGGTTTTTGATTTCGCAATCTGTTAGGGCGCGGTTATAAAAAGCGATATCATCAATTTTACCATTGAACATTTGTGAAAAACCAGTACTTTGGCCACAATTTGAATTTAAATTATATATTCCACCAATTTGAAAATCATTAAGACTACAATTATCTTGAATTAAATTTGTAATTGATATTGCTTCAAAGTTACCATTTACAAATATTTTAAAACTATCAACTGAATATAGCGCTGTAATCATTATCCATTCACTATTATCTACTGATGAAGTAGTTTGTGCACAAGGAAAAAGTCCATTTGTTGATTTCCAATGTATAGCAGCACTGTTTGAGCTTTGGTTACCATTTGCTCCTTGACTTTCAGCTACAAGTTGAGGTCTACCAGATGATTGAGAAAATATTGATTTTTGACTTGTGAAATTACCATTTGTTTGAATCCAAGTATTTATTGAACCTTTTTGACCATGCAATATATTTGAATATAAAATATTTATATAATCATCCAAACCATCAAAACTATAAGCCTTATTTGCAATGCCATTTCTATCACTTGTCAACGTTGCTCCATTCACCGTTCCATTATTCCCATTACCACTTTCATCATTGGCATTGCCATTAAAGGGCCACCAGCCAACCAAGCCATTGGTTGGAACATAATTGGGGATTTGAGCAAATGTTGTTGTTGCAAGAAGTATTGCGGTTAAAAAGGTTAGTTTTTTCATGGTTATTCTTTTATGATTTTAATTACTCGTTCTAATTTATTAGAAGTAATGTTTAAAAAGTAAACACCCGCTTTTAAACCAACACATGAAAAGTTGGTAGTTGTTGGATCGAGTACTTTTACTACTTTACCAGCAGCGTCTTTAATTTCTAATGAAGTGATCGTTCCCAATAATTCTAAACCTGAAATAGAGAAATTGTCTTTTGTTGGGTTGGGAGATACCACTAATTGAGAAGCGTTCAATTCGTTGATGCCAGTGTAGCTCAAGGTTAAATTCAAGGTTACAATGCTATCACAACCCGCTGCGTTCACTAAGGTGTCTGAATACGTCCCGCTTTGCGTGTAGGTTTGGTTGTTGACTGGCCAGGTGTAGGTGTCTAGTGCTGTTTGGGTTTGGGAAGAGGAAGAAGATTCTGAAACAAAAACAGTAACTGTATCTGAACCAATACAACCAATAGAATCTGTTCCTGTCAAAATATAAGAACTGGTTTGAGTTGGAACAAAAGGAGTATTGTTGATTACTCCATTATTCCATGTTAAAGCATTACCGCCTACACCTTGTAAAGTAACATCTTCTCCTACACAGCTAAATTGGTCAAGACCAGCATTGATTGTCGTATACCCTAATTGAGAGTGATATAAGTCTTTTATTTCACAAGCTGTTAATGCTCTGTTCCAGATGCCTATGTCGTCAATTTTAGCTTCAGCATAATTTGTGCCAGAGCCTGTGTGACGACCGATAGTAAAGCCAGTATTATTTAATGGAAAAGGTATGGAACTTCCATTAGTTGTATTAGAGCTTAACAAATTTCCACCCACATAAAAATAAACTGAATTCAAGTTGTAATTATTAAAAACAACTACCACATGATTCCAAGCGTTAACTGTAGTAACATTACTTATAGAAGTGATATCATTATATCCTGCAGTACCTATACCTGGTTTGCCTGATGAATAGTCGGGAACTAAATATAATCTTTTAAAACTAGACCCTCCTAATTCACCTAAACCGATAATAGGATTAAAGCTTTGAGTATTATATTTTATCCAACCTGAAATAGTAAATGGTCCATTAATAAAAGGAGCGTTATTCATAGATATAAAATCATTTATTCCATCAAAACTATACGCTTGATTTGCAACCCCATTTCTATCACTTGTCAAGGTTGCGCCATTCACCGTTCCATTATTCCCATTTCCACTTTCATCATTGGCATTGCCATTAAAAGGCCACCAGCCAACCAAGCCATTGGTTGGGACATAATTAGGAATTTGAGCAAATGTTGTTGTTGCAAGAAGTATTGCAGTTAAAAAGGTTAGTTTTTTCATTGAAAGGTTGTTTTAATTATAAAAAGTAAAACAAATATAACTATAATATGTATATACATAACTTTTAAACTCAAAAATAGACGCAATTTGGCGCTATGAGTGAATTTACTGATGCGTCATTGTTGCAATTGATAGGTTTGAAGATTCGTGCAAAGCGCGAAGAGAATAACTTATCCCTGAGAGACTTGGCTTTTAAAATCGGTATGGAACCTTCTAATTTGTCTGTCATCGAAAATGGCAAGTCAAATCCTCAATTATTAACGTATGCGCGCATCGCCGCAGCTTTGCAAACAGATTTAAGTACCTTGTTTACATTTGAGTTTGATTTCAAAACATTTAATGAGCAACCTTTGGTGTACAAGCCGAGAAAACACGAGAAGTAGTTGTAGTAAATTATACTTTTAATTAATTCGCTATCTTATTTCTAAAAAAGATCTCATTTTAGTGATAAGTTCATTTTTTAAATATTGAAGATGATGGTTGTTTTTCATTAACTATTCACAATTGTGACTAGTTAATGAAAATGAATTTTTGACGCTGTTAAATGATTAAAGTTCCTGGCGCAATTGTTCAATCCAATCATAAAATCTTGTGCTGCTGCGCATCACTGGATTTTTTTGTTTCACTAGCTTACAAAAATGAATTTTTGACGCTGTTAAACAAAAAAATCCCGACACAACGTGTCGAGATTTCTTTTGTGACCCCGTTTGGATTGAAGAACCTATCGCAATTGTTCAATCCAATCATAAAATCTTGTGCTGCTGCGCATCACTGGATTTTTTTGTTTCACTAGCTTACAAAAATGAATTTTTGACGCTGTTAAACAAAAAAATCCCGACACAACGTGTCGAGATTTCTTTTGTGACCCCGTTTGGATTCGAACCAAAGACCTACTGCTTAGAAGGCAGTTGCTCTATCCAGCTGAGCTACGGGGCCATTATTGTTGTATTTCAAAAATTAAGTAATAGAATTACTTAACAAAAAAAAAGGGGATGATTGCTCATCCCCCGAAGTCGGGGCGGCAGGATTCGAACCTGCGACCTCCTGGTCCCAAACCAGGCGCGATGACCGGACTACGCTACGCCCCGAGCTAATCATCAATAATTTCAAGCTTTACAATAGGTCGTTACCTAAAAAGCGAGTGCAAAAGTAATGATTTTTTTACAATTTGCAAGTAAAATAGATTAAAATTAGTTTTTTAGTCTATTTATATGCGGAGAGAGCGGGATTATCTCATCAATCAAAATTGATTTCGATGGACTACGTCTCGAACCAAGGTTCTCATCCCTTTCTTCCTTCACTTCATTGCGGCACAAAAGAAGTTGGCGGGATTATCTCATCAATCAAAATTGATTTCGATGGACTACGTCTCGAACCAAGGTTCTCATCCCTTTCTTCCTTCATTACATTGCGGAGAGAGCGGGATTATCTCATCAATCAAAATTGATTTCGATGGACTACGTCTCGAACCAAGGTTCTCATCCCTTTCTTCCTTCACTACATTGCGGAGAGAGCGGGATTCGAACCCGCGGTACAGTTACCCGTACGTCAGTTTAGCAAACTGGTGGTTTCAGCCACTCACCCATCCCTCCAATATGTTCAAAGAACTAGGCGACAAAATTAGTAATTCCATCGACAACTCAAAGAAAAATCGCTAAAAAATACATGAAATAATTGTAAGCGATTGATTAGCTGAGTAATGTTATCAGTTTTAAGGTTCCTAAAACAGCCAACAATAGCCATAAATAATGATTGGTGCCTTTGCCTTTTGATCGAACGCCTAAAAAGAAAAGACCAGCAAATACTAAAATTTGTAAGAATGGTAAATTAAATAGATGCGCACTGAATAAGCCAAAAGCGGCGATTCCTGAAAGGAAAAATTTAGTTGAATTTGAAACTTCTTTGCAATAGCAATAAATCCAACTAAGCAGTGGGAGAAAGGCGATTAGATTGATGCCTAGTAAGTAATTGCTTTCAATTAATTCTAATAACGAAGTATCTTTAAGGAAAAAGCTCCAAAAAAATTGCGTTGCTATTACGTTTAAAAGAGCAAATAAGACACTCGAACCAACCAATAAACGATTGGTTTTCCAATTCCAAACAGCAAATTGAAGGCTTACACCAAAAAAAATGCTTTCATTTAACGGAAATGGAAAAATAAATGTTTGATAAAAAAACAAATAATAAAACGCATAAAAGAGTAGGGTGAGTACTACTAAAAATACGGTTCGTGCTTCGCGTGTCATTATTTCTTTGCCAATGCAGCTTCGATGTAATCAAAAGTGGAAAGGATGACAGGTTTTCCATCTACAACTGCGATATCGTGTTCGAAATGCGCACTTGGCAAACCGTCTGCTGTTACAATCGTCCAATTATCGTCTAATTGTTCCACTTTTTCAGTTCCCATGTTAATCATCGGTTCAATGGCAATGGTTAAACCATCTTGTATTTTTTTTCCACGGCCGCGTTTTCCATAATTCGGAACTTGAGGATCCTCGTGTAATGTTTTGCCTAATCCGTGACCAACTAAGTCGCGCACAACGCCATAACCATTTTTTTCAGCATGCGTTTGAATCGCCCAGCCAATGTCTTCAATGCGGTTACCAGTAACACATTGTTCAATGCCTAAATACAAACATTCTTTGGTTACTTGCAAAAGTTTTTTGGTTGCTGGGTCAACGTTACCAATTTCAAATGTATATGCATGATCACCGTAATATCCTTCGAAAATAGCACCACAATCAACCGAAACGATATCGCCATCTTGAAACGGACGTTCTGTCGGTAAACCATGAACAACTTGTTCGTTGACAGAAATCAACAACGTGCTTGGACAACCATACAAACCTAAAAATCCTGGAATAGATTTTTGCGAGCGAATGTAATCTTCTGCCAATTGATCTAAGTATTTAGGAGTTACACCAATTGCGATTGCTTCAGCAACTTTTCCAAGTGTTCTACTAACTACTTGCGCTGCTTCACGCATGATTTCAATTTCTGCTGCTGTTTTATAAATAATCATATGACGATTGAAGATTTTCATTTTTGCAAAGGTAATGAACTTTGAACGTATTTAATAAAGCTTTAAGTATTATTCAGTAATTTTGTACTATAATTTAAAAAGTAGCTCTATGAAAAAGTTTATTTTATCAATGGTATTATTTTCAGTTTGTACTGTCAATGCTCAGTATTTAACCAATGGTGGTTTTGAAAGTTGGGATAATCAAATTATTTACCAAACACCGAACAATTGGTTTACATTCAATCAGTTTGCTATTGGTTCAACACCAACACCAGTTACCAAAGTTAGTGATGCGCATAGTGGAAGTTCTGCAGCAAAAATAAGCAGTACAATTATTTCATTCGGTGGTTCAGTAGATACAATACAAGGAGGTATATTGTATGGTGATTTTGATATAGCTGGAGGAGGTAGTCCTGGAGTGCCATTTCAATCTAGACCAGATTCAATTGTAGGGTATTATAAAAGTAATTTACTAAGCGGTGATTCTGCTATGATTCAGGTATTATTAGGAAACAGTCCTAGTACAAGTTCAAATCAAACAGGATTTTGTTTTGGATATATCACGCAAAATGCATCAACTTATATGCGTTTTTCTTTTCCAATAATCTATGATCCTGCAATTACAATTGCACCAGATACTCTTTTTTTAGCAATTGGACTTGGAAGTCAAAACTTTAATTTAGCTTCTACTATTACAGTTGATGACATTCAATTTGTATACAATGTTACAGGTGTTGATGAAATTGCACAGGCAACGTTTAATGTTTTTCCTAACCCAGCAAACAATCTTTTAGTAATAGAATCAACGATTGAAGATAATATTTCAATTTACAATGCAGTAGGACAAATTGTTCAAACAGTTCAAATTATACCAGCAGTAAAAGCTGAAGTGAATTGTAGCCAATTAGAAGAAGGGATTTATTTCTTAAAAGGAAAGAATGGATATTCAGAAAAGTTAGTGGTGAAACACTAATTTTTTCAATGAACGAATGAAAACCGGTGAATGTATTCATCGGTTTTTTTGTGCCTATTCTTTTATGAATTTAATAAACTGTTCGTCATTTATAATTATAATATAGATTCCTTTTTGTAAGTAAGTAACGTCGATTTTAGCAGGTAGTGCGACTTTTTGATCCTTTATTACTTCCAATCCATCGATTGTATATAGTTTTATACTTACGTTTTCACTCTTGTTTATGGTTGAATTTAGATTCAATACTTCATTGACTGGATTTGGATAAACTTCAAAAGTATGATTGTTTGGTCCAATTTTTTCAAATCCTAAGTTAGCGTCGCAGTATTCCGAATATTTTGGAGGAATTAAACCGGTAAAATTCCAGTTTTCGTAGAGATAAGCACTGAAAGTTCGCATGCACAATAGGGCACTTGTTTGTTCAAATTGAGGATAAAAGTCTAAGCTGAAACCTGAAGTAGCCCCAACACCTTCTATGATTGAAATGTATCCAGAATCTAACGAATTTGTTCCTAGTTGCCAACGTTTATGATAAAGTCCGTCTAATAAAAGAATAGAGTCTTCCTGCATCACTTTTAAATTCGGATATAAGCTATTCGTTGCAGTTGCAGGATAAACTTGACCAACGGAAAGATTGAAATCATACAACAAGGTGTCTTGATTGTTTCTGAATGTATATACTTTTTTAGCTGGAACATCTTGTCTGAAATAAAAGCGATAGCCCTCAGTTGTGTATGTTCCAGTTGCATAGTTTTGTGGATTACCAAATCCATCCACCCATTCAGTAATTTCATGTCCAACAAGCGTATGATACGTCTGATTATTCATCGTTGTGTCTTGGCCAAATGAAATAGGATTCGTAATTGTACTGTGTTCGTGACCATTTACAGAATACAAAAAGGAGGCTTGAATCCAGACCGTATTTGTTTCTGGAATGGGAAAGTAATTCTGTGCTGAAATTGTAGCTTGAAGGATGCAAATGAACCCAATAATTATGTATTTCATTTAAAAGCGTTATTTTGATAAAGGTAAAAAAAAAGCGCAAGAAATAAATCTTGCGCTTTTCAAAGTTATAGGATTTGACTTACGCCAATACTTCTTTTACTTTATCAGCTGCTTCTTGTAATAAGACAGCAGAGTGAACATTCAATCCAGATTCATCGATCAAACGTTTTGCTTCAACAGCATTTGTTCCTTGTAAACGAACGATGATTGGAACTGGAATAGATCCCATGTTTTTGTATGCATCAACAACACCTTGAGCAACACGGTCACAACGAACGATTCCTCCAAAGATGTTAATTAATATTGCTTTTACATTTGGATCTTTTAAAATAATGTGGAATGCTTTTTCAACACGTTCTGCATTTGCAGTACCACCTACGTCCAAGAAGTTAGCTGGATTTCCACCTGATAACTTAATGATGTCCATAGTAGCCATCGCTAAACCAGCACCATTTACCATACAACCAACGTTTCCGTCTAGTTTTACGAAGTTCAATCCTGCTTCATCTGCTTCAACTTCTGTTGGATCTTCTTCTGTTTTATCGCGCATTGCTAAGTAATTTGGGTGACGGAATAAACCGTTTCCATCCATTGTTACTTTTGCATCTACAGCAATGATTTTATTGTCAGAAGTTTTTAATACTGGATTGATTTCAAACATGGCAGCATCAATTCCATCGTACGCATTGTAAAGAGAAACAACAAATTTTGTCATTTGTTTGAACGCCTCACCAGACAAACCTAAGTTGAATGCAATTTTACGCGCTTGAAATCCTTGGATTCCTACACGTGGGTCAATAAATTCTTTGTAAATTAATTCAGGTGTGTGCTCAGCAACGTGCTCAATATCCATTCCACCTTCAGTAGAATAAACGATTACATTGCGTCCTTTTTCACGGTCTAACAAAACAGACATGTAGAATTCTGATGTTTCTGATTCACCAGGATAGTATACATCTTGAGCGATTAAAACTTTGTTTACTTTTTTCGCTTTTCCGTTTGTTTGAGCCGTCATCAAATGACCACCAAGAATTCCGTTAACTTTTTCTTCAACTTGATCGATGCCTTTTGCCAAAACAACACCGTGAGAACCTGTCTCTTCAATTGTTCCTTTTCCTCGTCCACCTGCGTGAATTTGTGCTTTAACAACGTACCAGCTTGTACCAGTTTCTTCTGTTAATTTTTTAGCTGCAGCTACTGCATCTTCAACTTTGTCAACGACAACTCCTTCTTGGATTGCAACGCCAAAGCTTTTCAAAATTGATTTTCCTTGATATTCGTGTAAGTTCATCTCCTGAATTTTTGTGCGGTAAAAGTAACGCTATTTTGTAAAATCTCGTGCTTTTATTTTGCTTTTTTCTGTAAATTTAATATACTTAATTATTTCTTTTTTTGTTTTGTGATCAACTACGTGCGTTTTTCCAAGAACTTGTAATTGATTTTGAAGCAAATTCTTTTTTGTCACGTTGTTTAATTGCATCCCAAATTTGGTTGATTCCATGCTGCAATGCTTCTTTTTCTTCTTCCATTGCTTCGTACATGATTGTTGGATCTTCAAAGTAGTGCTTTACGAAATTCGTATCAAAATCACCTGATTGAAAAGCAGGATGTTTTAAGACGTATTTCCCAAAATCTAAGGTTGTTTTCAATCCTGAAATTTGGTATTCGTTAATTGCTTTGATAGAACGTTCGATTGCTTGCGCTCTGTCTTTACCCCAAACGACCAATTTTGCAATCATTGGATCATAGTAAATTGGAATATCCATTCCTTCAACAAATGCATCGTCAACACGCACGCTTTTACCGGTAGGAATGCGGTAACGGTTCAAGCGGCCAATTGTAGGTGTAAATCCATTTAAAGTATCTTCGGCATATACGCGTATTTCAATGGCGTGACCATGAATCGCTAATTCATCTTGCATTTTAGGTAATTTCTCACCACGTGCAACACGAATCTGCCATTCTACTAAATCCAATTTTGTAATTTCTTCAGTAACAGGGTGTTCTACTTGCAAACGTGTATTCATTTCTAAGAAATAGAATTTCATATCTGCATCTACTAAGAACTCAACGGTTCCAGCACCTTCATAATTACACGCTTTACAAACGGCTACAGCTGCTTCACCCATTTCTTTTCTCAAAGCTGGAGTTAAGCATGCGCTTGGTGCTTCTTCTATCACTTTTTGGTGGCGACGTTGAATCGAACATTCGCGTTCAAACAAATAAACAGTGTTTCCAAAACTATCTGCAAAAACTTGAATTTCTATGTGACGAGGCTTTGTAACAAACTTTTCAATGAACACTGCGTCGTCTCCAAAAGAAGAACGTGCTTCACTTTGTGCCATGCGCATTTGCTCTCTAAAATCAGCTGATTTTTCAACTAAGCGCATTCCTTTTCCACCACCACCTGCAGAAGCTTTGATTAAAATTGGGTATCCAACTTCTTCAGCAATTTTTATAGCTTCGTCGATATCCGTAATCGCTGAATCGACACCAGGAACCAAAGGTACATTGTAAGATTTAACCGCTTGTTTAGCACTTAATTTATCACCCATTAATTCCATCGACTCTGGCGAAGGGCCAATTAATTTCATGCCAGCTTCACGAACTTTACGCGCAAAACCTGCATTTTCAGATAAAAAACCGTATCCTGGATGAATCGCATCAACGTTCAATTGTTTGCAATAATCAAGAATTAAATCTTGTTTTAAGTAACTTTCAGAAGAAGGACTTTCGCCTACATAAACCGCTTCATCAGCTTCCAAAACATGTGGTGCATTTCGATCAGCATCCGAGTAAATAGCCACACTTTTAATGTCCATTTTTTTCAATGTTCGAATAACTCTTCGCGCAATCTCGCCTCTATTTGCAATTAAAACCTTCTTCATTTTATGTTGTTTAAACAATGTTACCATTGTCAATTTTCGGCATAAAATTAAACAATTGAATGAATCTATAATAGCTTTTTAATGATTAAATACAAACATTACCGTGTGAATGTTTATTTTTTGTTTCCTTTGGTTGGAGTAGGTGTTACATTGTTCTGAATGCCTTGAATTGAAGGTGTAGGTTTTTGATTCGAACGACGTTTGGTTTTTATTTTCTTATTTTCTTTAGTTCTGAAAAAATCTAATACATATTGTGCCATTTTGAAATCATTGAACGAATTGAAATCTTCCTGATAATTGATACCAATTCCTTGCGTGAAAGGCCCAAGGTTTTTTTCTTGAATAATCGTATAATCATTCGATTCATTGAAAATGTTAACGCGAATTGTTCCAGTTTCATTCAATAAATATTCCAAACTCACGTTTCCGATTAAGGTGTTACCTGTGTAATTTGTCGCTGCAGATCTGCTTTCAACACCAAAACTTCCATTGAAAATCAAGCGATCATCTAAAAATCCTTTTGTTAGTCCTACAGCAACAGTATTTCCGCCTGTGATGTCATCGGCATCCAAATTCACATTTAATTTATAATCTTTAGAAACTTGTGATAGAATGGAATTAATTTGGTTGGTCAATAAATCCATTGCAGTTGAACTACTTCCACTTGTAATACTTCCTTTCAATGGTTTGAATTTTTTCCATAACAACAAGGAGAAAAATTGCCCATTTAACTCTTCAGGATCACTGGTGATTCTCGATAATAAAGCTCTATCTGTGTCGGTTGCTTTTGGTGCTTTAATGTCGAATCCAATTGTTGGTTTCATTAAATCTTCTGTAAGTAATAAGTAACAATTTATTTTTTGATTGGCGCCTTTATTCGTTCCTTGCAATTGCTCAGGAGAGATTTCTGATAAGTTTGCATTTACTGTATAAAACGATTTTAAATTGATCTTCGCATTGTATGGGTCACCCGTCCAAACAATTGTCCCACCTTCTTCGATGTTAAATGGTTGACGAATGATTCCTAACGTGAAATTATACAACCCTTCTTTCACATTGAATCCGCCGTTTAATGCAACATCACCCAAATTATCAATTGTTACATT
The DNA here is from genome assembly GCA_024639405.1 of Crocinitomicaceae bacterium. Taxonomy (GTDB): domain Bacteria; phylum Bacteroidota; class Bacteroidia; order Flavobacteriales_D; family Crocinitomicaceae; genus M0103. The sequence continues at coordinate 46,130 of JAHEIL010000003.1, read as the reverse complement.
TAAATCACCTGAACCTGTCGCTGTAATTTCATCGCCTGTCTGATCATTAAAAATAATTTTCAATTTGGCCTCTGGCGTCACTTTAAAGTTTAAATCTAAATCTATTCCCGTAAAATCAATTTTTGGAACAAATGCTGTTGAATCTTTTGTTTTAGATTTAAAGGTTAAGAATTTCTCTTCTTCTGTTAATTCTGTATTTCCATACATTGGGAAATTAATTGTTGTCCCTTTTTTTGTTTCAACGTTGACTGTAATGCTAACATTCTCTTCATTACCGGAAAGGTCAACTGTTCCATTTCCATAACCTTTTCCATAATACAATTCATCTTCGGAATATGCGGTATTTAGTAATAAAAATTTTTCTAAAGGAACGGCGCCACTAGGATTAAAAATGGGATTAGTAGGTGGGTATGTTTCTAAGTCAAAAAGAAAATCGTAATTCCAATTCGTAAAATTGGTGTGGTAGAGTGTACCAATTACTTTTCCTGTATTTCCTTCTTCGTCATTGATTGGCATATTATCAATGTAAAAACCATATTGATCTGCTTTTATTGTACCGTCTAATCCGAAATTTACGCCTAATGTTGAAACTTTAGCATTTCCAGCTAGTAATTCAACTTCTCCATTTAAAATGGGTTGATCCAAATTTCCGGTTACTTTTAAACGCCCATCTAATAAGCCATGAATATTGGTTACAATGGTTGAATCTACAAAACCATTGATGAAGGAAAGATCTGTTTGATCAAAAAGTAAGTTAAAATCTAAGTTGTCTTTTTCTTTATCTAATAAATATTGACCATCAAAGCGTAAAGTTTGTTCTCCTCGACGTACTAAATCGCCATTAAAAGTAACATTTCCAACTTCTTTACTCCATTGTGATTGGATGAATACATTTCCAACTTCTTGCTTGTTTAAGTGTAAGTCTTCAATGATCGCATCACCCATGTAGGATAAATTTTTATAGGGGTTGGAAAGGAATCCCCAGCCATTAATTTGTCCTTTCATTTTAACATCCGAACCAATTAACTGACTCAATTCATCTAAATCGACATCATTGACTCTGAAATTCATTTGGTCGGCATTGTTCTTTGAAAATTTACCATCAATACTGATAAATTGTTTGTTGCGTTTTAATTTCAGTTTTGATGCACTAACCGTGTATTCAGAGATAGAAATTGTTGCTTCATTTTCTGTTTCCCATCTTTTTTCGTTGACACTAAAGTAGGATGGGGAAACATTGAAAACGACATTTTTGTTGTCTAAAACTGTAGTTTCCCAATAAATTTTTGAATCATTTTGCGTACCTGTGTCCCATGTTAATGTAGAATTTAGGATGTTGTTTTGACCAAACGTTGAAAATTGTACATCGTCAAAACTGACAGAATCACTCAAAGAAAAATGCTTAACAGTATACAAAGCACTAATTTGATTTTCTTTGATTGATTGTTTTAAATCGATTGTGTTAAATTTTAAGTTTTGGTAACGAATGTCTTTTGCATTTAATTGCATAGAAAAAGTAGAGGCTGGTGCATCAAAATGACCAGATAATTCTGTTTGTGGTGATACCCGCAAGTCAGGGACAAAAATCGCACAAAAATCGTCTAAATCGTAGGTTTTTAGCTGGTAATTAAACTTACTTTTTGAAGCTTTACGTTGTTTTTCTCTCAACTGTGCTTTTTTCGGAAAAATGGAAGGTACGACTTTTTCAAACTGATTCGTGAAATCCGCAACCAAGGTTTGAAAGTCTATTTTTCCACGAATGTTTAAATCGGCTAATTGACTTTTTATTGAAAAGATATCTTCTTTTTCACCCCTGTTAACAGCGATGTTGAGTTTTGGAATCGTAATAGTTTTACCAGCTTCTTTGTAAATAATTCCGTTCATTGTAATGTCACCCGACATAGAATTACTGCTATTTCCAACTATATCTACTGTAAAACTTGATGTTAAACTGGATTTTTCATTCAATGAAATATTCAAATTATGCAGCAACGCCTTTGAAATATCAACTGTAAAAAGCATGTGTTGATTTTCGTTAAAATCAATAAACCCATCATATGTTAAAGCCAGATTATCATCTTTTACCTCAATTTTTGCTGTAAACACATTATCTATAAAACTTCCTTGTTCGATGAAAATATCTTTGTAGGCATAATTCATGTAGTCAAAATGGTTCATGTTTCCTTCCATTTGATTGAAATGAATATCATTCAACGAAAAGGCTTCTCCTGATAAAAAGAACGTCCCATCTACCATTCCAAAATCCGAATCATCCAGAAATTGTTTTAAGTCAAACTGCTCGATTTTCACATCGTATTCACTCGCTTGTGATCGTTCGAAGATGTAGGAGTTATTAGCTTTGTTTTGGGTAAACATAACACCATTGTCAAGATAAACGCTACCCAATCCTGTTTTTATTTTGTCTGCTGCTATTACAAATTGAGACTCGTAACCATCTAAACGTAAATCAGTTGCTTGTATGTACTTAAACCGTTTTAAATACTCGTCCAATTTAAAATGCTTATTAACTGAAAATTTCGGTAAATTTATTCTTTCTATATCCGCTAAATCTAAATAAGCATAATCAATTTTTTGATTTAAGAATGAGCTGCTAAAGTTGTCAAAATCAGGTAGATTAACTGTTCCTTTCACATGAGAATTATTACCAAATTTCAAGTTCAATTTTTCAATTCTCAAGTCCTTAACTTTTTTCGTTACAACGCCACTAACAGTAACCATTTCATCCATGCCTTCTAAATCATCTGCGAAGTATGAAATGTCTTTCATTGAAACAATACTTTTTGCAAGTTTGGAGTCAAAAGTTACACTGTCTACAAAATCAAGAATGTCAGCATATTCATCATATAATAGATGTACTTTGGGAGCAAAAACCAACGATTTAGGCGTTTTTATTTTTACTTGATCGACAACAATACCTTCAGCGGAAACCTTTGCGATTCCTTCAAAATGATTTAATTCAAAACCACAACGTTCCGATGCTTTGATGTGTTTTATATTTCCATATATCACGCCATCAATTATTTTTAAATCAGTAGCATTTAAATCAATTTTTGAAATGTCTAAATGGTCATAGTCCATTCCGTATTTTTGATATTCTAATCGGTAATCATCGTAGCGAAAACGAATATTCTCTAAATTAATTGCAGCTAAAAATAATTTAAATGGTTTGCTAGATGTTGCGGAAGATTCATCGGAATTAGCGAAATAATCTTCTAAAAAATCAAAATTAAAATCCCCATTTTTTTTATCTTGTGTTAAGTGAACAGTTCCGTTTACCAATGAAGCTGAAGCTAAAAAGATGTTCTTTTTTAGTTGATCAAAGCGATCCAATTTTAAATAAAGGTCTTGCATTTTAATCAAGGTATCTTTATTTTTATCCAAAAGCAATACTTCTTCCAATACTACTTCATTAAAAAAAGTAATGTCAACCTTACCTATTTTAACCGTAGTTTTTAATTCTTTTGATAAATATGCTGTTGCTTTTTGGGCTAAATAAGTTTGAACTATGCTTGTTCTGATAAAAAAAGCAAACAAAATAAAAGCAATAAGAATCCATTCAATGGAAATTCCACCAATTCTTACTACTATTTTTGATACTTTTGTCATTTAGAATACAAATTTACATAATCTTGCGTCAAAAAGACATAATAATTCTAGGTATTGAATCATCGTGTGATGATACTTCTGCTGCTGTTCTCAAAAATAGCACGATTCTATCAAATTTAATAGCACGACAAGAAATTCATGAATTGTATGGAGGAGTTGTGCCTGAATTGGCAAGTAGAGCGCACCAACAAAACATTATTCCAGTTGTTGATGCAGCGTTGAAAAAGGCTGGAATAACGAAAGAAGAAATTGATGCGATTGCTTTTACAAAAGGTCCAGGATTAATGGGTTCGCTCGTAGTGGGAACTTCTTTTGCAAAAGCTTTTTCAATGGCAATGAATGTTCCGTTGTTGGAAGTCAATCACATGATGGGTCATGTTTTAGCACACTTTATTGATGATGAAGGAAAAGAAAAACCAACCTTTCCATTTTTGTGTTTAACTGTTTCAGGAGGTCACACTCAAATTGTATTGGTTGAAGATCATTTGTCGATGAAAGTTATTGGAACAACAATTGATGATGCAGCAGGTGAAGCATTTGATAAAGCAGCGAAATTACTTGGTTTTCCTTATCCTGGAGGACCATTAATAGATAAATTTGCAATAGAAGGCGATCCGACTAAATTTACCTTTGCAAAACCAAACATTCAAGGATTAGATTTTAGTTTCAGTGGATTGAAAACATCAATTTTGTATTTTCTCCAAAAAGAAACTAAGTTAAACCCTAATTTCATTGAAGAAAACAAAGCCGATTTGTGTGCTTCCATTCAAGCATCTGTGGTGGAGATTCTCTTAAAAAAAATCACAAAAGCTGCTAAGGAACATAACATTCATCAAATCGCAATTGCAGGAGGTGTTTCAGCTAATTCAGGTTTAAGAAATGCTTTGCTAGAAGCAGGTAAGAAACACCAATGGAATGTATTTATTCCTAAGTTTGAATATTGCACGGATAATGCTGCTATGATAGCAATAACAGGTAAATTTTTGTTTGAAAAAGGAGTTTTTGGCAGCCAGAAAAGTGCAGCAACTTCACGTTTACCATTAAATGATAGCATTGTAAAAAAATAATTTTGTAGGTTCGATAATTTTTTATAATTTAGTGAAAACTACAAATTTAAAAAGATGGAACCACTACTTATTGAAAAAGAATTAATTCTTAATTTATCGTTTGTTCAAGATAAATCTGTTGTAGAGCAACACCCTAATTTGAAACAGCAAATTGTGAACGCTACTTTGCTTGGAAATAATGAACATAAAAAAGTAAAAATAATTTTTAAAGATGATGTAGGTACAAAAATGGTAGAAACCACTATTTGGGCAAGTGGTCAAAAGTTTATTTGCTTAAAAGGTGGTTCATGGATTCCAATTCACCGCATTGTTGAAATAATTGTTTAAATCGTTAAAAAAGTACTAAAAAGCTTTTAACATCCTTTTTGAATTCGTATTTTTGAATTTGAAAAATATAAAATGATCAAACAAATATTTTTTTTAGTGTTTAGTTGTGTTTTTTTACCATTATTTGGTCAGGAAAACATTAGCTGGAACGCAACTTTTGATGTAAAAGAAAAAGTTGTCAAATTTTCAGCGAACTTAAAAGAAGGTTGGCACATTTACAGTCAAAATAACCCAATAGAAGCTGGACCTGTTCCAACAACTTTTGAGTTTTTGCCGTCTAAATTCTACACTTTAGTTGGTAAAACAATTGAACCTACTCCAAATTTAAAATACGAAGAAACATTTGGTTCAGATGTACTCTTTTTCGAAAAAGCAGTAACATTTTCTCAGAAAATAAATGTAATTCAAAACGGAACATTGGAATGTGTTGTGAACTTTATGCTTTGCAACGATGAAATGTGTTTACCTCCGGTAGATCAAACTTTTATAATACCCATTAAAAATTAACATTCACATGAAAAAAATCAACAATATTTTAACGGTTTTATTCTTTACCTTACTTGGATTTCAATCATTTGCGCAACTTGAATTGGCTGAAGATAAAGTAAAATGGCAATTTTCAATTGAACAAAAAGGAGCTGAAGCAACCTTGATTGGTAAAATCAAAATTGTGGAACATTGGCACATTTCAGCAGTGAAGTTACCGAAAGGAAGTTTTGGTTTTCCTACAAGTCTTGTATTGAAAAAATCCCCAAATTATACCTTAGTTGGAAGCGTTATTGAACCAAAACCAATTTCAAAATACGATGAGTTGGCTAACGAACAATTGGCGTATCATGAAGGTTCAATTGTTTTAAAGCAAAAGATAAAAATCAATTCTAAAAAGGATTTTGTGTTAAATGGAACGTTTTCTTTTCAGCCGTGTGATGAGGTGAAATGCTTGCGCGACCATTCAGCAGATTTTTCTGTTAAAGTAAAGGGAAGCGAAGAAGCTGTTGCAGCTGTAATTACAAGTGATACTTTAGCAACTGAAAAAGCGAATGATATTTCAACAACTCCTGCTATTGATTTAGATAAACCAGTCATGGAGCCTTTAAAAGCAACAACAAAAAGTGACGCAACAGAAGGTAAATCTTTGTTAATGATTTTTATTCTATCGTTCATTAGTGGTTTAGCTGCCTTGTTTACACCGTGTGTGTTCCCAATGATTCCAATGACAGTTTCATTCTTTACCAAGCAAAGTAAATCAAAAGCACAAGGAATTAGAAACGCCTTGTTGTATTCGTTTTCAATCATAGTTATTTACATCCTGTTAGGGACAGTTGTTACCGCAACATTTGGTGCAAAAGCATTGAATGAAATGTCTACAAATCCAACTTTCAATATTGTTTTCTTCTTGATTTTGGTTGTTTTTGCTGTTTCGTTTTTGGGAGCTTTCGAAATCAGAATGCCAAACTCATGGGTGAATAAAGCAGATTCTAAAGCAGATAAAGGTGGTATTATTGGAATTTTCTTCATGGCTTTAGCCTTGGCTTTGGTGTCTTTTTCTTGTACTGGTCCTATCGTTGGAACCTTATTGGTACAAGCTGCTTCAGCAGGTGGTACAGCTCCTTTTATTGGAATGTTTGGTTTCTCATTAGCATTAGCTTTACCGTTTGGTTTATTTGCAGCATTTCCAGGATGGATGAATACTTTGCCAAAATCTGGTGGTTGGTTGAATTCGGTGAAAGTTGTTTTAGGATTTTTAGAATTGGCTTTAGCGTTTAAATTTCTATCGAATGCAGATTTATCCTTGCAAGCGCATTTCTTGGAACGTGAATTGTTTTTAGCGATTTGGATTGGAATTTTCTTAACATTAGCTTTGTATTTATTTGGTATCATTCGTTTGCCTCACGATAGTCCACTTGAGCGTTTATCTGTAGGTCGAACATTGTTCGGTTCGTTCACGTTAATTTTTGTTTTTTACATGTTGCCAGGTTTGTTTGGAGCGCCGTTGAAATTAATCAGTGCCTTTCCACCGCCAAGCAATTACAGTGAATCTATTGGTGGCGTTTTTGGATCTAATTCAGGTACAGGTCATCAAGAAATGGCGCCAGGAATGCACATTGGACCACAAAATATTCCAGTTTTCCACGATTATGATCAAGCTTTAGCATACGCTCAAAAAGTTAACAAGCCATTATTTGTTGATTTCACAGGAAGAAACTGTGTGAATTGCCGTAAAATGGAGGAAAGTGTATGGGGAGAACCAGGCGTAATTGAACACTTGAAAAATGATGTAGTGATCGTATCATTGCATGTTGATGAACGAACAGAATTACCTAAAAAAGAGCAAGTAACCGTTGAATTTATGCCGGGTAAAAAACAAGTGTTGAAAACTGTTGGCGATAAGTGGATGTACAAACAAATTAGTGAGTACAACATTACAGCTCAACCATATTATGTGTTACAAACTCCCGAAGGGAAAGACATACCAGTTGGTTCAGCGGATTATGAAAATCATAGTGATCCTGTAAAATTTGCAGCTTGGTTAAAAAGCGGAATGAAAGCATTTAAAGGAAATTAATCATTTAAGTGACAAATTCACCTTTAAAATGAATGAGTTTTTACAAACACCGATTGCATTTCTAAAGGGAGTTGGTCCGCAAAGGGCCGAATTGTTGCGACAAGAGATTAATGTTGTTACCGTTAATGATTTATTAAATTATTTTCCATTTCGATACGTAGATCGTTCAGCTTATCATACTGTTGCTGATCTTCGCTACTTGGATAGTTATGCGCAATTACGAGGAACACTTGTTGGTATTAATGAAGTTGCTGTTGGTCGTCAAAAAAAATTAGTTGCTAAATTTCAGGATGCTTCCGGATTGATTGAATTGGTTTGGTTCCAAGGAATTCATTTTATAAAACCACTACTGAAATTGGGAGCTGAATACCAAGTGTATGGCAAAGCAAAAATGTATGGGAATACATGGAATATTCCACATCCTGAATTAACAGAATGGCAAAATGTAGGTTTAAAAACAGGAATTCAACCAGTTTATTCTTCCACGGAGAAATTAGCAGCGAAAGGCTTGCACACGAAAGGAATTGAAAAATTAACGTCTGTTCTAGCATTACAATTGAAGGGAAAGATTCCTGAAATCCTACCTGATGAAATATTGAAAGCCCATAATTTCATGTCGCGAGAAGCAGCTTTCAAAGAAGTTCATTTGCCAACATCTGAACATGCTTTTCACGTTGCACGTCAACGCTTAAAATTCGAAGAATTATTTTTTCTTCAGATGGAATTATTGTTGCGCAAACAAATTAGTGTTTCTAAATCAAAAGGATTTATTTTTAGTGAGGTTGGAACTCTTTTTACAGATTTTTACGAAAAGTATTTACCATTTTCATTAACAGGAGCTCAAAAAAGAGTACTCAAAGAAATTAGAAAAGATTTTTTATCAGGTCACCACATGAATCGCTTGTTGCAAGGAGATGTTGGAAGTGGTAAAACGTTGGTAGCGCTTCTTACCATGTTAATAGCCAATGGAAATGGTTTTCAAGCAGCATTGATGGCGCCAACTGAAATTTTAGCCAATCAACATGCAGAAACCTTGCGCGAAATGGTGAAGGATTTACCCATTCGAATAGAATTGTTAACTGGATCAATAACAAAGAAAAATAGGGTACACATTCACGAAGGATTAGAAGATGGAAGTGTACACATATTAGTTGGAACACACGCTTTGTTGGAAGATACTGTACAATTTTCAAATTTAGGATGTGTTGTTATCGACGAGCAACATCGCTTTGGAGTTGCACAACGTGCTAGAATGTGGCGAAAAAACACAACGCCACCTCATGTGTTAATTATGACCGCAACACCTATTCCTCGTACATTAGCAATGACATTCTATGGCGATTTAGATGTGTCTGTTATTGACGAACTTCCACCAGGAAGAAAACCAATTTCAACCGTTCATCGCTACGAATCACATCGCCTGCGCGTTTTTGGTTTCATGAAAGAAGAAATTGCAAAAGGTCGCCAAATCTACATTGTTTACCCCTTGATAAACGAATCTGAAAAGTTAGATTTTAACAATTTAATAAATGGATACGAAGCTATTACGCGAAGTTTTCCGATGCCTAATTATCAAGTGAGTATTGTTCACGGACAAATGAAGCCAGCAGACAAAGATTTTGAGATGCAGCGTTTTATCAAAGGAGAAACACAGATCATGGTTGCAACAACTGTGATTGAAGTTGGAGTAAATGTGCCCAATGCATCGGTGATGATCATTGAGAGTTCAGAACGCTTTGGCTTGTCGCAATTGCATCAGTTGCGCGGAAGAGTAGGTAGAGGAGCTGAACAATCATTTTGTATATTAATGACAGGAGATAAGTTATCGAAAGACACTTTAAAACGCATAGAGACAATGGTGCGTTCGAGCGATGGCTTTGAAATTGCTGAAGTTGATTTACAATTGAGAGGTCCGGGAGATTTAATGGGCACGCAACAAAGTGGATTATTGAATCTCAAAATTGCTGACTTGGCGAAAGATTCACAACTAGTCATTTTAGCTAGGGATGCTGCACGTTCGATTTTAGAAAAAGATCCAAACCTTAGTTTGCCTGAGTACGCTTCTATTCGAATGATTTTAGTGGATGTGTTAAAGACAAAACCCGATTGGGGAAAAATTGCTTAATACAATAAAAAGCGCTTAAATATCTTTTATTTTTTATCGATATAAAAATTCACATCTGCTTGATTTACTTTGAATTCTTTCTTTTTTGGATTGTAAATATAGTACTCGAAATGTGTGTCTTTTGTTCTTTTAAAATCTTTTAATTGAACCGTTGATTTAAATTCTAATTTCAATTTTCCATTTTTCTCTTGTGAAGACGAAGGAACTGCTTGAATCCCTTTGTAGTAGCTTGGTTTTTCTTTGTTTTTATCATAGAACGTGACTACTAAAACAGGTAAATCATCATACTTTATGGGTACTTTTACATCTAAATCAAGAGAAACATTTGTAGCGATTAACGTTGTTTTTTGAGCAATTTTAGGACATTTGGCCAGTGAGAAGAATTCATTTTTAGAAAATGATGCAGCATCAACTTTTTGAGTATTTTGAAAAAATAGCTTCATGATTTCGTTATTAATATATTTTTTCGAATAAATTGGAGGCAACAATTTATTTTGAAAAAACACATAACTAGACATTTTATTATAGGTTTCTAATTGAGCTTTGATTTCAGAACGAACGCTTTCATTTTTAATTTCTTTCAATTTTAAATTGGAAGAATACGTATAGAGTTGATCGCGATCGTAATAGTATTTACCATATAAAGCAGCCAATAAATTAGTGTTATTCCCTTTAAAAACCAAGAATCTATTGTGGCTCATTGTAGGTTTAATTGCAAGGGTTTTACCATTGAATGCAACCTTATCGGGTAAGTTTAAAGCAGGATAATTTTTCAATAAACTGATAATGGATGTGGCAATATCTAGTTGACTTACAATTTCGTTACTAACTTTTGCTTTTTTCAAGAGGGGTGAATAAATCAATAATGAAGTATGGAAGCGCGCAATATTGTCAAATGAGCACAATTCAGATCCGTGATCGCCTACGATGAAATAAATGGTGTTTTTATGTTCTTTATTTTTTGAAGCTTGTTGAAAATATTCTTTTAATTGATCATCTAAATAAGCATAAGAACCAAATTTAACTGCATTTTCTAGTAAGTGTTTGGCTCTTTCTTTAGGTAGTTGTGATTGTTTTACCAGAGAAATAACGTTATTTTTATACTTGTTTTTTTGAGGGTAAATAAACGGTTCATGCGTATTGTATGTTAAAAACACATCTAGTTTTCTTTTCTTTGTTGGATAATGTAGCTCGTCATCAAACGATTGTTTGAAAACATCTCCATCACAGATGTAATCCTTATTGCGTTTTTTATACTTTGGTTCCCAACGATCGATTAAATAATCAGTTTTCAAATAATTCATATACCCATTCATATTTGTAAAAGATAAATACAACCCACAATAAAATCGTGAATGATAATTTTTCTTTAATAGATTTGGTAATCCAAATTGCAATGGCATTGGGTCAATTGTCATTGCTGAAATACGATCAGGAGCAATCGGTAGTGAAGCCATCGTTGTTGGTAGTACATTAAACGTTCTTTCACAGGTGGAAAGTGTGTTTTTAAAGTAAAGACTTTTAGTTGATAAATCACTTAAAAACGGCATAAGTTGAACCATTTCTTTGGGTTGATTTCCAATAAAATAAGAATTTAAACTTTCAACAATGATGAGAACAATATTGGGTGGATTTTTTTTGTCTAAATTAAAATTGTTTGCAAAATCTTTAGATGTATCAAGTTTATGAAAGAATGGGAAGTCGTTGTTTTCAATTTTTGCAGGATAAAATTTTGGATTTAAATTGGCAAAATCTGTCGGTTGAAGTCCATTTTTTTGATGGTCAGTTGATTGAATGTAAATTATTGATCGTTGTATAAAATAATTGATGCGGTTATTGATACAAATGGTTTTATCATTTTTGGATGATGTGTAAAAATTAAATGGTATTGTTAATATTCCAATGATACTTAATACACTAATAATTTTAAACGACACTTTTATTTTATTAAACAATTTCCCAAGCAAAAAATACACCAAAATTGCACTAATTACCATGCTGATAATTGAAAAATTGAGGTAATATTTTAAATCTATTACAGCAATTAAATCCGTCCAATTTAAAAAGAAAACACTTTCATCTAAAGGAGTTTGACTTAAAACAAAATAGTAGCTAATTCCAAACTGAAAGAAAATTAGAGCGATCAGTTTAACATGAAATAGAACGTTAGAAATGGGCTTTGAAAGAAAAGAAATTCCAATTTGGAAAAGACTCAACAATGCTGTTATGTTTAATAAAAACAGTAAATCGAGGAATATACCTTGAAAAAAATAAGCAGCAGTATAATTGATTATGCCATTTGAAAAGGCAAAAAATTCATACATACGAATTCCGACAATTAAACAACATGCAGAAAGTATGTACGAGAAATTATTTTGTAGTATTAATTTAATATGATTCACAGCTTAAAATTACATTAAAATATATTTTAAATCAAATAAGTAACTATTTTCAACGTAATTCGTACGTATCAAAGTAATAAAATCAATTTTATGAAACTTTTCGGACTTCTTTTCGTGACTTTTTTAGCGTATAATTCCAATGCACAATTATTATCTGGAGATCTTTTAGATGAAAATAGAAAATTGGAAACTTCTACCGATTTCACATTAAAAGACAGTAACAAAGGTTTTGTCGTTTGTGAATTAGCAGTTGACCGAACAGGAAAAGTAACTTCAATTGCATTTGATTTAGCCGCTACTACTGTAGTGTCGATTCCATCTAAAATAAAAGTAAGAAATTACTTAAACACCTTTGTTTTCGAAAAAGGAAATCATTTTCCTGCTTTTCATCATGTAAAAGTAAAGATCACTTTGGTTGATTAATCTGCGTAAATTTCATTAAAACGCGCCATATTATTTTCTAAGATCTTTTTACGCTTCAATTTCAATGTTGGTGTGATTTCACCACTTTCAATCGTGAATTCTGATGGGAGAAGTGCTATCTTTTTAACTTGTTCCCAACTACCAAAATCTTGATTGTACAATTTTATTTCTTTGTTGTATCTTTCTATTACTGTCGGAAGAATGATTATTTCTTCATTTGTGTATTTAGAAAAGTCCATTTTTTTACGAAGAGCCCATTCTTTTATAAATACAAAATTAGGAACAATGAGTGCAGCAGGGAATTTTTGTCCTTCTCCAATAATCATAATTTGTTCAATAAAGCGAGATTCTTTAAATTTGTTTTCCATTGCTTGTGGAACAATATATTTCCCTCCAGAAGTTTTGAAAATTTCTTTTTTACGATCAGTAATTTTCAAGAATTTCCCTTCAGTAAATTCTCCAATATCACCTGTTTTAAACCAACCTTCTTCATCAAAAACAGAAGCTGTCTCTTCAGGTAAATTGTAATAACCCATCATTACATTTGGTCCTTTTACTAATATTTCACCATCTTCTGCAATTTTAACCTGCACATTTTCTACCAATGCACCTACAGCACCAATACGTATTCCTTTTTTAAAGCAATTCACGGAAACAACGGGCGAAGTTTCTGTTAAACCATATCCTTCTAAAATTGGTATTCCAGCTGCATGAAACATTCGAGCCAATCGCGGTTGTAATGCCGCACTTCCTGAAGCAATGGCATTGACATTGCCACCTAATGCTAATTGCCATTTTGAAAAAATCAATTTACGAGCAACTGCTAATTTTAGTTTGTAGAATGGACTTTTACCCATAAAATCAAATTCCTCACCAACTTTAACTGCCCAGAAAAACAAAGATCTTTTAATCCCTTTTAATTCTTCTCCTTTTGCAATGATTTTATCGTAAACTTTTTCAATTAAACGCGGAACCGCACTGAATACTTCAGGTTGAACTTCGCGAATATTGTCACCAATTGTATCCATTGACTCAGCAAAGTGAATTGAACAACCTAAATACATGTACAAATAATGTAACATGCGCTCGTATATGTGACAAATTGGTAAAAACGAAAGAACTTTAGAACCATTTTCAACAGGTATAGGATCTACACAACTCAATACTGTTGAAATGATATTTGAGTGAGAGAGCATAACTCCTTTAGGATTCCCAGTAGTTCCTGATGTGTATATAATTGTAGCTAAATCATCAGATTTTACAGATTGCATGATTTCATTTACTATTTCATCAGAACTGTTTTCAGAAGTTTTTAAAATGGTTGTCCAATGATCGAATCCAGCAACAGTTTCAAATGTGTATAAATTTTTTAAAGAAGGAACTGTTGCTTCTATGTGTTTAATTTTATTGGCTAGTTCCTCACTGCTAACGATACAAATTTTTATCGAAGCATCGTTTAATATATAATTGTAATCACTTTCTGAAATAGTAGGGTAGAGCGGAACGACAATCGCACCAATTTGTTGAATGGCAATATCCATTATGTTCCATTCGTATCGATTGTTTGAAACCAATGCTATAGTATCACCTTTTTGAATGCCTAAACCTAATAATCCTTTTGAGTAAAGCATTGCTTCATCTAAGAATTTTTCAGTGGATAATCCATTCCAATTGCCATTTTCTTTGGTTACAAACATATCCTTAGATGGATAGTTCGCTAATTGAAAATAAGGAATGTCAAAAAGTCTTTTAATAGCATTCATAGTTAAGGTTTAGTTTACGAATATACTTTTTAAATTTAATTTAGTCAACACTATAGACTTTTTTTCCTTTTATAAATGTTGCCAGTGAAAAATTTGGTTTGTATTCAGAAGTTGAAGTTAGTTTGTTTTCAAAAATAGCAAAGGTTGCATCTTTTCCTTTTTCCAATGACCCAAGTTGTTTTTCTTGGAAAGCTGCGAAAGCTGCCCAAATGGTCATTCCTTTAAGGCATTCACTCAATGTTAATTGTTCTGAAATGTAAAAACCATTCGCTGGAAAATCTTCACTATTTTTTCGTTGAACAGCAGCATGAATCGTCAAAAAAGGATCTGTTATTTCAATCGGAAAATCGGTTCCAATGGCAACCATACCAACTTGATTTAACAATGATTTATACGCATATGCATGTTTGATGCGCTCTTTTCCTAAACGTAGTTCTGCCCAGCGTTGATCAGAAACTGCGTGGGTTGGTTGAATGCTTGGAAATACGGCATATTTTCCAAATAAATCAATGTCTTTTTTGTCAACAACTTGCGCGTGTTCAATTCTCCATCGGTGATCTTTGTTGACAGTAAAAATATTTTTGTAAATCGATAATAGCAATGCGTTTGTTGAATCACCAATGGCATGTGTGTTGAGTTGATATCCAACTTTTTGACAAAATGCTGCAATGGCTTTTATGTCGGACACTGGTGTTGTTAAAACTCCGAAATGATTGTGCTGGTCAGAATATTCTTTCTTTAAAAATGCACCTCTAGAACCTAAAGCACCATCACCAATGACTTTAAATGAACGAATCAATAAATTTTTGTTGGTATAAATTCCATTTTTCAAGGCAAAATCCTTGTTTTCTTTCGTAGGCATTAACATTGCATAAACATTTAATACTAATCTTTGTTGCGCGATTAATTTATTAAAAATGCCCAGTTGGTTGTATTGAATACCTGCTTCATGAACACCTGTAATACCATACTGCAATAATTCGTCCTGAATTTCAAGAATGGCTTTCATAATTTCTTTTTCAGGAAAAGGAGGTATTAATTCATAAATTGGGTTCATAGCATTATCGACTAAAAATCCTGTGCATTTCCCCTTATTTACATGAATGATGCCACCATCAATGTTTGTCGAAGCATCTATTTTTGCTAATTTCAATAATGCATCGTTTGCAATCAAAGCATGACCGTCAATGCGAATTAAACAAACTGGGGTATTTGGAAATAATTGAGATAATTTCTCATTCGTTGGAAATGCTTTATCCTCCCATAAAGATTGATCCCATCCTCTTCCAATTATAAATGAGCGGTGTTTTTTTTGTTGGTATTTTTCTAAGCGAACTAAAACTTCGTCAAAAGATTTTGAACCAACTAAATTAGCACTTAGCAATTGATCTGCATAAGAGAAAATATGTCCATGTGCATCTGTGAAACCTGGATAAATATCTTTTCCTTGTGCGTCTATTTCTTCATCTGATGCATATTTATTTCGAATTTGTCGCTCTGGACCTACTTCGACAATTTTTCCATCTTTGATAGCCATCGCATTGAAAAGATATCCAGCTTCATCCATCGTGTGAATTTGGGCATTGTAAACTACTAAATCAACAGATTTTCCTTTTATACAACTCGATAACAACGTCGTTAAAAAGAGAATTACATGCACTAAGTTGTTTTTCATAATTAGATTGTTGAAAGAATTGCACAAATTTCTTCTTGAATTGCAACACCATGATTGCCGTTGTACCATTCTTGTAACACCACTTTTAAAGCATCCATTTCAGCACCTTTTTCTTTTTCTGCTGTAAATACTTTTTGGCATTGTTCAGGTCGTGGACCCCATATTGCTAAATCTTTATTTGCTTCATTACGGATGATTAATTTTGGTATAGCTTTCCCACCATTGGTTAAATACGAATCAATTTCAGAATTGGTGTCTCTTAATTGAATTTCTAGAGAAATGAAGTTGTTTTGTTCAGCCATCATAACAATGAAAGGGACACAATGTGCTGCATCACCGCACCAAGGCTCTGAAATCAATACCCACTTTTGAGGTGAATTTATTTCTGCTAATGTTCGTTTAGTATTTGCTAATAATTCTCCTTTTTTCAACCATCGATTCATTCTCGATTGGTTCAATTTTGTGTAGTTTACAAAATGTGGATCTTCATATACACCATTTGTTAAAGCGCCTGAAAGAATCGCTTCAAATTGTAGTTGATATTCGTTGAAATTCATTGTTTGTTCTTTTTGGTAAAAATAAGAAAAGGTCATATTTATTTAGAAAATATGACCTTTTAATTTTAAAAATATTAATAAATTTAATACAAAGAAGGAAAACGTTTAGGATCTGCTTCATGCATGATGGCATAAACTTTTTCAACGATATCATCAATACTTGGTTTTGAGAAGTAGTCCCCATCTGTTCCATAAGCAGGACGGTGGTCTTTTGAACTCAATGTTTCAGGAGCACCATCTAAATGATAATACGCTTTTTGTTCTACTAAAATTTTATCCAACATATAAGCTGTTGCACCACTGCTCACATCCTCATCAACAATTAACAAGCGATTTGTTTTTGATAAAGAATCTTTTATTGAATGGTTAATATCAAACGGTAATAATGTTTGAACATCAATTAATTCAACATCAATTCCTAATTCAGTCAACGTTTTACATGCAACTTCACACAAATTGAATGTTGAACCATACGATACAACTGTTAGGTCATTACCTTTTTTCACGATTTCAGGAACACCCAATGCCTCTTTGTATTCGCCACTATTGGTTGGCATTAATTCTTTCGTTCTATAACCATTTAACGGTTCAATCACCAAGGCAGGTTCATCGGCTTCCATTAATAAATTGTAAAAACCAGCAGCTTTTGTCATGTTTCTAGGAACACAAACATGCATTCCACGAATCGAATTGATGATCATTCCCATTGGTGAACCACTGTGCCAAATTCCTTCTAAACGGTGACCACGTGTACTGATGATTAAAGGAGCTTTTTGTCCACCTTTTGTTCTGTATTGAACTGTCGCTAAATCATCCGACATAATTTGAATCGCATACAATAAATAATCTAAGTATTGAATTTCTGCAATCGGGCGTAATCCTCGCATTGCCATACCAATTCCTTGACCAATAATTGTGCATTCGCGAATTCCTGTATCTGAAACACGTAAATCTCCAAATTGCTCTTGCATGCCTTCCAAAGATTGGTTTACACCTCCAATTTTTCCAGCATCTTCTCCAAATACAAGTGCTTCTGGATATTTTGTTAACAATGAACGGTAATTTTCACGCAAAACAATACGGCCATCTTCAAATGTATTAGAACCATCATAGATAGGCGCAACCGCTTTGATTTTTAAGGCTGAACGTTCTGATTGTGAATGTAAATGGGAACTATATCTTTCGTGATTTTGATTGATTCTACTTTTTATCCAAGCTGCTAACGTTAATCTTGAAGGAAATTTTTCATCTTTAACCATTCTTAAAATTCGTCGAGCTGTGCTCAACACGTCTTTGCGAATTGGTTCAAATGTTTTTTCTAATTGTTCAATTTCTTTTTCAATAAATACGCGGTTACTACTTTCGTTTGCAACAGCTTTCATCACTTGGATTGCTTCAGCTAAATCAGCCTGAATATCTGTTGTAAATTCTTTCCAAGCTGCATTTTTTTGATCTCTAACGTGCGTTTTTGCTTCTTTGTGGATTGCTGCTAATTCTTCTTCAGAAGCAATTGTATTTCCATTGGCATTAAATTTCAAAATCCATTCTTTGAATTTTTCAATGCAATCAAATTCTGTTTCCCAGATTAAGCGTTCTTCAGATTTGTAACGTTCGTGTGATCCAGAAGTTGAATGGCCTTGTGGTTGGTTTACTTCTTTCACATGAACTAAAACAGGGATGTGTTCTTCACGTGCTAATTTAACAGCTTTTTCATACGTTTCACACAAATGCGCATAATCCCAACCTTTTGTTATGAATATTTCATAACCAGGCTTATCAGCAGTGCGTTGCATTCCAGCTAAAGCTTCAGAAATACTACTTTTTGTCGTTTGAAATTCTCGAGGTACAGAAATCCCGTAACCATCGTCCCAAACAGACATAACTATTGGTACTTGTAATACACCTGCGGCATTGATAGTTTCCCAAAAAGGACCTTCAGAAGTAGAAGCATCACCTATAGTTCCAAAAGCAACTTCATTACCTCCGTTGGTGAATTTTTTAAAATGCTCAATGTCTTTAAGTGTTGGATGATTTCTATAAACCTTTGATGCTTGAGCTAAACCTAATAGTCGCGGCATTTGTCCAGCGGTTGGAGAAATATCAGCAGAACTATTTTTTTGTTCCATTAAATTTTTCCATTCACCATTCGCATCTAAATTACGAGTTGAATAGTGTCCGCCCATTTGACGTCCAGCAGATTGTGGTTCTACAACTTCATCGGTATGACCATACAATCCAGCAAAGTATTGTTGAACGGTTAATTGTTCATTCGCCATCATTAAAGTTTGATCACGGTAATAACCAGATCTAAAATCTCCGTTTCTAAATTGTTTGGCAAGAGCAATTTGAGCTAATTCCTTTCCGTCACCGAAAATCCCAAATTTTGCTTTTCCAGTAAGCACTTCTTTTCTTCCAAGTAAAGAAGCTTCACGAGAAATACAAGCTAATTTGTAATCATTCAATACTTCATTTTTGAAGCTTTGAAAATCAATTTCTTGTGAATTTTGAGTGTTTTTTTCTTTTGCCATAGCCAATTTTTAACGACACAAAGATAGTAAAAACCTTAGTTCGATTTTCAAAATTATGGTTGGTATGATTTTTAATTCAAAATTCGTTGTAATAGGTTGGATGCATTTGAAGAAATAAAGAAAAAGTAGGCTTGATTTTTTACAGAATAAACTGATGAATTTGTTCATTTTTAGTATGTTTGCATGATGAAATTAAAAAAACGATTGAAATCAATTTACCCTTATTTTGTTGATGTTTGGCAATACATTATCATTATTGTTATTTTCATAATTGCTGCACTTTTTATATTGTAGGTTTACTAGTAAAGGTGTTGTGAAAAGTTATTGAATCTACAATTAGTTTACTTTTCGTACGTTTTGTATATTTGTCGTGTACTATGATTAATAAAGAGTTGAAAAATAAAAAGGCATTATCGATTGTCATTCCATTGTATAACGAGGTGGAATCGTTACCTGAATTACATTCATGGATTCAGAAAGTCATGCAAGAAAATGGTTTTACATATGAAGTTGTTTTTATTGATGATGGAAGTAAAGACGGATCGTGGGATGTCGTTGAAGCTTTACGCTTAAAAGATTCCAATGTAGTAGGGATTAAATTTCAACGAAATTATGGGAAATCTGCAGCTCTTCAGAAAGGTTTTGAAATATGTAAAGGTGATGTTGTAATTACAATGGATGCTGATTTACAAGATTCACCGGATGAAATTCCAGCCTTGTACAAAATGATTGTTGAAGAAGATTATGATGTTGTTTCTGGTTGGAAACAAAAACGGTATGATCCAATTTCTAAAACAATCCCTACCAAATTATACAATTGGGCTGCACGAAAATTAACAGGAATATACTTGCATGATTTTAATTGTGGTTTAAAAGCTTACAAAAATAGTGTAGTTAAAAGTATTGAATTGTATGGTGACATGCATCGTTACATTCCTGCACTAGCAAAATATGCTGGTTTCTCTAATATTGGCGAGAAAGTTGTAATTCATCAAGCACGAAAATTTGGAGTAACAAAATTTGGTATTAACCGTTTTTTGAATGGTCCGTTGGATTTATTGTCCGTTGTTTTTATGGGAAAATTTGGTAAAAAACCGATGCATTTCTTTGGAGCAATTGGAACATTGATGTTTTTGATTGGATTTGGATTTTCATTTTATTTAATCATTGATAAATTATTTTTTGATCATGCGGCTAAGTTAATAGCTCAACGAACAGAATTTTACATAGCACTTGCAGCGATGATTATTGGTGTACAATTTTTCTTGGTTGGATTTCTAGCAGAATTAATTGGACGAAATTCGTCCACACGTAACGTTTATTTGATTGAAAAATATTTGACGGATGAAAGCGTGGAACATTGATGCTTCTTGGACGCTTTTTTTAGACCGCGACGGAGTTATAAATCAACGAAAAATGGGCGGTTACATTACTTCAAAAAGTGAATTTTCTTTTGAAGAAGGAGTTTTAGATGCAATTGCTGTTTTTGACAAAGTCTTCCAATATATTTTTGTAGTCACCAACCAACAAGGAATAGGAAAAGGGATAATGACTGAAGCTGATTTATTGGACATTCACCGTGTTATGGTTGAAAAAATTGAAGAAAACGGTGGGCGAATAACACAATGTTATTTTGCTCCAGAATTAAAAAACGCGGAAAATTCAACTCGAAAACCATCGTCAGCAATGGCTTTAAAAGCAAAAAGTGAATTTCAAGCGATAAACTTTGAAAAATCAATCATGGTTGGAGATACTGACTCAGATATTTTATTTGGAAAATCATTGCAAATGAAAACCGTTCGTATTCAAACGGTTGAGCCTATAAATGTTGAAGCAGATGTAACAGTGAATAGTTTAATTGATTTAGCACATTTAATAGGTTAAGCCATGATAAATAAGATTTTAATTGCACTTTTATTGACTTGTAATTTTGTTTTTGGTCAAAATGTAACAGATTCAAAAGGAAAAAAACAAGGAGCTTGGAGTAAAACGTATCCAAATTCTAGAATATTACAATACAAAGGTGAATTTAAAGATGATAAACCTGTTGGAACGTTTACTTATTATTATTTAAGTAATTCAGTAAAAGCAGTAATTGAACACCAAGCAAATACAAATCGTTCTGTCGCAAAAATGTACCATGAAAATGGCAAGTTAATGAGTGTAGGGATTTATAAAAATTTGAAGAAAGATTCTTTGTGGTACAATTACAATGAAGCAGGTTTTTTAATTTCTGGTGAATCGTATACAAATGATCAGTTAAATGGGAAAAGAGTTTGTTTTTATAAAGCATGGAACGAACAGACAAAATCGCCACGGATTTTATCCACTGAAAGTTATGTTAAAGGAATAATCAATGGAGAATTCACTGAATACTACGAATCAGGAGCGATAAAGGAAAAGGGTTTATACACAAACGGAAAAAAAACAGGTGTTTGGGAACGTTGTTATGCGAGTGGGAAGGTATTTGCACGAGAACGTTACAAAAATGGCTTGTTGCACGGTTGGTCATTTGGCTTCGATGAAGCGGGCAAGCAAATTGGAAAAAAATACTATTACAATGGTGTATTGTTCCAAGGTAAAGCATTGGAAGCTAAATTAGCAGTGTTAAAACAAAAAGGAATTGATCCAAACGAATAAGCTAGAATCATGAAAAGCACTTTTTTAAATTTTGTCGTTTTTAGTTCGGTTCTATTGTTCTTGCTAGCGTGTGAAAAAGATACAACTGAAGAAATTTCGTTTGATTACGAATATTACGATTTGACACCTGGAAGATTTTGTATTTATGATGTTGTAGATATTGAACATGACGAAAATCAAGCGGTTCAGCACGATACAACTTATTACCAATTAAAAACAGTTATCGGAGATACTTTCATCGATAATTCAGGTCGCATTACCCGTAAATTTTTGCGTTACACACGCGATTCTATTCAAGATAATTGGCTTTTAAAAGATGTTTGGACAACACTTATTGAAAATAACAAAGCAGAACTAGTGGAAGAAAACCAACGCATTGTTAAACTCGTTTTTAAACCGACATATGAAAAAGTGTGGAACATCAACATGTTCAATGTTTCTTCTAAAATCAATGCAAAATATGCAGCAATTGACCAGCCTTTTACAATAGGAAATCAAGTATTTGATAAAACGTTAAAAGTAGATATACAAAATTTCTTTTCACTGGTTGATGATCGTGTAAAATACGATGTTTATGCAAAAAATGTTGGGTTAATTTACAAGTATTTTAAAGACAATACCATTGCCAATTTTGATAAAAACACTATTAAAAAAGGAAAAGAATTGTATTATACACTTGTATCTTACGGAATCGAATAAATTACGTTAATACATTGAAAAAACTACGCATTTCTATTTTTTCTGCATTTCATCCTTTTAGAGGTGGGATCGCTCAATTCAATGAACGATTAGCTAAAGAATTAGAAAAAGAACATTCCGTTAATGCGTTTACATTTAAAAAACAATACCCAGATTTTTTATTCCCTGGAACTTCTCAATATGTTACAACAGAAAACAAGGGAATACATGCTGAGCGAATTGTTTCCACATTTAATCCCTTTACTTATTTTTCAGCTGCAAAAAAAATAAAACAATCCCAACCAGAAGTTTTTATACTCAACTATTGGATGACATTTTTCAGCGTATTTTCAGCGTTGTTTGCAAAGGTGCTTCCAAGAAAAACCAAGAAGATTGCATTGGTACATAATTTAATCCCCCATGAAAAACGTTTTTTTGATGCTGCATTAAATCGTCTTTTTTTGAGTCAATACACACATTTTATAGTATTGTCAAAAGCTGTTGAACAAGCAATATTAAGTATTCAGCCCACTGCAAAAATTAAACACATTCAACATCCGTGGTACGATCATTTTGGAGAAAAAATTGATAAACAAGTGGCAAAGGAGCAATTAGGAGTTGCACTGGACAAGAAAACGCTTTTGTTTTTTGGTTTGATTCGCGACTACAAAGGATTGGATGTGTTATTGAAAAGTTTCAATCAACTTTCAGATGAGTATCAATTGATCATTGTTGGTGAAGTATATGGTAAAACTGATAAATACGATCAGTTGATCTTGAAAAGTGCCAATTCGTCCATATATTTTTTCAATCAATACATTCCTGATGATGAGGTTACGAAATATTTCTCTGCAACTGATATATGTATTTTGCCTTATAAAACCGCTACTCAATCTGGAATTACAGCGACATCCTTTCATTTTGAAGTACCAATAATCGCTTCCAATGTTGGTGGTTTAGCAGAGGCAATTGAAAATGAAAAAACAGGAATAATTGTACCTCCAAATGATGAAAAAGCACTTGTTTTGGCAATAGAAGATGTTTTTACGAAAGGAAAAGTTGAAATTTTCCAAGAAAATATTCGAGATGAAAAATCTAAAAATTCCTGGGGAAATTTCTCTAAAGAGTTGATTAACTTTGTTTTAAACGAATGTTGATTTAGTTTTTGCACTTAAAAAAGTAGCGTTTTTCAACAGCTTGTTAATAAACTATCGAAATAGATGCAAAAGTTTATTGACTTTAACAATCCTAAATCCTATATTTGCGGGCTTAAATAGATAATAACTAACTGTTTTACGAAATGCGTAACAAAGGATTTTTTTGGTTTTTAACGATATTGCTAACGGCTGTTTGTCTTTACCAATTATCGTTTACTTGGGTTTCCACTAATGTTGAGAATAAATCAATCAAGGAAGCAAATGAAAGAGTATTAGCACTTAAGAAAGAAGCTGCGAGTACAAATAATATTGGTGTTTTACCAAATAACACAAGTGTTGATTTTTCTAAACCTGAATCGATGGAGTTGGCGAAAGCTGCTTTTATCAATCAGATTTTAAAAGAAAAAGCTGAGAACAAAGTTTATCCAATTTTTGGATCTACTTTCTCTGAAACGAAAAAACGTAGTTTAGCTTTCGGTTTGGACTTAGTAGGAGGGATGAGTGTAACTTTGGAAATCTCCTTGCCAGACTTAGTAATGAATTATGCACGCAACCCACGTGATTTGAAATTCAAACGCCCTTTTGATAGTGCAGTTAACAAATATGCAACTGTTGGAGGTGATTTTATTTCAACGTTCATCAAGGAAAGTGCAAAAATGAACAACGGAATGAAAGTTGTTCGTTTATTGAATACAAGTGAAACAGAAGAATTAGGTTTGAACTCAACCGATGCTGACGTTGATGCGTTCTTTAGAAAAATTGCTTCTTCATCAATGGATGGAGTTGAGCAAATTATGGGGAAACGTATTAACCAATTTGGAGTTGCGCAACCTAACATTCAAAAAGATGCGGTAAACAACCGTTTGTACATTGAGTTACCAGGAGTTCAAGATGAAGCAACAGTTGCTAATAAATTACAATCAACTGCGAACTTACAATTCTTCGAAACGTATTTCCCAAGTGAAATTGCAAGTACTTGGCAACAAGCTGGTGTTTTATCTCGTCAAAAAGAAGTAGAGAAAACAGAAGAAGTAGTTTCAGATACAACAATTGTAGGCGATACATCAAAAACAAAAGCAAAAGCAACTCCTTCTCTTAAGTCATTGACTTCTAAACTAGGTGGTTCTCAAAAAGGATTAGCTGAAATGGTTAAACCTGCTGGAGATTATGCTTTAGGTTATGTAGCTGCTGAAAATAAAGCTGCAGTTAGCGCAATTTTAAAAAGAAACGATATTTTGGATTTGTTTCCAGCTGATATCAAATTTATGTGGTCAGCAGATTTAGAGCAAGTTGCTGCAAACTCTAAAGAAAAAGCATATACATTATACGCTATCCGTGTTCCTGAAAATGGAAAATCATTGGTAGGTGGAAAAGATGTTAAAAATGCACGTACAGGTTACGATGATCAATCGGGTAAAATTACAGTTGATTTAACAATGACCAATGATGGTTCTGATAAATGGGCTGATATGACAAATAATAACGTAAATCGAATTGTAGCAATTACAATGGATGATGTTGTTTACAGTGCGCCACGTGTGATCAATCCTATTACTGGTGGAAACACACAGATTTCAGGTAACTTTGACATTAATGAAGCGAAAGATTTAGCAGGTTTGTTAAATGGTGGAGCTTTACCAGCACCATGTGTTATTAAAGAACAAACAAAAGTTGGACCAACAATCGGAGCAGAAAATTCAAAAGCTGGTTTGATTTCATTTGGTTTTGCATTCTTAGCTGTATTGTTATACATGTACTTCTATTATGGAAAAGCTGGTTTAGCAGCAAACGTTGCATTAGCAGTAAACGTATTGTTTATCTTCGGAAGTTTAGCTTCGTTTGGTGCGGTATTAACGTTAGCTGGTATTGCTGGTATCGTTTTAACAATTGGTACAGCGGTCGATGCGAATATCTTGATTTTTGAACGTATTCGTGAAGAACAAGCAAAAGGATTGGATTTAGAAGGATCTATCAATGTTGGTTTCAAAAAAGCGTTACCTTCAATTATTGATGCAAACGTTACTCACTTATTAGTTGCGATTATCTTGAAAGTATTTGGAACAGGTGAAATTGAATCATTTGCTACTACCTTAATCATTGGTATTTTCACATCAATGTTCTCTGCAATTATCATTTCTAAATTGGTGATTACTGGATGGTTGACAAAAGGTAAAACAATTTCTTTCAATACAAATATGTCGAAAGGATTGTTCCAAAACTTCCATTTTGACTGGGTTGGAAAACGTAAGTATTTCTACATCTTCTCAATCACTGTTACAATTTTAGGAGTTGTTTCGATGTTTGGTAGAGGTTTAAAACAAAGTGTTGAATTTACAGGAGGTCGTACTTTCGTTGCGAAATTTGAACAAAAAGCTGACATCGAAGTGATTCGTAAAAACTTAGAAAAAGTATTTGTTGAAAATGGAGAGATTTCTTCGATTGATTTGAAAACTAAATCTAATGATTACAATGTAGAGATCGTTACCAACTACAAATTGAAAAACGATAATGCAACAAATGAAGTTACTGAGAAACTAAAAGGTGCTTTAGATAATTGTAAAGCTAAAATGGGTGGTTACGAAATCGTAGAATCAAGAAGTATTTCTGCTTCAGTTTCAAGTGAATTATGGACTTCTTCAGCTTTAGCAATTTCATTATCATTATTAGCAATTTTCGCATACATCTTATTGCGTTTCGGTCACTGGCAGTATTCGATTGGTGCGATTGTAGGTTTAGCGCATGATGCATTCTTCGTTATTTCTATTTTCTCTTTATTACATGGTTACTTACCATTTAGTTTAGATGTAAATCAAGCATTTATTGCAGCGATCTTAACTGTTATTGGTTATTCAATGAATGATACGGTAATTGTATTTGACCGTATTCGTGAGAATTTACGTAACAGTAAAGAAGATGATCACCACTATGATATCATTAACAAATCATTGAATACAACGTTAAGTCGTACATTTAATACTTCGATGATATTATTTGTTGTTGTATTAATCATGTTCATCTTTGGTGGACCAGCGATTAAAGGTTTCTTATTCGCCTTATTAGTTGGTGTAATTATCGGAACGTATTCATCGTTATGTGTTGCGACACCAATCTTAATTGACTTCTCAAAACGTTTAAAAGCGTAATTGAAATAAATAGATTAAAAAAAAGCCGACTGAATAAGTCGGCTTTTTTTATGTTGAAATAGTTAAAAAAAGTTGATTTTCGGTTTAAAATCGAATTATTTCAATGGTAGGATTTGATCTTAAATAACTTCCTAAAATTGTTTTAGCATCGCGATCTTCAGGAAACTCTTGAATGAACCGTTTCCATTTTGGTAATTGATGGCCATTGAAATGATAAGGTGCATATCCAAATCCAATTAATATACCACGTTCAATTAATATTAGGCTTTTTTCGCTCTTCTCACGGCCTTTTTCTATAATGTAGAACGAATCCCCGTTTAATGTTAGTTTGTTGATGAGCGCTTCTGCTTTTGCATTGTATACTGATGTTTCTTCTTCTTGAATACAAGCACCTTCACATTTTTTAATAGAATAATGAAAACAAGCTGATTTTGTTGGGTAAAGTCCACATAATTTCTGACACAATGAATAATCATCGCACAACTTTGTTAAATGTGAGATGGCATCATTTTTAGAGCTGTAACTTACTAAAGGAATAGATGAAGTTTTTGACGTTAAGGCAACGGAGAAGTTCAAATAGCCTTGTTCATCTTCTACATCAAAAAGTCCATATGGAAATTTATTTTTTTTCAATTGTTGATTGAAAATCGGCCTGTGGTGTTTTATTAATTGCGATTCTAACAACAAAGAAATCAATTCGGAACCGGTTAATTCATATTCAATTCGCGCAATTTCTTTCATCATTTTCGCACCTTTAGAAGTTTTAGAATTGCGTAAATGTTGTTCTACACGGTTTTTAATAGTTTTACTTTTCCCAACATAAATCAATTGATTGAATTCATTAAAGAATTTATAAACGCCAGTTTTCGCTGGGATTTCTTCCAATGATTCGATGTTTAAGTTTGGGTGTAAAACCTTTGGATTGACTTCTTTTTGGATGAATGTAGCGAGTCCGCTTGGATCTTTTTTGACTAATAATCCAAATAATTCGGCTGTAGCCAAAGCATCTCCACCTGCTCGGTGTCGCCCATTGATTTCAATGCCTAATTCACGCGTAAGTTTTCCTAAACTGTAGGATGAATGACCGGGAATTACATAACGCGATGCACGAACAGTACATAAATGTTCTCGTCTATAATCGTATCCTAAATTTTTGAATTCTTGGCGGATGATTCCATAATCGAAACCAACATTGTGTGCAACGAATGTACAACCTTCTGTAAATTCAATAATTTGTTTGGCGATTTCATAAAATTTTGGAGCATCTTGAACCATGCTATCTTTGATTCCTGTTAACCGAACAATGAATTCAGGAATGTTCATTTCAGGATTAACCAAAGTCACAAATTCATCAATGACTTTTTCGCCATCGTGTTTGTAAATCGCTATTTCAGTGATCTTAGAAGTTTTTGGACTCCCACCGGTTGTTTCTATGTCGACAATGGCATAATGCATGAACGCCAAATTTAGTGATAATTTGGCGTTCAACATCCATTAATCCCAATGTTCATAATTTCCTGAAGGAGAGAGGAAACCATTCTCTGAATATTCTTCTTCTTGAGGATCGCTAGAATCCCATTCTTCTTTCTGATCTAATTCTAACTGAATCATTTTTCCATTATACTCAACCGACTTGTTAGCAGGTATTTCAATAATTAATTTCAAGGTTTGAAATCTCATTTTATCACGAATAGGGAAGAAGTAGCCTGTTGCAATCACTAATTTTCCATCAATAAGTTTACAGAAATGTTCAATATTTCTTGCCTTTTTTAATGCAGCTTGGTGTGTTGAACCTTGCGCTGATAAATTTTGAATGATGTGAAACAAACTGTCTTTTGAACGTCTGTATTCAATTTCAATACCATTGCGAATGAATCGGTTTTTTTCAACGTGAATGAATTCATTGAATCCATCCGATTTCACAGTAAATTCTTCACCAATTTTGAAAGGACTAATGCGGTTGTTTTCAATATGTAAAATGGTAGTATCAAGTGTTGAGATTGTACGTTCAATTTCACCATTAATGGCAAAATCTTTTGCCGTATTAATACCAATCATTGTTGCACTGAAAATACTTATTATTCCTGCCGTAAATAATAAAATCAAAGTGTATTTTGTCCATTTTGTTTGAATGTTTAATAATAATTTTAATCCAAGAATTAGTAAAAACAAAATCAGCGATATAGAAGCTACTAATACAGTAATTACTGATAATGTAAAATCAAAATCACTTGTTAAAAAATAAGCACCCATTTCTTGAAACGTTAAATGACCATTTTCGTTTCCAGGAAAAATAGCAAATCCAACAAAGAATAATGTGAAAAGTAAAATAGTTATACCAATTGCTTTAAAAATAAGAATTGAACCAATAATGACGCGTATCACTTTACCAATTGCAGCTAATTTATCTTTGTTCTGTGTAAAGTTTTTAGCAAATTGATTGGATTTGGTTTTTATAGATTCCGTTGCATTTTCAATTTCTTCTTTAACAGAATCAATTGTTACAGCTTTGCCATGCATTTGTAAACGATCGATCGATGTTTTCGCTTCAGGTAATATTATCCACAATAAAATGTACAAAGGAATTGTGAAACCACCAATGAAAAATAACACTGCAAAGATGATTCGAACAATAACTATGTCAATGGTAAAATAGTGTGCTAAACCAGCACAAACTCCTCCGATTGAACCATTTTGTGTGTCGCGAAATAAGCGTCTTTTAAACGATTCACTTGCTTTTTGTTCAGTACCTGAACTGTTTTCTTCAAATTCATCACTGACATATAAACTTGGGTCTCCTAAATTTACAAGTATTTGAGCGACATCCTCATCTTCAATCACTGTTTTTCGATCATTCAATAATCCATTGAATAATTCTGCAATTCGTAATTCAATGTCTTCAATGATGTCATTTTTACCTGGATCAGAACCTAGTTTAGAGGCTAATTTTGTTAAGTAAGTTTCTAAACGATTGTACGCATCTTCTTCGATGATGAAGTTTGTGCCTTTTAAATTTACTGAAATAGTCTTTTTCATCTGTTTTAATTTTTCTCCGTTATTTTAGTTACGGCAATGTTTAATTCTTTCCAAGTTTCACTTAATTCTTCTAAAAATGCGTGACCAATTTTAGTTAGTGCATAGTATTTTCTGGGTGGACCTGATGATGATTCTTCCCAGCGATATTGTAATAATTCCATATTTTTTAAACGAGTTAATAGAGGGTAAAGTGTTCCTTCGACCACGATTAACTTTGCTTCTTTTAATGTGTCTAAAATCTCAGATGGATACGCTTCTTTTTTCGAGTTTAAGATCGAAAGTATGCAATATTCCAAAATTCCTTTTCGCATTTGAGCTTGTGTGTTTTCTAAACTCATTGTATTAATTTTTTACAAATTTACAATTTTGTAAAGAACTATGTATAACAAGGTACTATATATTTTGTTAAAATTTAATAAATTATGTTTATCATCTCCAAGATAATAGAATTAAAATGATCATTTCGTGCGTTTTAACTTAATTATTTTAATTATTTTTAAGCCATTAATAAATCGAATAGGATGAAAGTAAGTATGATTATTGTTGCACTAATGGTTAGTTTTAGTGTTTTTTCACAAAGTAATTTCACAGTTTTTAATAACAATGGACAAGCATTTTATGTTATTTTAAACGGAATTAAACAAAATTCCATTCCTCAAACGAATGTTTATGTGAGTGGATTGAAAAATGGTGCTTATTCTACAAAATTGATTTTCGCTGATGGTAAAACAGCCGATATTGATAAAAACTTTTTTATTGATGCTCCTTCAGATATTACAACGCGCATCATTTTTAAAAAAGGAAAAGGAAAATTACAATTGTTGAGCATGGAACCAACGCATGGTGCTTTACAACAAACAGGCGTAGTTTATTATAGACAAGACAATTATGCGGTTTATTCAGATGCGCCTGTGACAACTCAGATTGTTACATCAACACCACCCGTTCAATCTAATCAAACTAATTTACAAGTTTCAGGAAATCAGCAACAAAACACGATGAATACCAATGGTCAAGTCAATGGGAATGT